>JBJEHA010000056.1:0-10583 GCA_051875605.1 Prevotella sp. | reverse complement strand
CTATTTTCGTCCTGGCACTTAAGTGTTTTTGAGGCAAAACTTAACTGTTTCGGGGCAAAAACTTAGGTTTTTTGGCCTCAAAACCGCGATTTCCCGGCCAAAAGTGCGGAAAATGGGGACTAAAAACTGCACAAACCGGCCGATTTGTGCACAAATTTAACGGATTTTAGGTTAAAAAATGACTGATTTTATTAACACTCCAAGAATAAAAAACTTTATCCCGTTGATTTTCAACAATTTACAAAACAGGCATACAAATCACAAAATTTCCGCTGGCGCGCAAAAATCCGCTTTCGCCTGAATCTTCAAAAATGGCCGGAAAATCAAAGTGTAAGCAAAAGTGTTAAAATCCTGACACTTTGAAAAACGTACACACATAAAAATCCTGCCTACAGCACACACACAATCGCCTTGATGGTGCATGCCCTGCTGGCAGGATTTCCATATTGCGGTGCAACACTCCCTCATTCCGGCGCAAGAGAGTTCAACCAGCGGTCGGTCATACAGGCTGCGTGGCCTGGAAGAGCCATTCCCGGTCGGCTACGCCAAGTAGCGGCGAGAGCGTATCCCTCACACGAAGGTGATAGTCATTGAGCCACCGGCGTTCCTCTTCGGTCAGCATGTCGCGCACAACCGGAGTGGTGTCTATAGGACAGAGCGTCAGCGGCTCCATCTGCAGGAAAGTCCCGAATTCCGATTGCATGTAAGGCGTGATGAGCATGGTGTTCTCTATGCGCACCCCGAATCGTCCGGCAAGATAGATGCCCGGCTCATCGGTCACGGTCATGCCCGGCAGCAAGGGAGTGGGCTTCCATTCCATGCGTATCTGATGCGGTCCCTCATGCACATTCAGGTAAGCTCCCACCCCATGTCCTGTTCCGTGCATGTAGTTGAGTCCTTCACGCCAGAGGTCCTTACGTGCCAGCGCATCGAGCTGCGTACCGGCAGCACCTTTCGGGAACTTTAGCAGTGCCAGCTGTATGTTTCCCTTGAGCACGAGCGTGTAGATGCGGCGTTCCTCCTCGGTCAGCGGCCCGAGCGCAATGGTGCGCGTAATGTCGGTCGTGCCGTCGGCATACTGCGCTCCACTGTCGAGCAAGAGCAGCCCACGCGGTTCCAGGGTGGCATCAGTCTCGGGCGTGGCTTCATAGTGGACGATGGCTCCGTGCTCACGGTAACCGGCTATAGTGTCGAACGACAATCCGCGGTAGTGTTCCTGCTCCGCGCGGAGTGCGGTGAGCTTGCGGTCAATGCTCACTTCCGTCTGCCCTCCGGCCTCCACCGCCGGTTTCAGCCAGCGCAGGAAGCGCACCATGGCCACGCCGTCGCGCACCATGGCCCGGCGGAAGCCCGCAATCTCCGCAGCGTTCTTCACGGCCTTCATTGCAGGTATGGGCGAGGGCTTGGCTACTACCCTGTGGCGCGCCGCAGCCCTGCGGAAAAGGGTGCAGCTGGTTTCAGAAGGGTCGAGCAGGATGTTGTATTCCGGATACTTGTCGAGTGCCTGTCCCACTACATCATATCCGGCCACCTCTACACCATGTCCGAGGAGCGATGCACGCACGCCGTCGGGCACCTTCTGCCCATGGATGAAGAGGGTGGCCTTACGGCTGTCAATGAGTACATAGGACACGAAGACCGGGTTGCAGTGCACATCATCGCCACGGAGATTGAGAAGCCAGGCGATGTCGTCGAGGGCAGAGACCAGCATACCGTCAGCATGATGCACGCGCAAGGCGGCGCGCACCCTGGCCAGTTTGTCGGCGCAGGTTTCCCCTGCATACTCCATGGGATGCTCACAGATGGGGGCAGAGGGTATGGACGGCCGGTCGGTCCAGATCTGGCTGAGCGCATCGAGATTGGTGCGCAGGGTCAGTCCGCCCTCAGCCCTCAACCCGCCGATGAGTTCCTCGGCCTCGGCCATAGAACAGCACATGCCGTCGATGGCCACCTCCTTGGAGTCGGCATCGGCCAGTTCCCGGCCTATCCACTGTGCTATCGACGGTGTACCCTCCACACGTTCCTTCATGAGCACGAAGCCCGTGCCCTCCAGCTGCTCGGCCGCAGCAAGGAAATAGCGTGAATCGGTCCATAGAGCCGCACCGGTCATGGTGACCACTGCCGTCCCGGCCGACCCGCAGAAACCGGAAATCCATTCCCGCCCCTTCCATCGGTCGGGCACGTACTCGCTATTGTGGGGGTCGGTGCTGGGAAAAATGAATGCACCTATACGCTCACGCCTCATCAGGACGCGTAACGCTTCAATTCTTTCACTGACTGTTTGTATCATATCCATTTTGCTATTTAGACATTACAAAGATACGGGTTTTTAAGAATTTAAAACAAATTAAAGATAAAATAAATACCTCCTTACGCACAAAAAATAGTACCTTTGCAGGAGCAAGCCCACAAGTGGCAGAAGACCGTATTATAACATCAAAACATATTTGACATTATGGCATTTTTAACTAACGACAAACTGGTAATCGTAGGTGCCGGCGGCGCCATCGGTTCGACAATGGTGCAGACCGCCCTCACCATGAAACTGACTCCAAACGTATGTCTCTACGACGTGTATGCACCCGGCATGGAAGGTGTGATGGAAGAAATGTTCCACTGCGGATATGACAGCGTGAACCTCACCGCCACCACAGATGTTGCAGAGGCTTTCAAGGATGCGAAATACATCATATCCTCGGGTGGTGCACCACGCAAGGCCGGCATGACCCGCGAAGACCTGCTCGCCGGCAACTGCAAGATTGCCGAGGAACTGGGCAAGAACATCAAGCAGTATTGCCCCGACGTGAAGCACGTGGTGGTGATTTTCAACCCGGCCGACCTCACAGGTCTCGTAACTCTGCTTTACTCAGGCCTGAAGCCTTCACAGGTGACCACACTGGCAGCCCTTGACTCCACACGTCTGCGCAGCGAGCTTTGCAAGAAGTTCGGCGTGAAGAGCGATGAAGTAACCGGATGCCGCACCTTCGGCGGACACGGTGAGCAGATGGCCGTATTCGGCAGCCAGGTGAAGATACAGGGCAAGCCGCTGAGCGAAATCATAGGCACACCCGCACTGCCCCAGGAAGAATGGGAGCAGCTCCGCACCGATGTGGTGCAGGGGGGCGCAAAGATCATCCAGCTCCGCGGACGCAGCTCATGGCAAAGCCCGGCCTACTGCTCGGTAGAAATGATCCGCGCCGTCATGGGCGGTGAACCCTTCGCATGGCCTGCAGGTACATACGTGAAGAACGAGAAGTACCAGAACATCATGATGGCCATGGACACTACACTCGACACCAATGGCTGTACCTACAAGATGCCTGCCGGAACACCGGAGGAAATGGCTGCCCTGGATGCCAGCTACCAGCACCTGTGCAAGATGCGCGATGAGCTGGTGACACTGAACATCGTTCCGGAAATATCGGAATGGAACAAGATCAACCCGAATCTGTAAGGGTTGAAAAAACAGGAAAAGACTTCAATAATGACAATGAAAGGTGTATCTGCAAAGGTACACCTTCTTGTTTTCTTAGACCTTCATAAACCACCTGTCAGGACACCTATATTTATAATAAGGTGTATTTTTGTGGTTCCATGCTTCTTTTTCTGAATTTATTTTGTAATTTTGCCATGTCGGAATAGCAAAGTTGCTCTGTTTTAAGGAAAATTCTTTTTTTATTCAATATCAAAAATTCAGTTAGTATGAGAGATTTATTTTACTCTAAGCAAAGTCTCCTGACACGCACTCTGATACTGCTGGCTGCAATCCTGGCTTTCGGCTGGAACAGTGCGGCAGCAGACATAGTGGGCAGCGGGACTGAAGCCGACCCCTACATGCTTGAGGTGGGCGGCAGCTACCCCATCGGTTATGGTAGCTGGTATGCAGAATTTACTGTTCCCGAAGATGTGACAACCGACGGGACAGTACTTGAAGTCAAAAGTGGTGACCGGGAAATCGAATGCTATTCGGATGCAGCACATACAGTGGGCATTGCCGGACCTAAAGGAAACTCAAGTCCCTACTCCATTACAGTAAGCATACCCAATGGCACAAAACAAGGTACGAAATTCTATTTCTACAAGGCCTCCGGCATACAGGGCGGCACATTTGAGGTGCTCAGCTACGGTGCTCCCATTCCACTCACATGCGTGGCACAGACTCCTGCCGCCGGTAGCACAATCGGTGTGAACAATTTGGTTTCCCTGGAGTTCAACAAGAGTGTTGCCGTGACCAAATGCTACATGACCATTGGCCAGGGTACGACAGAAACTGTATTGCCTTATACCATTACAAACGACAAGTATGTAGGCATAGACCCGACTGCCGCACTGAAATCCCTTTACGACAACGGTGACGTGTCTGAGGGCGATGAGATACACATCAGGCTGGACGGCGTGAAGACCCAAGACAATGCGGAAACGCTTGAGCCGCTTGATATCGTTTACTACGCAGCATCCAAGCCCACAAGCCTGAGTTCTACAGTCAACACGCCCGGGAATGGGCGCGATGTCATCACCTCGTGGATTGCCAAAGACGATTATACCGGACTGGTACAGCTCGTGTTCGACGGACCGCTGGACACCAACACCCTGCCTACAGCAAAACTGAGCATCGGTAACCCGGAAGTGGATGGAGGATGGGCCATTGTCGATGTTCCGGTACAGTTCTTCGGAGATAATATCCTGGCCATTGACCTCAGAGGTGAAAAGCGTACCAAGGAGGCTCTTGGGCTGACTGCAGAAGAAGGGAAACAGATCTCTTATGAAGAAATGACACTTACTGTAAGCGGTGTGACTGCTGCCGACGGTACACTGACCTATACCACGGTTGCAGGATCAACCGGTGGGCAATACAGTTTTGCCTACACATACCAGGAAATCATCTATAATCCGACAGTAGATATTTCCCTGCTGCCCGAGAACACGACAAACTTCGATGATGCAACATCAATAGACTACTACATCATGGAAGAAGGAGGGGTGGCAAGCTTCACAGGCATAAAATTCGCATACGTTGCTGAAGGCGAAGACAACAGTGTTGTCGTTCCGCTTTCTATGGCCAGCTACGAAGAAGTGGCTCCGAACACCCATGAGCTTGTGGTGGCTATACCAGAATTCACACGCGACGAGAATACCAATGTAATCGTTTCACTTGAAGGGCTGTCATCACCCGACGGTGAGGACTATTCTGCCATGTTCACCAAGTCGTATACAACAGCCGGACATGTAGCTGTCATAGAGGACATGCAGGTGACTATGGCCCATCTGAACGACACGGAAGACCCGACAAGCGCAACATCTACAATCGACCTGCTCAATATAGAGTCACTTGAACTGCTGCCATCCGACCACTATCTGAACATCGCCACAAACAAAGACGACAAGATAGGATTCCTGGTATGGGATCTGGTGCAGCTTGTGGAAGGCGGTGAACCGCTAACCGTGAAATCGGCTTCGGCAGGAACCTCGGCAAAGACCGATGACGGGCACTGGAATCTCTGGATTCCCGGTTTCAGTGGTTATAAGCTGTTTGCTGGCAATACCTACCAGATCAGGGTATTTGGCTGGACAAGCGAGGAAGCCAGAAACCTGAACGAAGACATGGTGGGTTCCGCCGCCGTAAACATCAAGGGCGCATGTGAAGAATACCAGTACAGCACCACTACATTGGTAGATCCCTACCAACTGCTCTTTGACCAGAATGAAGCCAACTTCTCACTGACAAGCGCAGAAGACAACCAGATCAGCTTCACATTCAGCGATGCTGTGACCGTGAACAAAGCATTCGTAGTACTCGGATCCGGAATGACACAGGACTGTGCATGCACGTTGAACGAGGACCAGACAACCGTTACGCTGACCATTCCGGAATTCATACTGACATCCTACGACAACTTCCCTGTCAGCCTACAGGTGACCGGTGCTGACGGACACATCGTGCAAGGAAACAATGGAGAAGAAGACGACTCATATATCTCTGTTTATGTGGATGCCAAGTTCAACCTGCCGGAAGTCAATCTGATTGACCCCGCAGAAGGAAGCAACGTGAAGCAGATATCCACTCTCAAGTTCGGCTACAGTGAAGGCATTGACTTCGCATGGCTCGGCAACATTGAGATACGCAACAGAATCGGTGAGGTTGTGGCAACAAGCAAGGGTGCAACGACCGAACAGATTGTCATTGACGGAAAGGACTATTACGAGGAAGTTACAGTAACACTCGCGCAGCCTATTACAGAGGAAGGCTACTATGCTGTTATCGTTCCGGAAGGCTATTTCAATCTCGGTACCATGAACCAGGGTGGTGCAAAGAACAACCGAGAAGCCGTATTCTCACTGATTGTCGGTGCTACACCACTTAACATGAACATTGACCCGGTTCCGGGAAGTACCGTTGCAAACCTGAAAGACTTCATCATGACCTTCTATGGCGATATGGCTACATGGACGGACTGGAGTCCATCTGAACCAAGCCACGCGCCTTACGTAAAAGATGCAAAAGGCAACACTTATCCTGCAACAGGCGACTATGACTGGTATGACAATAACGACAACGGTATAGAAGACGATGAACTGACCATCAGTCTCAATGAAACAATTACTGCTTCCGGCGAATATACACTCGTACTGCCCGCAGGCTGCCTGACCATCAACGGAAAAGCCACAACCGATGAATATACGTATAACTATACGATTGAGGCACCCGAAAACATCACTATCGACCCGGCAGAAGGCTCTGTAGAAAGTCTTTCTACATTTGAGATTACCTTCAATGACCACGAAATGGTAGGATGGGGCAACGGAAATCCGTACATGATTATGCCCGACGCTTCAATCATGTCTATAACCAACACCGATATTGGAGAAGCATGGAATGCACTGATTGTCAATCTGCCGGAAACACTTACAGCCGATGGTACCTACACACTGGTACTCCCCGCAGGTTGCGTGAACTACGAGTCAAATTCAAATGCGTCAGACATTTCATTCAGATACGTCATCGGTGCAGATGTAATTTCTGACCCGCAAAACGGCGCAACAGTCAGAAGACTGCAGAATATCGTCCTCACATTCCCGAGTACAAGCAGTGTGGACTGGAACTACGAAGCAACGTCAAAGATGATATTCACAGATGCCCATGGCATACAGACTGAATTGACAGGACTCAATCATTTCTATCCGTATGACATGAACCAACTGGGAATCGCCCTTAGCGAATTGTACACAGAAGCAGGAACCTATACACTGTTTGTACCAGGCGACTACATCTATGACAATGACAAGGGTGATGTGATTGGAAAGGACATGGTCTTCACATGGACACTGAAACCATGGGATATTACAATAACACCCGAAAATCTCTCAACGGTTGAACAACTGTCAGCAATCACCTTACAGTTCAATGACTTCAGCGAAGCTGACGGTGTAGGTTATGACGATACAATGGAAATTTATTTCACAGCTGGTTCCAACTCCATTTCTATACCAACCAAATTGATTGATGGATATGTATCCCAGAACGGTTATCCGTGGAATAAGATAACCATCACACTTCCCGATGGACCTTATACACAAGACGGCAACTATAGTCTCTGCATACCAGAAAACTGGGTATATGACTTTAACAATCCGACCAACAAGGTTGACCAGACATTCAACTTCTACTGGACTATCGGAACCTCTACAAGCATAGCCGACTCGTTTGCGACGGAAGGAACCACAGTGAATGTATATACAAGCGATGGCATTGAATTGATGAAGAATGCGGAAGCAAACAGAATCAAGACCCTGAAGCCTGGTCTGTATATCATCAACGGAAAGAAATACATTATCCGGAAATAGTCCTCCTTAGACTATTCTGAAAATTAAAGAAGGGATGTGTCTTTTCTGGCACATCCCTTCTTATATTAACGATAGTTCGATGAATTCAAAATTATTGCTGTCCGATAAAAGTTGACGGGCGCAAAGATATCCGGCTCGGCTGCTGATTATACGGCGGTCGAGTCTTATTTTTTGATTTACAAGTCCCTCAGTCGAACAGCGACAACTCCGGCGGGAAATCAATCGTGTGTTATAAACTATTACTGTCCGCTAAACCATAAAGATGTGAGTCCAACTTCTTGAAAACCGGAAGTTGGACTCACATCCTTATGGTTTAGCGAACAGTAATAGTTTGCATTATAGAGGAATCTGTATACCTCCTCAAAGAACTTCTCTGAACGTCGGGCATTTGCATCTGAGAGTGTGCTGCGTTTGTTTAGCGGACAGTAATAATTACCTATCAGAGTGCTGCGGCTCGTGCTTCAATAGTAGGCTACAACATTTACCGTGATGGTGTGCGCCTCAACTCAAGTCCTGTAACGACCCTCAGCTATACCGCCGATGAAGCATCGCAGACTTCTTCTGTATATGGCATCTCTGTGGTCTATGATGCCGGAGAATCTCAGCAAGCCGATGTCAGTGTAGGCAATACCGATGGAGTGTCTTCTCCTCTGTTACAGCCGTTGTCAGTGTCGGTGAACGGTCATTGTCTCACGGTGAATGCTTCTCCTGCCGATATGTTTGATGCCGTGGGTATGCGTGTTGCCCACCTCAACAATGGTGGTGGAACATCCGTATATCTTCCATCAGGTATATATACGGTACGCATGAATGGCAGCAGCATAAAAGTGGCAATCAAGTAATCTGCCATGCTTAAAAAACTGGGCAGTCCCGCGTACCACGACATCCATCGTGCTCGTGAGGGCTGCCCTTTTCATTTTGCCAACATTCAAAAGAAAATCAACAGAAGACCAAGAGAAAAACTAAACTTTAGGACACCCAAAAGCAGGTTCTTCAGGTTCTTTACCTATTTTTGCATTTGCTGCTGGACTCATAGTGGTAGATATTATTGACTGAAAGATAGAAAAATGCAAACACTACTTTGGGCACTATTCATCGTAATAGTCTGGAATTGGTTTAAGGGCAGCAGCAAATAGCGTTCGCTGCCATTTGACCTGGCAGAAAGCTGGAGAACAGTTTTCGATGAATAGAGGAAGATACCGTTCTCGTTTCAATCTTACAAAAAGTACCTTATGACCAACGGGACAGGTTTGTCTGTTCGGGCGGAAAGCAAAATCGGAAACAGTGAACTGGAAAGTCCGTAATAGTGAAGTGAAAGGTTTCCAGTCCTTAACTGCAATCTGTAGTTCACGGCGTGGAATATAGTGTTCACGGCGTGAAATATAGTGTTCACGGCGTGGAATATAGTGTTCACGCCGTGAACTACAGATTGCACTTCGGTTTTTGGAAGATTGGACTTCACTATTACGGACTTTCCAGTTCACTGTTTCCGGTTTCGCTTTCCGCTTCAAGGATGGCGGGGCAGGCGGTGTGGCGGAATGGTGGGAAAGGGGAAATTGTGTAAATGGCTGTGTACAGGGGCAATTTGCAACGCCCGGTAATCTTGTTGACAGTCTTTACTTTCAGGAAGTCGTGCCATCTCCCCTTCTATTTCCCGAACTCGCTGACGAAATTGTCTTTGGAAATGTCTTTGAGACGGTATGTCAGGCCCAACAGTTCTTTTTCCCGCTTCAAGTTCAGGCGCTAAGTCAGTTTTCTTCTAACTATCGTTACCACATGAAACTGGCACATTTGGATCTTATATTTTGCAAGGACTGCACACAACTTTTGTAGCCTATCTATGACTACTCCTTGAATCTGGTAACCGCATACAACTATGTGTTGCACTGCATCTTCGTAGTCACCTACATGTTCGTGTGCAATATGCTTCATATAAAGAAGACGTCCTCTTCCGCCTTACAACACCAGCAGCACCCCTGTATTGCAGCCGAAATAAGTGGCATCCAAATGTATAACTCCGCAGCATTTCATTATTGGCTGTCCCCAATCAGACGAGTTGGATGCCAACCGACGTGTTATCGTCGAGGGACTAAGACCGATGTCTTCACTGATTTGGGATATTGTCTGCTTGCCGTGCGGGTACACCTCCCAGATTTTTCCATCCCTACATTTCTGCCACCGCTGAAACGGTGTCCACACGCCATGCACTTGTATCGTTGCACGTTTTTGCGTTTTCCATCCTTCTTTACAATGGGGGAAATACATACCGGACACTTTTGTTCATAATGTTTTTTTATTCTCAAATACGCAAACTTACTGAATATCAATTTAAATGCATCGCTAACAGCACCTGTTTTTGACTAATAAGTCTAATTTGTTTAATCGTAAAGAAAATTATGGAAAAGGTTGATTGTATTTAGAAATAGTAAAACAATTTGTACGAGATAATCCTAATCTTACATACAATCAACTAAAACACGCAATACCATTACCCATATGGTCATTTAATGAAATACAATTGTGGAAACAAACAACAAAAGACCAATCAAAAAAAAGAAGATAGTTTGAAGAAAAAGACGATTTAATGGTTAGTTATGATGGAATTGTTTTCGCATTTACAAATCATAAATGTAGGTAGTAGTAATATTGATAGGATTATTGGTTTTGGTAGAAGAAACGGATATTCAATTATTACTGTCCGCTAAACTTTAGGTGATATTTGAAAAATAGGGCTGATTCCA
>JBJEHA010000055.1:0-10609 GCA_051875605.1 Prevotella sp. | reverse complement strand
GGAAAAGTTCTACCTGTTCTTCGACCCGTGGTTCCATCTGTTTGAGTTCAAGCCGAAGAATAGCGACACCACGTACGGCATTGGCTGGCTCCCGCTGGGCGGTTACTGCAAGATTGCAGGCATGATAGACGAGTCGTTCGATACGGAGCAGATGAAGAAACCGGCCGAGAAGTGGGAATTCCGCGTGAAGCCGGCCTGGCAGCGGCTGTTCATCATGGTGGGCGGCGTGCTGGTCAACTTCCTGTTGGCACTCTTCATCTATTCCATGTGTCTTTTCTACTGGGGCGACGAATACTACAGTGTGAAGGACATGACCATGGGCATGAAGTTCAACCAGCAGGCCAAAGAACTGGGATTCCGCGACAATGACGTGCTGGTGGCCACAGATCAGGGGCCGTTCAAGAGTTTCAATGCCGACCTGTACAGGCAGTTGGCCGTTGCGCAGAAGGTGGAGATCCTGAGAGAAGGGAAACCCATGACCCTGCAGCTGCCGGGCGACCTCAACATGCTTGACATGCTCAAGGCCACACCGAACTTCGTCAGCCCGTTCATTCCTGCACTCATCGACAGCGTGGTGCCGGGAACGAAGGCACAGAAGATGGGGCTGGAGAGGGGCGACAGGATTGTAGCGGTGAACGGGACTCCGATTGCCTCCCATAATGAGTTCAACAATGAGATTGGGCGCATGAAGGATATGCTGGCCGCAGCATCAACCCACAAGGACAGCACGGCGGCCTACACCATCAGGCTGGAAGTGCAGCGCGCGCAGGGCGACTCTACAGTCAGTATGGCTGTATCGGAAAAGCTCGACGACACGTTCACGCTGGGATTCTTCCCCAAGAACCTGCCTGACTACTACAAACCCGTACACGTGAGCTACGGATTCTTCGAGAGCTTTCCCGCAGGAGCCAGGTATGGCTGCCATGTACTTGCAGGATATGTGGGTGACCTGAAATACCTCTTCTCGGCCGACGGTGCAAAGTCGCTCGGCGGATTCGGTGCTATAGGTAGCCTCTTCCCCCCGACGTGGGACTGGCACATGTTCTGGCTCATGACGGCTTTCCTGAGCATCATACTCGCCTTCATGAACATCCTACCTATTCCCGCGCTCGACGGCGGGCATGTGCTCTTCCTGCTCTATGAGATGATTACGCGCAGGAAGCCAAGCGAGAATTTCATGATATGGGCAGAGTATATAGGTATAGGACTGCTGCTCCTGCTCATGATTGTCGCCAACCTGAACGATGTGCTGCGCTGGTTGGGGCTGATGTAGCGGTGGGCTGCGGATGCCGTGAGGATCAGAAGGCGGACGGGCATCCATGAAGCATGAGACGGGGAAAGCCCGGGACTGGTTCAGGACGGACCGGTTCCGGGCTTTTCCCGACTTTGTCCTGAGTCGTCCGGGGGGCTGTAGGCAGACAGCATCCGGATGTAGTCTTTTTTCACAGAATGATTTCAGGAAATCAGAGAAAACGGCGTTTTTTGACGTTTACCGTTAATTCATGTTAATTTTTGTAGGGTAATGGAGCAACCTATAGAATTAATTTCTACATTTGCAATGTTGACTGCTGGCTAATGATCGTGAGAACATTGTTTAGCCTTAACTACTCAGTTTAGATTTTACCATCAGATTAGAGACCTATATATTATGATTGATAAGACCTATCATGTTCCTGATGATGGCTGATTCTGTGCCTCATTGCAAGAAATAGCGTTCTGGACCAAGGCCTGTGCTGGACTGCAGAACGTGATTATCGGATTATGCTCAGTCTCCTCTTGGCAATGCCGCATTCCTATATCAAAATATATACCTATTAGAAACGACTGCTGATCATTCACGCGCAACTTTGCCGGGATGGAGACTGAAATCCGAAAACCTGTCATAATACCATTATCCTGAAATCAATATAATTATATTTTAAATTTATATCATGTACAAACAGTTTTTAGCTTTATTGTCGTGTTGCTTCCTGTTCATGGGATGTGACAGCGATTACGAAGAACCAGCTCCGGCCAAGCCGGCTAACCCCAAACAGGAGGTGGTTTTTTCTGACTTTGAGCCAAAAGAAGGGCCGATGCGTACACGTATGTTCATCACCGGAAGCAATTTCGGCACGGTTCTGGAGAAGATTCATGTGAAGGTGGGCGGAATGGATGCCAAGGTTATCGGTTCCGATGGCAAGAAAATCTACATCATGGTGCCCAAGAAGGCATTCAGTGGCATTGTGGAGGTGGAAATTGAAGGTGAGGACGGAAGGATCCTTGCTCATCATGTGTTTGACGAGGTGTTTGCCTATCAGGCCAAGACGGTGGTGGGAACGCTCTTCCGCAGCGTGAACGAGTATGGAGAATCCAACGGCGACATCACCGGGCCGTTCGAACAGGCCAGCCTCTATAGCGTTGACTTCATGTGGTTCGCATCGAAAAAGGATGCCAGTGGCAACTATATCTACCGCGAGGCATACGTCTCGGGATGGAGCACTGGAGTGCACAAGCTGGACTTCATTACCAATAGCTACGAGATTGTCACCCCGTCTAACCCGCATGAGATGCGTAGCTTTGCCATGACAGCGGAAAACGACACGCTGCTCATGCCCGATGACAATGGTGTGACTGACCACAAGAACGGTAGCGTGAACATCTACTACTATACACGCCGTGACAACTTCAAGCAGCGCCAGGCCTATTGCTATGGCGACTGTGCATATACCTGTGCCTCACATCCGGTGGAGCATACCGTGTTCTACCAGGCATGGCCGAAGGGTTCTGTCTGGAAGATGAACGGCGAAAAAGACGCTACGGGAAAGTGGATACCGAAGAAATTGTTCGAGCTGTGCTCGTTCCTTCCTGCTTCTGATGGCATCAAGATGAACATGATTGTGCATCCTACCGGAAAATACATGTACATCATGGGGCGTGACATGTCGTGTATCCTGAAATCGACCTATAACTATGAAACACACGAGTTCAACTATCCCACGGTCTTTGCCGGGCATACAACCTACATTGGCTACCAGGACGGTACAGGTTCAACCATACGTTTCTCAGACGAAATGTCGCAGGGTGTGTTCGTGAAGAATCCCGCCTATGAAGGACAGGACGATGAGTACGACTTCTACGTGGCCGATTCGTGGAACGACTGCGTACGCATCCTGACACCCGAAGGCAAGATATCGCTTTATGCCGGGCGTGCTAACCTGAATGTGGACGGAAAGTCGAACGGATATGTGGACGGCGACCCGATTACAGAAGCACGTCTGCACAATTGCCAGGGCATCTGCTATGACCCCGACTCCAAGACATTCTATCTTGGTGAGTGGAACAACCATGCCGTGCGGTATATCACCCAAGAATAACTTAAATCAAAGAATGTAGCATGAAAAAGATATTTTTATTCCTCATGTTGCTGGCATACTCTGCCGGAAACATGCTTGCACAAGAAACAATCACGGTGACGGGTACGGTCGTCGATGAACATTCCGAACCCCTTGTAGGGGTGACGGTCGCCGTGAAGGATAGCCCGGGATTCGGTACCATTACGGATATAGACGGTAACTACAAGATCACAGTGTCTTCTTATTCTGTGCTCATCTTTACATACCTGTCCTACGAATCGCAGGAAATACCGGTAAAGGGAAGGCCTACGGTGAATGTGAAACTCAAGGAAGCCAAATCGACCGAGCTGGACGAGGTGGTGGTGACAGGTCTGGGAGCACGTAAGAAGATTACCGTTACCGGTGCTATTTCGACAGTAGATCCCAAAGACCTGAAGACACCTACCGCAAGTATAGCCAATGCGCTGGCAGGCAACGTCCCGGGAATTCTGGCTCGCCAGACCTCCGGACAGCCTGGCAAGAACATCTCCGAGTTCTGGATACGCGGTATCTCCACGTTCGGCGCAGGTTCAAGCGCACTTGTGCTCGTGGATGGCTTCGAGCGTAGCCTGGACGAAATCAATGCGGAGGACATCGAGAACTTCTCCGTGCTCAAGGATGCTTCGGCAACGGCTATCTACGGTTCGCGCGGTGCCAATGGCGTAGTGCTCATCACCACACGCCATGGACAGGCAGGTAAGGTGAACATCAACGCCAAGGGTGAATGGTCATGGAATACCAGTACCATCAGGCCAAAGACAGTAGATGGCGTGACCTATGCCACGATGCTCAACCAGGCACTCCTCTCCCGCAACCAGGAACCAGCCTATTCTGCAAGCGACATAGAACTCATCGGCAACGGGCTGGATCCGGACTTGTTCCCGAACATCAACTGGATGGACATGCTTATGAAGGATGGCGCACCCACATACCGTGCCAACGTTGATGTAAGCGGCGGTGGTTCGACGGCACGCTACTTTATCTCCGGAAGTTATGTGGAGGAAGGCGGCATGTACAGGGTGGACAAGGACATGAAGAAGGACTACAACACCAACGCCAACTACCGCAGGTGGAACTACCGTATGAACACCGATGTGAACATCACCAAGACTACGCTCTTGGCACTCGGCGTTTCTGGTTCGCTTGAAAAACAGAATGAACCTGGCGGAAGATACGATGAAATCTGGGGTTCACTGCTCGGACAAACTCCGGTGCGCATACCAGTGAAATACTCCAACGGATACATCGCCTCCCGTGGAGGTGGTGAAAGGAACAACCCGTGGGTGCTCATCACCCAGCAGGGATACACGGAAACATGGAAGAACAAAGTGCAGATTACCGGTACGCTCGACCAAAACCTGGACTTCGTGACCAAGGGACTCCGTTTTCTCATGCGCTTCGGGTTTGATACCAACAACTACAACTACAACCGCCGCATGAAATGGCCCACAGGATGGCAGGCCGAGAACATGAGAAACGGCGAAGGCGAACTGGAGTTCAAGAAGGTCATAGACGAACAACTCATGACCATCGTCCCGACGGCCAACGGCAACCGCAGGGAGAATTTCGAGGCTGAACTTCACTACGACCGCAACTTTGGCGACCACACAGTAGGCGCGACGTTCAAGTACATGGCAGACCGTACGGTCAATACTTCGGAAAACAAAAATGCTGACTACATCCAGTCCATAGATTTCCGTCATCAAGGTCTTGTGGGTCGTTTGACCTACGGATGGAGAATGCGCTATTTCCTTGACTTCAATTTCGGTTACACAGGTTCCGAGAACTTTGCAACAGGCCATCAGTACGGCTTCTTCCCGGCTGTGTCAGGTGCATGGAACATCGCAGAGGAGCCCATCGTGAAGAAACTATTGCCATGGATGGGCATGTTCAAGGTTCGTTATTCTTACGGTAAGGTGGGTAATGACAACCTTGGAAAGGACTATACCGACAATGCCAACCGTTTCCCCTATCGCTCTACCTTCAAGAACCTTTCTTATGCCTATCAGTATGCCGATATCACAGGGTCGCGTACATACAATGGCCTGACCTATGCCAAGATTGCTTCGCCTTATGTGACTTGGGAAGTGGCCAAGAAGCATGACGTGGGTGTTGATTTCTCGCTCTTCAGCGACCATTTCTCCGGAAGCATCGACTATTTCAGTGAAAAGCGCACAGGCATCTATACATCACGTTCCTATCTTCCTGCAATGGTGGGCCTGAACACGCTTAACGAATTTCCGCGTGCAAATGTCGGTGGTGTGAAGAGTGAAGGTATCGATGGCAACATTGCGTTCCGTCAGAAAATCGGCCAGGTGGATGTTACGGCACGTGCCAACATGACTTACAGCAAGAACCGTATCCTGGACTACGATGAAAGCTATTCCCGCTATCCATATCTGCTTCAGACCGGTTTCCGTGTTGACCAGGACCGTGGCCTCATAGCAGAAGGACTATTCGTTGACTATGAGGATATCCGCAACCACGCGCTTCAGGTCTGGGGTGATGTGGCTCCTGGCGATATCAAGTACAAGGATATCAATGGCGATGGTGTGGTTAACAACGATGACAGGACGGCCATCGGCGCGACGACCAGGCCGAATCTGATCTATGGCTTCGGTATCTCCGCTGCATGGAAGAACTTTGATGTGAACGTGCATTTCCAGGGGTCCGGCAAGTCAACTTTCCAGATGAACGGTTTCCTGATCCAGCCGTTCCGTGAGAACGACTGGGGAAACATCCTTACCGATGTCGTGGGCAAATACTGGCAGGAAGGAATCAATGAGGATCCCCATGCCACATATCCGCGTCTCACCTACGGCTATAACGGCAATAACTATCAGCCGTCAACCTATTGGCAGCGCAACGGATCATACCTGCGTCTGAAGAATCTTGAAATCGGTTACACGCTACCGAAACGTTGGGTGAATCCGCTTCACATCAACCATGTACGTGTTTACTTCATGGGCACCAACCTGCTGACCTTCTCCGACTTTGACCTTTGGGATCCGGAAATGGGCAGTACAACGGGTAAGGAATATCCTATTTCCAGAACCTATACTGTTGGCCTTACGGTTTCATTGTAAAGACTGCTAACAAAAACAAAAGAAAGAATATGAAAAGTTTAAGATATATTATCATGACGGTGGCTGTTACTGGTGTGGGACTTGGTCTTGCATCGTGTAGCGACTATCTGAACGAGGAAAAGCATTTCCGTGACATGCAGACTGAAGAGCGCATCTTCGAGTCAAAGAACTATTCGGAGCAATGGCTCGCCTACTGTTATACAATGTTGCTGGGAGACAATATGGAAATTGCGCACCGCAGGACCTGCATCACGTTGTTCTCAGACGACCGCACTTTCAACGAGGGAGGAAACGGCGAGCACTACCGCAGTTGGAAATTAGGCAACTACCAGGAAATTAGTTCATCCAATTCATTTGGATATCAGCGTACATGGAGCAATAGCTATGCCGGAATACGTCAGGCTTCCATCCTCATAGACAATATCCACAAGAACAAGGAACTCTCGGAACGCGAGATTGTGGACATGAAAGGCCAGGCACGTTTCATACGCGCGTATCTTTATTATCTGCTGTTCAGGAAATACGGCCCGGTACCCGTTCTGCCCGTGGAGGGGCTTGACTATACCAAGTCCTATGACGAGCTTTCGCTTCCGCGCAACACTGCTGAAGAGGTGGTTGACTTTGTTGACAAGGAAATGCTTTTAGCGGCCAAGGAACTTGAGGCGGACCGCAGTTCCGTGGAGATTGCCCGTCCTACGAAGGGTGCTGCCCTGGCCACGCGTGCCAAGATACTCATGCTTGCCGCCAGTCCACTCTTCAATGGCAACCCTGAAATGTCCGACTTTGTTGATGACAAAGGCAACATGCTCATCCCGCAGACCTATGATGAGGCCAAGTGGGCCAAGGCGGCTGCCGCTCTTCGCGATGTGATTGAGCTTGGCAAGTATGAACTGAACATCTCCATGAAGAAGCTGCAGGGAGACAAAGCTTATCCGGCGACTGTAGTGCCACCCTATAATGCAGAATATTCCGACAAGACATGGGAAGAAGGCGGATGGGCAGACATTGACCCGTTCGAGTCGTACCGTTCCATATTCAACGGCGACATCAACGCCTATGAGAACAAGGAGCTGATCTTCACACGTGGCGTGAACGACTTGGACGAGAACCTGGATGGTCAGGAGACACTCACTCGTCATCAGATGCCGAACACCTTCGATGGGTACAACTGTCACGGCATGACCCTGAAGCAGTGCGATGCCTATGAGATGGCCGATGGTACACCGTTCGTGCGTGATGCAGTGACCGATGCAGAGAGCGGGGAAATCATCACTCCCATACCCGAAATTTCCAAGGGCATTTATGGCAAGTTTACCAGTGCCTTCAATGCCAAGAGCCACCCGTACGACCATGTAATGAACAATGTATGGTGGGAATACTGCAACCGTGAACCGCGTTTCTACGCATCGGTCAGCTTCAATGGCTGTGTATGGAATGCAACATCCATCAACACCGATTCCTATAAGAACATACAGATTTGGTATTACCGTGGAAAGGGTGACGGACGTGCCAACGGTACGGAACGCTGGAACCCCACGGGTATCGGCGTGATGAAGTTCGTCAACCCAATGGATGCTTGCAATATGGGAGGAAGCCAGGCCAAGAAGTACGAAGTGGCCATCCGCTATGCCGATATTCTCCTGCTTTATGCAGAGGCACTCAATGAGCTTACTGCTTCTTATGAGATTCCATCGTGGGACGGCGCAACCACCTATACCATCAACCGTGACGTGGCGCAGATGCACCGTGGCGTAAGGCCGGTACGTGTGCGTGCTGGTGTTCCCGATTATAGCGATGATGTCTATTCTGACCCCAGTGCCTTCCGCAAGGCCATCAAGCATGAGCGTCAGGTAGAGCTGTTCAGCGAGAACCAGCGTTACTACGACCTGCGCCGGTGGAAAGACGCGCCCAAGGAAGAGGGTGAGCAGATATACGGATGCAATGTCTATATGGACGAGTCGCACAAGAAGGAGTTCCATACTCCCGTGCGTGTGGCCTATCTGCAGAGTAACTTTGCCCGTCGTCAGTATTTCTGGCCCATCAGCTATGATGAACTGAAGAAGAACAAACGCCTCACCCAGTCTCCGGGATGGCAGAGCTATGATTAAAAACAACGTATAAAAACAGACGATTATGAAAAGGACATATTTATGGATTTTCACCTTCATCGCATGCGTGGCAATGCTCTCATCGTGCAATGATGAATGGAAAGACGAACTGTATGTGCAGCGTGTCACCCTGAAGGCACCGGTAAACACCAATGGCGTTTACAATGTCTATCTGCGCTATAACGACATCAGTCAGGAAGGCCAGGAAGCAGGGGTCGACACGTTCTATCTGCCAGTCACCATTACCGGGACAACCTATAACCAGAGGGACATCCACATAAAACTGGGTATCGACAACGACACCATAGCAGACCTGAATGTGGCGCGATTCAGCTGGCGTGAGGATCTCTACTACCGTCAGCTGCCCGAGCAACACTACCGTTTCATTGACCAGGACTGCCATATCAAGAAGGGGCAGAGCGAGGCCGTGTTCCCCATAGAGTTCAACATCGCTGGGCTTGACCTCGTACACAAGTGGGTGCTGCCTGTCACCGTGATGCCTGACGATTCCTATGAAATGGAAACTTACAAGGGGCGCAACAAGGCACTGCTCAACATCAATCTCTACAATGATTATTCCGGCAGTTACAGTGCCACGAACATGAACGTGTTCATCAAGGGAACAAGCCAGCCCGACAACGTGAGCACCCGCCGCTGCTATGTGGTTGACGAGAGCACGGTATTCTTCTATGCCGGAACCACGTGGGAAGAACTGGAAGAACGCGACATCTATAAGGTGATGGTACACTTCAACGAACCTACCACCATAGATGAGGAAGGCAATGCCAAGGGCACTGTGGAGCTCTCGGCCGGCGATCCTGAAAACAGGATGAATCTCCAGACCTTCGGGGAGTGTACATACGAAATCCAGCGTCAGATGGATCCCAAGAAGTTCTATCTCCTGCACTATTATGTGACGCTTCGGCTGAAGTATTCGTATAGTGATGTAACGTCAGACCCGAAGAATCCCATCAGCTTCATCGTGGCAGGTGACCAGGATGGAAACAGCGTGGGAACCATGACCCTCGAGCGTCAGATTGATACCCGGATACCTGATGAGGACCAAGCCATCCAGTGGTAAAATACGCTATATTCCGTGCAGGTGCATTCCGGTAGCGGACTGCACCTCACCACTGCATAACAGCTGAGTTTTCAAGGTGGTACTTTAGTTTGTTACCGGCAAGCCTTTTCCCTGCAACAATACGGCTTGCCGGTTTTTCTTTGCCTATGCAGAATCAGACAGTGTGAAAACAATTGCGTCACTACTCTCAACGAGCAGTGACGCAAAGCCTATGTTTAACTAAAAACTTTTCTAAAACTAATGAAGTTCTTGCGATACTTCATTGTCTCCTGTTAAACAATCGTTCAATTTACCTTAAACCTAATAACTAAAAACCTAAATCTATTACTACTAACCTAAACAATCTATTAACCTTTTGACGATGCAAAGTTACAGATAATCTACTGTTTGCGCAAACAAAATTACATTTTTTGGCCAGATTTGACTTTTTTCTTGATTTATGTCGTGAAATAATGCCTTATTCAACATTTTTTTCAGGTTCGTCCGTAGTCTTGTGCGGACGAAGCTGTCCGTTGTAACGCCATGTACCCTAGGCAGGGGAATGTATGGCATCTGCTAGAAACAATTACGCCACTACTCTCAACGAGCAGTGGCGTAAAGCCTATGTTTAACTAAAAATCCTTTTCTAAAGTAATGAAGTCCTCGCGGTCTCCATTGTCTCCTGTTAAACAATCGTTTAATTTACCTTAAACCTAATAACTAAAAACCTAAATCAATTACTACTAACCTAAACAATCTATTAACCTTTTGACGATGCAAAGTTACGGACAATCTGCTGTTTGCGCAAACAATTTTACGGTTTATCTCTTTTTTCGTTCATATTCTTGATGTATGTCAAAGAATTGTGTGCGAGCACAATGTGATTGTTCTGCGAATGTTTCCATGTTTTCCCGGGATGGTGTATTATTTACACAATTTCCCCTTTCCCGCCATTCCGCCACACCGCCTGCCCCGCCATCC
>JBJEHA010000054.1:0-48818 GCA_051875605.1 Prevotella sp. | reverse complement strand
CTCTTTCGCATTGCTAAACTTTACGCCTACCCACACTAAATAGCTACTGAGCCCTAAAAACTTATTGCGTTATGGCATATAGTAATTTGAGGTTAAAAGTGTTTATTGCTTGTGCTTTTCTCATTTTTGCATGTGGATGTGGCAATACCTCCAATTCACAAAATGGGACACAATTAGTGGAATCAGAAGCGACAAGTGTTAACCAATCTAATTCGGATGAGCGGAGAGAAAATTTGACAGTGGAGAAAGGAAATTGGATTTATCAAGACTCAACAGACCCGATGACAGACGAAATACTGCATATGGCTATTTGCAAATCCAACGAAATGAATTCTATATGTGGTACGATGACAGAACTCTATTTAAATCTATCCAATACAAAAGGAATATCTGTTGTTATGTTAGGTGTAACAGGAGGAGTTCTTAGGCAAAATAAATTGCCAATGGCACATGTGAGATTTGACAAAGGCATAGTTGATATGTGGAGCGTCCATGCAGATGGTGAAAGAATACAATATATCGTAGCAGCTGATGATTTTATCAATCAACTTAAAAAGTCAAGGAAGTGCGCTATAAAAGTTGAAGCCCAGGATGGTAGAACGGGAACATATACTTTTAATACAGAGGGATTAATTTGGAATTACTAACAATTTAAACATTTATAGATTATGAGAAAACATTATTTGTTTTATTACATTGCTACAATATCATTTTTAGCAATTAGTTGTAATTTGAGCAATAATAGTAAAAACAACCAAGCAACCAATCCTGTAAGTATAGATAATGCAGAGAAAAGGCAGACCCCTAATCTAAAAGAGGAATCCAAGGCAGAATGGGAAAATGAAAACTTCTTATCAAATTGTGACGATTTTGAAAAAGACCTTTCTGAAAAAGCAAAAAAAGGAGACGCAGAAGCCATCAAAGATTTGGGAACAATATTTCTAATGCCGACTAATACACATTCTCGAATTAGGCAAGATGAGAAATTGGCAGTAAGCCTTCTTACTCAAGCAGCTGATAAGGGCGATTTGGAAGCTCAATTTTATTTATGTGGAGTATATTATGGTCATTATGGTAGCGGTGATTATAAAGATGAGAATAAAGGGAAAGAATGGCTTGAAAAAGCAGCAGAGGGCGGGTATGCTCCAGCAGAAGTTAGAATAGCATATAATTATGCGATGGGTGAAGATGGATATCCCCAAGATTATGCCGAAGCATTAAAATGGCGCAAGCGATTAGCGGTAAAAGGGTCAGCACCGGAACATATTGAAGCACAGTATAACGTGGGTTGGCAATATTTAAAAGGTAAAGGTGTGGAGAAAGATGAACTTGAAGCAATGAAATGGTTTGGTATGGCAGCAGATAATGGAGATAAAGAAGCATTAAAAATACTCAGAAAATATGGAATGGCTAGATAGTGTGATTCATAATAAGCACCGATTAAAGATAGTCGGTGCTTTTTCATACCTCCTCCACATCTTCATTTTCTGTTGCCTGTTTTAACTTTATGATTGTGTTTATAAATTCTATTAGGGTGTTGAGGTCAGTGGTTGCAAGAGTTTGATTTCGGAAACGAACCATTGCCACTAATTCATTATTTATTACCTTTATTGAGTTGATTTCTTCAATGTCTGTATTGGTGTATTGAGGCAAATTTGCATCTTGAAACTTCACTAATGGTAGTAATTTTTCATCTCCAATTGCAGGGTTAAACAAGTCCATGACCTCAACATTTAGACATTCGGCAATCTTTTTTATTGTTGAAAGTTGAGGATTTCCGTTAATGGCTCTTGATAGAGATTCGGGGGCGATTTCCATCTTTTCTGCCAATTCTCGCATCGTTATTCCTTGCTGTTTACAAAGGAACTTAACTGATTTACTTAAATTATTTTCCATCTTTTTGTTTTGGGTGCAAAGATACATAAAATAACTTAAAACATCAATTATTTTAAAGGAAATTGAAAGAAAATATCAAATTAACTTGGTTTGTATTAATTTTTGTTGTATATTTGTACTTGAAAAATAACTTAATATATCAAGAAATGGAAAAGAAGAATGTAACAGCAGTGATTTATGCAAGAGTTAGCACCAACGGCCAAGACTATGACCGCCAACTTAACGACCTCCGAGAGTATGCAAGCCGTATGGGTTATGCGGTAGTTAAGGAGTTTGCCGAGAAAATCTCCGGCGCAAAGAAAGTGGCAGAGCGTGAAGCACTGACAGAGTTACTTTCATTTGTCGAAGCTAACCACATCGATAAGGTGCTAATTTATGAGTGCAGTCGTTTATCTCGCAGGGTAGCAGATTTTATCAATATCGTAGATAGATTGAATGAGTTGCACATATCTTTATATATACATCAGAATGGGCTTGAAACCTTACAGGCAGATGGTAAGGTAAACCCTATCGCACAACTTGTTATCGGTATGTTGGCACAATTTAACAGCATGGAGCGCAGCCTCATCCGTAGCCGTATGGAAAGCGGTTACCACAACTTCAGAAACAATGGCGGTGTGGTTGGTCGAAAGGTTGGTTTTCGTAAGTCTGATGAGGCCATGAGGGAAGAATATAAAGAAGAAAGTCGCTTGCTCAGAAAAGGCTTGAGTCTCCGCAATGTTGCTAAAATCACGGGCACATCTGTCAATACATTAAGAAAAATTAAGGCAATTTGTTAAAAGTTGCCTTTTCTTTTTGGTTAGTTGGCAGATTTGCATTAGGTTTGTAAATGTCAGAGGTTAACAGATTGATTATAAAGAGATAAATGACAGAAAAATATGACATAGAAATCAAGATTGGAAATGAGGTTTTAAGCGGTTGCCCTCATGTCGTACAAAAGACTTGTTCACTTGTAATGGGTGGTTCTGCAAGAGACAGTAAGCAACGAAATAAGAGGATTATGGTAGTGTTTAATGGTAACATTGGAACTATGCAAGAAAATACTAAACAGCGGAAAACGCAAATACACAGACATTGAGATTAAGGAGATAAGAGAAGTCTTATACAGATTAGCAGAATTGCAGATAGAGAGTGAAAACGATAATAATAATGATTAAAACCTATTGATTATGAGAAGGAAAAGAAATAATAATATATCAAGAGATAAGAAAAACGTAATTATCTACTGCCGTGTAAGCAGTGATGAGCAGAAAAAGGGTAGCAGTCTTGAAGTGCAGGAAGAACGCTTGGTAAGAGAATGTCAAAGAAGGGGTTATAACATCATTGACATTCCACATTGGGAAGATGAGAGCGGAAAAACCTTTGTTAAACGTCCTGTAATTACCAACATATTACAATATATTAAAAAGCACAGCAACGAAGTTGATATGTTGCTTTGCCTACGTTGGAACAGATTTTCAAGGGTCGTTTCACAAGGTACGCATGTAGTTGAAGATTTGAAAGATAACTATGGGGTGGAGGTCAATGCTATAGAAGAACACATTGACTATAATTCATCTTCATGGCCTCAACTTCTTGGGGTGTACATTGGCCAAGCACAAGGAGATAATATCAGTCGTTCCAAAGGAACAAAAGATGGTATTCATGGCACGCTTGAAAAAGGGAAATGGCCAAATAAAGCACCAAAAGGTTATAAGAATAAGCACGTTACTGATGAAAATGGATTTGTGGTTGATAAATATGTAGATATAGATCCAGGGGTTGGCCCGGTTATTCGTAAGGTTTTTATTGAGATTGCAAAGGGTGTGGAAGCACCTTGTTACATTCGCAGAAAGTTGTGTCCCAACATTCCCGAAAGTACATTCTTGGAAATGATACGTAATCCCTTTTATAAGGGTAAAGTGTTTGTACCCGAGTATAATGGGAAACCCGAACACTATGTAAAGGGCATTCACACAGCACTTATAGATGAAGAAACCTTTGACAAGGTGCAAGAGATATTAGATGGGAAGAAAAAGCATACACCTAAACTGACTAAACCCATCAATCCCGATTTATATTTGCGTAAGTTCTTGGTGTGTCCGATATGTGGCCATGCTCTTACAGGTAGTGAAAGCAAGGGCAATGGTGGGAAGTATGCTTATTATCATTGTTGCCATGATGGGAAGCACCTCCGCAAACGTGCAGATGAAGTAAACGAAGGTTTTGCTCGCTATGTTTCATGTCTCACTCCTAATGAAGAAGTCTTGAGTCTTTACAAAGAGGTGCTGACAGACGTTCGGAACGAACAAGGCAGAGAAACAAGGAATAAGGTTGAGGACTTACAGAAGGGGGTTAGACGTGTTGAAGATATGCTAAATACGCTTGACGATAAACTATTGAGCGGTACAATATCAGATGCAAATTACAATCGTATATCCCAACGTTACGAAAAACAGATAAGCGACCTCAAGCAGCAAATTGAAGTAATGAAGAACCCGAACCGAAGCCTTATCGAACCAAAGTTAAGTTACTCTATCTCTCTGTTAGACAATATGGAAGGGTTCTTTCGGGATGCTCCCGTAAAGGTCAAAATCAAGTTACTTGGTTCGATATTTCCTGAAAAAATCGAATTTGATGGGAAAAATTATCGAACCAATGGCTACAACAAAGTGCTTAACCTCATCTATAAGCAAACCAAGAAGTTACGAGGATTAGAAAAAGAAAACGAGGAAAGTTTTTCGACTTTCCCCGCCTCAGTACCCAGAGCCGAACTACAAATATTATATTCAACTATTTTATAAACTATCTGCAAATCCTTTGTTTATAGGCTTTTCTAACTTTATACAATCAATGCAAAGGTAATGAAAAGTATTAAAATAACCAAATTGTTGCACCAATGTTGCACCAAAATGTTGCACCAAACAATTTTTTTTGTAACTTTGCACTTGGATATTTAATTTTATTAGTTATGGCAAACAAAGGAAACACAACATTTGGCTTTATGTTAGCCAACCATCCCAACAGATTTGGTTTTTATCCCGTAATGCTCCGTATTACAAGGGATAGGAAAACAAAGAGGGTAAAGACTGAGTTAGAAGTAAAGAAAGCAGATTGGAATCAAAAGGCTAAAGGCTACAAGCACTTTAGAGATACATTCCACAATGCAAGTGTGTATAATGATATGCTTCTTGGCATTCTGCAAAGGTACAAAGACACCTACCTTGAACTAAAAGAAGATGGTAATGCATCAGCAGGAAACATTATTGAAAAAGTAAAGTCAGGGGATATTACGGAATCATTCCTACAATATGCCAAAGACCGAACACAAGCCATCTATGATGCAGGAGGCATAAGAAATTGGAAGAAATATAATGGTTTCTGTAATAAACTGGAAACATACCTAAAGAGCATAAAGAAAAGTGATTTACTTTTTTCCGAACTAACACCATCCTTTCTTTCTAAGTTTGATGCATTCCTGCATAAACTACCCAATGAAAGACACCCAGAACAACTGTTGCACCAAAACACTATTGCAGTAGTGTTTAATATCTTCAAGACCTTAGTAAATAGGGCTATCACAATAGATGATAAGATGAAGCCCGAACAAAACCCTTTTATGAAGTTTAAGTATGGCTCATTAAAGACCGAAAAGGAAAAGTTAGATGCAGTAGAATTAGACACCATCAAGGCACTTGATTTGCAAGAGGGTAGTTTGATTTGGCATTGCCGTAATTACTTTTTCTTTTCTTTTTATTGTGCTGGAATCAGAGCAGGAGACCTTATACAACTAAGATGGTGCAACATTACCCAAGAGGGAAGATTAAACTATCAGATGGGGAAGAATCACAAAGTTAGGGATTTGAAACTTGTGCAGCCTGCCTTTGATATATTGGCATACTACAAGAAAGAGGGTGCAAAGCCCACTGACTACATTTTCCCATTACTTGATGATAGTGAACAATGGTGCAAGTATATCACACAAGAGCAGAAAGACACAATGCCATCCGACCTAAAGAAAAGAATGTTTGAAGTGATTGGGGCTAAAAATGCTCTTATAAACAAGGAACTTGCTAAGATACAAAAGTTAGCAGGATTGGAAAAAAGAATATCATTCCATATTAGCCGACATTCATTTGCTAAGGCTGCAAAAGATGCAGGGATTGATAACTTGGAAGTGAAAGCCCTACTTGCACACACAAACCTTTCTACAACACAAAAGTATATGGGAGAATTTGATACCCAACAGAATGATGCAGCCCTTGACACCATCTTCAAGAAAGATGATGAAGAAATGCTATTGAAACAACTGCAAGGGGTAAATCCCGAACTATTGAAAAAGGTACTTGAAAAGTTATCTGTAAAGTGATTGTGCTATGGAAACAAATAAAGCAATAGAAATCTATCTGCCAAATAATACAGATAGCCTCAACAAAGATTTGTTGGAAAAGCAAAATGCAATTTCAAAGATACTCAAAGGAACACCTTTTGAGAAAGACACCTATACAATCTTTGAACACCTTGTGAGGGTACAAGGTGCATTGCATATAACAGAATCTAATATGCAATCAAGAAAAGAGCACTTAAAAGAAGAGCTGAATATTATTAAAACACTGATATTGCTTAACTCTACTCCCGAAAGTATGACAATTAAATGTAGTGATGTAATGGTAACACTTCCAAATGCCATTGTAATGGATATTGCATTACGGATAAGAGAATCTACCATCAAATTATTTAATCAAAGTCCATACCTTTTTGTCTCCAAAGATAAGGATAACAATTCCCAAATATTAAACCCCAATAATCTGGAACACTTATACCACAAGGAATCAGAACTTAACAAACAACTAAAGGAATTAAACACAAGACGGGAAAAGGCAGGTAAGGCTACATATACCCAAGAGACACCTAACAAAGTAACAGACACTTTTAGAATGCTTTGTGCCATCAAGGGATTTTGCAAGTGTGATGGCTTTAATGGATGGGGGAAAAGGGGCAATGCTAAGAAGAATAGATGCATCTTTGAATGCTTGCAAGTATTTGGTTATACAACAATCAAAAACACCACAGATGCATTGGAAAAAGCAGACCAAAGGAACTATGAGAAGAATAGAGTAATTGCTGCCGAAAGAAGCAACATTGTATTTATTAGCCCACCATTGTAAGTATATAGTTTTGGATTTGCTATTATATGCCCTTTAGGAACATTCCTATTGGGCATTTTGTTTGGTACTTAATTGCTGCATAATCCTTTAATTAAGTACCTTTTCCCTCCTATGAAATCACATTACCTTTGCATCAGAATTTCAAATTGATTATTTAACTTTTAATATTAAAAAAAGTATGATTGAACAAAAAATGATGCAACCGACAACAACAATGGTTATGCTTCCACAAACAGAATGGGAAGGTATGAAATCCGACCTGCAAGAACTTAAAGAACTTGTAAGGGTAAAGAGTAGTGAAGAACTTAATGCACAGTGGATAGAATCTACTGAAGCAAGGAAACTCTTAGGTGTGAGCCAAAAGACTTGGCAAGGATATAGAGATAATAGAATTATCCCATTTGTGCAAGTAGGCAGGAAAATCTATGTAAAGAGAGGGGATTTAGACAAGTTTATGCAAGACCATTATATTAATTCAAAATAAGAAAGGGGTAATTATGAATGCAAAAGACTTTATAGATGGAATGCTTGCAGATGCAAAGGAATATGCAGGTATAAGTGTGCCACCATTGGCAGCTGGACAAAGTGCCAAAACTTATCTGTTGGAAGATTTAAGGCTTTTCTTGTGTAGTGCTATTAGCCCAAGACTAAAGAAGTACGAAAAATCATCTAAGCCAATAAGGGATGATGTATTGCTACAAGAACTTATTTTGTACTACCATATCTTAGGTTATACGGATGAGGCTGCAAAGGAGAAGATAATATCAATATTAGACCGAAAGGAGGAATGGGATGGAGAATGAATTTTTGCGCAAGCAATTACGGATATGTACCTACCAACTGAAACAAGGCACTAAATCAAGTTATTATTTAAGTGGTGGGGAAAGATTGCTACCCAATAGAGTAGGCATTACCCCTGATGGCTTTACACAAGTGCGGAAGAAAGGGAGAAACTTGCAACCAATAGCAGGGCAATTTGTAGCCAATTTCAACAAGAAAGAGGAATCAATACTAAAGCAATATCCCCCTTACATAGTCCGAACACAAATTTGGAAGATAGAAGATTATCCCCAATTTATAGGATATGGCACTTGTGGAATAACCAATGAGAATAGAGAGACACAAGACACTGGAGACTTGATGGTTTTTTATTCTAATAACAAGTGGGAGACAATAACAATATTCTATTTTGTCGGAATGGCTACACCACAATTTAGGGATGAGGCTTTTATGTATGCAGCAAGTATTATATAACAATAGACCAATGAAAAGGGGGGATGCTTCACAGCCCCCCACATTGGATATTTATTTTATTAGTTATGATTGACTTTGTCAGTGCAACCATATCTGGGTGCAAAGATACAATAAATTTTTCACATTTAGTACTTGTAAGTGAAAGTTTCAAGTACAACAGAACTTATTATGCCATTGATGGGTGTGAGGAAATGCAATTAATTATCATACGCAACACTGGGGATATAAGGCTAAAGGGTAGTGTGCCGTATTACTATCAAGGCAATAACTTCACTTTTGACAGAAAGAAGTTTGTGCAAGCAATAGACTATATAAACACCATTACTAACATTGATTTTTGGCAGTCAGATTTAGATGAGTTTGAATATGGTGTAATAATGGAAGTACCAACAACACCCCGAAACTATATAATACACCATACTGCAAAGAGAGGGGAAAAGTTATTGCAGAATGAAAGAGGCAGAGATAAAGGAAAATTTAGATGGTGGGAAGATAAAACACTATCCTTAAAATTGTATGATGCAGGCAGGAATATCAAGGCAAAGCAAAGTGAGAATAGGAAACAAGTTATCCGAAATGCAGGATGGGATGATGATAAAGAATATATCAAGTTTGAAATCCACTACAAAAAGCCTCATCTTTGCTTAAACAATGGTAGGGCAATGAAACTATATTGCTTGGCAAATCCTACTTGGGAGGATAGGCTTAAAGAAGATTTGTTTGAACAATACCAAAGATTAAACCCATACAAGGAAATAACCATACCAACAGACAAGAAACAATTTGGAACACCAAATATTTATGCCCACACTTTCACAGAGTTTGCCATAAATATGGATTATTCCCCCGAAGATATAAAAGGGCTATTGTATAATACCATCAATAATGCAACCAACACACTTTCTAAGTCAGATAAAGATGCAAGAAAAAGAGAAGTTTCCAAGATACAAGGGACTTTGCTAACTCCCACTGAAAGCCAATGGGATTTGCGAAACAATCTGCAAGAGGCAATAAACAAAACTAACACCCCTTAAAAGGCACACAAATACCCCTACAATCACTTTTCCTTTGTTGGGTGCATACTTTATCAAAGAAACATTTTTAAGGGCTTACAAGCCATTATTCTGAAAGCCACACAAGCATAATAATTCTTATGCTATTACCACACAATAAAAGGGGTATAGCAGTATCAAACAAACATTCATTGCCACAAATAAACTAATACACATACCACACTATATATAGTTATTCATTCCCTATATATTAATTAATAAATATAATTAATTATAATATACTATATAGAGTGATGAATCAATATCAAATGTTAAAATAGCCCCATAAAAGCATTTATTTTTTGAATATCACAAGAAAAATGGAATTTTATGCTTAAATTTGCACCTGCATATTTGTATGTATGCAGACATATTGCTCGATTGCCTTTGAAATCACCACCTCAAACAAAGAGAGCAAACTGGACATGGATGGAGCCGAACCAATATTGGCGTAGGCTTTTCCGTATCATGTTCGGGTTTGTGGTGAACCTCAAAGGCGTATGGAGTAAACCTGCGCCATTTTTTATATGGTGTGTGTAGAATATGTTTATGTAACGAATAGAGCCGATGGGCGATGGCATATAAATACCCACATTTAATTATGAAAAAGATAGTGTCTATTTTGGTGGTTATGTTTGTCTGTAATTTGTTCTGCTATTCGCAAACAAGCACAAACTATGTAGGTAAAGGAAAATTATACCAACTTCAGGCGTTTTCAGATGAAACTTTTATTTATTGTGCAAACTACAATTCTACAAATGAGACCTTATATGGGGAGCATATCACTTCAAATAATATCTGTGTTTTTAATAATCCAAACACCACAAATTATTCATCTTCTCATGGATATTATGTTGAAATACAACACTCACAATTAGAGGCAGGAACTAATCGCTACCATTTTTCAAAAGGCATGTTATTTATGGCTAAGAATTATGGATTATGCGCTTTTACAATTAAGGGGAGAGCACTATATTTGATTAGAGTTGTTGATGATACAATAATATCTGTTATTGATGACAATTTTAGTGAGGGTTCCGACTTTTCTATTTATGTTAAAGACATAAATACTTTAAGGTATGATTATGAACCATCATTTTATATACTAAACAATGGCTATTTAAAGTATTACGAAAGCATTTCAAGTAGTGTATCTTCCATTAGCGCAGTTAGAATGGAAAAGACAAATGGTAGAAAATATAATATAAGTGGTGTAGAAGTAGATAATCCAAGGAGTGAAATATACATCCAAGATGGAAAGAAAATCATTAAAAAATAGTTGGATTAACAATATAAAAAGTCTCCACAATTAAATCTGTGGAGATTTTTTTCTGAAAAATGGTCATTTGCACCACATAACCATTTTCCTAATCCCCCCCCCATCATTATACAAGAAAAGGGCTTAACTTACATAGTTATGCAGCCAAAGCCCTTGTAATTATGAATGCCTTTCTTGGGTGCAAAGATAGGAAATATATATCAAAAACAAGAATTGTTGCACCAATGTTGCACCAAAAATAAAAAAGTGTGTTGTAACTAATTGATAGCCAACACACTTTGTTTTTAAGCCTTGTACCCAGAGCCGGGGTCGAACCGGCACGGGTTGCCCCACTGGTGTTTGAGACCAGCGCGTCTACCGATTCCGCCATCTGGGCTTTTGTGGGTGCAAAGGTACAATATAATTTTGAAATGCCAAACTTTTTATAAAAAAATGGGGAAACTTTGCTGTGGAAAGCCTTGCGGGGACGACTGCGGCAGCGGCTGGAGGTGGCTTCACGGTTCGGTCTAAAAAACTGAATGGTGTTTAAAATATACTAAAATAGTTGTCGTTGTCGTTATTACTGTGTAACTTAGTACCGAAAAGACATTTAAAAACAGGTTCCTATGACAAAGACTGACAATAATTATTGTGTGATTCTTGCCGGTGGAAAAGGACGTAGGCTATGGCCGTTCAGCCGCGACCAGTATCCCAAGCAGTTCATTGATTTCTTCGGAACGGGGCGTACACAGTTACAGCAGACTTTTGACCGTTTCGCAAAGATAGTACCCAAGGAAAACATTTTCGTCAATACCAATGCTGACTATACGGAGCTGGTGCGTGAGCAATTGCCGGAGCTCTTGTCTGAGAATCTTCTGGCAGAACCCATCCACCGCAACACGGCGCCGAGCGCGGCGTGGGCCACGCATCGCATTGTCCATCTGAATCCTCATGCCAACATCATCATCTCGCCTTCCGACCAGGCTGTGCTCAACGAGGATGCTTTCAGGAAGAACGTGCTGGAGGGACTTGACTTCGTGGCTGCCCACGATTGTCTGCTCACCATGGGCGTGAAGCCTACCCGGCCGGAGCCTGGCTATGGCTATATTCAGTTGGGCGAACCGGCAGCGAACGATGTCTATAAGGTACAGTCGTTCACGGAGAAGCCTGAACGTCAGTTTGCCCGGATGTTCATGGATAGCGGCGAGTTCTATTGGAATACGGGGCTGTTCCTCTCCAATGCCCGGTACTGTTTTGACTGTTTCTGCAAGCTGCTTCCGTCTGTACTGCGCAGTTTCGACCAGTCGAATCCGCAATTCAGCATACACGATGAGGACGCGTTTATCCGCGACAACTTTCCTTCTTATCCTAATCTGTCCATTGACTACGGTATTCTGGAGAAGTCGGACAATGTATTTGTCATGAAGTGCGATTTCGGATGGGCCGATCTGGGAACATGGCACAGCATGTATGAAGCCATGCGGAAGTGTGAGGGCGACAATGTGGCTGTTGACAGTGATGTGCTTTTCGACGATGCACGCAACAATGTGGTGAAGTTGCCGAAGGGCAAGCTGGCGGTCATCAACGGCCTTGATGGTTTCATTGTGGCCGAGAAGGACAATGTGCTGCTTATCTGCCGCAAGGAGGATTCTTCGGCGCTGGTGCGCAAGTTTGTCAATGAGGTGCAGATGAAGCGTGGCGAGGATTTCATTTAGCTGTCTTCCCCATGTCAGTAAGGTTGACGGGCGGGGTTGGAGGATGGTGCAGAAAAAGCCGCAATGTTCCGGATGTGGAGCATTGCGGCTTTTTGTTTTGCCTTGTCTGGCGCGGCCGGTTTCCGGGAAGGCGTTTCCCTGGGGCGGGGGAAACCCGGTGTGTGCAGGCGTTAGCCTATAGCTTGCTGAATGCGGCCAGTATGCTGTCGGCTATGGCGCGCATTTCCTCGTCCTGCAGCTTGAGGTGTTCCTTGCGGAAATCCACATCGGCCTCGCTGTTCATGGGCAGCAGATGGATGTGTGCGTGGGGCACTTCCAGACCGAGCACCACCTGTGCCACCTTCTTGCAGGGGAACACTTCCTTGACGGCCTTGGCCACTTTCTTGGCGAACACCTGGAAGGCGGCGAGTTCGTCGTCGTCCATGTCGAATATATAGTCCACTTCCCTTCTCGGGATGACCAGCGTATGGCCTTTCACCAGCGGGTTGATGTCGAGGAAGGCGTAGAACCGTTCGTTCTCTGCACATTTGTAGCTTGGGATTTCCCCGGCGGCTATTCTTGAGAATATATCCATGTCCTGATGTGTTTTCTTGTTTGCGTATGTCCTGTTTCCTACGCCTCGATGGTGATCTTGTCAATGCGCAGGTGTATGGTTCCGCGCGGAATCTTAATTTCCGCCACATCGCCCACCTTCTTGTTGAGCAACCCCTGTGCGATGGGAGTCTTGATGGAAATCTTGCCGGATTTCAGGTCGGCTTCGTTTTCGCTCACGATGGTGTAGGTCATCTTGGCCTGGTTGGCCATGTTGGTCATTTCCACCTTCGAGAGTATCTGCACGGCATCCGTACTCAGTCGCGATGTATCTACTATCTTGGCTTCGGCAATGGTGAGCTTCAGTTTGTTGATCTTGTCTTCCAGATGCGCCTGCGCCTCCTTTGCTGCGTCATACTCGGAATTTTCACTCAGGTCACCCTTGTCGCGGGCCTCTGCGATGGCGGCCGATGCCTTTGGGCGTTCCACAGCTTCAAGCTGTTTCAGTTCGGCCACGAGTTTGTCGTAGCCTTCTTGTGACATGTAAGCCATAATCTTTTTTGTTTTAAGTTATTGATTTTCCTGAGGGACAACAAAAATACAGAATTCCGGCAAACAGCCCTGATGCCGGAATTCTCTATCTCTCTATTCCTCTTGGTGATATTCTCTTGCACAAAGGTAGGCATTTTCTTCTGATAGGACAAGCAAAACCCCGGGAAAATACCCGAATATTTGATATAAGTCAATAAATTTTGCTATTTTCGAGCTTTTCAGGCCTGTTTTACGTGCACACATTATTATATTTATTAAATTTGCCGTGTGTTTTTCATAGTATTAGATTTAAGGTTAACAAAGGTGGGGACTCAGCGGAGCCCCTTTTTTTGTACCTATTGGTCGGCATGATGGTGGTGGTTGCTTAAAAAAGGTTAAATTTCAGTGGTTTTTCTTGACCCATACCTTAGGTCATGGCCTATCTTTGCAGCGGCAAACAAGACATGCGCATGAATTGAAGCTATGAGAAAGAAAATCAGATTAACAATCGGGGAATTTTCCAGATTCTGCCAGGTAACGGTGAAAACCCTCCGGCACTATGGCAAGCTGGGACTGCTTGTGCCCAGCGAGGTGGACGAGTGGACCGGCTACCGCTATTATGACGTTTCGCAGATGCAGCGGCTCAACGCCATACGCCACCTGAAGGACATGGGGTTCGCGCTCGATGAAATCAAGACCATCCTCGACGACGAGAACCGCACTCCCGACCTCAATCGGATCCAGGAGAAGATAAGCCAGTGCAGGAGGCAGATGCAGCTGCTGCAGGAAAGACACCGGCTACTGACCGGTCTGGCCCGTTCCCTCAAAACAAGAATGACTATGAAAAGAATCACCATCCAGTCGCTGCCAGCCATCACCGTGGCCAGCTACCGGACCGTCATCCCCTCCTACAACGAGCTGGGAAGACTCTGTTACGAAACCATCGGCCCCGAAATGCAGCGTATGGGTTGCAGATGTGTGCAGCCGGGCTATTGCTTCACCGTGGACCATCGCGACGAATACTCGCCCAAGGACATCGACATCGAGTATTGTGAGCAGGTGGAGGAGGCACTTGCCGATTCACCCGCCATCAAGTTCAAGCATCTCGACGCTGTGCCCACTGCGGTCTGCATGAACTGCTACGGGCCGTATGAAAGGCTCTGTGAGAACTATGCCGAACTGTTCAGCTACATCGAGCAGAACGGTTTCAGGATCACTGCGCGACCGCGCGCCAGCTATGTAGATGGAGCGTGGAACCAGGACGACCCGGAAAAGTGGCTCACGGTAATCCAGGTACCTGTTGAAAGGTGCTGATCTGAAAATCAAAGTGTCACGAAAACGGCCGATTTTGTGACACTTTGATTTTCAGCCCGTTTTTGAAGAGTCGGACAAATCCGGAATTTCGCGCGCCAGCGGAAATTCCGGGTTCCAGAGGCCTATTTTGTAAATCGCTGATAATCAACCGGATAAGTTTTTGTGGACACGAATTGTTAACAAAAACAGTCCGATTTTAACCTAAAATCTGTTAAATTCATGCACAAAATACGCGTTTTGTGCACTTTTCGACCCCCATTTTCCACACTTTTGGCCGGAAAATCACGGTTTTGAGGCCGGAAAACCTGAGTTTTTGCCCCAAAACAGTTAAGTTTTACCTCAAAAACAGTTAAGTGCCAAGTCGAAAATAGTTAACTAATTTTCTGGAAACAGTTAAGTGTTCCCCCCCTAACACTTAACTGATTTTTCTGTTTTGTGCAAAAAACCGACGATTTACACTAATTAACACGAAAATCGCGTCCAAACGGCCATTTTTCCAACACTTCGAAAAATCAATGTGTAAGCAAAAACGTTAAAAAACTGACACTTTGAAAAACCGTCTACAACTTCCTGCACCTCTGTCGGAACCCATCTACGCAGCATTGCGCCCTACCTGCATTTCTGCTTTTCATTGTGCTGATTTTCAGCCGAACATTTTTGCCGTTCCGCCTTTTTCCCTATCTTTGCAGCATGAATACTTGATAAAGGTAAAAACACATCATCAGAATCATGAAAACCATTGTATTGCAACTTCTGTGCATGGCCGCACTCCTGTGCAGCCCGCTGTGTGCCGGTGCGCATGCCGGTGCGGAAATACCGGCCGATGAAGGCCTTGTGTCCAATTGCCGTCTGCTCGATGCCGTGCTCGTGAAACCGGGCGGAACCCTCCATATCGGCGGGACCGGGTTTGCCAAGGGCGATGTCATCGTGCTTGTGGGCTGCGGAGGCCAGGAGCGCGTGCTGCTGGTGCCGAAGACAGAGAAAGACGGCGTGTCGGTGAAACTGCCGTCGGGTCTGGAAGGCGGCAGCTATGTCGTGGCCGTGGACAGGGGAACTGCGGAGCAGCGGCTGGGCATGACGGAGATTGTCCTGGCCGACGGCGACGTGAAGCTCGTGAAGGTCATTGCCCATCGGGGCAACTGGATAGAGCAGGGCTCGGCACAGAATTCCAGGGCTTCGCTCACGTGGTCGCTCAAGAAGGGTTTCTTCGGCTCGGAGATTGATGTCTATCTGACGGCCGACGGCCATTTGCTGGTAAACCACGACAGTGTGCACGACGGGCTGAAGGTGGAAGACACCACCGAGGGGCAGTTCCGCAACTTCAGGCTCAAGAACGGCGAGGCCATGCCACAGCTCTTTGAACTGCTGGACATCATGAGGCAGCAGAAGGCTGCTACCAGGCTCATCATCGAGGTGAAGACCCACAGCACAAAGGAGCGCAACGAGCGGGCCGTGGACGAGATCATGAAGCTGGTGGAGCATTATGGGCTGAAGAGCCGTGTGGAATACATCTCCTTCAACATGGATGCCTGTCGCAGGGTGGTCCATAACGACGGCAAGGCGCAGGTGGCCTATCTGAACGGTGACCTGAGCCCGCGCGAGCTGTCGGACATGGGCATCACCGGCATAGACTACCATATCGGCGCCATGCGCAAGCATCCCGAATGGTACAGGGAAGCCCGGGAGCTGGGCATGACGGTCAATGTGTGGACGGTGAACAGTGCTGCCGACATGATAGAGTGCATCAGGTCAGGTGCCGACTATGTCACTACCGACCAGCCTGACCTGCTCACCGGCATCAACCACATGATAAGATAAGCGTTGACGACAGTTAATTCGCCACAATAAACCATAAAGGGCCAGGCACCTTACACGCGCTTGGCTTTTTTTGTGTACCTTTGCAGCCGAAACAAATCAATGACAAAGGAAATGAGAAAGATTTTGACAGCAATGGCTGTGGCCCTGTCGCTCGCCTCGTGCAGCACAAGCCAGAAAGTAGCTTCGTTGGCCTCGCTCAGTGGCGAGTGGGACATTGTGGAACTGAATGGAAAGGCCGTCACGGCAGCTGAAGGCCAGGACACCCCGTTCATAGGGTTCGACACCGTACAGGAAAGGGTGTATGGCAGTACAGGGTGCAATCGGCTGACCGGAAAGCTGGTGGCGGATGCAGGGAAGCAGACCATTGATTTCGGCGCGCTTGGGTGCACGCGCATGATGTGCAAGGACATGGAAACGGAGCAGCAGGTGCTCACCACGCTGGGTGAGGTGCATGCCTTCAAGCTGCTCAAGGATGGCCAGCTGGCATTGTGCGACGGAGGCAAGCAGACCGTCATGCTGCTCAGGCACAGGGCGAAATGAAAGATGCCCGGAAATGAAGGGGGTGTGCCGGAGGACTTCCGGCACACCCCTTTTTGTGTATGGCCTGTGTGTCAGGACAGGAGACCGTCAGTGAAGCCGGGCTTCGCTTACGGTTCAGCCACCTTCAGCGTCTTGTGGGCAGTGGTCCCGTCGGCAGTGCGTGCATACAGTGTCACCACATAGTGCCCTCTGCACAGCTCGCCGATGGAAGCGGTTGTCTGCCGTCCGCCGCCTTCTATGGGTAGACGCATGCGCTTGACCAGTGTGCCGCCGAAGCCGCAGACGGTCAGTTCGGCCGCAGTGCAGTTCTCGGGCAGTGAGCAAAGCAGCGACCTGTCCGAGGGTGAATAGACCAGTGCCATGGAATCTGCGTGGGCCGGTATGGCTGAGATGCCGGTAGAAGACACCATGCTGATGGTCATGTCTTCCAGGTCAACCGTCACGGTGTAGTCATCGTCTGCGGGCACTGTCCATTGGCGGTCGCCTGTTGCGTCTTCGCTGACTTTCCTGCTGTCCGTAGCGTCGCGGAAGTAGAACTTCTGTCCCCATGATGCATGGTTGTTCACGGCAATCTTGAATGACCCGCTTGCCGTGAGGTGCGCGTAGCCTGTAAAGCGGAAGGGATTGCTGTGGTCCTGTGTCAGCGGTGTGGCGTTGGCCAGTGTCCAGTTCCCCGGCGTGGCATCGCCCACAAGATAGAGCATGTTGTGCCTGATGGGCGCTTGCTGGAAGGCTGCCTTCTCCACACTGACCGTCATGTCGGCCAGGTTGCAGTGTATGGTGTAGTTGGCGCTTTCTTTCACCTTGAACTTGTCATCGCTTCCACCCAGCCTGATCCGGCCTTTGCCGTAGATATACGGGTCTGTGGCGTTGGCGTTCCTGTATTCGTCTCCGTCCCATCCGTTCTTTGTGATGAACTTGAACTCCTTGTCGGCCTCCAGATGCCCGGTATAGCTGAACACGTCCGGCAGCCCGGGTTCGGCCACCATGACCGAAGCGTTTTCCGGATTCCATCCTCCCCATGTGGCATCGCCCACGACCATTGGCGTGCGCTGCCCTTGCTCCAGTACGACCATTGTCCAGTATTTCAGTCGCGGGACGGTGCAGCAGATGTAGTCCCCGTCTTTCTCGAAAGCTATTTCCTGTGGTGCTCCTCCCAGGTTGTCCGGCGAAGCCACCCACACGCGTGTGATGTCACTGGCGGCTATGCGCAGTGGCAGCTGCGTGATTTCCTGTGGCTCGGGCATGGTGCCGTTCAGGTCGCGCCAGCTCAGCTGGTCGGCCTGTCTGTAGTTCAGCAGCTGTATGACCTTGCAGTTCCCCTTCTGCCGGGCATAAGTGGCCACGCTTCCCATTACGGGTGGCCATGCGTTGACGGCCACGTCCTGTCGTCCGGACGACACATTGGCCGGAACCACCGCGCCTCCGCCCCGGAGCAGGTGTTCGTAGGCCGTGAGGAAGTCGTAGTAGGACGTCAGGCTGGCCATCAGTGTGCCTGTGAGCTGGCGGTTGCTGTTGGGAAAATATTCGCTGCAGAGCATGTGGTCGCCCATTTCTATGTGTGCTCCTCCTACTGCAAACATGGTGGCATCGGTGAGCAGGATGCCAGGCTCGTTGAATGGGCCTTGTGTGTTCTGCAGTCCGTAGTTCATGTAGGCGGCGAAGACCGTGGGCATGGGGTTGCTGGCTTCGAAGTGCGAGCGCGCTATCTGCTCGATGTCGCTGAACTGCCTGTTGCCGTCCCACATTTCTGTATAGGCGAAGTCCACGTTGCCGGTGCCGATGATTTCGCTTGCCCCGTAGTCGCCCACGGCGTTCATGACCAGGTGTTTGTCTGGGTGGCGGGCTTTCATGGCGCGGATGAACGAGGCGTAGCCGTCGGGCAGGTTCAGGCGGTTGCCGTTGTAGTCGTAGCGGTTGCCTCTGTAGCCGAGCTGGTCGATGTGGAATCCGTCGAACCCGTATGCTGCATACACGTCGTCGTTGCGTTCGGCCAGATAGTCCTGCCAGTTGGTGTTGGCCGGGTCGCACAGGTAGATGGGTCCAGCCCATCCGTCGGGCAGCCCGTGGTAGTCGCGCACGCTGTGGCGGGTGTCGCTGAACAGTCCCCACGTATAGTCCACGCCATCGGCTTCCGAGTTGGGCTGTGCGCCGTAGAGCAGGTTGTAGAACATGGCCTTCATGCCGTAGCCGTGCTGCACGCTGATATAGTCCTTCAGTGCCTGCGCGTTCACTTTCCTGTTGGCGATGTCCTTGTAGGTGACGGCCGGTTCCTCACGCGTTCCGCAGAGCGGTATGTGGTGCTTCCAGTGCCAGTCGTAGAACTGCACGCCGTTGATGTGGAGCCGGTTGAGTGTCTGCATCTCGCTTTTTATCTGTTCTGTCCGTTTGGAGTCGTCATAGGTGGCCACGAAGCCGTAGCGCGGGAACTTGTTCCATGTGCTCGACACGTCTATGCCAATGGTGGCGTGGATGGTCTCGTTGCCCTCGTTGTCGGTGGTGTAGATGTCGGCCAGATAGCCGCGGAAGTCGGTCTGCGGTGCTGTCCAGTTCCATTTGGAGGAAGCCAGTTCCCAGTCGGCCACCACCTCCATCCCGTGCCTGATGCGCACCCGCGCCTTGTCAGGCTTTGAGCTGGTGAGCGTGAAGGCCACGGTCTCGCCCGGGCTGTACATGCACTTGTCTGTCTTGACTTTCAGCGTGATAGGTGCCCACACTGTGGCTTTCTGTGCAGAAGCGTCGGCAGGAGCCATAAGGCCCCATGCCATAAGGAAGAGCCATAGCCGGCCCTTGTGTCTGAGATTGTCCATTTTTCCTGGTTTTTTGTTTGTATTAGGCCGCCTTTGCGGCGATATATTGTTTGATGGTAAAGAATCCTCGTGAAGTCCATGCAAATCTACATATTTTTCACTAAACAGCAACCGTATGCCGGATATTTTTCTGGAAAACGGACTGCATTTCCCTGGCTTTGCTCTTCGTCCCATGTGCCGCGCATCGCGGCCACAGCATGCGCAGTGTGCTGAAAAACGGCAGTTTTCCGTCCTTTTTCTTTGCTGTATGTGCAAATAGACCTATCTTTGCGAGCGCAGTCAGCCACAGGCTGCTGCACCTGTAATACCTTTTTATACTATCATTAACACATTCATTAAAAAAATCCCTGAAAAATGCGAAGTAATCATTTTGTTTCAGTCGGGCGGACGTGCAGACCGGGTGTGCTGCGTGCCGCCACCAGCCTGTGGTGTGCCGCCATGTTATGCAGTGCCCTCCCCGTAGGAGCACAGACCGCCGTCAACAGCGACCACTGGGCCGCTACCGATGCCCTGGGACGGAGGGTGGGCGACTATGCCTCCGTGCCCGGAAAGGACAAGACCGTCATCATGTTCTACTGGACCTGGCACCAGATGACGGACATTCCCAACTCCACACCGAAGAACATCACGGAAATCCTGCGCATGCACCCCGAGGCGCGGCAGGACATCAACCACCCTGCCTGGCATGACAAGTATCCCGGCAACTACTACCATTGGGACGAACCCATCTTCGGCTATTACCGCACCACCGACCGCTGGGTGCTCCGCAAGCATGCCGAGCTGCTGGCCGATGCCAAGGTAGATGCCGTGTTCTTCGACTGTACCAACGGCAGCCTCACCTGGGACGAGAGCACGGACGCGCTCCTGGAGACATGGGAGCAGGCCAGCCGCGACGGTGTCAAGGTGCCCAAGATAGGGTTCCTCCTGCCTTTCGGGCCCGTGCCCCATTCGCTGGTGTCGCTCCGCCACCTCTACGAGCGGCTCTACAAGCCCGGGAAGTTCCGCGACCTCTGGTTCTGCTGGGAAGGAAAGCCCTGCATCATGGCCTATCCGGACAATCTCACCGACTCGGACGAGGACAGGGCCATCAGGGACTTCTTCACCTTCCGGCCCGGACAGCCCGACTATGTGGACGGGCCTGCAAAGCACCGGAACGACCAGTGGGGATGGCTGGAGAACTATCCGCAGCATGGCTATGTGAAGGGTGCGGACGGCACCTGTGAACTCGTCACCGTGGGCGTGTCTCAGAACGCCTGTCCCGAGACCAACGGCCACTGCAGCGCGTTCAACCTGCCCGGGTCGCACGCACGCAGCTACACCGTGCGCAAGGGCTTCGACCCCCGGCAGGACGGGTATCTCTATGGATGGAACTTCGAGGAGCAGTGGGACCGCGCCTATGAGCTTGACCCCAAGGCCGTGTTCGTGACCGGATGGAACGAGTGGATAGCCGGAATGTGGACCAAGAAGGACGGCTGGACAGGTGTGCCCTTCTCCTTTGTCGATGAATATGATGCCGACCACAGCCGAGACATAGAGCCGGCCAAGTCGTGGGGAGACTGCGGCGACGTGTACTACCTGCAGCTGGTGGACAGGGTGAGGAAGTTCAAGGGCACAGATGTGCAGGAACGCCCCTCGGCACCCAAGACCATCAGGCTCACGGACATGTCGGACTGGGAGGACGTGAAACCGGCATACGCCGCCTATAAGGGCAATACCGGCCACCGCGACGCGCTGGGCAAGAGCAACGTGCACTATGTGGACAACAGCGGACGCAACGACATCACCGGAGCCAAGGTGGCGCGCGACAACGACTACGTCTATTTCTACGTGGAGACGGCCGGAAAGCTCACACCCTGCACCGACCCCAACTGGATGATGCTCTTCATCGATGCCGACCGCAGCAAGCAGACCGGATGGCAGGGCTATGACTTCGTGGTCAACTACAAGTCGCCCGGAAAGAAAAAGGCGTGCATGCAGCAGAGCGTCCAGAACAAGTGGATCTGGAAAGACTGCGCGGAACCCGACTACACCACAGACGGCAACCGTCTCGTGCTGAGCATCCCGAGAAAGATGCTGGCCGCCCGGGGAGGAAGGCTCGACTTCGAATTCAAGTGGTGCGACAACATGCAGGACCTGGGCAACGTCATGGACTTCTACGTGAGTGGAGACGTGGCTCCCGGCGGGCGATTCAACTACGTGTACAGCGAACCGTGACACCGGAGGCATCAGGTCTGCCCTGACGGCATGAGCATCCGTTTCCCAGGACACTTCGGGTAGCGGATGCTTTTTTGTGCCTCTGCTCCAGTCAGCCTGTGCTTCGCTGCAGGAATGATGCACTCCTGGATGGCCGCCGTATTCAGTGATATGGACGCACGGGTGGAATGAAGTCAGGAAAAGTTAAGGACAATCTTCAGAAAAGCCAAGTGAAATCTTCCTCAGTCCAAAGTGAAAACTGGAGTTCACGCCGTGAACGATAGTGTTCACGCCGTGAAATATAGTGTTCACGCCGTGAAATATAGTGTTCACGCCGTGAAACAGAGTTTGCACTTAAGTGCTGAAGACTTTTTGCTTCGCTCTTCCGGAGTTTTCTCTTCGCTTTTCCGAAGATTGCACTTCAAGGGGAAAACACAGGTTGGCAGAATCTGGAAAATCCATCTTGCCGCGGTTTTTTAGGATTTATTGTCCTGCAAGGTTTCCACGTTACGTTTTAAATGGCTATCTTTGCACATATCTATGTATTCATGAACATGACAGAAGACCAGAAACAGGCCATCATCGCAAGCGGGAAGGACTACTTCCGCAAGTCCATCATACCGAACCACATCAGGAATCTCCAGAAGCTGCGACTGAAGGATTTCGATGTAAACCCGTTCCTCATCAACTATCTCGCGGCGTTCCTTTGTGGCGACACGTCACCGGAGGCCTTGGCAAAAGCCTTGGTCTATCCCCGGATACTCGGCACAATCGTCAACACAAGTTTCGGGCAGAACATACAGGTTTTTATCTCTCGGCTTGCAGAAGTGGCGGGCTGCGCCTCCGGCATAGACGGCATAGACATAGAGTTTGTTGATGCCATTGACGGGCGGAAGAAATACTGCCAGTGCAAGGCCGGTCCGCAGACCATCAACAAGGACGATGTGGTGACAATCCTCTCACATTTCAAGCATCTGATAGGAAAGGCCAGACTTGACCGGATCCCGTTGCAGATGGACGACATGATTGTCGGTGTGCTGTATGGCGAGAGAATCTCCGCCAACTACAAGACTATCGCCGCTTCCTACCCTGTGTATTGCGGTGCCGAGTTCTGGGAACACATCACAGGCGACAGGAACTTCTACTACCGGCTGGCCAAGGCTTTCGGTGAGGTTGTGGAGGAAGATGGTATAGACGGCAGTTCGCTCATCTTGCAGAAAGTGGCTGAAATAGCAGAAGAAATAACAGAAAAAGGCGGATTGTAATTATGCACTCCATATCGGAGAACAATTTTGCAGCTTTGGTGGGTACATCAAACAGCACGGCAAAAAATGGGCTGAAAACGGGACTTTCCCGCTGCACATCCAGAATGGTGTCAGGGGGTTCTATCTGGAGGAACTTGATACGGTTCCAGAGGCCAGGGAAATGCTGAACAGCTGTTGGGAAGAGGAGCGTGAAACAGTTCCATTGCGCCCATACACTTCTGTGGAACTGTTTGCAGGAGGCGGGGGCCTTGCTCTTGGTATGTCGTTGGCAGGATTCAGGCATGTACTGCTGAATGAGTTTGACAAGTCGGCTTGCAATACCCTTCGCCTTAACCATCCGGAGTGGAATGTCATTGAGGGCGATGTGAGAAATGTGGATTTTACGCCATTACGTGACAAGGTGGATTTCTTGTCTGGAGGATTCCCATGTCAGGCTTTTTCCTATGCAGGCAAGCAGGGAGGGTTCAGTGATACACGTGGCACACTTTTCTTTGAACTTGCAAGAGCTGTAAAGGAAATCAGGCCAAAGGTTTTCATGGGCGAAAATGTGAAGGGGCTGACATCGCATGATAATGGACGGACGTTTGATACCATAAAGAACACGATAGCGGAGCTTGGATATACGCTTGTTGAACCACGGGTGCTGAAAGCTATAATGTATCAAGTTCCGCAGAAGCGGGAAAGGCTGATACTCATCGCTATACGGAATGATTTGGCGGATGGAGTTCAGTTTTGTTGGCCTTCACCTTTTTCCCGTGTACTGACGTTGCGCGATGCACTTTACAGAAGTGTGATATTTGATACGGATGTGCCCGAATCCGAGGGAGTGAAATATCCATTAAAGAAAAAGCGGGTTCTCGGGCTCGTTCCCCAGGGTGGCGATTGGCGTGACTTGCCTGAAGATGTTGCTAAGGACTATATGGGAGGCAGCTGGCTTCTTGGAGGGGGAAAGACAGGGATGGCGCGTCGCCTCTCTCTTGACGAACCGTCCCTTACACTGACATGCTCACCTTGTCAGAAACAGACGGAACGATGTCACCCGATTGAGACACGTCCGCTGACAGTCAGGGAATATGCCAGGATTCAGACATTTCCTGATGATTGGATATTCGCGGGTACAATGAGTGATAAATACAAGCAGATAGGTAATGCGGTTCCGGTAAATCTCGCATGGGCAGTCGGCCGGTCTCTGATAAGGTTATTCAATGACATACAGACACAGAATCCTGTGGAGAGCTGTGATTGTACGGCCTCTGTACAGTTGATTGTGCATCGTCTGGAAAAGCGGATGGCAACAGCAGATACGAATGCAAAGAGTGACCATCGGAAGAAGGGAGAAAAGAATGTCGGACAATTGAATTTTCCGGATTTTACATAATACATGCATGACGGCATTGTATCGGGCTTTTATTTGAAGGAAAAAGGAATACTGTACTTGAAATTATACTGATATACAGCGTTGAGGAAGCAGGATTACAGGATGTACAGTCTATCCTTCCTGAAAAAATGCTGGTTGGCGTTGCTTTTTAAGATTTATTGTTTCGCGTAACTTTACGGTTACGTTTTAAATGGCTATATTTGCAGGAAAATGGAAGCCATAGTCCTTCCCAAGGGGCAGGACTGGCTTCGGAAAAAACATCAGGACTATGGCAAAGACGAAGAAAGGCGGCAAACGCATGAGCAAGAGACAGGTCGAGGAGAAACTGGTAGGCCTGTTCCAGTCGCAACCGGAAAGGACATTCAGCTTCAAGGAAGTGTTCAGGACACTCCATCTTGACACGCATCCGCTCAAGATGCTGGCCATTGACTCCATGGAGGAAATGGCGTGGGACAGTTTCCTGACCCGTGTGAGTGATACTTCATACAGGCTCAACACCAAAGGCCAGGTGCAGGAGGGTGTGTTCGTGAGAAAGCCCAACGGCAAGAACTCGTTCCTGGCTGAGGGTTCGGACAAGCCGCTCTTTGTGGCCGAGCGCAATTCGATGTCTGCGCTCAACGGCGACCGCGTGCGTGTGTCACTGATGGCCAGAAGGCGGAACCACATACGCGAGGCCCAGGTCATAGAGATCATTTCGCGTGCCAAGGACACATTCGTCGGCAAGCTGCGTGTGGAGCGTGACATGGCTTTCCTGGTGACACAGGAGAACATCTTCGTCAGCGACATCATCGTGCCCAGGAAGAGGCTCAAGGGCGGAAAGACGGGTGACAGGGCGGTGGTGCGCATTACCCAGTGGCCTGATGCCGAGCACAAGAATCTGGTGGGCGAGGTGGTTGACGTGCTAGGACCCTGTGGCGACAATGATGCGGAGATGAATGCCATCCTGGCCCAGTATGGGTTGCCTTATACCTACCCGAAGGCCGTGGAGGAGGCTGCCGACAGGATAACGGGAGAGATTACACCGCAGGATGAGGCAGAGCGTGAGGATTTCCGTCCTACGTTCACCTGCACCATTGACCCGCGCGATGCCAAGGACTTCGATGATGCCCTGTCCGTCAAACAGCTGCCGGGAGGACTGTGGGAAGTGGGCGTGCATATAGCCGATGTTAGCCATTATGTCACTGAGGGTTCCATTATAGACAAGGAGGCGCAGCGCAGGGCCACCAGCATTTATCTTGTGGACCGTACCATACCCATGCTGCCCGAGCATCTCTGCAATTTCGTGTGCTCACTCCGGCCGGATGAGGACAAGCTGGCCTACAGCGTGGTGTTCGACATGGACGATGAGGCACAGGTGAAGAACTACCGCATTGTGCACACCATCATACGCAGCAACCGGCGTTATGCCTATGAGGAGGTGCAGCAGATACTGGAGGACAACGGTGTGGTTGACGGTACAGGACAGCCTGCTCCGCCAGCTCCGCCGGAAGGATACAGGGGCGAGAACGCCGGGCAGCTCATCGTGCTCGACAGGCTGGCCAAGAAGCTGCGCGAGGCGCGGTTTGCCAATGGTGCCGTAAGATTTGACAGGGAGGAACTGCACTTCGATGTGGATGATGAGGGAAAGCCCACGCGGTGTTATTTCAAGCGGTCGCGTGATGCCAACAAACTCATAGAGGAGTTCATGCTGTTGGCCAACCGTACTGTGGCCGAGAGTGTGGGCAAGGTGAAGAAAGGCGTGAAGGCCAAGACGTTGCCGTATCGTGTGCATGACAATCCTGACCCGCAGAAGCTGGAGACACTGCGCGAGTTCATCGTGAGGTTCGGCTATAAGCTGAAGACGGGCGGAACCAAGGGCGCAACGGCAAGGTCGCTGAACAAGCTCATGGATGACAGTGCGGGAACCAGCGAGCAGAAGCTCATCCAGACGGTCGCGCTGAGGGCCATGATGAAGGCCAGATACACGATACACAACATTGGCCATTTCGGATTGGCGTTCGACTACTACACGCATTTCACATCACCGATCAGACGTTATCCCGACACGATGGTTCACCGTCTGCTCACACGTTATCAGGAGGGTGGGCGCAGTGGCAATAAGGATAAATACGAGGAGCTGTGCAAGCACTCCAGCGACATGGAGCAGATTGCGCAGAATGCCGAGCGCGATTCCATCAAGTACAAGATGGTGGAGTTCATGGCCGACAAGCTGGGTGAGGTGTATGATGCCCATATCAGTGGCATCCAGTCGTATGGCATATACTGCGAGATCGACGAGAACCATTGTGAGGGTATGGTGCCCATGCGCGACCTGGACGATGACTACTACGAGTTTGACGAGCGTAGCTATTGCCTCGTGGGGCGCAGGCATCACCATAAGTATCAGCTGGGCGACCCTGTGCGCATTCAGGTGGCGCGCGCCAATCTTGAGAAGAAACAGCTCGACTTCGTGCTGGCCGACTGACGGCCGTGCGAAGACGGGTCTTGGAAAGAATTTACAAATGTATAATATCAATTGAACTGAAAACCTACAATCATGACACAGAGATTCCTGGGGCAACTGTTCTGTTGCCTCTGTCTGTGCTGTCTGTCTGCGGCACAGCAAGTCAATGCACAACGCCACAAGGCTCCGGCACCCATGTTCAGAGACCCGGTTACGGACGGGGCTGCTGATCCTGTGGTGTTCTGGAACGACAAAGAGAAATGCTGGTGGATGCTCTATACACAGCGCAGGGCAAACGTGGAAACTGCCGATGTGGCCTATTGTCACGGCAACGCCATTGCCGTGGCAGAATCGCGTGACCATGGGGCATCGTGGCAATACAGGGGTACGCTCGACCTGGACTTCGAGCCGGGACACAATACTTTCTGGGCACCGGAAGTCATCTACGATAAGGGCACTTACCATTTGTTCGTGGCTTATATACACGGCGTGCGCAATCATTGGGGTGGTAAGGCCGATCTGGTGCATTATACCAGCAAGGACTTGTGGAAATGGAAATACAGGGGCCGGATGAATGTCGGCTCGGACAGGGTGATTGACATCAGTCTCTATAAGATGGAGAACGGATGGTGGAGGGCATGGTATAAAAACGAGAATGCCGGTGCACACATTTTCTATACCGACAGCAGGGACCTGAAGCACTGGACTGAAGGACAGCAGGCATTGGGCGGTGCTGCATGTGAGGGTCCGAAGGTGTTTGCTTTCAAAGGATACTACTGGATGATTACAGACGAGTGGCATGGATTCAGGCTCTACAGGAGCAAGGACCTGAAGGACTGGGAACGGCAGGGTGTGCTGGTGGGTGATGCCAGCGGACGTCCGGATGACAGGCCCAGTGGCGCACATGGCGATGTCGTTGTGGTGGGTGAAAAGGCCTACATCATTTATTTCACTCATCCTGGACGAAAATTCCATGGGGAGTCGCCAATGGATGAAAATGGCAATCTGCCCTATAAATACAGGAGGTCGTCCATACAATGTGCAGAACTGGTCTATCAGGATGGTACACTGACATGCAACCGTTCGGACAGCTTTGATTTCTTCCTGCCAGAACAGCATTGGTGATCGGGGCTATTGTAAGGACATGGAAGAACCATCTCCGCTTTCCTTTTGTAGGGAGTGGAGATGGTTCTTTCATGGGTCTGTAATTTTAGTTAGTACGCGTATATATTTTTCCGGTGTCTGAGTTGAAGCACACAGCAGAACAAGTGCAGATATATTGAAAAAGTGGCAGGATGCAAATTATTCTGTCACTTTTCCATGCATTCTTTTTCTTTATAGAGAAAAAGATTCTTTTTCAGGGACAGGAATTTATTTCTCAAGGGCTGTTACCGGATTCTTCAGGCCTTGCATTCCAACGAGAAAGGCTTTGGCAGAACCAAAGCGCAGGAACATATCTATGCGCACAGGAATATGATTGCTGTCATCACTTACATAAAAGCGGGCAATTTCCTTGAAGTCGTCTTTCTCCTTTTCCATATAGGACAACTGCAGACATCTGTATTTATGTCCGTTGTCCGCTTTAATGGTGGTTTTTCCTCTGTATTTCAGAATAGCCTGATTGATGTCTCTCCCGTCTGCAATGGGAATGCGTACGACGTGACCTTTCTTCCATCCTTCGGGATTGAATGAACGTGCGCGCAGGAAGATGTTGAGCATGTCAAACACACAGTCTTCTTGCGAGTGTTTGTTCCAGATGTGTGAACCGTCATTGCGTTGGCGATGTAGCTTCAGGTTTACCTGCCCGTTTTTGTAGTCATAAAAAACTTCGTCCACAGTGTAGCGTTTACCCTCACGTGCACCTTTCCTGAAATAAAGTGGTGCCATGTCCAGCGTGCTGTAACACAACAGGGTATCGCGCAGGACGAACAAGTCATCGACTTTCTTGTTGCCGCGTGTAATGAGCGAAGCTCTATAAGCCTGATGACCCTGATAGTTGCTTTGGACGGTTGACATGGAGGCTGTTCCCGCCTTTACCCATACGAATTTCCAGTTGTAATAAAGGTTATATGACAGGAACTCGCCCGATTTGAAGGCTGTGTTTTTAAAACTGCATTGTGCCCATGTTGGCAGAGCAGAAAGGATAAGCAGTCCGATGGCTATCCACCGTTGCAGACTGCAATGCCGTTTTATATGTTTGGATTCCCCTTTGGCTGATGGCAGTTTCCGCATGATTCTCGTATGGTTAGTTGTTAGGAATATATTCAATGCCAAGTTTGCGCGCTCTTTCAGCATTACGTTGCTGTATCTTGCGTTCCTTGTCTGCTTTCTGTTTGGTGATTTCTGATGGTTTTTGCTTGTCCAGTGTCCTTTCTGTTGGATTCCAAGGCTTTTCAAGCGTGATATCCCATTTCTCCTTGCATTCTATAGGTTCATGATAATAGAACACCTGTTCTGGTTGTAATCCCTGTTCAAAGTCGCCGGTATCCCATCGCCCGTTACCGTTGTCATCGAAGAACATTCTCAGAAAATATCTTCCCGGTTTGACATAGTAGAACTCCACACGGTTGTTCTTGGCAACAGCCTGTTTGACGGCCCTGTCCTGCCCGTCAAGCAATTCCACTACAGTCTGATGCCCTTCTGTACCGCTCAGGTCTATCAGCAGTGTGCTGTAGCTGTCAGCTGCCCCTACTTTGAAACCTTTCTTCATTTTTCCTGACGCTTTTCCATAGATGTCGATGAATGCGGCTGAATCAATCTCAAGGCTGTATTCCACTCCTGGCCGCCATTCTCCCCGCAACATGTATTCGCGGCTGTTCTGCGGTTTCTCGGGTACAGCAGTGTCGCCTTCCCATTTCACAAATTCCATCTTGGCCTTGTACCACAGTGTGTCATGTTTGGCATAAAGGTGTATCATGCTTGTGTCTATGTTGGCCAGAGGCGTTCTGAACTGGAACTTGATGTTTCTGTCTGGATCCAGGTTGTCAGCGTTTCTGATGTCGAATTCCAGTTTGGGCGAGGGCATGATGCTGTCATAGGGTTGTCCTTTCTTTTTCAGCTTATCCTGTTTCTTCTTCCAGTCTTCAAGTTCCTTCCGGAGCTGTTTCATGCGTTTTTCATAAGGTTGTTTAGACAGGATGGACAGCGTGTCGGTCTGTGGCCGAAGCATGCCGGTGGTGTCGGTAGCCATGTAGGTCAGTTCCACCTGCAGGGTGTCCTGGTTCACCAAGGTCGTATCGCGCAACCAGTAGCTTATGGTGTCTTTTTTTGCCGTATGCTCTATGATGAAGGCATCCTGCTCATTGAAGTTCAGGCCGCGTAGGTGAGGCAGTTCGTTGTCGCCATAGCTGAAGAACAGTGAGAAGTATTCTGCCGTATTCCTTTCGTTTTTGATGAGAAAGCGGTCTGTTATGGTTCCTGTGAAAGCGCGAAGCACAATGTCATCGGGCAGGAAATGCGTATATCCGGTTTGTGTGATTGATTCGATGCGCAAGGAGTCGCGCCATAGCGTATCCTGCCTGATGTCGGGTTTTGCTGTAGGCGTATAGGTCTGGTTGTTGAAAGCCAGCATTTCCCCTTTCTGGCTGAATTTGTAGTCACCGTCCATGTCCTGAAGCGCGAGGATCCGGTAATTGCCAGGTGCAACGCCCCGGATGATGAACCTTCCCCGGCTGTCGGTTCTCGATACGCGCATCATGGGCTGGTCGCGGAAGATACCGGTCTGTATGGAGTCGGCAGTGTCTTTCCCGTTTGTCGCTGTTGTGTCGGTTACTTGATACAGCCCCACCAATATGCCCTTTACCGGTTCAAGATTTTCTGCGGCAAGGACATGCCCGGCCACCTCAAGTGTGTCGATGACATCGCCTGTGGAAAAACTGTAGGTATAGTTGCCTAACGGATTTCCCTCGTTATTGTCGCTGATGGCATCGGAGAAGTCTATGGTATAGGTTGTATTCTCCTTCAGCGAGTCCTTCAGCTCCACGGTGATTTTCTTTCCTGCGCCCTTTATTTCAGCAGCCTCTATCTGTGGTGGTGACACCACTACTTTCTCAGTGGGATTGTCTATCTTGATGTACTCGCTGAACAGGATGCTTATTTTCCTGGTTTCCACACCTGTCGCTCCTTCTGACGGTGATGCACCCACAACCTCCGGAGGTGTCTCGTCATACCATCCTCCATCGGGCTGTCCCATCTTGGCACATGAGACAATAAGCCACAGCATGGTCACTATTCCGGAAATCCGCAGGCACCTTGGCCACACATTGTTCCTGAGCCTGGCATTGAAAGGCTTGGCTGTGTTCTTTTTCATCCGAGTGGGAGTAATGTATCTATAAATATAATTATGTGTAGTTTATCCGTTCATCTGCAGCAGTTCGTCAATGTTCTTCCTGCTGTTGGAGAGTCTCGGCACCTTATGCTGTCCACCCAGTTTCCCCTGTTGCTTGAGCCAGTCGTTGAACAGGCCGGTACGTGCTGCTATCACTTCAAGGTGTTGCAGGGTTACGTCGTGCCAGCGTTTGGCTTCGTAGTCGCTGTTGAGCGTCTGCAGTTCCCGGTCGAGCACTGCGGCAAAGTGGTCTATGCTGTCAGGCTGTCTGGAGAATTCGATGAGCCATTGATGGCGGCAGCGTGCGTTCTCGTCCATGAACACGGGTGCAGCCGTGTATTCGGAGATCTCTGCGCCTGTTTCCCGGCAGGCCACAGCCAGGCCGTTCTCTGCATTGTCCTGGATGAGCTCCTCCCCGAAGGCGTTGATGAAATACTTGGTGCGTCCGGTAATGACAAACTTATACGGACGGGTTGAGGTGAAGCTTACGGTATCGCCGATGAGATAGCGCCACAGGCCGCATGAGGTGCTGATGATCATGGCATAGTTCTTCCCTGTCTCCACGCCTTCAAGGGGTACGACGCGTGGGTGGTCTTTCCCGAAATCCTCCATGGGCATGAATTCGTAGAACACGTCATAGTCGGTCATCAGCAGCATGGACTTGTCGGTCGGGTCGTCCTGTATGCCGAAGAATCCCTCACTGGCGTTGTAGGTTTCCATGTAGTGCATGTCCGGTCTGCTGATGATGTGCTCGTACTGGCTGCGGTAGGGGGTGAAGGCGATGCCTCCATGGAAGAACACCTCCAGATTGGGCCATACCTCGTTGATGTGCGTCCTGCCCGTGAGTTCGAGTACCCTTACCAGGACGCTCAGCATCCATGAAGGCACTCCTGAAATGTTGGTCACGTTCTTGTTCAGGGTTTCCTGCGCTATGCGGTCACGTTTCACTTCAAAGTCGCTCAGCAGGGCAGTCTGTTTGCCGGGTACACGCACGAGGTTGACCAGCGGATTGATGTTCTCTATCAGGATGGCGCTGAGGTCGCCCACCAGGCTGCCTGGGAGATTGTAGTTGGGCGAGTGGCTGCCGCCCAGGATGAGGCTTCTGCCGTCAAAGATACGGCTGTCCGGTGTGTTGCGCAGATAGAGGGCCACCACATCGCTTCCGCCACGATAGTGTATGCGTTGCAGTGCCTCTCCCGATATGGGTATGAACTTGCTTTTGTCATTGGTGGTACCCGACGATTTGGCATACCATTTCAGGTTGCCCGGCCAGAGCACGTTGCTCTCTCCGTGGCGCATTCTGTCAATGTCGGCCTTCAGTTCCTCATAGGTGTTCACAGGCACATTGTGTGCAAACTGCTCGTAGCTGCCTATTTGCCTGAACATGTGGTTGCGTCCGTACTCCGTGTTGTGCGCCCGTGTCAGCAGGTGGCGGAGCACACCCGCCTGTGTGGCTACGGCCTGGGCAGCGTGGCGTTCCAGTTCATGCTGGCGCGGAACGAACAGTTTCGAGACTATGCTTGTAATGCTCATGGTGCACTATTTCTCAATTTAAACTGCAAAGATAGCCCAAACTATCCGTATGCTCGGCAATTTCACTATTTTTAACCCATTGACCCTGCAACGGGGAAACCATCCGGCATGGACTTTCCCGTATCTGGAAGGGGGACAGAAGGAAGGGTGGAAGCCCACGATTTCCATTGCCCTCCGGGACACAGGGAGCTAAAAGAAGGCAGTTGTATGCTGTTCCGTTGCTTTTTCATGACTGTTTCCGGCTTGGCGGTTTGTCATTGCGGAAAAATTGCTAAATTTGCGCTGCCGTTCCACACAAGACGGAGCGTGCCGGGACCTTCACTGCCTTGCCCAAGGCAACCGGCCTCTTGTTCAAGACCATTTAATATCAACTATCTAAACACACATTTTTTATGAAAACACATTCCAGACTTCTGATTGCCGTGCTGCTGGCCCTATGCGCTTCGGTATCGGCAAAGGTGAACATCATTCCCCTGCCCGGAAAGGTGGTAGAGGGACAGGGCGTATTCCGTCTGCAGGACGGACAGTCCATCAGCACGTCCGACAGGCAGATTGACAATGCCGCATGGTATCTGCGCCGCGTACTTACACGGGCCACGGGGCTTGACATCCGCGTGAAGAGGGGAAAGGCCGATTTCAGGCTCGAACTGCTGAAGCCCGTTGATGCTGAAGACGAAAGCTATACGCTGGATGTAACGGAGCAGGGCGTGGTCATCAGGGCGCATAGCTATAAGGGCATTGTGGGAGGCATCGCATCTGTGCGCCAGCTGCTTCCGCCGGAGATAGAACAGCGCACCAGGGCAACTGGCGTGGACTGGGCCATGCCGGTGGTGAGCATTCAGGACAAGCCCGCCTATCACTGGCGTGGACTCATGCTCGATCCCGTGCGCCATTTCTACAGTGTGGAAGAAACGGAACGCCTGATCGACCAGATGGCACTCTACAAGTTCAACAAGTTCCATTGGCACCTCACCGACGGCGTGGCCTGGCGCATCCAGATACGCCAATACCCGTTGCTCACTGCCAAGGGGGCGTGGAGGGAGATGCGTGCCGACATAGACGAGGCGTGCGAGCAACGTGCCGTGAGCGAGAACGACCCTGCCATGCACCTGCCGGAGAAATACTTCAGGACAGTGGATGGGAAAAGGCTCTACGGAGGGTTCTATACGGCCGACGACATACGCGAGGTGGTGAACTTCGCGGCGGTCAGGGGCATAGATGTGGTGCCGGAGATAGACATGCCCGGGCACAACTGGATGGCCACGCAGTGCTATCCCTGGCTGTCCTGCGCTGGCGATGGCAGCGACCCGCTCTGCCTGGGAAAGGAATCTACGCTTGAGTTCTGCAAGAATGTATATAAGGAAATCTTCGGACTGTTCCCGTATGAATATGTACACATCGGCGGCGATGAGGTGGACCGCGGACGCTGGAGCCACTGTGCCGACTGCCAGAAGCGTATCGGCGACAACAGCCTGGCCGATGTGAGCGAACTGCAGGCGTGGTTCACCAAGTACATGGAACGTTTCTTCAACAGCAACGGGAAGAAGCTCATGGGGTGGGACGAGATCCTGGAGGGCGGCGTGTCGCAGACGGCTACCGTCTATTGGTGGAGAGGCGACCATCCGGATGTGGCGCAGCGGTCCACGGAGATGGGCAATGAGGTGGTGGTCTGCCCCACGACGTTCTGCTATTTCGACTACGGGCAGGACAGCGAGACCATCCACCGGCTCTACACCGGCGACATCGTTCCTGCAGACCTGAACCCGGCGCAGCACAGGCTCATCAAGGGCATACAGGCCAACATCTGGTGCGAGTACATCCCTTCCGAGGCGCGTATGCAGTACATGGCGTTCCCGCGTGCGCTTGCACTGGCCGAGAAGGCATGGACGCCGAAGGCGGAGCAGAACTGGCAGGACTTCAGTGCAAGGCTTCAGCACATGCTGCCCAGGCTGAAGGCGGCAGGAGTGAACTTCCGTCCGCTCTGACACCCGCACCCTATGACATGAAAACAGACCTCACACCTGCTCGGCATGGTCGCCGCTGGCAGGGGTGAGGCCTGTTCCTGTAATATGACAGGTAAGATGTCCATCAGAGGGGCAGCTTGTAGCCCACGGTGATCTGGAACACGCTGTTCTTGCAGTCGGAATCTTTCATTACCTTGGTCAGGCCCCAGTTGTAGCGGGCATCCACTACGAAGTTGCTGAACTCATAGGATGCGCCCATGGGGATGGAGAGGTCAATGGACTTTACGCCGTCGATGTCGGCCTCTGCGCTCACACCGCTTTGTTCAGCCTTTGCCTTGGCGCTGAGGTTGAAGCCGGGCTGCAGACCGAACTTCACGGCCAGGCCTTTTGCTACATACACATTGGCCAGCAACGGGATGTTCAGGTAGTCCATCTTGACGGTTACATCCATGTCGTCATCGCTGCCCTTTACGCCCTGCATGGAGTAGAGCAGACCTCCGGAGAGGCTTATCATGTCTGTAACCTGGTATTCCAGTTCGGCACCGGCGGCAATGCCTATGCGGCAGTCCGAGTCGTCAATGTCGGTCAGGCTGGCAATGCTCATGCCCGCTCTGGGCTGTACGGTCACTGTTCCTACACTGTGCTGTGCAAATGCGGCTGCCGAGCAGAATGCCATGGCAACCATTACAATCATTTTTTTCATTGTTTTTTGAATATTAATTAAGTTAAACAATACAGGCCGTGTTTGCCGTGGTCCGCGGAGCCGTTGCGCCGGCCCGTGTCGTGCGGATGGTTTTCACGGCCACGTTCAGCCTACTGCATGCAAAGGTATATATAAATGCAAAACCCGACAAATAATCGGTGGTTTTTTATTCATCGGTTTTTCCACCCGATTGTACGCTTTTCCCGGATTTTCCAGGTGTCCGATGAATGGACTCCTGCCGTTTCCGGTAGCATTTCCGGGGATGGAGGAATGCAGATGCTTACAGTCAATGCGAAAAATGGTGTTAAAAGTTTCGGATTGTCAATTGTTTGATAACCATGGTATTGTAGGTTTTTATGTTAAAACGTTCACGTTTTTTTAGTTAAATCTGTGGTGAAAGTGTTAAACGGGTGCGCTCATTTTGCCGGTTTTCCGCATTTTTCTCCTGTTCATGGTGGAGAGGCGGTGGAAAACAGGCTGAAAATAAAGTTGGAAACAATGAACTGGAAAGTCCGGGAAAGCGAACTGAAAAGTTATAGGATGTTAAGTGTTTTCTTCTTTTCGCGTTGTGAAAGATAGTGTTCACGACGTGAACTATAGTGTTCACGGTGTGAACTGTAGTGTTCACGGCGTGAACTCCAGTTTCCATTTCAGTATTTCCGGTTTCCCAGTTCGCTTTTCCGGACTTTTCTGTTCACTATTCTGGATTTTATTGCATTCTGTATCAATAGGTTACGCTGTTATTGGACTCATGGGGATGAGGCCTTCAGTGGCGTTTCCAACGGTCCGCGAGGCACGGATGTGATGAAATGCGTGAAAATGTTTACGGAATTTAGTATCTGTTAACGGTTGTTTGCAGACTTGTCGGTGGGGCAGATAGTGCGTGGAAACGGAAGAACATTGCACAAAATATGTTTTTTGTGCAGAAAATGGCTCATTTTAACACTTTTCCGGTGAAGACGGCCGAAAATACGCTGAAATGCTTACAGATTGTAAGTTGAGGCCCAGTCGATGAGCTTGCTGAAGGTGGGGTTGTGGCGTAAGGTTTCCTGGTTGCCGGTCAGGATGAGCTGTTTCCGCGCGCGTGTCAGTGCCACGTTGAGCTTGCGGTCTATTTCCATGCCGTCCTCGGTGAGCGTGGTGGCCGTGAGGAAGTCGAGCTGATAGACGTGCTGCACGGTGAAGGAGTAGATGATGGTGTCGCGCTGTGAGCCTTGGAATCGTTCCACGGTGTCAATGCACACGTCGTGGAGCAGCGGTTCGCCGAGCCGGTCGATGGCCTTGCGTATCATGGCGATCTGGTTGCGGTAGGGCACGATCACGCCTACGCTTTTCGCGGGGTTGAAGCTGTCGCCTGTGAGCCGGTGTATGTGGCTGAGCAGCCGTGCCACTATGGCGGCTTCTTCGGGGTTGGCCTTGTCGGAGAGGTCGGGCCTGTCGGAGCGTGGAGAGGGGCAGAAGAGGATGCGGTGGTTGCAGAGCCTCCGGTCCTCGTCGTCGGTGGGTGTGCCGGGATATACGGGCAGCGGTTCGGTCTGGTGGGGCAGGGGTACGGCCTGCAGCTGTTCGCGGGCGTAGAAGAAGCGCAGGGGGAAGTCGGCGATGTCGGTGTGCATGCGTCCCTGCCGGTGCAGCACGCCAGTGAAGTGGGTGCGCCCGGCCTGACGCTCGTTGCGCAGGAGGCGTTCAAAAAGCGATTCCCGGCAGTCGTTCAGCCCGATGGCGCGCAGCAGTGTGTCGGTCACTTCCGATTCGGCGGCCGGTTGCTGCACCACGGCGGGCAGTTGCTTGTGGTCGCCCACGAGGATGAACTTTCCGCCGTTTTCGCCGTCCTGCAGGAGTGCGCCCAGTGTGGTGGCTTCGGGTATCTGCCCGGCTTCATCGACAATGGTGAGCGAGAAATGGCGCAGGGCGAAGATGGAGGGTCTGGCGGTGAGTGTGGATGTGGTGGCCACCATGACGGGTGTCTGCAGGAGCTTCGCCTTCAGGTGGTCGAGCCTTGGTGTCTCGTCAATGGCGTGGCCGATGAGGTGGTCGTGGAAGCGCGGGTCGCAGCTGTGTTCGCTGCCTATGCGCAGGAAGGGTATGCCGGCATCGCAGAGCATGCCGCAGATTTCATCGACGGCGCGGTTGGTGAAGGCCGTGAGCAGCACGGATGCGCCTGGTTGTGTGAGTTCTTCCTCCACGAGGAAGCGCAGTGCCATGCTGGTCTTGCCTGTTCCCGGCGGTCCCTGGAGCAGGAAGAAGTCGCGTGCCTGTCTGGCGCGCAGCAGGATGTCATCGTAGTGGGGATGGTAGCTGCGCGAGAGACTGAGCGATGTGTCCCTTTGCGGTGCGGTCTGTCCCAGTATCAGTGCTTTCCGTCTTGACTTTCCTGTGACCATGGCGAAGAGCGCGCTCAGCGATGCCTGTGCGGCCTTGTCGCCGGGCGAGTGTTCTATGGCGAAGAGCATGCGGCCTGTCTGTCTTTGTCCGGAGGCGGCATCCCGGGGTGTGGGGAACAGGCCGGCGTTGCGTTGCGGATTGGTCAGGCGCACGGTGACCTGGCCGGTGCCGATGTGGGCAATGGTGGCCTTGAAGAGCGTGCTGCGCCGTACGTCCGGTTCGGTGCCGTCGGTGTAGGCATAGAGGAACACCATGTCGCCGCGCCTGAAGTTGGGCAGGAAGTCTTCGGCCTGTTGCGGTATGCTGAGCGTGATGTCGTCGTAGCCGCCTCCCGGCAGCGATGCCTTCTTTCCTGTCACGGTCAGCCCGGTGAAGATGTTCCCGGTCTCGCGCTTCTCGCTGAGCGGCATGTTCCAGAGGTCGGCCATGCAGTTGCCCATGCCTTCCTGCGCGCCCATGCGTGCGATGGCTCCTTCTTTGATGAGGAAGGTGGCCATGCGGCAGAAGTAGGCCTTTTCCAGCGGCTGCATGCCGTGGATGGCGGCGGTCAGAGCCTGCAGATCGGGGAGTTGGTATTTCCTGAAGAAGGGCGTGTCGAGGTGCTCCTCGTTGAGGGTATCGGGGGTGAGCTGTTCAAGATACGGCTCCAGCCCTCTTTGCGCGATGTCCGTCTGCTGCGCCACGATGCGGTTCCTGAGCTTGATGGCCTCCTGCAGGAGCGAGGCGAAGGGTTTCACGGCCAGCAGTCCGTCGGCATAGCGGGAGTAGAGCAGCCGCACATCGACCGAGGTGTCCCTGACCCCGAAGTTGTATTTCATGATGCCGAAGTAGAGCAGCACCTGCATGTAGTGCTTCTCCATGTACAGGCTGCCGTGCCTGTTGGGTCTGTGGGCTTCCACGAACCAGTTCCTGCCGGCCTTCTGCTCCACGAGCAGCCTGCGGTCTGTGGTCATGAGGTCAACACGTCCCTGCAGACCGAGCCGTTCGCAGACGAAGGAGGGTTCGAGGATGGCTTTCCTGCTGTCGGCATAGGTGAAGAGCGACTGGGTGATGCTGCGCATGTTCCTGGCTTGCGTGGCGGCATCGGCCTTGAAGGCGTCGGGGTTGAAGTCGGTACAGGTGGCGTATTCCAGTGCGCGGTCGCGGAAGTTCTTCTTCAGCGAGTCGGCCAGTGTTGACTGCGGCTGGTTGATGATGTCGTCGAGCACCTGTCCGGCCAGGTTTCCCAGGAGGATGTGCCTGTTGTTGGGTCTGGGTCTGAACAAGTTGAGCAGGTAGCTGAGCGGATGGTGCCCGTAGTCCTCGAAGCAGCTGGCCAGTGTGCTGATGTCGATGAGGAAGTCGGGCTCCACGACGATGAGCCTCGGCACAAGCCTTCCTTCCTGCTGTGTACAGTCGAGCAGGTTGAGCTGTGTGCCTGTCCTGATGATCTGGCGCAGGTACTGTCCGTCGAGATGGCTGTCGGGATTGTCGAAGGCCACGGCGCTTCTGTGGGGCGCGTTCTCCTGGTCGGCCGATACGGTGAAGTGGTCGTCATGCACCTGTTCCACGGTGCATCGCACATAGTCCAGGCTGATGGCGGTGTGTTCCTGTTCCGGCTGTGGCGTGTGTGGAATCAGGGTGGCCAGCCGGTGGGGTATGTCCGTGCTGAAGACGGCCGATACGAGCAGTGCCAGTGCGCGGCAGTCGTAGCGCAGTTCCTCGGGCATGGTTTCCCGGGTGTGGTTGCTGTGCCGCCTCATGGTGTGGAGCGCGCGCCTTTCCTTGTCATCGAACCTGAAGATACGGCAGAGCGCATCCACCTGTGCCGAAAGGTTGCCGTATCCGTTCTTCGTGTCGCGCAGCCCTTCGGTACAGGTGAGCACAAGTATCTCGTGCATGGACTTGCTGGTATCCGTGCACGTGGCGGTGAGCAGTCCGGCTATGCGCGCGAACAGTTCACTGGCGGTGTCGTGATGGCTGTTTCCCGTGTTGGTCATTGTCCGCCGAGCCGCTCGAAGTAGGGTATGATGTCCTCCCAGCACTTGAACGTCTGGCTGCCGAATTCCAGGGTTGTCCCCATGAATCCCTTAGGTGTATGTGGCGCGATGAGGTAGTCGCCCAGCAGCAGCTGCGGCTGGTTGGTGAAGACGATGCGGTCGTAGGCCGGTGCGCTGATGTACTCTTCCACCCATTCCTGTGCGTCGCTGATGGCCTGGTGGTCGTTGGTCGGTGCCGCGGCGATGATATAGACGTTGTAGTTCTCTATGAGCATCTCGTAGGCCTTGTTCATGCTCGATGCGGCGTGCCCGTAGCTGTCGGCCATGGTGCGCAGGTCGATGAACACCACGGGGCGTTCGCGCTGTTCCTGCCGGTCGTCTATCCATCTGATGACAGGAATGAGATAGTGCAGGGCAACCTTGTCGGTCAGCCGGTGCTCTCCATGGAAGCGGATGGCGGTGGGGTAGTGCTCGCGGAACAGACTGAAGGTGTCCACCAGCGGGTCTTTGTCGCCGAACATCCCCACTACGCGTCCGCGCTCCTCGGGCGTGATGTCCCGGAAGCATTGCTGTGTGGCTTCCTCGTAGGCCTTCACCAGTGCCTTGGTGACGATGAACTCCTGTATGCCGTCGGCCCGCCTGTTCTGGAAAGTCTGTTTGCCCGTCATGCCGTGGCTGCCCATGGTCTCGCCCATCCTGAAGGCCGGGTTGACCAGTATGCGGTCATATCCGCGCAGCTGTTCGGCATACATCCCGCCCATGGATGTGCCGACAATCAGGTCGGGCTGTTCTTCCCGGCACATCTGCCTGAGCATTTCCATGGCCTCTTCCGGGACAACCGGAATGTCGCGCGCCACGACGGTGGCTTCAGGCAGGAGATTGCGCAGCAGGGCTACCGTGCCCGACTGTGCGGAAGAGCCGAATCCGTGGACGTACATGATTTTCTTCCCGGAGAAGAGTCCGGGAAAGGAGGGGTTTTCCTGTGTCGATTTTATCATCGGTCCTGAATGATGTGTTGCTGTCTTTGTTCTGATTGTTGCCGTGCCCATTCCTCCACGCAGCCGGGCACCAGTCCGCTGATGCTCTCGCCTTGCTCCATGCGCCGGCGCACTTCGGTGCTGCTCACGTCGAAACGTGCAGTCTGTGCCAGGGTCACCCCTTTTGGCAGCGTTTCGGCGTTGACGGGCGACCCGGTGCGCGGATAGACCATGACGGGATAGTGGGCCAGCAGTTCATCGGCTTTGTACCAGTGGTGGAAGTTCACCCAGTTGTCTGCGCCGATGATGAGAGTGAATGTCCTGTCGGGATAGGTGTTGCTGAGTTCCCGGAGTGTGTTCCAGGTATAGGATGGGCGAGGAAGCCGGAACTCGAAGTCGCAGGCCGACAGCCCGTCCTCCTGTTCCAGTGCTTGCCTGACCAGTTGCAGCCGCAGTTCGTCGGGCAGCATCTGTCGGTGTCGCTTGAGCGGGTTCTGTGGCGATACCATGAACCAGATTTCCTCCACATTGCCCTGGCCGAGCAATTGGCGTGCCAGGGCAATGTGTCCGTTGTGTATGGGGTTGAAGGATCCTCCGTATATGCCGGTGTTGACCATGTCCTTGTATTCTTCCGCGTGCAGTGTGGGGTGGCGCGGGATTTACAGCCCGAGGAAACGGCTGACAATGGCCAGCGTTTCCTCTTCGGCCTGTTGCAGGTTGTCGTTCACCACGATGCTGTCGAACTTCGGGGCGAAGGTCAGTTCGTATTCGGCGCGTGCGATGCGGTCTTCTATCACCTCCGGGGCATCTGTTCCCCGTCCGGTGAGCCGTCTTCGCAGTTCTTCCACCGAGGGTGGCTGTATGAAGAGGCTGAGCGCGCGGTCGCCGAAATGGCGTTTGATGTTGCAGCCGCCTTTCACGTCCACGTCGAACACCACGTTCTCCCCTTTTTCCAGCTGGCTTTCCACCTGTGATTTCAGGGTTCCGTAGAAGCGGTCCTTATAGACTTCCTCATATTCCAGGAACTCGCCGTTGGCGATGCGCTGGCGGAACTCGTCGGGCGAGAGGAAGAAGTATTCCACGCCGTTCTGTTCGGTTCCTCTTGGCGGTCGGCTGGTGCAGGAGATGGAGAATGCCAGTTGCAGTCGGCTGTGCTTCATGAGCCAGCTGATGATGGTGCTCTTTCCGCTTCCGCTGGGTGCGGAGAAGATGATGAGCTTGCCTTTCCTGGATGTTGTTCCGGTAGTCATGGGCTATTGCTGTTGTAGGCCGGTTCAGAGTGCGTTGAGCACCTGTTCCTTGATCTGTTCCAGTTCGTCTTTCATCTTCACCACGATGTTCTGCATCTCTGCCTGGTTGCTTTTCGATCCGGTGGTGTTGATCTCGCGTCCCATTTCCTGGGCGATGAATCCGAGTTTCTTTCCTTGTCCGGCCGGTTCCTCCATGGTCTGGCGGAAGTATTTCAGGTGGTTGGCCAGCCGCTGCTTTTCCTCGCTGATGTCGAGTTTCTCTATATAGTAGATGAGTTCCTGCTCCAGCCGGTTCTTGTCGTAGTCCACTTCGGGAATGCTCTTCAGTCCTTCCACGATGCGTGTGCGGATGCGTTCCACCCGTGCTTTCTCGAATGGCTCGATGCTTTGCAGCAGTGCCGCGATGTTGTCTATCTTCTCGCTGAACTTGCGCTGCAGTGCCTCGCCCTCTTGCGTGCGGAATGCCACCAGCTGTGCGATGGCGTCGTCCACGGCCTGGCGCGCCACGGCCCATTCCTCTTCGGTCAGTTGCTCGTTGTCGGTCCTGGTGGTCACGTCGGGCATGCGCAGCAGGGTGTAGAACCAGTCTTGCGGTTCAGGTATGCCCGTCCTGGCCGCTATGTCGCGTATCTGGCGGTAGTAGTTTTCCACCAGTGCGCCGTTGATGGGTGTGGCATCCACAATGGTGTCCTTCTCCATCCAGATGCTGAAGTCCACCTTCCCGCGTACCACGGCAGCGGTGATGGCCTGTCTGATTTCCATTTCCTTTTCCCTGTAGAGGGGTGCGATACGTGTGGAGACATCGAGCGACTTACTGTTGAGCGACTTGATTTCCACGTTGATTTTCTTGTCCTTGAATGCCACGGTGGTCTTGCCGTAGCCGGTCATTGATTGTATCATGCTGATGCTTGCTGTGCGGTCTGTGGTTCCACGTCCCGCGTCGTTATGTATGTTTGGGTTTCTTTTCCTGTCCTTATGGTGGGGTGGATCGCGTCCTGCAATGTGGGGACGGGCGCATAACGGTTGCAAAAGTACAAAAAAAATGGTTCCGGAAGGTCTTTCCCCGGCTTTTTCTTTTCACCGGTCAGGTGACTGCCGCCTGTGGAGGGGAGCAGACGGGATTGGATGGAGAATAATGCGTTCTGACACTTTGTCATTTTTTCGCCCGATTTTCTGACACTTTGATTTTTGGGTACTCCGAAAAAACAGTCTTTTCAGACTGATTTTCATGTTAATAAGTGTAAATTGTCGGTTTTTTGCACAAAACGGAAAAATCAGTTAAGTGTTAGGGGGGAAACACTTAACTGTTTCCGGAAAATTAGTTAACTATTTTCGTCCTGGCACTTAAGTGTTTTTGAGGCAAAACTTAACTGTTTCGGGGCAAAAACTCAGGTTTTTCAGCCTCAAAACCGCGATTTTCCGGCCAAAAGTATGGAAAATGGAGCCTGAAAACTGCACAAATCGCGTGTTTTGTGCATGAATTTAACGGATTTTAGGTTAAAATCGGACGGTTTTCGTTAACACTTTCCGCTTGTAAAAACTTATCCAATTGAATATCAACGGTTTACAAAACAGGCCTCTGAAGCCAAAAATTTCCGCTGGCGCGTAAAAATCCGATTATACCTGAATCTTCAGAAATGGCCGGAAAATCAAAGTGTAAGCAAAAGTGTTAAAAAACTGACATTTTGAAAAATCGCAATACGGCTTTCCTGCGAAGTTTAGCCAGGCTTTGTGCTTGTTCAGGTTTCTGCCTCTGCCGGGTCAGGAACCATGTTTTTGCAGGCGGGTTTGGGGCAGTTTCCCCTTCCGCCGGGACAGCGGTGACATTCGCGTGTTTCGTTAATTTCTTATAAAAGTAATGTAATTGGCGGAAAAAATAGTATTTTTGCACTTCATTTAGAGACAAGCATCAGAATGTCGTGCATTTTACACATAGAAACGAGCACCAACGTCTGCTCAGTAGCCGTCAGTGAAGACGGGGCGTGCGTGTTCGACCGTGAGGAGCGGGGCGAGCCCAACCACGCCGTGAAACTCGGGGTGTTCGTGGACGAGGCACTCAGTTTTGTGGACAGCCATCTGCTCAGCCTCGATGCCGTGGCCGTGAGCTGCGGGCCGGGTTCCTATACCGGGTTGCGCATCGGCGTGTCCATGGCCAAGGGAGTCTGTGTGGGCCGTGACCTCAAGCTCCTTGCCGTGCCCACCCTCGAACTGCTTGCCGTTCCCGTACTGCTTTTCCGGGAATTGCCCGACGACACCCTGCTCTGCCCCATGCTCGATGCCCGTCGCATGGAAGTCTATTCCGGCATCTACGACCGTGCGCTCCATCCGGTGCGCGAGGTGGGTGCCGATGTGGTGACCCCCGATACCTATGCCGAATACCTCGAGCGCGGCCCCGTGTGCTTCTTCGGCAACGGAGCAGCCAAGTGCAAGGAGGTCATCACCCATCCCAACGCCCGCTTCATGGACGATGTGGTGCCCCTGGCCAAATGGATGTTCCCCCTGGCCGAGCGGCGCATGTTCGACGGGCGGTTCGAAGACGTGGCCTATTTCGTGCCCTTCTATCTCAAGGACTTCGTGACCAAACAGCCACGCAAGCTGCTCTGAGCGCGGACGGCACGGAACGTCAGCGCATATCCTCCAAAGACATACAACAACGATCATATTTCTGACAATGGACATCAAAGGACTGGACTACAATACCCAGCGCGAGAAGCTCGTGCTCCCCGAATACGGAAGGGAGATACAGAGCATGGTTGACTACGCCGTGGCCCTGCCCAGCCGACAGGAACGGCAGCGTTGCGCCGAAACCATCGTGGCCATCATGGCGCGCATGGTGCCCTCCGGGCAGGACGCGCAGGAAACCAAGAGGAAACTATGGGACCACCTGGCTCTGATGAGCGGGTTCAAACTCGATATCGACTATCCTTTCGACGTGAGCCAGGCTCACACTATGGCTGTCAGGCCGCAACCCATGGACTACCCCATGAACCGCATCCCCGTAAGGCACTATGGCAATATGGTGTTCGAGCTTTTCGAACAGCTCAAGAACATGCCCAGAGGAGAGGAACGCGAGGAACTTATCAGGCTCACGGCCAACCAGATGAAGCGTGACCTGTACCAGTGGAGCCATGGGTCGGCCGATGACGAGAAAGTGGCCTCAGACCTGGCCGAGTTCACCGACGGCACCGTCCAGCTGGACCTCGACACCTTCCGCTTCGACAAGTGTGAGGTGGTGGAAAAAGAACCCAAGAAAAAAAAGAAAAAATAACGCCTATGGACGCTTTTGTCATTGAAGGCGGGCACCCGCTGAGCGGAACCATCATGCCGCAGGGCGCAAAGAACGAGGCACTCGAGGTGATCTGTGCGGCTCTGCTCACAGAAGAGGAGGTGACCATCAGCAATGTGCCGGACATCCTCGATGTGAACAACCTCATAGAACTGCTCAAGGACATGGGCGTGGAGGTGAGGAATGCCGGAAAGGGAACATACACGTTCAGGGCCGACCGCCTCAACCTCGACTACCTGCAGAGCGACGACTTCGTGAAGCGATGCGCCTCGCTGCGCGGCAGTGTGCTCACCATCGGCCCTTTGCTGGGCAGGTTCGGCAGGGCTGTCATCGCAGAACCGGGAGGCGACAAGATAGGGCGCAGAAGGCTCGATACCCATTTCCTCGGGTTCAGGTCTCTCGGCGCGCGGTTCAACTATGAGGAACAGCGCAATGTCTATTCCATAGAGGCCGAAAGGCTCAAGGGCTGCTACATGCTCCTGGACGAGGCATCGGTCACGGGTACGGCCAACGTCATCATGGCTGCAGTGCTCGCACAGGGCACCACCACCATCTACAACGCAGCCTGTGAACCGTATATCCAGCAGCTCTGCCGTATGCTCAACGCCATGGGCGCAAGAATCAGCGGCATAGCGTCGAACCTCATCACAATCGTGGGGGTGGAAAGGCTTCATGGAGCCGTCCACCGCGTGTTGCCCGACATGATAGAGGTAGGGTCGTTCATCGGAATGGCCGCAATGGTGGGCGAGGGCATCCGCATCAAGGATGTGTCGGCAGATAATCTTGGCATCATACCTGAGGCCTTCCGCAGACTTGGCGTGAAGGTGGAAGTCGAGGACGATGACCTGTTCATTCCCCGGCAGCCGCATTATGTCGTGGATTCGTTTGTCGATGGCACCATCATGACACTGGCCGATGCACCCTGGCCCGGACTTACCCCGGACCTTATCAGTGTACTCATCGTTGTGGCTACACAGGCCCGTGGCAGTGTGCTCTTCCACCAGAAGATGTTTGAAAGCAGGCTTTTCTTCGTGGACAAACTCATTGACATGGGAGCACAGATCATACTCTGCGACCCGCACAGGGCTGTCGTGGTGGGACACGACCATGAAAAACGTCTGCGTGCAGGACGCATGACCAGCCCGGACATCAGGGCGGGCATCGCTTTGCTCATTGCCGCGCTCAGCGCCAGCGGAACCAGCCGCATCGCCAATATCGCACAGATAGACAGAGGCTACGAGAACATAGAGGTGAGGCTCAACGCGCTCGGCGCCAGGATAAGGAGGGTGGACGATTGACACTGGCGGGGTCATACATATTCTATTATATAGGGATGGTCAACGAAAACGATGTGTTCAGGATAGGGCGGATAGGAAAGCCGCATGGGGTGAAGGGAGAAGTGAGCTTTCATTTCGATGACGATGTGTTCGACCGCAATGATGCCGATTTCCTTTTCCTGCGTGTGGACGGTATTCTTGTGCCGTTCTTTCTTGAGGAATACAGGTTTCATGGCAATGAAACGGCACTGCTGAAGTTCTGTGATGTGGACACACAGGAACAGGCCAGGATGCTCACGGGAAGCGATGTCTTCTTTCCGCGCAGCAGCGGAGGGGACGACAGTGCACCCTCATGGGCAGAAATAGTGGGCTTCGTGCTCAAGGACAGTGCCGACGGCCGCGTGGTGGGACGTGTCACGGGCGTGGATGACAGCACGGAGAACATCCTCTTTGAGGTGGAAAGGCCTGACGGTGAGGAACTGCTTGTGCCAGCCCACGGCGAGCTCATTGCCGATGTGGATGTGGCTGCACGTACCATTGTGATGGATGTTCCCCTGGGTTTGCTTTAGTCAAGTAAAAAACTGAATGATGAAAAAACAACAGATATGTATTCTGGGCTCCACCGGGTCAATCGGGACACAGGCACTGGATGTTATAGCGGCTCATCCTGACCGTTATGAAGCCTATTGCCTTACGGCGAACAACCGGGTGGAACTGCTGGCGGAACAGGCACGCAGATTCAAGCCTGCGGCTGTGGTCATCGCCAACGAAGACAAATACCGGCAGCTTTGTGACCTTCTGGCCGGAGAGCCTGACATCAAGGTCTATGCAGGGAGCAGTGCACTTGAGCAGATTGTGCAGGCGGACCCGATAGACATGGTGCTCACGGCTATGGTGGGATTTGCCGGACTTGCGCCGACCATCAGTGCCATCAAGGCGCACAAGAAAATCTGTCTGGCCAACAAGGAGACGCTTGTCGTGGCAGGTGAGCTTATCTGCAGGCTGGCAGCGGAAAACCATGTGCCTATCCTGCCTGTGGACAGTGAGCACTCTGCCATATTCCAGAGCATTGTGGGTGAAGGCGACAACGAAATAGAGCGCATCCTGCTCACGGCATCGGGAGGGCCGTTCAGACTGTTCTCTGAGGAACAGATGAAGCATGTCACGGTGGCCGATGCCCTGCGCCATCCCACGTGGGATATGGGGGCGAAGATCACTATCGACTCGGCCACAATGATGAATAAGGGATTCGAGGTCATCGAGGCCAAATGGCTGTTTGGCGTGGAGGCCGACCGCATACAGGTGCTGGTGCACCCGCAGTCAATTGTGCACAGTGCAGTGCAGTTCGTCGATGGGTCTGTGAAGGCGCAGCTCGGTGTGCCAGACATGAGGCTGCCCATACAGTATGCCTTCTCCTTCCCGGAACGTCTGCCGCTCGGCGGGCCGCGTCTGGACCTTTTTTCCCATAAGCTGGAGTTCTTCGAACCCGACCTCAGGAGATTCCGCTGCCTGGTCATGGCTTTCGAGTCCATCAGCAAAGGCGGGAACATGCCCTGCGTGCTCAATGCGGCTAACGAAGTGGTGAACGAGGCTTTCCGGAAGGGAGTCTGTTCGTTCATGGACATGGCCGACATCATCGGCGAGACCATGCAGCGGGTGGAGTTTGTGCAGGCACCGACGTATGAGTGCTACGTGGAGACCGACCGCGAGGCAAGGCGTGTGGCGGCAGGGCTGCTGGAAAAGGACATTTGACAATAAATTCATATTCAACCAACGTGCCCGGACAATGACCGGACCGGGACAAGAAAAACAACTTACAAACGAATAATGGAAATTTTTCTGATCAGATTGCTCCAGTTCATGCTGGCAATCTCTATTCTGGTGCTGCTTCATGAGGGCGGACACTTCTTTTTTGCAAAGCTTTTCGGTGTGAGGGTGGAAAAGTTCTACCTGTTCTTCGACCCGTGGTTCCATCTGTTTGAGTTCAAGCCG
>JBJEHA010000053.1:0-121726 GCA_051875605.1 Prevotella sp. | reverse complement strand
GGCTGTGTACAGGGGCAGTTTACAGACACTTATATTTCATCGAACTCACGTTAAACCATATATCAGATTGCTGTTTTTCCATATAGACAACTTGTTTTTAACAAAAAAATCATATTTTTGCAAAACGATAAGTTTTTACAGGTATTTATAATACAACTAATTATTTTTCTAATCTAAATCACTTACATTATGGATCTATTCAACAATTGGTTCTCAAGATTCTGTTTCAGTGGTTTCGGCACTGGAACTACTGCAGGAAAAGCTGCTGGCATCACATTATTCATTTGCTGTTTCGTTTTAATTATTGCCATTAAAATCATTCTTGCGATAATCGGGCTTATCAAGGGGAAAAAAGAGCCTGAAGTAGAAGCATAGATTAATTGTAACAGTGATGTTGTCTTCAAGCATATTAAATTCCGTTAAAAATAAATTTGTATTCTATTTTTCAGATTGATTTCAGATTGTCATCAGATATTTGCATCCGAAAATAAACTGTTATCAAAGTACATTTTCTTTGGAAAAGACTTGAGATGGTATTGATTATTGGTACAACAAATTATAATAAATGACAATTAAAAACAATCGGAATTATGAAGAAACATTTTTTGAGTAAAGTATGCATGGTTATTGCAACCATGATGTTAATGCCTATTTCCACACAGGCATCAAACGACAAGCCTATTTCTGTTGCACAGTTGCCACAGGCTGCCCAGAAAACACTTTCTGCACATTTCTCAAAGAATAAGGTAGCGTTAGCGAAGATGGAAAGCGGACTTTTTGAAAAAAGTTATGAGGTTGTGTTTACAAATGGTGATAAAGTGGAATTTGACGGAAACGGAAAATGGAAAGAACTGAGCTGTACACAGACATCAGTTCCTGCAACATTGATTCCTGTAACCATCCGTAATTACGTGAAAACCCATTATTCCAATACACGCATTCTCGAGCTTGAACGTGAAAGACGCCATTATGATGTCAAGTTGAGCAATAGGCTTGAGCTCAAGTTTGATAAAAATGGCAAACTATTAGACATTGAAGATTAACCACCAAAAAGTTGTTATCTGAAAGTAATATGTATTGAAGGTTACAACACTTAAAACAAGAAATCCATGCGGATGCTCCCAAAGCAGTCCACATGGATTTCTTTATTTCAAGACCAGATCACAATATATCCGGCTCAAAGGGCAGTCCGAAGACATCAGCAATAGCCTTATATGTAACATGACCATCAACGATGTTCAATCCATGACAAAGAGCCGTATTTTCCTTGCATGCTTTTCTCCATCCCTTGTCTGCCAACTCTACGACATAACGTAGCGTCGCATTTGTCAGTGCGGTAGTCGAAGTATTGGGAACAGCTCCAGGTATATTGGCAACGGCATAATGCACTATGCCATCAACTGTATATACAGGATTACTATGCGTTGTCGCATGAGAGGTCTCAAAACAACCGCCTTGATCGATAGCGACATCAACCAATACGGAACCCGGTTCTAACAGCCTGAGCATTTCACGGGTAATAAGATGTGGAGTTTTATCACCAGGCACAAGCACAGAACCTACAACTATATCCGTATCAGGCAATTCCTTGATAATATTCTGAGTAGTTGAATAGACAGTATCAACATTAGGAGGCATATTCAGAGATAACTCTCTCAAACGTGGAAGGGAAATATCTGCAATAACTACATTGGCACCCATTCCTGCCGCGACTCGGGCTGCCGCCTGACCAACTATACCGCCACCAAGCACCAACACCTTTACAGGCTTGACACCAGGCACGCCACAGATTAACTTACCTTTACCGCCTTTAGACTTTTGCAAATAATAGGCTCCATTTATTGTAGCCATTCTACCAGCAACCTCACTCATAGGTACAAGAAGAGGCAATGCGCCATCTGCAGTCTGAACAGTCTCATAAGCAATGCATACAGAACCACTCTGAAGCATGGAATTTGTTAGGGCAATGTCACATGCAAAATGAAAATACGTAAACAACACTTGTCCTTTTCTAACAAGAGGATACTCGCTGGCCACAGGTTCCTTGACTTTCACGATCATGTCTGCAATCGCATATACATCCTCAATCGACTGAAGTATGGTGGCACCAACCGCAATATAGGCTTCATCGGAGAAACCACTTGCTATACCTGCAGTATGTTGCACAAACACAGAATGACCGCGACTGACCAACTCAGCAACTCCATCAGGAGTCATACCTACACGATTCTCATTGTTCTTGATTTCTTTTGGAATACCTATTTTCATAATTATAAGGATTAAGGGTTTTCAAGGCAAAAATAGAAAAATAATTCCAACACGCAATGAATGGTCTGTATTTTTATGTCGAAATTTATAATTTGAAATCTACCATTTGCATAATGTTACATTTACGACTTTCCACCTGTCCCTCAAATCTTTACTGAAAGTATCAGGAAAAACTGATTGATGAAAATCTATTATTACCAAAGTTCAACTTTCGGGTGTAAAAAAATTACTGAACTCTTTATTTCCTACTTGTTCTGAGAAATAAGTACCTTACAGTACATATAAGAAGAAACCCGGCCTCAAATGAGAACCGGGATAATGAAAGGAGGAGTGGTGCCACCAGGAATCGAACCGGGGACACAAGGATTTTCAGTCCTTTGCTCTACCAACTGAGCTATGGCACCCTGCTTTCTTCTAAGCGAGTGCAAAAGTAATCAATCTTTTCGTCTTTAAGAAACATTTAGTATTGGAACATCTTTATATTAACATTTTTTACAATATCAATTGGCAAATATAATGCCTGTCAAACAATTGGATAAAAAAAGCTCCAGGCCAATCCTGTATATCGGAGCAAGCATGGAGCGATTTTTTCACTTAAAAGGAGTTTTATTTGTATGTGTCTCTGTTTTATGCTATCAAGTACACGTATATTGTCAAGATGGTAAGTGACAGAGCAACCACGCATAAGAAATAGAACAGGCAATTCACCAGAATCCTTCGTCTTCTCTTGTTGCGCTGGTTTTTTCTGAACACCTCAGCAGCATCTATGGACTGATACGCTGGTTTTCTTTTTCTATACATTTTTTTTGTTTCTAAATAAAGTAGTAAGTCTGTTTCTGAAGTTCCATCCATAGCCGTTATCTTCCACTGAAGAACAAACGGCTATAGATGGTGTTAATATCATGCTGCTATGCAAAAGCAACAGTAAGTCCAGCCATTACGATGCTCACCATTGACATCAGTTTGATAAGTATGTTCAGACTGGGACCGGATGTATCTTTGAAAGGATCGCCGACAGTGTCTCCTACGATTGTTGCCTTATGACTTGGGCTTCCCTTTCCACCAAAGTTTCCTTCTTCAACCATTTTCTTGGCATTATCCCATGCGCCTCCGGCATTGGCCATGAATACAGCCAATGTGAAACCGGCCGTCAATCCACCGACCAATAGGCCGAGGACACCAGCAACACCAAGTACGATACCGACGACAATCGGTATGAGAATGGCTAAGACTGAAGGAAGTATCATTTCGTGCTGGGCACTTCGGGTACTGATTTCCACGCAGCGACCATAATCCGGCGTACCCTTACCTTCAAGAATACCCTTGATTTCACGGAACTGCCTACGTACTTCTTCCACCATAGCCTGTGCAGCCCTGCCTACAGCACCCATTGTGAGTCCGCAGAACAGGAATGCAGCCATACCACCGATAAAAGCACCGACAATGACTTTAGGATTCATGAGGTTGACCTGGAAGAATTCCATGAAGTCTGTCATGGATGCAGAAGAGGGGTCAAATACCTGACCTGCCGCATCTACGAATAGCCTGCCTTCTTCCACCGCACGTGCCATGGCAATCTTGATTTCCTCTACATAGGATGCTAACAGTGCAAGAGCAGTCAGCGCAGCCGACCCGATAGCGAAGCCTTTTCCTGTTGCGGCAGTCGTATTGCCAAGCGCATCAAGTGCATCTGTGCGCTGCCTTACTTCCTTACCCAGTTCACTCATTTCAGCATTTCCTCCAGCATTGTCTGCAATAGGTCCATAGGCATCAGTAGCCAGTGTTATGCCAAGCGTGGAGAGCATGCCGACAGCCGCTATTCCGATGCCATAAAGTCCATGGCTCATGGATGAAGCACTCATGCCAAGGTCAAACCCGTTCGCACACAGATAACTGAGCATTATCGCAAAGGAAATGGTGACCACGGGAATCATTGTCGAGATCATTCCAGTTCCTATGCCTTTTATAATAACAGTAGCCGAACCGGTCTGCGATGCTTCGGCTATCTTCTGTGTAGGCTTATAACTGTGCGATGTATAATACTCCGTACCCTGTCCGATGATCACTCCTGCAACCAGACCGCTAATTACAGAGAAGGAGAGCCCCAGCCAGTTTTCTATGTTCAGCAGATAGAGAATGGCAAACGTGGCCACTGCTATGAGCACTGCACTGAGATTTGTACCCAGCCCAAGTGCATGCAGCAGTTCCTTCATCGTAGCCCCCTCCTTTGTACGCACGGCATAAATGCCAATCAGCGAGAGGAATATGCCCACGGCAGCTATGATCATTGGCGCAATGACAGCCTTTAGCTGCATGTCAGGGTTCATTGCAAATGCGGTAGCGCCAAGCGCAGCAGTAGAAAGAATTGACCCGCAATAGCTTTCGTACAGGTCTGCACCCATACCTGCCACATCGCCTACATTGTCACCCACATTGTCAGCAATGGTCGCCGGATTACGGGGATCGTCTTCTGGAATGTCAGCTTCAACCTTTCCGACGAGGTCTGCTCCAACATCAGCTGCCTTGGTGTAGATACCACCACCCACGCGTGCAAAAAGAGCCTGAGTAGATGCTCCCATACCAAAGGTAAGCATCGTCGTAGTAATGGTGATGAGTGCCATCTGGTCACCCTGATAGAAAGCGTTGAGCACGAGGAACCAGATTGCGATGTCCAGCAATCCCAGACCAACGACCACAAGTCCCATGACGGCTCCGCTCCGGAAGGCTACACGCAAGCCATCATTAAGTCCTTTGCGTGCTGCCGCTGCCGTTCTGCCTGAAGCATAGGTCGCCGTCTTCATGCCAAAGAATCCGGCGAGGCCGGAGAACAGTCCTCCCGTGAGGAAGGCAAACGGCACCCACGGATTCTGCACCTTCAGGACATAGGCCATGAAAGCAAAAACCACTGCCAGTACGATGAAAACAATCAAGACCACCTTGTACTGTTGTTTGAGATAGGCCATGGCGCCTTTGCGCACATAAGCGGCAATTTCCATCATACGTGGAGTACCCTCTTCCTCTTTCATCATGGCACGGAAGAAATGCCAGGCCATCGCCAATGCCGTGATACTGGCTATCGGGACAAGCCAAAACTCCATAGGAATGTTGTTCATCTTAGTAGTTGTTATTAGGTTTAGATAAATGGAATTGTCACAGGTTCATCAGAATCTCACATCCACCTCTACGTCAAAGATGTTGTAGTTGTGCTTGTTGAGCGACCGGTCATTGACCAGGGCATATTCTGCATTGATCTGCAGATTACGTGTGAACACATAGTCCGCACCGATTTCATATTGTGTCTTGGACGTACCCCATTCGGCCTGTGGACGATACATGTCGTAGCGTGCCTTTACATGGAATTTCTTTTTCACCACCGGTGCGATGACCAAGGCATACAGGCCATCGGCCTTGTCACCGCTGGCCTGGTTCACAGTACAGTCGCTTGCGTTTGAAGCGTTCTGGTAAGTGGTCTTGAACCCGAGGCCCTGGCTATGGATGTATTCCGTGCGGAAAGTCCAGTCATTGGCCACATATTCTGCACTGAACGCATAGCGGTTCTTATCCAGACTTCTCACACCGCTTTTCGTTGTTTCCGTTCCGTCCGCAGCCTGTTCTGTCCATGTGCCTTTCCGTGCATAAGAGCCTGTCCATCCGAACGCACCGATACGCATGCCCTTTACCGGCATCACCCAAACGCCTCCGATAATGTCCTTTTGCTGGTCCACATCCTTGACGTTGGTGCCCTGTCCGTTGAACACACCTATCTGGTAATGGAGCAGGTTGCGCCCGTTGGCGTTTTTCAGGAAATCGCCCTGGAACTGCAGACCGATATCGCGTCCGTTGCTTGAATGCTCTCCTGTCCGGTCAGAGAAGCCAGACAGTTTGCTCACATTCTGTGCATAACTCATGAAGCCCTGGTCAATGGGATTCATCGGGTTCTCAAACGTGAACGGCCGTTTGAACTGTCCCAGTTTCACCTTGAAACAGGAATACTTCTGCCATTCGGCGAAAACATCGACCACTCGGGGCGAATTGCCCAGTGTAGTGGTATTGCCGTTGAACTGGATTTGGGTCTTCCAGTAGAAATCATTGATGATGCGCCCCTCCAGTGATATACGTGCCATACGCAGGTTGAACGAGTTGCTCTCGGCTCCGTCCTGTGTACTGGCCTGATACTGTGTCATGAGATATCCGCTGAGCTTCAGGTCGCTCACTACGGAGATTTTCTTGTCCTGTGCCTGTGCGCCGAGGGCCATTGCCGCAAAGACCGCGCAGGCGATAATCCTTTTTTTCATTACTTGTAATTTATGTTTTGTTCAGTTGTCTCTTCTTTCCAGCAACACCACATTCTCCACATGCGGTGTATGGGGGAACATGTCCACCGGCTGCACGGCGGTCACCCTATAGCATTCGTCCATCAGGGAAAGGTCACGGGCCTGTGTAGCCGGATTGCAGCTCACATATACGATGCGCTTCGGTGCGGCGCGGAGTATGGTGGCCACAACATCGGCGTGCATTCCTGCACGGGGCGGGTCGGTGATGATGACATCCGGTCTGCCGTGAGTAGCGATGAACCCGTCGTCGAGTATGTCCTTCATATCCCCGGCATAGAACAGTGTATTGTCTATGCCGTTGATGCTCGAATTGACCTTCGCGTCTTCAATGGCTTCAGGCACATATTCAATGCCTATGACCTTCCGCGCCTTCCTGGCCACGAAGTTGGCTATTGTCCCTGTACCGGTGTACAGGTCATACACCAGTTCACTGCCGGTCAGCGCGGCAAACTCGCGTGCCACGGAATAGAGATGGTATGCCTGTTCCGTATTGGTCTGGTAGAAACTCTTCGGCCCCACCTTGAAGCGCAGCTCCTCCATGGTCTCGAAGATATGGTCATTGCCCTTGAACACCATAACGTCAAGATCGCCGAAAGTGTCGTTGCATTTCTGGTTGTCCACGTAGAGCAGTGACGTGATTTCCGGGAAACGGTCTGCCACATGCTGCAACAGGGCCTCGGCGCGCTCCCTGTCGCCGTCCTCTTCAAAATGGAACTGCACGATGAGCATCCACTCACCCGTGTTCGAGTTGCGCAGCACCATGTCGCGCAACAGTCCGTGCTGCTCCCGGAGGTCAAAGAAACTCATGCCGGTCTGCAGCGCATAGTCGCGTATGGCATTCCTGATGCGGTTGTGCAGGTCGTCCATGAGCCAGCATTTCTCTATGGGATAGATCTTGTCGAACGCTCCGGTGATGTGAAAGCCTATGGCATTCATGTTGTCGAATGTCTCGCCCGACGCCACCTGTTCCTTGGTCAGCCAGCGTCTGTTGGAACATCCGAACTCCAGCTTGTTCCTGTATTCAAAGGTCTTTACGGAGCCCATGATGGGTCTGAATTCAGGCAGTTCCACCTTTCCGATCCGTGTCAGCTGGTCATAGACTTGCTGGTGCTTGGCCTTCAGCTGCTCCTCGTAAGGCAGGTTCTGCCACTTGCAGCCGCCACAGATTCCGAAATGCGCGCACCGCGGTGTTTCCCGAACATCGCTCTTGCTCACGAAGCGCACCACTTCTGCCTCGCAGTAATGGTGTTTCTTTCGCTTCACCTGAAGGTCAACGACATCGCCAGGCACGCAAAATGGCACGAACACCACCATGTCGCCCACACGGGCCAGTGCCTTGCCTTCTGCTGCCACTGCGGTTATGGTGACGTTCTCCAAAAGGGGTAACGGTTTCTTCTTTCTCGACATTGCTTGATTCTATAAAATTAACGGTTCAGAAAGCCCGGAGGGGCTTACACATCGTGCAAAGTTAACAATTTTTCCCACATACTTCATGTTAGCCCGAAAAGAAAACGGCGATGTGGCGAAAAATGGGGACGAAAACGGGCGTATGTTTCCTGTATTTCATGATTTTTAGGTATTGTGTATCCTCCCTCTAAGGGGTAATTTTGCAGCCAAAATCCATTAGAAATGACAAGAGTCGCTGTCCTACCCCCATTTTCATCCCCTATTTCCATTAATCTGAAAACATTACTGCTGCTGGCTGCTGTATGGCTGTCCACCGCCTTCGAAGGGTTTGCACAAGAGCAAAGCCGGGAAACAGGAATACACTGGCGTGCCGAACTGGAAACCAACTACGGCAACATGCTGCCCCACTGCACCTCGCCACTGCTCGATTTTCCCCACCTCACGCTTTCGGGCGAACTGCTGCTTCCCGATGGCTGGAGCATCGTCGCGGAGCTGGAGCATGAGCGTTTCCGTGAAGACAGTCAGTGGATCAACCATTTCCGGAAAAACACGGCGGTGAACAAATGCTGGGTGGGCAAGGCGTTTTCAGAACAGGCCAACCTGAAGGCCGGGGTCATAGATGTTCCGGTGGGACTGGTCAACAGCGGGCATGGAGGCCTGACCATCTACGACCCGGAAAGCGAAGCGGCACTGCTGCCCATGACCTGGCACGAGGAGGGAATCGGCTTCTGGGGACAGCATGGCGCATGGCGTTACGAGGCTTCCGTGCTCTCACAGCTTGTCTTTCCGCTGAAAGGTGCACGACTGCTTGGAGGGGCTGCACGCATTGACTGCAATCCGCTCAACTCGCTGCGCGTAGCAGTCAGTGCCTATTGGGGACACACCTCCTCGGGAATGGTCTGCAACGACCGCGAGAAGTGTTTCAGCGGGCATACGCTCTTTGTTCCAGCCCTCGACTTCTGCTTTACCCAAGACGGTATCATCTGCTCTGGGTCAGCACTTTACGCCAACACGGGAAATGCGCATTCAATAGGACTGGAATGCGGATATGACCTGCTGTGCAGACACAGAAAAGACAACAGCAGTACGGAACTGATTCCTTTTGTGCGCTTCGATGGAATAGACAACGGCTGTTCACCTGGCTGCACACTCTGGACTGCCGGACTGAACTACACACCTTGCGAACCGGCCACTTTCAAGGCAGAAATCAGCCGACGCAACTGGAGCGACGGCACATGGGAACAGTTTTTCAACATTGGCATCTGTCTTTCCATTGGACGGTAACAGACCAAAAACATTCCACAACACACAGATTTTCAAAATGTCACAAAATCGGCCGTTTTTGTGACATTTTGATTTTTCAACACTTTACGAAAATGGTCTTTTGGGGCCGATTTTCGTGTTAACAAGTGTAAAATGTCGGTTTTTTGCACAAAACGGAAAAATCAGTTAAGTGTTAGGGGGGAAACACTTAACTGTTTCCAGAAAATTAGTTAACTATTTTCGTCCTGGCACTTAAGTATTTTTGAGGCAAAACTTAACTGTTTCGGGGCAAAAACCTATGTTTTTCGGCCTCAAAACCGCGAAATTCCAGCCAAAAGTGCGGAAAAAGGTGGCTTAAAACTGCACAAATCGCGTGTTTTATGCACGAATTTAACGGATTTTAGGTTAAAATTGGGCGGTTTTTATTAACACTTTCCGCCCATAAAAACTTATCTTATTGATTATCAACGGTTTACAAAACAGGCCTCCGGAGTCCGAAATTTACGCTGGCGCGTAAAAATCTGCTTTCGCCCGATTCTTCGGAAATGGCCGGAAAATCAAAGTGTAAGCAAAAATGTTAAAAAACTGACATTTTGATTTTCCGGATTGAATGAAAACACAGGGTCAGGAATAGCTATGCATGCCCCCAAGAAACCACCCTACTCCAAAATAGGTCATGAGCAAGGATAGAAAGGCCAGCAACATGAAGGAATGGTAGGCCATGGGACGCTGCAAGGCCGGAACAGTGTGCACGTGCAGGGGAATGGCATAGCACAACAGGGTAATCAATGCCCACGTTTCCTTCGGGTCCCAGTTCCAGTATCTTCCCCAGGAATCGTTGGCCCAGACGGCACCGATGAATATGCCCGTCGCCAACAGGGCAAGTGCAGGATGGAGCAACAACCGTGAAAGGTGGTGCAACGACTGTATGACCTGTTCCGAAAAGATATCCGCACCACTGCTGAAACAGCGCACGCCAACTGCCGACAGACCACAAAGAAAGGTCAAGGCAAACAGGGCGTAGGCCATCATGACCACAGACACATGGATACTGAGCAACGGAGACGACAGCACCGGAGGCATGGAGGTGATGCGCGTGTCGGACTCGCTGAGATAGGCAACGAGCAGGAAACAGCCCGACACCAGAAAGCCGAACGGCAAGGACACAGGGAAACGAGAGGTGGCCATACAGGCAAACAGCAACGAGAAAAAAGCCATCAGCACCATGGTGTCATAGCCACCGTTCATGGGGACATGGCCTCCTGCACACCAGCGCAACACAAACACCGCAACCATGGTGAGGAGCGACAGGACAGCAGCCAGAAGCCACATCCGCCGGAATGGAAAGGACAGTCCGTACAACTGGCTTCCAGCATGGCGACAGGACAGCTGACGGATGCTGACAGCAAACAGCAACAGACCAACGGTGAGATTGAACATGAAAAGGCATTTGGAGAAAGGCGTGTCCTGCCAGACGCGCTCAGCCATGGACGCAGTATGGTCAGGAAGGCATTGTGCAGCATGCTTGTGCTGGTATTCTGCAAGTTTACCGATGAGCCGAAGTGCTCCGGCGGTATCATTACTCCTTATCTGCTCTCCCAGCAGCGACAGCCAGTGGCGTGCAAGCAGACGGTCGCCCTGCCCTACAGTTGCGGGCAACCTGTCCGCAGGCGAATACCACAGCGTTTCCGTCCCGTCCTTCAAGGGGAAAAGCTTGAGCGGCACCGCATCACGGAGCGACATGACCAGTTGCAGACGGCTGTCCAGTTCCACGGCAGAACGGTTCACTCCATGCCGCGCACCTTGGGCATAGGCAGCAAGATAGTCGCCCAGCTGATAGGCTCCGCCCAGAAAGAACGTTCTCACGGCGGCATAATCCTCTACAAGGAACTGTTCCCTCAACTGGGCATCCTTTACCCTGACCAGCGGTTCAGCGTTCCATTCGTCAGGATAGAACATCCATCCGATCAGCACCTGGTCGGCACTGCATCCCCCATAGCGCGTACGACCATGAATAGAGCGTAGAAAGTCATTGGCAAAGGTATGAATCTGGCTTATTCGCCCGTCATAGTCCATGTACAGCTGTCCGAACGCCTTTGCCACAGTGGCATCCACAAGATGTGCCTTCACACTGCCGTCGGTAGCGGACAAGGATGTGGCAACAGGAAGGAGGAAGAGCAGGAAGCAGAGGCGGCTGGCAGAGGGTGCGCGCAAAAGTTGGCGGAAGGTACCGTCTGGACTGCACAGCGACCAAAGGAACGAAAGGGCAAGGAGCAGATAGCCCGTATAGGACAGTGCAATGCCCCAAGGGTCATCGTTCACCGTCAGGTAGCTGCCTTTCAGGTCACTGTCGTATGACAATTGGCTCAGCCTTATGCCACGGTAACTGAATACCTGGTTCATGGACACCTCACCCATGACATACCGTTCGCCGTCATGTATGGCAAAGGACGTTGAATAGTCGCTGGCAGTACGCGTACCGGTATGACGCTGCATGGAGAACCGTTTCAGTTCCACCATGAAGGGCAGTCCAGCCTTCTCCTGGCGTAGAGAGTTGGTCAACACGAACTGTGAAACAGGCTGGCCGGTACGCAAATGTATCACACCGCGACGGGCAGTCAGCCAGGTCAGCAATGCTCCCGAGAGAATGAACAGGAAGGAAATATGGAGCAGGACTACCGGCAAGCGGTGCACACGGCTGCGGAGGAACCAGAGTATGCCAGTCAAGGCGAGCATCATCCAGAGTGCGGCAAACCATACGCTTCCGTAGATATGGTTAAAGGCAAAGGCAGTGCCACAGGCACGTTCTGTAAATGTGGCTGCGCCCAGCACTGCAAGCAAGAGCAGGTAGCAGAAGAAAAGTAAAAGTCTGAGCATGTAGTTAAGCGTGAATAAAATGAACATGTAAGGAACATCCCGGCAGCGACTGATGCAGACAGTGCCGTCGGGATGCGGAGTTCAATCAAATGGATTCAATGAAAGCCACGACAGCATCACGGTCGGCTTTCTCAAGCCGATAGAATTTCTGTGTCGATTCATAGGCATCGCTCTTCTTGCTGTAGCCATGCCACATGATGGCCTCCACAACCGTTCTTGCCCTGCAGTCATGCAGACGGTCACTGGCACCGGTCTCCTGCATGGACAGTCCACGCCCCCACAACGGTGTGGTCCGGCACCACTGTCCGCGGATGTCGTTTTCCATATAGAGCCTGTGCTGTATCATGTCGGTATAAGGCCAGATTTTCTGGTAGGCATATACAGGCAGCCTGCCCTGTCCCTTGACAATCTGGCATGCCCAGTAATTGTCGGGTCCGGTTGTCCACGAAGGCCTGTGACAGGCTGTGCAGCCCATTTCATAGAAAAGGGTTTTACCGCGCTGTACATCTTTCCGGTCAAGATTGCGTGCCTGTGGAACAGCCAGACCACGATGCCATACCATGAACTTGTAGTAGTCGTTGTCGGTCATTTCCTCTTCCCCGTAGGCAGGAGCACTATCTACAAAGAAGTTCTTGAACACTTCAGCATCGGTCTTGGCATTAAGCCCAAGCAGCATGTTGACCAGTTCACTCACACCTTCCCGGGTTCCGTCGCCATAATAAGGATGGAGCAGCGAGTTTTCGTCCCTACCGTTTTCCATGATATATTCCAGCACCTCCTCGTCCTGGCTCATGGCCTTCGCCCAGGCCTTTGTAGTATAAAGATAGTGGCGGTCGGAGCGCGTCACGTTGGTAATGTTCCAGATGGCGTTGGCTCCAGGTCCGTCCTGCAATGATCCACGTGTGAGCGCGTATGTGAACTTCTTGATACGCTTGTCACCGTCGGCCAAGGTATAGTAGGCGGTAGGTGCCATGGATTGGGTCTCTGCGTTCCAGAACACAGGATTGAGTTCGGCATATTGTGATGCCGCGGCATATTGTTCCTCAATGTCCTTGTCGTCAATGGCATCGAGCAAGGCCGACCCGTAAATGCCGATGGTTGACTCGATGCGCACATCGTATGTATCAGGCTTGGGGTCGGTGTTGAACGCTGACTGCGGGATGCGCACTTCGGGATAGATAAGGCCATAGGTTTCGCCGTCAGCAAACTTGTTTCCATGTTCATCGGTCGCGGTTTTCCATTCAATTTCTATCTGCTCTTCATCAATAGGGGCTTTGAACGGATACATGGCTCTGGTCTGAGGCATACCGGTCACTTCAGATATATAGGTATCGGAAGCATAGTATTTGCCTTGGTTGTCCGTACTTCCGGCCGGATGATAGACCACCAGCAGATAGCCGTTGCCCATGTCTCCGGCACGATAGCGTTCCATTCGCTTGCCATGGCCGTAGGAAGGATGACAATAGAGACAACTTGAACGCACCCACACCGGGCCCAGTCCTCGACGGGGCTTGTTGTTGAGTGTGAATTCCTTTTCAAATGAGGCCTCGCCACTGAAGAACTCATAGCTTAGCCCTTGCTCATTCACGGCAGGTGATTCATTGGCATAGCATCCTTCTTCAGCTGTCGTGGTGCCGAGTTTTCCACCAGGATACCATTCTTCCTCACTGAAAACAGCATTGGCCTTGCCTACATTCCCATTGGGATTCACAGCCACCGGACCATCATCAGAACAGGCTGTGGAAAGCATGCAGAGCAACAGGCATGCAGTCATAATGAAATATTGATGTGTCTTCATTGTTGCGGGGATTATCTGTTGGTGGTCTGGATAAATTCGTTAGCTGCAATCAGTGCATCACGCAGTTCGTCACATGCGGCAATGGCTTTTTCCCCTTGCTTGTCTGTAGCCTTTCCGTTTTCAGTGATGTATTTCACGAAAGGATATGGAATCTTTCCGATTTCAGTGATGGCCTGTTGTATGGCTGCCGATACACGCCCGGCAATCTCAGGGTTATACTTCTCGAAATAGGCATTGAAGGATATTCCACTCTGGCGTTTTCCTTCTATTCCGCCATACCACACATTGGCAATGGAGCGCACGTTGTTCTGGAAATCGGTCAGCGAGTTCCAGCTGTACGGCGATTCGATATAGTTTTCGTCATTGCCCGAATAAGGCTCCTTGATCTTGGTCTGCCCTACCTCGTTGGCGATATTCGCTGCTCCTCCGTCTCCGGCAAGCACAGAGCTGACCGCATTCTTCACCGAGGAATAGGTGCTCCGGGCATTATCTCCGGCACAGACCAGATTCTGACCATACGAAAAGCCCTTGTCGGTCTGGTAGGTTTTCCCCAGTCCGTCGAGGATGTCAAAGCGTTCCTGGTCTGTAGCCTCATTCCATGAACACTGTAGCTGGAACACACTGTTCCTTAAGTCAAAGGCCACCGTCTGTGCATAGCGGAGTTCCGTTGCGCCATTGAATTTAGTGAATCCGGGATAGGTATCATAGCCATTCAGTTCGGCGGCCTTGCGCGGCTGTCCATCCCTGAACAGCACAAACTCTATGCCATGGAATCCGAGCACACTGGCATCGAGATTCTCCACATGGCCTTCCAGATAGCTTTTCAGGTGGTCAAGGTCCAGCGGCCACGAATCGATGTGCGGGTCAATGCCAAAATGCGCGGCAGCACCCATAAGGAAAGCCTCACTCTTTTCATAATTGGCCCGGGCACGCAGGAATGTCTCGCACGCCTCGTTGACCTGTTGCTGACTCACTTCGCCCGCAGTCATGGCCATCAGCTGCGTGTAGAGTATGGCGCAACTGTCGGCCAGATAGCCATAGGTGGGATTGATGGTGTTGCTGACATCAGCGGCAAGGACTTTCTGGAGCAGTCTGTCGCCTTCGCTCAACACCTGTTCCTGTACGTCGTCATCCGGTTCTCCGTCATCATCACATGAAACGAGTACCGGCGAGAGTGTGGTGATTGCTGCGAAAAGCAATGCGTAATTGAAAAAATTCTTCATTGTATAAAAGGTATTAATGTGATAAATGGTTTGAATGTTCAGTATAGCACACGCTCAGAGGAAGAAACCTTCATAAGCCACCCCGAACGAAATGCTGGGCTCGTTGTTGTACTGGCTCTTGAGCATCCTGTAGGAATATTCCCCTTTCAAGGTCACCTGTTTCACCGGGCTGTAATTCACGCCGAAAGCCATGCGCCTTTTCTCCGTATAGGCATACTTGGGTGCATTCCTGACCTTATCCCGGATATACGGATTATAATATTCGTACCGGCCGAAGACAAACAGTTTTTCCCTGTCTTTCAACTTCGGGACCTGCGAGAACACATTATAGCCGGCCTCTATGCCTGTAGCCACTGCCGCCTTTCCTACATAGTCGCGATTGAAAGGCGAAGTGTTGGACTGCCTGCCTCCCAGTGAATATATCTCAAAAGCATCGCCGAGATGTCCGTAGTCAAAGCTTCCCCTTACCACCCAGTTCCACCGGTTCAGCGTAAAGTCAACCGCACCTATCACGACGGCACCTTTCAGGTTCGAGGCGATTCCGTTGGCATCCCGGCCAAGCGAATTGTCAATGCTATGTCCATAATACCCGCTCAGGCCGATGCGCAGTCCCTTTATCGAATAATTGTCCACCCTCAGTGCCACACCGTATTTATTGGCCGGCTCAAATTCGAACGCCGTACCGGCACCGCCCTGTATCCAGTTGTCGCGGCTGAAGTTCAGTGCATTAAGACCGGCCAGGAACTGCGCTTCATAACGCCACTGCCTTCCTATATGTCCCCAGATGCTCACTCCCGTCTGATGCCATGTGCAGGGGAAGATGGTCGCTTCGCCCTCTGGCCTATAGACGGTGAAGAACTGCTGTGGCTCGTGATGGGCATTGGTCAGGCCTACTGGAACCACGATGTGGCCGAACCTCAGGTTCAATGCCCTGCTGAAACTTTTCTGGATCCAGAACTGCTCCAGTTCCACCTCACCGCCTTTCTCCGTTTCCTGTTCCCATTCCCCTGCCTCTTCAAACTCCTTCTCGTAGGCTCCTCCTGTTCCACCGTGCTCAAATTCCATTTCCGTTCCCCAGCTCCAGCCACGGCCAAAATCATAGCCCAGATAAACGACTGCATGGGGAATGTCAAACTTGCCATGCGAGGGGTCGTTGCGGTATTTTGAAGCCTGGCTGTAACGATAGACGTTATCGCTGAAGAACCCACGGGTGTAGGCCACCTCCCCATAACCACCCACATGCAGCCGACGGCCGCTCTGGAAGGTACTGTCGGCCACCGAAACCTGGGCCTGTGCAGAGCATGCTCCGGCCAACGCAAGCAGACAGCCCGAACCGAATCTGTAAAATGTTTTCATATCTGTTAATTGTTTCAAGAATTGACGCTGCAAAGTTAGGTCCACTTACCAAACGGCACAATACCCAAAAGCAAGTAAACCTGCGCTCACAAGTAGTTGGTACAGAGCACTGTGCGGGCTAAAAACAAAAATACCTAAATATGGTGATTGCACAATTCACACATTTTTCGTTACTTTGCAACCCGTTAACAGTCAACATCATAAATAAGAACAGGCACATGAAGAATCAGAAGATGTACGAGGCCGACGACCTCATGATTTCCCTCATCAAGGACAACTGCCACCTGCTGCAGAGCCTTGGCAGTTTCGGCATCAGCCTCGGATTCGGCGACAAGACCGTACGCGAAGTGTGCGAGCATGAAGGAGTGGATACCTACACGTTCCTCACCGTGGTCAATTTCACCATCAACGGCTACAGGCCTTCAGACGATGCCGGAAGGCTCTCCGTCCCCACCCTGCTCCACTATCTGCGTGCCAGCCACGACTATTACCTGGGATTCCAGCTGCCCCATATCAGGCAGGGACTGGCTGCGGCACTCGACGAGACCGACAATCTTGCAAGGCTCATCATGCAACTCTATGACGAATATGCACATGCCATCAAGGTGCACATGGAATATGAGGAAAAAAACGTATTTCCCTACGTGGAGAACCTGCTCAACAACACCGTTTCCGGAAACTACGACATCGACACCTTCTCGAAACACCATGAACAGACCGGGCAGAAGCTCAAGGAACTCAAGAACATCATCATCAAATACCTGCCCAGCGACGGGCTGCACAACAACCAGCTTTCGGCCGCCTTATTCAATATCTACAACAACGAGGAATGGCTTTCACAGCATGCCGAGGTGGAGGAGCAGATTTTCATTCCGGCCATCAGACGCGTGGAGGCAAAACTGAAACGCGATGACGTGAGCGTGAAGATATCGAACATGATCAACCGCAACGCCGACAATCCGGAAGCACTCAGCGAACGCGAAAAGGACGTGGTGGTGAGCCTCGTGCAGGGCATGTCGAACAAAGAGATAGCCGACCACCTGTGCATCTCCACCAATACTGTCATCACACACCGCAGAAACATAGCACGCAAACTGCAGATACACAGTCCAGCCGGACTTACCATCTATGCCATAGTAAACAAGCTCGTGGACATCTCTGCCGTAAAGCTATAAGCACGACCGTTCCACATGGGACGGCCGGAGAAAACACCCTGGGAACACCAAAGGCAAAAAAATCAAAGTGTCAGAAAATTAACACTTTTTCTGACACTTTGATTTTTCCGCCTTTTCCATTGAACACCACCGGAAACGTTTTTTCGCGCCCAGACCGTTTTTCATTACTCGGAAGCACTGTTTTACAACTATCTGATAATCAAAGGAATAAGATTTTACGACTGCAAATTGTTAATGAAAACCGTTAGATTTTAACCTAAAATCCGTTAAATTCATGCACAAAACAGCCGGTTTGTGCAGTTTCCATCCCCCTTTTTCCGCACTTTTGGCCGGGAAATCACGGTTTTGAGGCCAAAAAACCTGAGTTTTTGCCCCGAAACAGTTAAGTTTTGCCCCAAAAACACTTAAGTGCCAAGACGAAAACAGTTAACTAATTTTCCGGAAACAGTTAAGTGTTTCCCCCCTAACACTTAACTGATTTTTCCATTTTGTGCAAAAAACCGGCAATTCACACTTATTAACATGAAAATCAGCCCAAAACAGCCCATTTTTCAGAACACAGAAAATTCAAAGTGTAAGCAAAAGTGTTAAAATCCTGACATTTTGCAAAACCGGAAACATAACATTTTCCGCCCTTGCATGAGACATATCCCGGAGCACCCGGACACGCTATCATGAAGGACAACCTATTTATATTTATAAAAAATAATCAGCAATCCCAATCTTGACCTCTAATGAAATTATTTTGGAGCTGTCGTTTCCACATTCAGGATTTTTTGCTTACCTTTGCAAACGTGATTGATCTTGAAAGACATATTACCGTTCTTCTGCTGAGCAACGACTGCGTGATTGTACCAGGGTTCGGCGGCTTCATGGCCCATCATGTAGATGCCTTCTACGATGACGGTTCACGCTCCTATTATCCCCCCACAAGAACGGTAGGGTTCAATCCTCAGCTCACCCTGAACGACTCGCTCATGGTGCAGTCCTATATCGAGACCTACGACATGAGCTACCCCGAAGCACTTACGGCCATAGAGCAGCAGGTGAACGAACTGGTGCAGACCATAAACAACGAAGGATGCTACGAGATGGGGGGCATAGGCACGATATGGCGCAACGAGGAAGGACAATACAGCTTCGAGCCGTGTGAAGCTGGAGTGCTCACCCCGTCGCTCTACGGCCTGGGATGTTTCGAGATAGACAAACAGGCCGCACAGCTCCCGGAGACAATGGCTGAACAGCCGGAAGCGCCGGAACAGGAGGAAAGCAAGGCCATGACCGTGGAACTCTATCCCGAACAGCAGACAGAGGGCAGACACGGCATAGGCATCATAGCCGCAGCCTGTGCCGTCCTGCTGGTACTGCTCCTCTTCCCGGCATCCCTGGGCAACGGCGACAAAGGCCTGCTGCAGTCTGCCTCAATAGACAGCAGCCTGCTCTACCGGCTGATGCCCAAGGGGGTGACCACAGAGCTAAGACAGCTGGAACAGCCCCGGAAGGAACAGGACACAGCAGGAACAGATGCCGTAGCCAGCAGGAAGGAACAACCGGCATCCCAGCCGGAACAGGCACAGGAAAAGCCACAGGAAGGCTATTGCATCGTGCTGGCCAGCAAGGTGTCCGACCGCAACGCCAGGAAATTCGTGGACGCACTGCAACAGGAAGGCATGAAGGATGCACGCATACTCAAGCATGGCGACATCACACGCGTTGTGACAGGATGTTTCGCATCGGAAAGCGAAGCCCGGACGGCCAAGAACCGGATGGACGAAGACATACGCTTTGCCGACTGCTGGGTGATGAAACTCAAACCACAGGACTGACACCATGAAGAGAGTACGATGCCCCAAATGTGACAACTATATCACGTTCGACGAGACACGCTACGAGGACGGTCAGTCGCTGGTTTTCGTATGCCCCGAATGCAACAAGCAGTTCGGCATCAGGATAGGTGTGTCAAGACTCCGCAACAGGCAAAAGGAAGAGGATACCGACAGCACTCCGGAAGACAGCGAATGCGGCTACATCACCGTGATAGAGAACGTGTTCCACTACAAGCAGAACATTCCGCTGCACATGGGACAGAATACCATCGGACGCTACATGAAGAACGGGAAAATCAACTGCCCCATCGAAACCAACGACCCAAGCATAGACCTGCACCACTGCACCATCAACGTGGGGCGCGACAAGAAAGGACGGCTGCGCTATGTATTGACCGACGGGCCGAGCTATACGGGTACGTTCGTGGACAACGAAATCCTGCAGGACAACGAACGGCGCATCATAGACGACGGGACACTCTTCACCATCGGCGCGACAAGCGTCATCCTGCATACCCTCGAAGGAACGCAGGAAAGCTGTGACAGCATCTGACAGAAAGACACTGCATACAAGACTCATGATGGCGGGTTGACAGCACATGAAGCCTTTTTCTTACGATTTGTCAACCATTTCATTGATTTTCATGGCCTAATGACAGGTTTCTAAAAGAAAATTCGTAACTTTGCAACATTAAAAGGCTGGAATCCGGACTGTGCTATCGTGCGCGACACGACAGGCACATGGATGGAGAATCCTCAGCCACAAGAAGAAACCATCTTCAGCCGATGAACGTAGCCATCATAAAGTACAACGCCGGAAACATCTGCTCTGTAGTCAACGCGCTGCAACGGCTCGGGGTGACACCCACACTCACCGACAACGCGGAGGAACTGCTGCGGGCTGACCGCATAGTGTTTCCCGGGCAGGGTGAAGCAGCCACTGTCATGGAATGCCTGAAAGCCAGGCAGCTGGACAGGCTGATCAAAAACCTGAAACAACCCGTGCTGGGCATCTGCATAGGCCAGCAGCTGCTCTGCCGTCACTCCGAAGAAGGAAACACCGACTGCATAGGTGTGTTTCCCGTAAATGTGAAACGCTTTGTCCCGGCATGCCATGAGCAGAAAGTGCCGGCCATGGGATGGAACAGCCTCTACGACATGCGGTCACCCCTGTTCAAGGGATTCACCAGGCAGGAATATGTCTATTTCGTACACAGCTTCTACGTGCCGGAGTGCGAATATACCATTGCCAAAGCCGACTACATACAGCCATACAGTGCAGCACTCCACAAAGACAACTTCTACGCCACACAGTTCCATCCAGAAAAGAGCGGAAATGTGGGTGAACGTATCATCAGGAACTTTCTCGAACTATGATAGAACTCATCCCGGCCATTGACATTATAGACGGAAAATGCGTCAGGCTGACACAAGGCGACTACAGTCAGCAGAAAGTATATGACGAAGACCCGGTGGGCATAGCCATACGATTTGAGGAAATGGGCTGTAAAAGACTGCATGTAGTGGACCTGGACGGTGCGAAGTCGGGACACATCGTGAACATTGAGCCTCTGAAGAACATGGCCAGACAGACAAGGCTGACCATAGATTTCGGCGGCGGACTGAAAACCGATGAGGATATCGAGAAAGCCTTTGAATGCGGCGCAGCCATGGTCACGGTGGGCAGCATCGCTGCACTGCAGCCCGACAGGTTTGACCGCTGGCTCAGACAATACGGAGCAAACCGGATCATTCTCGGCGCTGACGTAAAAGACGGGAAAGTAAAGGTGAACGGATGGAAGGATTCCTCAGGAGAAGACCTGTTCCCCTTCCTGAAACGGCACATCGGCAACGGAGTACGGAACATTCTCTGCACAGACATCTCCAGAGACGGCACGCTGAATGGACCTGCCATAGACCTGTACAAGCGTATCATGGAATTGTTCCCCGGAACACATCTGATAGCCAGCGGCGGAGTGTCATCGGACAATGACATCAGCATGCTGGAACAGGCAGGAATACCTGCCGTAGTGTTCGGGAAAGCTTTCTATGAAGGAAGAATCAACCTGAAGAAACTCATGGGCAATGAAGAATAAAGGACTGGCAAAACGCATCATACCCTGTCTGGACGTTAAAGACGGCATGACAGTCAAAGGAACGAACTTCGTGGACCTGAGACACGCCGGAGACCCTGTGGAACTGGGAAAACGCTACAGCGATGAAGGCGCCGACGAACTGGTTTATCTGGACATCACAGCCAGCGCAGAGGGAAGGAAGACCTTTACAGAACTGGTAAGCAAGGTAGCGCAGGAAATCAACATACCCTTCACCGTGGGAGGTGGAATCAATGCCATCGATGACGTGGAAAGACTGCTCATGGCTGGTGCCGACAAAGTGAGCGTGAACTCCGCAGCCATCAGGAATCCCAAGCTCATTGACAGCATAGCAGGAAGATTCGGTTCGCAGGTCTGTGTGTGCGCAATCGACGCACGCTTTGAAGACGGGAACTGGTATTGCTACATGAACGGAGGAAGGAAGCGCACTGAACTGACGCTGCTGGAATGGGCAAAAGAAGCGCAGGTACGTGGTGCCGGAGAAATCCTGTTCACCAGCATGAACCATGACGGAGTGAAAACGGGCTATCCCAACGAAACGCTTGCACGACTTTCCGAAAGCCTGACAATTCCCGTCATTGCCAGTGGTGGAGCCGGCAAGATGGAGCATTTCAAAGAAGTGTTCACAGAAGGCAAGGCAGACGCTGCACTTGCCGCAAGCGTATTCCATTTCAATGAAATACCCATTCCTGCCCTGAAACAATTCCTAAGAGAAAACGACATCAATGTAAGACTATAAACGAATGGAACAACTGACTATAGACTTTGAAAAATCAGGCGGACTGGTTCCGGCAATCATCCAGGATGCCACCACAAAATGTGTCCTGATGTTAGGCTACATGAACAGGGATGCCTATGAAAAGACCATTGAGACAAAAACGGTGACTTTCTGGAGCCGCTCACGTAAATGCCTGTGGACAAAGGGGGAAACATCAGGTAACTTTCTGCATCTTGTAGATATCAAGGTGGACTGTGACAATGATACTCTGCTTGTCTATGTACACCCAGAAGGCCCCACCTGTCATACAGGCACAGATACCTGCTGGGGAGAAACCAATACATATAACCCACTGCTTTTCCTCACCGAGCTGCAGGATTTCATAGAAAAGAGACACGAGGAAATGCCCGAGGGTTCATATACCACATCACTGTTCAAGGACGGACTAAACCGAATGGCACAGAAAGTGGGTGAAGAAGCGCTGGAAGCTGTCATTGAAGCCACAAACGGAACCAATGAGCGATTGGTTTATGAGGCTTCGGACATGTTCTATCATCTCATTGTCCTCCTGACCAGCAAGGGAATGAGAATTGAAGATATTGCAGCAGAATTACAGAAAAGACATCAGCCGAACTGGCATAAGCACTGATTTTTGGCATGTTAGTAGATTATCAGCACATCGGGATTTATCAAGGCGAAGAACGCATACTCCAGGTTTCTGACTTTCATGTGGACAACGGAGAGTTCATTTACCTCATCGGAAAGGTCGGGTCCGGTAAAAGTTCTCTGCTCAAGACCTTATATTGTGAACTGGACGTGGAACTGGAAGCAAACGGAAAGGCTGAAATACTCGGCAGGAACCTGGATGCAATCAGACGTAAAGACATTCCCGCATTGCGCAAGGAGTTGGGTATCATATTCCAGGATTTCCAGTTGCTCCACGACAGGAACGTGTACAAGAACTTGCAGTTCGTACTGCAATCCACCGGATGGAAAAAAGGCAATGAAATGGAAGAACGCATCAATCAAGTGCTTTCCGATGTAGGTATGACAGACAAGAAGGAAAAACTTCCTCACGAACTGTCCGGCGGCGAGCAACAGCGCATTGCCATTGCAAGAGCGTTGCTGAACCGTCCGAAACTGATTATAGCAGATGAACCGACGGGGAATCTGGATCCGGAAACAGCAGACAGGCTGGTGTGCCTGCTGAAGGACATCACGCATACAGGCACTGCGGTAATCATGTCCACACACAATATACCCATGCTCGACAAATATCCAGGCATTGTGTACAAATGCAAAGACGGTATGCTGGAAAACATAACCAAAGAATACAATAAAATGTGTCTGGAAAACAATGAGGCACTTCAATAAGAAAAGTTAAATATAAAATACAGAATAAAAGATGAAAGTAATGAAATTCGGAGGCACCTCCGTGGGCTCTCCAGAACGTATGAAAGGCGTAGCTCAGCTCATCACAGCATCAGGCGAACCTACGTTTGTTGTGCTTTCAGCCATGTCGGGAACGACCAATTCACTGGTTGAAATCTCCAACTATCTGTACAAGAAGAATACAGATGGAGCAAACGAAGTGATCAACAATCTGGAGAGAAAGTACATGCAGCATGTAGAAGAACTGTATGAAACCGATGAATACAGAGAAAAGACACGTGAATTCCTCCATGGTGTATTCAATTATCTCAGGTCATTCACGAAAGACCTTTTCACCAGCTTTGAGGAAAAAAGCATTGTAGCACAGGGTGAAATCATGAGTACAAACATGATGACCAATTACCTTCTCGAAAAAGGCATCAACGCTGTACTGCTGTCTGCTTTCGACTTCATGAGAACCGACAAGAACGCTGAACCTGACAGTCAATACATCAAAGAAAAACTCAACGGTGTGATGAAGGAAAACGATGGATACCAAATATACATCACACAAGGCTTCATCTGCCGTAACGCCTATGGCGAGATTGACAACCTGCAAAGAGGAGGCAGCGATTTCACGGCATCGCTCATCGGTGCAGCACTCATGGCCGAAGAAATCCAGATCTGGACAGACATTGACGGCATGCACAACAATGACCCGCGGATAGTGGAGAAAACCGATGCCATACGTCAGCTCAATTTTGATGAGGCTGCAGAGCTGGCCTATTTCGGTGCAAAGATCCTGCACCCCACATGCGTACAGCCTGCAAAATATTCCGGCATACCGGTCAGACTGAAAAACACCATGGATCCTGAAGCTGAAGGGACAATCATAGACAATGTGCTGATTAAAGGTAAGATCAAGGCAGTCGCAGCAAAGGACAACATCACAGCCATTAAGATAAAGTCAAGCCGGATGCTTCTCGCCACAGGATTCCTGCGCAAGATATTCGAGATATTTGAAAGCTACCAGACACCTATTGACATGATTGCGACAAGTGAAGTGGGAGTGTCCATGAGCATTGACAACGATGCACATCTTCACGAAATCGTAGATGAACTGAAGAAATACGGCACCGTGACCGTTGATTCCGACATGTGCATCGTATGCGTCGTAGGCGACCTGGACTGGAGTAACCTGGGATTCGAGACACTGGTTCTCGATGCCATGAAGAACATACCCGTGAGAATGATCTCCTATGGAGGATCAAACTATAACATTTCATTCCTTATCAAGGAAAACGACAAGAAACGTGCACTGCAGAGCCTCAGTGACATCCTGTTCTGAACAGCAGGAAACAGAAGGAAAAATAACAATAAACACAAAATATCAGGATGAAGGGAATCTTTCCTACAGAGAGGATGGAACGGGTGCAGACACCGTTCTACTACTATGACACGGCCTTGCTCAGGAAAACGCTCAGGGCCATTTCAGAAGAGACAGAGAAGCGCAGCAATTTCTGCGTGCATTATGCCATCAAAGCCAACGCTAATCCCAAAGTGCTCGGTATCATCAGTCAAGCCGGACTGGGTGCTGACTGCGTAAGCGGAGGGGAAATCAAGGCAGCTCTTGCCGCCGGTTTCCCTGCCGACAAGATTGTATATGCAGGCGTCGGGAAAAGCGACTGGGAAATCAATCTTGGTCTGGACAAGGATATTGCCTGTTTCAATGTCGAAAGTCTGGCTGAGCTGGAAGTCATCAACCAGTTGGCAGAAGCGCGGAACAAGACAGCAAGGGTTGCATTCAGAATAAACCCGGATGTGGGAGCACATACCCATGCAAACATCACTACCGGACTGGCGGAAAACAAGTTCGGCATAGCCATGGAAGAAATGGAACACGCCATCGAGGCCGCCGGTCAACTGGGGAATGTAAGTTTCATCGGGCTGCATTTCCATATCGGTTCACAGATTCTGGACATGGGCGACTTCGAGGCCTTATGCAACAGGATCAACGAACTGCAAATAAAGCTCGAAAGACAGAACATCTGCATAAAGAACATCAATGTAGGTGGCGGACTGGGCATCAGCTATGACCATCCCGACAAGCTGCCAATCCCTGATTTCAAAGCCTATTTCGGAACCTATGAAAGGCATCTCAGACTGCGTCACGGACAGACACTGCATTTTGAGCTGGGACGCGCCGTCGTTGCCCAATGCGGAACACTCATCACCCGTGTTCTGTATGTGAAGCAAGGTACGAGAAAGCAATTCGCCATTGTAGATGCCGGAATGACCGACCTCATCCGCCCTGCACTGTACCAGGCCAGCCACAAGATTGAAAACATCAGCAATGACGAGCCGGAAGAGACCTACGACGTGGTAGGCCCCATCTGTGAGTCAAGCGATGTGTTCGCCAAGGCCATAGACCTGAACAAATGCCACAGAGGCGACCTGATTGCCATCCGATCGGCCGGTGCCTACGGAGAAATCATGGCCAGCCAATACAACTGCCGAGCATTGCCTTCAGGCTACCTAACCGAAGACCTATGATTCTTGACACGACAACATTGATATGGTGTGGGATCCTTCTCACACTGACCATCGTGACACCTCTTCTGAACCCTTTCTTCAGAAGGCTTGAACCACGCGGGAAAAAGTCCGGTGAAGAAGAGGTGCCACTACCCTCTCCTGCTGTCTCCATTGTCGTGATTGCCGAGGACAACGGATACAACCTGTCAGATTCGCTTCCAATGCTCCTGACACAGGAGTATGCTCCCGGCTATGAAGTCATCGTAGTGTCCGCCGAAGGAGACACGGCGACAGAGGACATACTGAAAAGCCATGTGCACAATCCGCTGCTGCGCACCACCTTCATCCCCGGAAGCCCACTGTTCATGAGCCGGAAGAAACTGGCCGTGACACTGGGAGTGAAAGCCGCAGCCAACGAATGGATCATATTGACCGATGCCGCCTGCATCCCGACTTCCGCCCAATGGATCGACGGACTGTCCAGGCACTGTGTCAAGGATGCGGAAATGGTCATCGGCTATACCAACTACGACACAGACAGCCCGGCTTACTACCGCTTCGAACAAATGCGCACCAGCTGCTATCTCCTGCGCAAGGCAGCACGTACCACAGCCTACTCCGCCAACGGGGGAAACATTGCATTCCGCAAGAGCATGTTCATCAGTGGCGACGGCTACAGGGGAAACCTCGAGCACATACAGGGCGAATATGAATTTCTCGTAAACAAGTTCGCCCGCAACGGAAAGACACGCATTGCCACAGACGAACCTGCCCGCATGACCGAACGGGCCATCACGCGAAAGGGATGGAGAAACAGGCATCTCTATCATCTTCACGCACGCAAGTACCTTAAACGTTCTGCTGCACAAACCGTCCTCCAGTCCACCGACATGCTCGCCATGCACACCGGCTACCTTTCGGCAATCGGCTCCGGCATCGCGGGCGGTCTCCTGCACAACTGGACAATTGCGGCAGTCGCCAGCTGCTGCCTGATCCTCCAGCTGACCATACGCACCATGATTGCCGGTAAAGTGAAGAAAAGGCTTGAACCGGAACTGAAGACCTGGAAGCTGCCATTCTATGAAATCCGCATTCCCTGGAGCAACATGATGCACCGGCTGCGCTTCATCATGGCAGACAAGCGCGCCTTTACCAGTCACAAGCTATGAAAATACAGTTCATCACAACCGGACAGGATACCCCTGAACGGAAATACACCAACTCCGCCCTGTTCACGGCCGTCAGGCAGGCTGTGGAACAGGACAACGGACTTTCAGAAGACAACACGGCCCCCGATGTGCTCCACCTTTTCGGCAACTGGTCGGTCAAGGCCCTACACACGCTCGAAAAGGCCAGGCAAAAACTCATCCCTACCATCTTCACCTCGCTTGACGGGCTTCAGGCCATTGCCGCACCCACAGCCACCGAACTGCCGCTGGTCAGAAAAACAGTACAGTCGGCATCCATCATACACACCTGTGGACCTGTCGAATCCGAACTGTTCTCCCGCTATATCGCGCCCACAAGAATAAAGTGCATAGAAAACGCCACACTTTCCAACAGGCTCTCTGTTGCAGAAATGGGCTACCGCTTCTGCAGACTATACCGTGAACTGGCCATGGAACATGAACAGCACATCAAAGCGCAGATTGACCATACCATCGAGAAAACACAGGAACAGGACGAAAGCATCCGCCACATCTGTTCCAACCTGCTCTATGCCCACTATGCCATGCGGCGTGGCCACATTCCCCAATCACTACTGGAAGCAACGGCCCGGATGTTGTTGCAGAATGACTATGACGAAGACCGGTTATCGGTTGATACAGAGCGTATTGACCTGTACAGGTTCACAGCACGGATATTGTGGGTCCTTGGCGAGAAACAGTTGATTACGGAAGGATTCATGCCCATAGAACCACTGCACGACAAGCAAGCCGAACAACTACTCAAGCTGTGCGGGAACCAACTTAACTGAACACGCCCCTCAAAAACATCAGTCCATCAGATGCCATTGGCTGATGTCCTTCCGGAACAGACTTTCTTAACAGAAATCCTCAGGCATTCCCCAAAAACAGGAACAGTGAACCGGAAACTTCGGAAAAGCCAAGGAAAAACTTTTCCTGTCTTAACAGTAATCTCTGTTTCACGGCGTGAACACTATATTTCACGGCGTGAACACTATATTTCACGACGTGAAACAGAGATTGGACTTCAGTCTTCGGAGGATTATACTTCGCTTTTCCGAAGTTTCCAGTTCACTGATTTCAAATTCATGCCACACTCCCGTCAAAGTCTGCATACACAAAACGGACAGACGACTTCGTCCATACCATGATTACGCCTTTTCCAGAAGACATACAGCCTGTCCGGAAACATACAGTCACAGACTGACGGCCTACTTATTATCATAGATGTACGTGCGCGACAATAATTATATGCTCAAGGTAATAAAACAGCCGATTCCACGTTATGATATGTGATGAAAAGACCCATATACATCATACTGACAGCCATGGCCCTGCTCGTGGCCCTATGCTCATGCGATGACGACACGTTTACCATATCGCCGTCCAACCAGCTCACATTCTCCATAGACACGGTACGCTTCGACACCCTCTTCTCCACCGTACCCTCCAGCACGCGCTCGTTCTGGGTGTATAACAGGTCGGGCGACGGACTGCGCTGTACCAACGTGCGGCTGGCCAACGGCAACCAGACCGGCTTCCGCGTGAATGTGGACGGAGCATTCCTCAGTCCGACAGCTGGCTACCAGGTGAACGACATTGAGGTGCGTAACAAGGACAGCATACGCGTTTTCGTGGAACTTACCTCGCCACGTAACCATCAAGACGTCCCCACGAAACTGAAGGACGACCTCATCTTCACGCTGGAAAGCGGTGTGCAGCAGCGCGTGAACCTCGAGGCCTACTCATGGGATGCCCGTCTCATGCAGGATGTAAGCATAGACGAGGACTCTACGCTTTCAGGTTCCACACCCATCGTGGTGTATGGAGGCATAAAAGTAAGCGAAGGCGCGACGCTCACCATCGCGGCCGGGACAACCATCTATTTCCACGCCGGAGCCGGTATTGAAGTACACGGACGGCTGGTGTGCCAGGGAACAGCCACAGAGAATGTGGTCCTGCGCGGCGACCGGCTGGACAGGATGTTCGACTATCTGCCCTACGACTTTGTGAGCGGGCAATGGAACGGCATACGGCTTTGCGGGGAATCCTACGACAACAGCATCCGTTTCACGGACATCCATGGGGCCTTCGACGGCCTTGTAGCCGATTCATCTGATGTGGAACGGCAGAAACTGCTGCTGGAATGCTCCACCATACACAATTGCCAGGGCTATGGTCTGAAGACCGTCAACTCACAGATACAGCTGTCCAACTGCCAGATTACCAACACGCTGCACAACTGCGTGGCAGTGTATGGGGGGCGCATGGACATGAACAACTGCACGCTGGCACAGTTCTATCCCTTCGATGCCTCCAGAGGCAATGCGCTGCTGTTCTCGTCGCTGGAACATCCGCTGCACCAGCTTGACTGCCGGAACACGCTCATCACAGGCTATGCCGACGACGAAATGACCGGCACACACGACAAGGACAGCGAGAACGCGTTCAACTTCCTGTTCAGCAACTGTATCATCCGGACACCGAAAGTGGAAACGGACGACTCCGTGAGATTCGTCAACGTGAGCTTCGAACTGCCGGAAGACACGGTGGGCACGGGCAAGCGGCATTTCAGGAAAGTGGATATAGACAGCCAGCGGTATGACTTCCATACAGACAGCCTGTCAACAGCCATCGGGAAAGCCGACCCGGAAACAGCCGCCACGACCGACCGAGACGGACAACAGCGCGATGGAAAGCCGGACATAGGAGCCTATGAATTCCTGGAAGAACAGGAAAAAGGAGATGAAGAGAACCCAAACGACTGACAGATATGAAAGACATGAGCATTGAAATCAAGTTCACCCAATGCCAGTTGGAAGAACTTGCAGCCGACGAGCAGGAACTCGTGGGACTTGCCATAAAAGCCACAGACAACGCATTCGCCGAATACAGCCGCTTCCATGTGGGGGCTGCACTACGGCTCGGGAACGGGCAGACCATCATAGGAGCCAACCAGGAGAACGCGGCCTATCCGTCCGGACTGTGTGCAGAGCGCACGGCCATATTCGCCGCACAGGCACAACAGCCGGACCAGCCCATCACCTGTCTCGCCATAGCCGCGAAAAACGACAATGGACTGCTGGAGACTCCCATTACGCCGTGCGGTGCCTGCCGACAGGTGATGATTGGCATTGAAGACCGCTACAAACGCCCGTTCAGGGTATTGCTGTATGGCACGAAGGGCATCTTCTGCCTGGACAGTGCCTCCGACCTCATGCCTTTGTCCTTCATAGCATCCAGCATGCTGTAGGCCAGCACGTCAGCGACAGCCCGGCGTCAATCTGCACAGCAAGGCATCATTCAAGAAAGACATGGCCGCATCCGCACCTTGCTTGAGGGCAAAAATGCGCCTTTTTGCAATACAGAGTTCCTGTATTCAAGTTTTTTTTGTAATTTTGCCGCCAGACTGAGAATACAAGAAAACAGAAAACCCTATAGATTATGAGCAAACAAGTTGAAAAAATCAAGGAGCTGATTGCCAAGCGCGAGAAAGCTCGGCTCGGTGGAGGTGAAGCTGCTATCGAAAAGCAACATGCTCGTGGAAAATACACAGCCCGTGAGCGCATCGACATGCTGGTCGATGAAGGCTCTTTCGAAGAGTACGACATGTTCAAGCTGCACCGCTGCCACAACTTCGGCATGGAGAAGAAACAATATCTCGGCGATGGCGTAGTGGCCGGTTCCGCTACCATCGACGGCCGTCTGGTATATGTCTATGCACAGGACTTCACCGTCAATGGCGGTTCGCTGTCGGAAACGATGTCGCAGAAAATCTGCAAGGTGATGGACATGGCCATGACCATGGGCGCACCGGTCATCTGCATGAACGACTCCGGCGGCGCACGCATCCAGGAAGGAATCTGCGCTCTCGCAGGATATGGAGAGATCTTTGAACGCAACATCCTGGCAAGCGGCGTGATACCTCAGATTTCCGGCATCTTCGGCCCCTGTGCAGGTGGTGCAGTCTATTCCCCCGCCCTCACAGACTTCATCCTGATGATGGAGAACACCAGCTACATGTTCCTGACCGGCCCGAAGGTAGTGAAGACCGTGACCGGTGAAGACATTGACTCGGAAGGCCTGGGCGGCGCATCCGTACACGCCACGAAGAGCGGTGTGACCCACTTCACCGCCAAGACAGAAGAGGAGGCCATGACACTCATCAAGACATTGCTGAGCTACATCCCTTCAAACAATACGGAGGAAGCACCGCGCATAGAATGTACCGACCCCATCAACCGTATGGAAGATTCCCTGAACGAGATACTGCCTGACGACCCCAACAAGGCATACAATATGTATAAGGTAATCAGTGCCATCACGGACAATGGCGAGTTTTTCGAGATACAGCCGAAGTTTGCCAAGAACATCATCACCGGATTCGCACGCTTCAACGGACAAAGCGTGGGCATCGTCGCAAACCAGCCGGCCTGCTATGCAGGTGTGCTCGACACCAACGCATCCCGAAAGGGGGCGCGCTTCGTACGCTTCTGCGACGCATTCAACATCCCCATCGTCTCACTTGTGGATGTTCCCGGCTTCCTTCCCGGTACAGGACAGGAATACAACGCCGTGATTCTGCACGGAGCACAGCTGCTTTATGCTTACGGCGAAGCCACCGTACCCAAAATCACAATCACATTGCGCAAAAGCTATGGAGGTAGCCATATCGTGATGGGCTGCAAGCAGCTGCGTGCAGACCTCAACTTCGCATGGCCGACATCGGAGATAGCCGTTATGGGAGCATCAGGCGCTGTGGCAGTGCTCTGCGCACGCGAAGCAAAGAACCAGGAAGACCCCAAGGCGTTCCTGGCCCAGAAGGAAGACGAATACACGGAAATGTTTGCCAATCCTTATCAGGCAGCACAGTACGGCTACATCGACGATGTGATTGAACCACGCAACACCCGTTTCCGCATTTGCCGTGGATTGGCTCAGCTGGCAACGAAACGCCAGTCACTGCCCGCCAAGAAACATGGCTGTATGCCCATGTAAACCAAAAGAAAGCATCATGGCAACAGAAGACAAGAACATATATGCAGCTATAGCCCTGGCTCTGCATGAGTTCAAAGGCAATAACGTGCATGACAAGGAACCGGGCATTATTACCATCCGTCCGCGCTGCACGCTGTGGAATGCAAAATTTCAGGTAATGACCCCAAAACCATAATTAACAATGAAAGAGTATAAATATACCATTGACGGCAAGGAATACATAGTGGCTATTGGCGACATCGTAGACAACATTGCCGAGGTTTCTGTGAATGGCGAATCCTTCAAAGTGGAAATGGAACCGGAGGCAGAACCTGAAAAGAAGAAAGTAGTTGTGAATCCGGCTGCCGCCACCGCAGCAGCAGAAGGCGAAACGGCAAGCGCTGCCAACGTGAACACCGCCAATGCCGTGAAAGCGCCCCTCCCCGGCGTAATAACCGAAATAAAGGTTGCGGTAGGCGACACAGTCAATGAGGGTGATACCGTGGTAGTGCTGGAAGCCATGAAGATGGCCAACAACATTGAAGCCGAGAAGAGCGGAAAGGTGACAGCCATCTGCGTGAAACAGGGTGAAAATGTGATGGAAGACTCACCACTTGTGGTCATTGAATAATCTCATTGAACCACACATTCATCAAACCACATAGGATAGAGGAAAACCACAAAAAGGTTTTCCTCTATTTTTCATTATAACGAAAAAAAACTCCATGAAGGCTAATCCCCCATGGAGTTTCCCGGATACAGGACAGTGCTGATACCTCAAATATGATTGTCTTGAGGAAAGACAACTGTAGGCTTGAAGCTCTTGGCCTCTTCAAAATCGAGCAAGGCATAGGATATGATGATGACAGTATCCCCCACCATTACCTTTCTTGCAGCCGCACCGTTCAGACAGATGCAGCCTGAGCCTCGCTCACCTTTGATGACATAGGTTTCAAAACGCTCACCGTTATTGTTATCTACGACCTGGACCTTTTCGCCCTCTATCAGATCGGCAGCTTCCATCAGTGCTTCGTCAATGGTAATACTGCCTATATAATTCAGATTGGCTTGTGTAACCCTTACACAATGCAATTTTGACTTCAAAACTTCAATCATCATGGCATGCTATCATTTATAGATGATGTGATCAATAAGACGAATGGGCGTATGTCCGCAATATACCGTTATACATCCCACGATATGGCTTGAAGCCTCCCAGGAAGAGACCTCAAGAAGCGTGTTGCCGTCCACAATGGAAAAATACTCCACTTCAAGCCCTTCGACAGCATTGATTCTGTTGACAACATAATCAACTGTCTGTGCCACTGAATGCCGGGAAGCATATTCCCGACTTGCAGAAATTGCCTCATAGATAGCCGGTGCAATAGCACGTTCTTCCGGTGTCAGCAACGCATTCCTTGAACTTTTAGCCAGCCCGTCTTCCTCCCTGACAATTGGGCATGACACAATCTGGATCGGTGAACCCATATATTCTACCAGGCATCTTATCACAGCTATCTGCTGCCAGTCCTTTTCCCCGAAATATGCCCGGTCTGGCCTGACAATGTAGAAAAGTCTCGATACCACCTGACAGACCCCATTGAAATGTCCAGGACGGCGTGCACCCTCCATAACAGAAGTCACCGGCGGAAAACTGAACTGCCTGTTGTCAGGCAAAGGATACATCTCCTCTACAGCAGGGGCAAAGACACAGTCAGCCCCAACTGTCTCAAGCAATGCACAATCAGCCTCAAGCGTACGAGGATACCTGTCCAGGTCGCCTTTATCATTAAACTGTGTAGGATTCAGAAAAACAGAAACGACAGTGATGTCATTATCCTTAATACTTCGATAGACAAGTGAGGCATGTCCTTCATGAAGTGCACCCATTGTAGGTACTAAACCGATTTTCTTTCCTTGTTTCCGCGCCTCAAACAAATAGTTTTGAAGCTCAACAATCGTTTTGTACAATTTCATTTAAAAAAACTTTTAATATGGCCAAAAACAAGCCATCCTAAATATTTCGGTGCAAAATAACAACAAAAAACTTAAAATAGGAAGAAGAAACCTAAAAATATGCCAATAAACAAAGCGTTTTCAAGGATTTGAAAGAAAAAAAAAGGTCATGTGAAGTTTTTTTCGTAACTTTGCAAAGTTAAGCTGTAGTATGAAGACGGCATAGCCCGCTACTCAAGCATAATTCACATTTTTAACAACAGCATGGCAAAAAAGATACTATTCATCAATCAGGAAATCTCGCCGTATGTGGCAGAGTCGGAAATGTCGGTTATGGGGCGCGACCTACCCCATGTAATGCAAGAAAACGGATATGAAATCCGGACATTCATGCCAAAATGGGGAAACATCAATGAACGCCGCGGGCAATTGCATGAAGTTATCCGTCTTTCAGGAATGAATCTGATTATAGATGATACGGACCATCCACTTATCATAAAGGTTGCATCGATTCCACAAACAAGGCTACAGGTATATTTCATTGACAATGATGACTATTTCATGAAACGACTGATGGCAACCGATGGCAACGGCGTTGAATATACAGACAACGGTGAACGTGCCATCTTCTTTGCAAGAGGAGTGCTTGAAACAGTGAAGAAATTACGCTGGATTCCAGATATCATCCATTGCCAGGGCTGGATGGGAGCCGTAGTACCTTTATATGTCAAGAAAGCCTATCATAACGAGCCGACATTTGCGAATACTAAAATCGTGACATCGTTCTTCAGTTCACAACTGCAGGATGATTTGGCAGAGAACTTCAAGCAATGCCTGGAATTTCGTGATATCACATCTGAAACGCTCAGTGTTTACGAAGATAAATTCAATTATTTAGAGTTGGCCAAACTTGCCATAGATTACAGTGATGCAGTAGTAGAAGCTGCAAATGATGTTGACCAGCGTATAATACAATATGCGTCAGGGAAAAATTTGCCATTGCTTAAACTTTCAGATGGTATTTCTCAGGCTGCATACAATGAACTGTATAACAGAATCCTCGGAATAGACTCTGCGGAATAATATGCAGATAATAGGCCTGCAAAGTAAATTGAAATATGAAAACAAGATTTCTTACAAGCTTTATCATAGCTGTCGCATGCTGTATTTCTTGCGATGACAACACTAACGACATCGGCTCTTCCTTGACAGACAACGTGGACCAATTGCAAATCAGCACTGATACCTTTGCCATCAGCACACGTTCCATAAAAGCCGGCGCCGTACTTTCACGAAGCACAAACGGATACATTGGAAGAATACTTGACCCCGAGACCGGTGCCTATATCACTGGCGATTTCATCACGCAATTTCAGTCGCTTGAGAATTATGAGTTTCCACACATAGACTCACTTGTCACCAAGAAAAACAACATAGCCTTTGCAGACTCTTGCGAAATAAGGCTATATTACGACAGTTTCTATGGAGACACCTTGACCACAATGAAGCTCACGGCTTATGAGATGGGAACACCCATGTCAGAATCACTTAATTATTATTCTGACTTTGACCCAATAGCAGACAATTACATCCGAAAGGAAGGAATTGTTGTTGATAAGCTATATACGCTTACAGATCTGAACACAAGTCTTGATGTAAGAAACGATGATGACTTTACACCAAATATCCGCATCAAACTTGATCGGCCTTACACAGACAAAGAAGGGAATGTATATAGCAATTTCGGATCCTACATTATGCAGAAATATTATGAGGATCCGTCAAATTTCAAAAATTCATACACATTTATACATAACCTTGTCCCCGGTTTCTATTTTAAGACAAAAAGTGGACTTGGCGCCATGGCCAATATATACATAAGTCAATTGAACGTTTTCTTCCGCTATCTCAATAATGGGGAATCATCCATTGGCTATGCTTCTTTTGTAGGAACAGAGGAAGTTCTCCAGTCCACTCGTATAAGCAACGATGAGACTTCATTACAAGAACTCTTGAACGACAACACATGCACATACCTGAAAACTCCGGCTGGAATTTTCACAGAGATGACTCTACCTGTTGATGAAATTCTTAAAGGTCACGAGAACGATACCATTAATGCTGCTAAGGTTGTCTTAACAAGAATCAACAACAAAATCACGAGTGATTATTCCTTGCATGCACCTCAGACTTTGCTTATGATTCCTGCAGATGAAATGCAATCATTCTTTGAGGACAATAAAATCGCAGATTATAAGACATCGTTTCTTGCATCACTCAATAGTACATTAAATACCTACACATTCAGTAACATTGGTTCTTTAATCAAACACATGCACCGTCATCGTGATCCAAATAACGCCAACTGGAACAAAGTTGTTATCATCCCGGTTTCTGCAAGCTATAATACATCAAACCAGTTGATAAAGGTATCTCACGACATGTCAATGACAAGTACACGGCTCATTGGTGGTAGCGAGAACGCCTATCAACCACTTAAAATCAGTGTGATTTACAGTAAATTCAAATAATTCATCAATTATGGCTGATAATTATCTTGAGCGTCATTACGAAGAATACGAAAAGAAAAAGGAAAACTGGATCAGACGGCAACGCCACCTGCCACCAAAGAAGTTCAAGAAAGAAAAGCCTGAAAACGAATCGCTATAACGATATAGGAAAACGCGACAATTGCAAGTACAAATAGGCAGTTGTCGCGTTTTTCAATATATATTCCATTGAAAATAACATTTTATATTACTCTTTGGCATTAATTAGTTTAAATTCAATTTTATTAGAGATAACAATTGCATGTTTGAGAGAAAATTCATACATTTGCAAAAGAATAGAATTACACCACGATGAAGCTTGTTATAATGACTAAATCCACGTTCTTCGTGGAAGAGGACAAAATACTTGCCACACTCTTTGATGAAGGGATGGATAACCTACATCTTTATAAACCCAACTCTTCACCAATGTATTCAGAACGACTCCTCTCCCTAATTCCAGATGACTTCTATAAAAAAATAACAGTACACGACCATTATTATCTTAAAGACGAATATGAGTTAGCGGGTATTCACGCTGATGACCCATCATTACCATTACCAAATGGATATAAAGGGCGAATTGGGCGCACATGTACAGACATCAATCAATTGAAAGAGCTCAAAAAACAATCAAATTATATATTCTTGAGAAATATCTTCAACAGCCAGTCAGAACCAGAGCAATTGTCAAATTTCACTATGAATGAACTGGAAGACGCAGCAGACCACGGGCTAATTGACAAAAAGGTCTATGCACTTGGTGGCATGAATATAGACAACGCAAGAATTGCCAAAGATTTAGGATTCGGAGGTATAGTTATATGCGGAGACCTCTGGAATAAATTTGACATACACAATCAAATGGATTTTAAGAATTTAATCAACCATTTTGAAAAACTACGGAAAATAATTAACTAAAAAATATAAATACATCAAAAAAATGAGTGAAAATAACTCTTTTTTGGTATTCTCCGGCACTAATACGAGATACCTTGCAGAGAAAATCTGCACAAGTTTAGGTTGCCCGTTGGGAAATCTGGTTGTCACAAGATTTTCCGATGGTGAGTTTGCCGTTTCTTATGAAGAATCCATCCGTGGCCGTGATGTATTCCTTGTACAGAGTACATTCCCTAATTCCGACAACCTCATGGAACTTCTTCTGATGATTGACGCAGCGAAACGTGCATCAGCCCGCAATATCATTGCAGTAGTTCCCTATTTCGGCTGGGCACGTCAAGACAGAAAAGACAAGCCACGCGTAAGTATCGGAGCAAAACTTGTTGCAGACCTGCTCAGTGCTGCAGGTATTGACCGATTGATTACCATGGATCTCCATGCCGACCAAATCCAGGGATTCTTTGATGTACCAGTTGACCATCTTTATGCCTCCGGTGTAATTCTTCCATATCTCCAGAGCCTTCATCTTAAGGATCTTGTCATAGCTTCTCCGGATGTAGGTGGTTCCAAACGTGCTAATACCTATGCCAAATATCTTGGCTGTCCACTTGTGCTATGCAACAAGACAAGAGCGAGAGCCAATGTCGTTGAAAGCATGCAAATCATTGGTGATGTAGCAGACAAGAATGTCATTATCGTTGACGACATGGTGGACACTGCCGGTACGATTACAAAAGCAGCTGACATCATGAAAGCAGCTGGAGCAAAAAGCGTTCGTGCCTGTGCATCGCACTGCGTGATGAGTGGTCCTGCATCTGAACGTGTACAAAATTCCGCGCTTGAGGAAATGGTATTCACGGACTCCATACCCTACTCCAACCGCTGTGCAAAAGTCAAGCAACTATCTGTTGCAGATATGTTTGCAGAAACCATACGACGTGTTGTCAGCAACCAAAGTATCAGTTCACAGTATCTTGTATAGTGTTCCTGCCAATGAAACCAAGAAGAATTCTTTATCTGGCAATAGGTTTCGTCATTCTGTTTTCGGGTTGCAGACAAAGACAACTCCAACACCAGGACCATGAATCCGAAAGCACAGTGCAAACGGGCCAACCAACCCTTCCAGACATAGATCTCCCTGACCTTGAAGATACAAGCCAGAACATCTATTCCGTTATCAGCCAGAACTCATTCACCATCATTGATTTCTGGGCCAGTTGGTGTCAGCCTTGCAGAAGGGAGATACCTGTCATTAAGCAAATCTACGACGAATACAAAGAAAAAGGCATTGGCATTGTAGGTATTTCATTGGACAAGAGCCATGATGACTGGAAAAACTGCATTGATGAAAACGGCATGGCATGGCTTCAGCTATCCGATTTAAAAGGATGGGACAGCAAAGCATGCGAGGTCTATGGTGTGAACGGTATTCCATACACCATTGTAACTGACCGTACAGGAACCGTACTTGCTGAAGGACTTCGCGGTGAAGGTCTTAGAGACTTCATTGCAAATCTTCTTGATTCAACCGATAATTCCGGAAAATAACCACACCAGCAGCCTTGCAATTTCCCCAATCTGGAGATATTGCAAGGCTGTTTTTTCCTGTTTCCATAACATATCCTAAACCGTCAGACAGAATTTATCAAAACCTCAATATTATGAAGACAAAAAACCTTATTATCCTATTGGCTATTACAGTATTCTCATTCAATTACTCTCACGGACAAAATGCTGATGTGGAATATGCAGACCCACATCCAGCACCAGAGATGCCTTGGCAAAGCGTAAAGACCACAACACTGGGCTGGGGAGATACAGACATACGCTATCAGCGTAATGCTGTTCCACAGTTGTCAAAATCTATCAGCCTCCATGGATGGAAGGGTGAAAAAGTCTGCGCACAAGCAGTTGTACTGGCACCACAATCCATCGAAAAGCTTTCATTCAACGTCAGTGACCTTACCTGCGGAAAGCATACTATCCCAGCAAATGCGATAAGGAAATATTTTGTAAGATACATTATGAGCGATTCCTACAGGAATACAGAAGGGAAAGAAGACCACGGCCGTCATCATACACCGGCCTTTGACTCCTGTTTAGTGGCCGACCGGCTGCATCCGGCTGAACACATGGCTGTTCCTGCCCGCACGTTGCGTCCCCTGTGGCTGGACATCCGCATACCACAGGATGCCGTTGCCGGAAAATACAAAGGCACACTCACAGCCCAGTGTGACGGGAAAGCCCTTACACTGCCCCTCACAGTGGAAGTGAGCAAGCACACTTTGCCTGCTCCTTCAGAATGGTCTTTTCACCTTGACCTGTGGCAAAACCCCTATTCCGTAGCAGATTTCTATAATGTGCCACTCTGGAGCAAGGAACACTTCGACCTCATGCGCCCCATCATGACCCTACTGGCCGAAGCCGGACAGAAGGTCATCACATGCAGCATCATCAAGCATCCATGGAACGGGCAGACAGAAGTGGCTTTTGAAAGCATGATCGGCAAGACCCTGACCATAGACGGAAAATGGAAATACGACTATAAAGTTTTCGACCGCTGGGTGGAATTCATGATGTCATGCGGCATTACTGAACAGATAGACTGCTACACCATCGTGCCCTGGCATCTGCTTTTTGAATACTACGATGAAGCCCGTTGCTCCACACAGCAAGCCCATCTGCAGCCTGGCAGCAAGGAATACAATGATTATCTGCTTCCCTTCCTCACCGACTTTGCACACCATCTCAAGCAGAAAGGCTGGTTTTCAAAAACCTGCATAGCCATGGACGAGCGGCCCACAGAACTGCTTGAACCCGCCTACGCCATACTACACAAAGCCGACAAGGACTTCCGGGTTGAAGGCGCACTCAACTATTTCGGACCGGAAGCTGCAGAACGCATGTATGACATCAGTTTTGCCTATAACGAGCCGCTGCTCACCCCCCAGCAACTCAGTTCTCACCTGGCCAAAGGCAACCGGGCTACATTCTATACATGCTGTGGACCCGAACGTCCGAACACCTTCACGTTCTCCAGCCCGGCCGAGTCCACATACATGGGCTGGCATGCAGCCGCCATTGGCTACAGTGGCTATCTGCGCTGGGCCTACAACAGCTGGGTAAAAAACCAGTTACAGGATTCACGCTTCCGCGCATGGCCTGCAGGCGACTGCTTCCTCGTCTATCCCGGTGGAAGCAGCATCCGTATGGAAAAACTTGTAGAAGGCATACAGGATTACGAAAAGATACGTCTGCTCCGCGGACAACTCAAGGGCAAGCGTCTCCAGCTTCTCAATGAAGAACTGAACCGTTTCACACCTGTCACCATGGACAATGACGCCGATGTGGAAAGCATGATGAAACATGCCAGGACACTGCTACGCTCATTGGAATAGAAACAACACAACAAGAACAGCACAGACAGGGTTTGCCTTCAACCGACTGGTGCGAAGGTTTCATCTGTAAAAAAGGAATCCCGAGGTCATCTTACTTCGGGATTCCTTCGTTTATTCCCCCAGAAACACCCGTCATCACCCAAGCCCGGTACCCACCATTCCATGCACCAGGAAAAACAGGCATAAAACACAATAAAACACTGATTATCACGTTATTATACCGACAATAACGATTCTTATATCAACAATCAGGCAATTTTGCCTTTACCTCTAACAATCTCAATATGGTATCAATCAGGAAAAAGCGGATTCTCATGTCCGCAGCAGCTCTGGCACCAGCCTTTGTGGGTGCCCAGCAAGCAGAAGAAAAACCTAACATCCTGCTCATTGTAGTCGATGATATGGGATATTCCGATCTCGGATGTTTTGGCGGAGAAATCGAGACACCCAACATCAACAACCTTTCTGACAATGGCATCCGTTTCACACAGTTCTTCAACAGCGGGCGAAGCTGTCCCTCACGCGCATGTCTGCTCACCGGTATGTACGCGCAGCAAGTGGGCATCACCGGCATGGGACTCAGTCTGACAAAGAACTGCGTAACCATACCCGAAGCCCTCAAGAGCGAAGGCTACCGGACAGCCATGAGCGGCAAGTGGCATCTCTCGATCACACAAGGCATAGGCAATACTGCCGACCAGATGGCCTGGCTCTCCCACCAGAACACATTTGACAACCGTCCGTTTGCCCCCATCGACACCTACCCCTGCAACCGTGGCTTCGACGAGCACTACGGCACCATCTGGGGCGTGGTGAACCATTTCGACCCATTCTCGCTTGTCCACAACGAGGAAGCCATCTACACGGACAACATTCCCGAAGACTTCTACTCTACGGATTTCATCACCGACAAGGCCATCGACATGCTCGATGACTTCTCAAAGACCGACAATCCGTTCTTCCTCTATGTCTCCTACAACGCCCCCCACTGGCCACTGCACGCAAAACCTGCTGACATAGCCAAGTACAAAGGAAAATATGATGACGGATGGGATGCGCTGCGCGAGAAACGATACAACCGCATGGTGGAGCTGGGCATAGTCAACCCTGACGAAACGCCCAACGCACGCAATGAGTCAGGACGGCTATGGGAAAACGAGACCAACAAGGCCCTCCAGTCTGCCGACATGGAAGTCCATGCAGCCATGGTCGATTGCGTGGACCAAGGCGTAGGCCGCATACTGGAGAAACTGAGAGCCACCGGAAGATACGACAACACCATCATCATCTTCACCTCCGACAACGGTGCTTCATCGGAAAACTACGAGATAGGCTCGTTCGACCGCCACGACCGTACACGTAGCGGACAAATGGTGACGCGCAACGCACAGGAACCTGGCTCTGAACTGACCTACAACTATCTGGACAGCGGATGGGCAGGAGCAGTGAACACGCCGTTCCGCTACTGGAAAGCCGAATCGTTCCATGGCGGAACAGCCGCACCCACCATCATACAGTGGCCAGCCGGGCTGAAAGCCGAAAAAGGGAGCCTCGTACGCCAGCCCTGCCATTTCATAGACCTCATGCCCACATGCCTTGAAGCCGCCGGAGCCGAATATCCGGCAACCTACAACGGCAACACCATCCAGGCACTGCCACAGGAAGGACGAAGCCTGATGCCCATCATTGGCAATGAAGGAACATGGGACAATGAAAGGACGCTCTTCTGGGAACATGAGAACGGACGCGCCGTAAGGAAAGGCAACTGGAAACTGACCTCACTCCGCAATGGAGGATGGCAGCTGTTCAACATGGAGAACGACTTCTCCGAAACAGAAAACATTGCAGCAGAATACCCGGAAAAAGTAAGTGAACTGAAGGCACTCTGGAACGAATGGGCAGGGAAAGTAGGGCTGAACGTGGAAACAGAAATACCCGACACGCCGAAGGAACTGCTCTTCCACTATCCGTTCGACGGCAACCTGAACGATGCATCACCCAACGGATATCCCCTCACCGCCACAACCCACGACTTTGCCGAAGGGGTTTACGGACAGGCACTTTCACTCAACGGCAACGCACAGTACCTGGACTTCAACACCACGGGGACAGTGAACACGCAGAACACACAATACACGGTCTGCGCATGGGTGATGGACGAGGAAACGGCCATTCCCACATCGGGCAACGAAGAAAACGGATTCTACTTCCGCGACGAAATCGTACTGGCACAGAAAGACAATGCCGGTACTGGAAGAATCCTACTCTACACGCGCATAGAGAACCCGAAGACAGGAGGAGAACCACAATACTATTTCAACAACTTCCTCGGCGGACGGCACAACAAGGCATCGGCAGGTTCCTTCAGGCGAGGCGAATGGCAGCATGTGGCCGTAGTGTGCAACCCTGCAGACAAATGCGTCACGTTCTATGTCAACGGCGAACGCGACCTCACCGTATCGACCAACACCTTCGAGTCCTGTACAGGCGGATTCCGCATCGGCGGGCATAAAGCCGGAAAGGACTATTGGCACGGACGTATCGATGACCTGTATTTCTTCAAAGGACTGCTCAGTGCAGAAGACATACGCAAGGTCATGAACAACACATACGACCCCACCGGAATAGAGAACCAGGAAACGGGCAACGGCCAGCTGCTCTACGATGCCGACACCCAGACATTGCGCACAGACAACGGCCAGTCACTCCAGTCTGTCGCAATCTATTCACCGTCAGGCCAGCAACTGATGAGCTGCACCAACTGCGCCAGCGTTTCCCTGCACAGTCTGCCCAAAGGGCTTTACCTGGTGAGGGCTGACATGAGCCAGCTCACAGGAAAACACCCATCGCACCGGCAAAACGATGTCAGGCGCATCATCGTGCGCTGAAACTATTCCAAGGGCAACTCCTGAAGCCCACTCACACAACCGGTCCGACCTGTCCTCCCGCACCTGTGGGCGACAGGCCGGGCTTTAATCAAATGACGGAAATACCCATTGGCAGTCTAATGGCCGGTTAGGGTTAATGTCCAGAACACTTAACTGAAAACCTTGGAAAACCTAAGTGAAAAATTCCCGGAACTTCATTCCAATCTGTAGTTCACGGCGTGAACACTATATTTCACGGTGTGAACACTATATTTCACGGCGTGAACACTATATTTCACGGCGTGAACACCACTTTTAAGTTAGCATGCACCAACCCGTCAGTTAGCTTTTACGGACTTTACAGTTAGCTTTTCCCTACTTTCCGGTTCACCCTCCGGAAAACAATGTCCAGACCGGGAAAAGGATGTTGTCTTCAGCCATCCTGCCTTGCTGCAATCCTGTCGGCCACATTCATGACATTGGCCGGCGGACGCTGGCAAAGCAGCTCATTGCGCATGAAGTCCATGTATGGTGCTACATGGCTGAAAAACCTGCGATAGGCCGCACACAGGTAGTTGGCCCTGTAGGGTTCACCGGTATCGATGAACCGGTCTTTCGGGCATCCGCCGTTACAGGCAAAAAGGTAACGGCATTCCCGGCATTGGCGAGGCAGACAGCCAGACTTTGCACGGCCGAAGTCCATCTGCCTGTCCGAATACATCATTTCAGACAGCGTGGCCGTCCTGATGTTTCCCAACCTATAGGCAGGAAACACGAAATGGTCGCATGAATATACCTCGCCGTCATGCTCCATCACTGCCGCATGCCCACAGGTGGGCGACATGCAGCACAGCCCCGGATCCACACCCATCCACCTGGCCAGCGTGCTGTCGAAGAGCTGCACATAGACAGTGCCCACATCATGGCGCACCCATTCATCAAACAATTCACACAGGAACCGCCCATAGGCTTCGGCATTCACGGAAAACGGTGCCATCTCCGAAACCTCTGCACCGTCCTCCGGTGTGGCCAGCTGTCTCCCGTCGGTATGACGATGCAGCCGTTCCACAACAGGTGAGAACTGAAGGAAACGGCAGCCCAGACTGCGGAAAAACCTGTAGAACTCCAGCGGCCTGTCCACATTCCTGCTATTGACCGTGGCCATGGCGTTCCAGTCCACCTGATACCTGTTGAGCAGGTCTATGCCCGCCAGCACACTGCCATAGGAGTTTCTGCCGCTACGGTAATGGCGGAAGGCACTGTGCATGTCGTCCGTTCCGTCAATGGAAATACCCACGAGGAACCTGTTCTTCCGGAAGAAGCTGCACCATTCATCTGTCAGCAGTGTGCCATTGGTCTGTATGCAGTTGTCTATCTGCCTTCCCCTGCCATACTGTTGCTGCAGCTTCAGTGCCTTGCGATAGAATCCTATGGGCATGAGCAGCGGCTCTCCACCGTGCCAGGTGAAGAGTACCTGTTGCTGGGTCTGTGCTGCAAGGTACTGGCGGGTAAACTCTTCAAGCAACTCATCGGACATCCTGCATTTCCCGTCATTGCCGGTATGGTAAAGATGTTTCTTTTCCAGATAGTAACAGTAGTCGCAACGCAGGTTACAGGCTGCGCCAACCGGCTTGACCATGATATAGAGAGGTCTTGAAAAGGCAAAGGATGTGGCCATGGTATTTCCTTTAGAATGCAGATTGTCATTTCAGCGTTTCCTGCTCGGTAGCCGGATTATAATAGCGACCAGCCTCCTTGAGAAATGCCTTCCGGAACTTCCCTGTCAGACGCGGATGGTCGGGTGCGATATCCGTGAGCTGGCTTTTCTCGGCTTTCAGGTCATACAGGCTATAGGTCTCCACCACTCCCAGTTCATTGCCGGTTTCATTGGTTTCCGGACCACTGTATGGCGGGACCAAGGCATATTGCCCCACACGGTAAGCAAGACGACCGCTGGCTTCTACCACCATCTGCTTCCGGCCTTTCTGCGACCTGCCCATAAAGGTGTCGAGCAAATCCTGAGAATCCAGTCCTTCAGGCACATCGGCACCTATCAGCCGTGCAAAAGAGGCAAGCAAGTCCTGCTGCGACATCAGCGCATCCACCGTAACAGGCTTGATAGTGCCTTTCCAGTACAGGAAGAAAGGCACGCGCGTCCCAGCATCAAAAAGGCTGTACTTTCCTCCCCTCAGTCCTCCGTTCGGGTCATGCCGGTCGCGTGTTCCCCGCGAACCGTCCACATAGCCGTCATCAAGCACAGGTCCGTTGTCGCTGGTAAACACCACCAGCGTATTCTCCAGCAACCCCTTTGCCTCGAGTTTGTCCAGAACCCTTCCGACACACCAGTCGGCCTCCATGATGACATCGCCTCTGGGGCCAAGCTGCGTGGAACCGGCAAACTGTGTGGCGGGGACACGCGGGACATGAGGTTCATGCAGTCCGTAGTACAAGAAGAACGGACGTCCGGACTGGACCGTATCAATGAAATGCTCCACCTTGCCAAGCAGATAGGATGCCATGGTCTTGTCATCCCATACCGCAGACTTTCCTCCTTTCATATAGCCTATTCTCGGGATGCCGTTGACCACAGTGTTCTGGTGGCCGTGCGACCACTGCATCCGGACAAGCTGCGGATGGGTCAACGCCGTTGGCTCACCTTCAAAAGGCACGTCATAGTCAACGTAGAGGGGGTCATCAGGATCCAGGCCGGCCACACGTCCATTCTCGACATATACCGTAGGCACCCTGTCCACGGTAGCAGCGATGACGCAGGAATAGTCAAACCCAATATCGTTGGCACACGGACGGATTTCCCGGTTCCAGTCTATTTTTCCGATGCCCATACCGAGATGCCATTTCCCGATGGCCGCCGTGGCATAACCAGCCTGCTGGAACATCCGTGGCATGGTGAACTGGTCAGTGCCAATGAGCAACGGGGCATCACCGGGCAGGATCTTCGCCTTCTCGTTTTTCCAGGGATACATCCCTGTAAACAGCCCATAACGCGAGGGCGTGGACGTGGCCGAAGTGGCATGACCGTCTGTGAGACACACGCCACCCTGTGCCAGCCGGTCGATGTTCGGTGTGTGGATAGTGCTGTTGCCGTATGCGCTGACATCACCCCATCCCAGATCGTCTGCCACGATGAGCACGATGTTCGGTTTCTTCTCCTGTGCAGCCGCCATCAGTGACAACGAAGCCAGCGATGCGAGCGACAACATGTTCTTGCCTGCCATGTTCTTACTGGTTTATTCTATATATGGTGAGCGAATTGGCCGGTACCTCGATTGTCATGTCGGAGCCGGACAGTGTAGTTTCATTGACTGTAGGCACAACAGCATCCGGATGAAGCGGAGTGGTGCGCTGGCCGGCTGTTGCCGTGATGGAAGTCACAGTGGCCTTGCGCGCCTTCTTTGCTCCGTTGAGACACAGGTTCAACTTCCTGGAGGCATTGGCCAGATTTATTATCTTAACGACAATCTGTCTTGTTTTATTGTCTTTCCCTGCCGTGACAAAGAGTTCCTGTTCGCCTTCACTGTTCTTCACGTCGTAAACGGCATCGACCACATTGTCGCGCAGCATCTTGCACATGTAGTAGTTGAATGTCCGTGCACTCACGCTCGAGGAATTGAGAATGAGCGGCTGCATGTCGTTTCGGTCTATACACTCCCAGTTTCTCATCAGCGGACGGTCTGCCATGATCGGGTTGAGGTCGCCGTTGCGCTCCAGTCCCATCTTGAAAATACCTTCTGCCAATATGCTACCGGGATATTTTCCCGAAGGTCCGCCCACACCATTGCTCTGTATTCCCAGTTCAGCAATGTATAGCCCTATGCCCTGACGCTTGTAGCTGTCGAACCGGTGGAAATTGGCCACAGCCCATGGTATGCCCCGGTAGTAGTGTTCATCCAGTATTTCTACCTCACTTTTGTCCTTGAACTGTTCGATGCACTGCTGTGGCGTGTCACCAAGCGGACTGTTGGCAATATATACCAGCTGTGGATAGCGTTCTTTCAAGGCACTGTAAATCTGATGATACTTCTCATAATAGACCGGTCCGAAATCCTCATTGCCTATTTCCACGTATTTCAGCGGAAACGGTTCGGGGTGGCCGTTCCTGGCTCTTTCTGCCCCCCATTGTGAGTCTGTCGGGCCGATGGCATATTCTATGGCATCAAGAGCATCCTCAATGTAGTAATTGACATCGGTGGGCTTATGCAGGAACACCTTGTCCGAATCCCTGTGCACCCATTCCGTACAGGCCATTCCGACAGGAATGACATACATGGCATCGGCACCGATATACTCACACAGTTCATAGAACTCGTGTATTCCGATTCCGTCGGTACGATAATGAGGCTCCCATTTCCCCCACTGTCCCGGACGCGATGCCAGGTCACCGATGGTCTTTTTCCAGTGGTACATGGTTTCTTCGTTCACGCCATGCACGAGGCAACCACCCGGGAAACGCAGGAAATCAGGATGGTAGTCTTTCAGGTTCTGCACGATGTCGGCCCGGAACACGGAACGTCCATTGTCCCATGTATCTGAAGGAAACATGGAAACCATGTCCAGCTGGAATTTCCCCTTATGCGTGGGCACCAAGGAGAGCATACCATCGGTCAGGTCGCGCTCCGGTTCCAGTTCCACTGTATATTGCTGCCAACCCTCTCCCTGCAGTCTTATGGTCAACTGGGGTGAACAGGCCATACCGTCGGCATCAGAAAGCCTCACCATAAGATGGCCGTCATAGCCGTCAGCCCTGACATAAAGTGACAGTCGGCACTTCACTCCCTTCCTGAAGCACATGCCATAATAGCCCCGGTTGTGTATAGCTGTTTTCCAGTCGCCTTCTACGGCATCCTGCAATACATTCACAAGCATGGAATGGCGGTTGGCTTCATTCAGGGGATGCTTGTCTGTCAATCCTATGCGCAAAGGAGAATTTGAAAGCGGTGTTGTCACCCATCCCACCAGCGGGTCAATCTGATAGACCTGCTTGATAGGCTGGTTCGGATTAGGCACATCCTTGTACTTTCCATTCACTATCTCCAGCCCTTCAGGCAGGTTACTCTCCTCAAAGTTCCGGTTTCTCACCATCTCGGCATAAAGTCCACCATCGCCAATCATGCCTATTTCCTCGTAGTGCCATCCGAACAGCATTCTTGATACGGGTTTCGGATGTCTGCAATCCACCGTTACATTATCGCCATTGGCCAGTGTGTTCATTGCGATGGCAAGAAAAAAAATTGCCGTCAGTCTCTTACTGCTTATCATATATTTCATATTCATGTTATTTATATTATTTCTCCTTCATGTCCCGTATCGCCGTTCTTGTCGTGTCAATCATGAACTTCCCATTGCGGAATGCCATGGGTACAGCTCCCGGGCGGCAGGTCTGTCTGTATTCCCCTGCCTGTGCCCCGCGAGGATTGAAGAAGAGTGTGGCCCACCACTCCCCACGCTTGTCCTTGAACAGGTTATTATGCCCGCCACCGGTTATTGTATTGTATCTTCTGGAATAGGGTCCATAGACGCAATCAGCAGAGGCCACAATGCAGTCATAGCTGTATCGTGTGGAATTGCTGTCATGTTGCGGACTATAGGTATCACCTTTTCCCGGCACTCTATGCGACCATATCGCCTGCACCAGATGATACTTTCCCCCTTCCTTGCAGATGAATGCACCTTCAATATAGGGTTCCGGACTGTATGCTTCTTCTGACAGCCTGCGCAAGGGTTCCGCAAGTCCACTCATATCGTCTTTCATTCGGGCTATGAAGTGATTGTGTCCCACAAAATATACCGTACCATCCTCGTCTTCAAAAAGCGAGCCGTCTATATTGCCGAATAACGGTCCGCTGCTGTTGTCTGCAATGTTCTCATAGGGACCTTCAGGTCTGCCTGTCGTACTCTTCAGTACAAACGACCCTTTTCCGGCCTGACTGTCATTCATACAGGCCACGATATACCAGCACTTCTTGCTTTTGATATAATGCAGTTCCGGTGCCCATACCGCGCGGTAGAAATTGTCGAGTGTATCACCATTGAGCGAAACTGACGGTCTTCGCTCCCCTGGACCGAACACGTGGGGCTGGCCCTGCCAAACCGTGCTGTCCAAACTCCATATCCTGCCCATTGCCGACCAGTTCTTCATGTCATCCGACCGAAAGAGATAGATGCCGTCATTCCAGTCCCAGCAATGACGCTGTCCACTGAACACCCTTTCAGGATCCGAGGTGGTTCCGGTCATATAGTAGATTCCGTCCGGTCCCAATGTTATCCAGGTATCTCTCATCCAATAATCCATTAGAGGCTCGGTTCCCTTGGGTATGGCTGTAGCCGGATCCGATGTGTCCGCATCGCCATAGTCACTGGACATGGACGCGATCGAAAGCAAGCAAAGCACTGTCAGAGACAATGCGCCCACAAGGTGCGGAAGCCTTCGGGACAAGAGAAAGATACGTCTGCAATTATTCATAGTCTTATTTTTCATACCGTTTAGTTGTCACTGTGTCCGATCCGTTATTTTTCTTCTCTATCGTGAGCGTGTGGCCACTGAACGGAATGTGCCAAGTACGGGTCGGGGTTTCCTCCCTGTTCAGTTCTGTTTGCTCTATTGCGGTGTCCTCCCCACCGGTTTCCATAGATGCCTTCACATACTGACCGTCTGTGGTATAGGCCGTAATGACCACTTTCCCGGGTGCCAACCGTTTCATAACACCCTTATCGTCAACAGTCACGATTTCAGGATTGGAACTTTCCCAGTGCAGTGTCTTCCATGTGGCCTGTTCCGGCAACACATTCGCCTGGAGCTGCGTCTGTCCACCCACCTCACAGTCTGCCGGTTCAAGTTCTATACCTGTCACCTTCACCCATCCGCTCTGATAGCAAAGCAGACCATTATAGTTTGCAGCAACACCTTCAGTGAGCAGACCTGGTCTGGATTTTCCCCAGTTCCCTTCCACCAACGCCATCTGTTCATTGTCTATGAACACATGTACTCCATCGGCTTCTCTGCGTGCACGCAGGTAATAGCCAGCCGAAAGGTCCTCGTTCACATAGACCGTAAACGGCCTTGCAGAATATCCTGATGCAGACTGCAGATAAAGGCGTATGGCTGTGGTCTTGACAGGGTCAAACGCATAATGGTTCATCACCCCAAGGCCGGACTGTCCTTCAAGCGTTGCGGTCACCATTTTCCAGGAGCCATCCTGTTCCACAAAGACACTCACCTTTGAAGGCAGGGCAAACTTCTGGCTCAGATAGGGATATTCCCCTTCAAGCCAGAGTATGTCGATACCGGAGACCACGGCCTCGTTTCTTAACCTGTATACATAAGAGTTGGAGGGATAAGCTGTAGTCGGAGTGAAGTCATACTGGCGCATCACCTTCTTGTTGAGTGGCAGTTGCTGACGGGTCAGCACATTGCCGTTTTCCATTGCCTCAATCTCAAGCATCCGTGAACTGTAGTCTATGAGTGCGCTGACATAGTTGTCCTCATCAATATAAAGCGGATAGAAACCGGCCTTTCCCGATGCCGGTACATCATCCATGGTCATATAGGTGGAAAACTCGTAGTTCCACATGGCATCCCCCTTTACAGCACGTACCCTGTCACCATCGGCCGACTGCTGTTTCAGTCCGCCTTCGACCTTCCATGCACCACCTTCATAATCCCATCCTGTGATGTTGTCATCATATTCGTCCCATCCCTGCGTAAGCTGCACAGCATCAAAGTCCACCGTGTTGGAATTAGCCTCCCAGCCCACCTTTCCTTGCCCCGTGTGCATGGTCTCCACTCCACCGGGTGTCAGACAGAACGCATCGAGATAGCAACTGAAGCGTCCACCGTTCTTGTATATGGTCAGCGCGTGCCAAGGCGACTCATATCCGTCCACAAGTTCGTGGTTCTCCAGGAAAGCGAACTGATCCGGCAGCTGATATTCATGCGTCTCGCAGTTGCCGTCCGCACAGTCCGTCATGTACCAGTACCCGTTTCTCGCCACCTCTATCTTCAGCCAGTTGTCTTCATCCTCATAGCAGGCATATACCGCAGCCCTGTCGCTTTCCTCCTTCAGCCTGATGTTCAGTTCCAGCCTGTAGTCCGTCGCAAGCGGTGCCCTGAGCAGCAATGCTCCTCCGCTTTCCTTCTTGGCCGTCATCACCTTGCCCGCAATCTGCCATTCACTGCCGTCAAGAAACTCGAACGGATAATAGATGGCATAGTCCAGATAGTTCATGAATCCGGGCAAAGCCGGAGCAGGATGGAATCCCTGCGAGTTCTTCACCGTGGCCTCGGACACCGGTTCATCACCGAAGAAATGCAACCTGTCTATGCTCTGCCGTTCCTTGCCGTTGATAAACGCCTTATAGACCATCCAACGCTCAAACCCGTTAGGCCCGGCTATGAAGTTGGGCTGCGCCGGACCGATCATGATGTCTTCCGGCTCTTCACCACATGTGTCATAGAACCCGAAGTCAAGGAACTGCTGGCTGGTGTCCGAAGTGTTGCTGCTCGTACAGGCCACGGCCACCACATTCTCTCCTTCGTTCAGCCACGAGGGGTCAATGGACAGGGAAGAATAGGTATTGTCGGCTGCGGCATATTCCAGTTCATGGCCATTGATACAGAACGTGGCCGACCCGTTTACCCAGTACTTCATCTGCACTTTCTCCGGCACCTTGTCCAACACGAATGTCCTTCTCACGTAGAGCTGCGTACCCTTCCATTCTGTCTTGCGCGCCCTGATCATGGCATTGGTGAAGACCACATCGTTGTAGTAGTCATATTGCTGTGCACCGAATCCGCCCAGGCCTTCCTGCCAGGCAGAGTCGTCATAGCCAGGAGCAGTCCAGTCGCCAGCAGGTGTCGTGAATGTGTAGCGTCCCTGCCAACCACCATGCTCAGCCGTGGGAGCCAGAGGCACATAGCGTAGCAACTGGTCTTCCGTATTGCGCGTGAGGATGGGCTGCGGATATTTCCTGGAGTTGTCGAAATTCATGGGGGCTTCGCTTTGCGCACACCCTATCTGGTACATACCCGAACGCGGACCCATTCTATTCACGGCATAGAACAGATAATATCGGTCACGGTAGCGCGCCAGCTCCGGACCTTCAAAGTTGATGTGGTTCAGGCTGGTCGGATGGCCACGCTGATGGCTGAGCTGCATGCCGCCCTCGGTAATGTCCCAACGCGAGAACGGCGAGTTCATCCTGAAGGTCCATACCTCAGGGCCGTCTATGTTGCTTGCCGCACCGGTGAGCGGATGCGGGTCGGTCTGGTTGCGCTTCTTCACCCAGTATATCTGTCCGTCCTCGTCTTGGAAGAGCTGAACGTCAATGCCATAGTCATCGAAAGGCGCATTGATACATTGCTCCTGGTATGTGCCCTGTGGCAGACTGCAGAAAGAATGGCCTATACCATTATAGTAGGTATGCCACACGCCGTTGCGATAGACAATGTCGCCCGCCCCCACCCTTTTGTAGGTAGAAGCCTGTGTCCACTGCGGGTCGTTGAGCCATGTGGCCTGGTCTGTGCCTACAGCAAGTACGCCGTTGCTCCAGCTCACCATGTCCTTCGACTGATAGATTTTTCCGAACGTCTCGCCTCCGAGAGCGTAGTAATAGCCTCCGAAACGTTCTATGCAGCCGTCTCTCATGTTGAGCACCGGATTGGCATACAGGCTCTGGGCCTGACCGTGCTGGAAGGCAGCAAGGAGGCAAATGGATAGGATTGCTGTTCTGTTCTTTTCCATCTGGTCTTGAATTAGGTTTTTCTGAATGCAAATTTAGTCATCTGCCGTGGCGAAGGGTAGCAAAATCAGTCTTTTAAAGTGGAAAATCATTCATTTCTGCCCTACAGAATGGGGATTTCCCAAAAATTTTCCTGATTTTACAAAGTGATATTTTTTTCAGCCGCTCTCATGACACTTTAACATCTTTGTCCAACGGGAAAAGGACTTAAGACGGGCTATTTACACGCTGCACATTGGATTGCATGCAGTTAATGACCGAAAACAGCAGATATATGCCCCACCGGTAACGTCATTCCGTGCTGTCTTCCTCCTGCCCGCCTTGCTGTACACTCTGCTTGTACTCACTGATGAGCATGCCTGTGTATTTCTTGAAGCACTTTCCGAAATACTTGGCATCAGAGAAGCCCGTGGCACAGGCGGTGTCAAGAATCGACTCACCGTCGGCAAGCATCTGCTTGGCTTTCCGCATTCGCATCTCCTTGATATATTCTCCCATGGACATGTTGACAAGGCTCTTGAGCTTGAGGTGGAGCTTGGTGCGGCTCACACCTACCGCAAGTGCCAGGTCGTTGACGCAGAATTCGGAATTGTCAAGGTTGGCCTCCACACATCTGCGGATGTCGTTGAGGAGTTTCCTGTCATAACTGTTGGTGGCCATGGTACTGATGTCCATGTTGGAGGATTCCTTGAAGCGCCTACGGCTATTCTGCTTGGTCTTCAGTATGTTATGGATTTGCAGCAACAGAGCCTTCGGATCGAAGGGCTTGCTGATATACTGGTCGGCCCCCAGTTCATAGCCTTCCCTTATGCTTTCCTCACTGGTCTTGGCGGTGAGAAGCACCACGGGAATGTGAGCTGTGAGCAGATGGCTCTTGACGGCTTTGCAAAGCTGTGTTCCGCTCATGCCCGGCATCATGACATCGCTGAGCACGAGGTCCGGAAGCTGTCCGCTCTGCATCAGGGCAAGTGCCTGCGGCGCATCCGGCAGACCACGTACCCTGTAATGGGCACTGAAAAGCGTGTGCAGGAAAGCCAGCATGTCGGCATTGTCTTCTATGATGAATATCTCCGGGCGTTCTTCATCGGTTTCCTCTTCACCTTGCGGTGCCATGGCCGTATCCACGCTGATGGCACCGCCCAGCAACACCTTTTCCTGCCAGGTGGAGAGGTTTCCGGTTTCTTCTATGGGGAAAAGGCCGTTGGTGACATTCAGCCTGACGGTGAATACCGACCCGCGCCCGGGAGCCGACTGCACCTGGATGGTACCGTGATGGGCAAGTACCATTTTCTTGACCATGGACAACCCTACGCCCCATCCTGCGGCTTTCTGTCCGCCGTGCGTGGCCTGGTAGAATTTCTCGAAGATGTGTTCCTGGTCGGCTTCGGCTATTCCGCAGCCGGTGTCCGATACCGTAATGAGCAGCCAACGCCCCTGATCCTGCTGGTGTCCGGAAATAGAGGCATCCAGCTCCACTGTCCCGTCGGCAGGGGTAAACTTGAAGGCATTGGAAAGCAGGTTGTTCACGATGCGCTCCACCACAACGGGCGAAAAGGTCACGTCCTCTTCCCAGTCTTCCACCTCCATGTTGTAGATGCAGCCCTTCTGGCGCGCCAGCGGACAGAACCGTCCGGCGACATCGGATATGAACTGGAGCACATTGGCCTTGGTCATCTTCAGGTCGGGCGTGTGCTCCTTGAGGTCGTTCACCTCAACAATCTGCTGCACAAGCGTACTGAGGGTGTTGGTGCCCTTCAGTATCATCTCAAGGTTCTGACGGTTGTCCTTGCTTGTCCGCGAACGTTCGAGCATCTGCTTCACAGGCGCGATGATGAGCGACAAAGGCGTCTTGAACTCATGCGAGATCTCGGTGAAGAAATCCTGCTTCATCTGGTTGAGCTTGCGCAGCTTCTCCTTCTCCAGCTGCATCTCGAAATTGCGCTGCCGTTCGCGCAACCTGCGCCTGTAGTAGCTCACTGCCCACCATACAGCCAGTGCAATGGCAGCGGCATATAGCAGGACGGCCCAGGGGGTGGCATAGAAAGGCGGACGGATGACGATGGTGATGGTGGAAATGTTGGCGTTGCTCCATGTGCCGGGCAGGGATGTCGCCCTGACTTTGAACGTATATCTTCCGGACGGCAGATGGGAGAACCTGATCTTCTGCTGGCTTCCCACGTACTGCCAATGGTGGTCGGCTCCTTCGAGCTTCACCTGATAGACCATGCCCGAAGTGCGGGCGGGATTGATGGCGGCGTAAGCTATCTCGAAGTTCTTTCCCTGCCCAGAGGTGAGCACAACCTGTTTCTGGCGGTCTATGTGGATGTGCTCATTGCCTTCATGCACAATGTCGAGCAACTGTACCTCCGGGAAACTGACCTGTGAGAAGACCTTGTCGGAAGAAAGCTGTATGAGTCCGTTGACCGAACCGAAAAGCAGCTGACGGTCGACGGTATGGAGCGCGGCATTGTAGTTGAAATGGCAGATGGGTATGTCAGGATGGAGCGTGAGCATGGTGGGACTGCCGTCGGGCGTAATACGATAGACCGACTGGTCGGCTGTTACCCATACATTCCTGGAAGCATCCTCCACAAGAGCGTAGATGCAGTTGGCCTCGGCCAGGCTGTCCGCCTTCAGACTGCGGAACCGTCCCGTGTTCCGGTCGAGCAGGAACAGGCCGCTGTTGTTCGTACCCACCCATAGCCTTCCCGAGGAATCGTGCAGCAGCGTACTGATGAAATCGTCGTGAAGCTGTCCGTCGGCATTGCCTGAAGGCTGGCGCACAGTGTTCAGGGTGCGGGTGTCGAGATAGACCAGCCCGTTATATCTTGTACCTATCCATAGCCCGTCATGGCCATCGCCCGTGAGACAGAACACAAAAGGGCTGCCCTGCAATGCGCCCGACAGGATGGGGACAATGTCCTCCCGTGCATGGTGCATGACACACAGCCCGCTGGTGGTGCCTATCCAGAGGTCGCCCCGGCTGTCCTGGTACATGGTGAAGACATTGTCGTCAGGAAGCCCGCTGTTCCTATGGCTGAAATGGCGTGTGCGTCCGGTTGCGGTATCATAGCTGAAAAGCCCGCCCATGAATGAACCTATCCACAGCACATGGCGCATGGTGTCGAGGCAAAGGGAATGGATGTTGTCGGCGGTGAGACCGGGAAAGGTGATGCGCTCTATGCTCCCCGTGGTCAGGCTGAGCCGGTTCAGCCCACCGTCTTCCGTAGCAATCCAGATGTCCTGGCCTTCCTGAAGCATCTGCCTGACCGCCTTTCCCTTGAGCTGCCCCTGACGGCTACCTGGCGATGTATAGCGCGTCTGCTGCTGGCTGCTGAGGAAGATGCTTGCTCCGCCGAAGTACGTACCGACCCACATATTGTCCTCCCGGTCACGCAGTATGGAGTAGATACTGTTGTCGCTCAGGGAATAAGGGTCGGAGAAGTCCTGCCGCAATGTGATGACATGCAGGTCGGGCGTGATGACAGACAGTCCGCGCTCCGTCCCTGCCCAGACACGGTTGTCACGGTCAATTGACAAGGCCCGGACCACTCCGCTTCCCAGCCCGTGGGCTGTGGTAATATGGGTGTCGGCGCCCGTTACAGTATTGCAGATGTGCAGTCCGCCCTTGTTCTTTCCGGCATAGAGCAGATGGCCGGGTCCGGCATACAGGGAAATGACATAATTGTCGCCGTCGTCGCGGCCAAGGTTGAAGGTCTTCCGGCTGCGGAATCCCACGTCATAGCCTATAAGCCCTCTTTTCCCGCCTACCCACAAGCGGTTACCGGAATCCACCGCCAGCACCTGTGCGCCCTTGATGGTATCACCGGTCCCGGCCATGACCACCGGCACGCAGGCCTTCTGCCTCCGGTCGATCCGGTAGAGCGTACCTGAAGCACAATAGACACTGCCGTCAGCGGTCTGCGCAAGCGACGACACCTGTCCGGAAATGCCTGTGAAAGGCTCAAAGTCGTTCTTTTCCTCACGATAAAGGCACACGCCCTTGTCCGTTCCTATCCAGATGGCCCCATCCTTGTCCTGAAGGATACAGCGTGTGAAGTTGTCCGGCAGACTGTTGGGGTTGTTGAGCTGACGTGTGAACACCTCGGCCGTATAGCCGTTGAACCGGCAGCAGCCGTTCCGGGTGCCCATCCACACAAGTCCCCTGCTATCTTGCATGATGCAGGTAATCTGCCCCTGCATGAGTCCGCTCTCGCTCTTGACATGGAAGAAACGGAAGTCCTGGATAGCCCACGAAGGCCATGCGGACACGGTAAGAAAAAGAACAATAAGACTGAAGTGATGTTTACAGGTCATAGGTTCTGGATTTTCAGGGATTGTCCGGAAATGCCGGCAGCCATCAGACGAAAACCTGAAGACGGCAGCCAGCCGGAACGCTGTTTCCCCACAAATTTAGGTATAAATACGGAAAGAAAGGCAAAAAGCCGGTATTGTGAACGCATTTTTTCGGTTTTCCAAGTGCCGACAGCCATGAAATCGCCTCCGGAACCGCCCCGGGGACAGCGTGAAAAGGAAAGTCGGAAACAGTTAAGTGGAAAGTCCGGAAAAGCAAACTGGGAAAACGGGAAATCTTAAGTCCAAACTGTATTTCACGGCGTGAACACTATATTTCACGGCGTGAACACTATATTTCACAGCGTGAACACTATATTTCACGCCGTGAAACAGAGATTACAGTTAGCCATTGTCATCTTTTCCCTTCACTTTTCCGGACTTTAAAGTTCACTTTCCCGGACTTCTGTCCATGCAGCCTACCGAAGCACTGCACGGACAGCAGCACCAGAGGTTCATTTCGTCGTGACCGTGACCACAGCGTTGGTATGGCATTCGAGTGCCGGATTACCGGCCACGCTGTTGGTGAGCGTATAGGTCACTGGCGAACTGAAATCACACACGGACTGTCCGGAAACCTGCTCCACGCCTTCCACGCTGACAGACTGTGCATCAGCAGAAGAGAACACCGGGCTGAGCCGTGTCAGGTCTGTGCCGGCCGGGAGAGTGAGTGTGACAAAGATGCGGTCGTAGTCGTAGGCCGAATAAGCCACTGTCCCGGCGATGCCGTTGATGGTGAAAGTCTCGAAGACGGGATACATGGTGCTGTAAAGCCTGTAGGAACGGATATCGCCCGATGCCGCCTGCACATCAATGGTCATGGGCGCGGTGAGGTCATACTTGGTCTTGTCGCTGAACGGTTCGCCGTTGATGCTTACCGTGGCATTGGCAGACGCAGCCGTCACCGTGATGCGCTGTGCAGAAGGCTTGATGGCTATGTCGCGTCCGTTGACATTTACCTTGTAGGGTAGCGGAACGAACACATAGTCCTCTTCTATCTCGGCAGCCATTTCCTTGTTGTATAGGTCCTTCTGCAGCAACACACTGGCCAGGCGGCAGTCGACATCGGTCACGGTGATGGTGGCCTCTGCCATGGAACAGCTTTCCTTGGCTGCCTTCTTGTTGTAGTTGGTCGCCACGACGACAGCCTTGTAGGTCCCGGCCTTCTTGTAGGCATAAGTCCCCTTCCCCTTGCTCATGACAATGCCCACGGAACCGTTGTTCACATAATCGTAGTCATGTCCCTCGTCACCGGGGAAAAAGACAACCTGGCTGGCCGCCGTACCGGTGTAGGTGAAAGTCACGGTCTCATTGATGCCTATATCCGTGGCCGACACGGTGAACCCGGCAACGGGAGTGGCCACATCGTCATCATCGTCACAGGAAACCAGCATGCATCCGGCCAGCATCACGAGCAGGCACAGAAGCAGGGCCTGGACATTCCAGGCATGGGCTAAAACATGTTGTTTCATATCTTTTCTGGGTTTTGGTCTGTAATTAAACTTTGCGGTAATCAGTATCCCGGATTCTGCTCCACGACACCGTTGGTGATATCCACCTCACTCTGCGGTATCGGGAAAATCTCATTGATACCTTCTACGAAGTTCTTGCCACGCCCCCATACCTGTTCAGTGGAAAGCTTGTGCAGGATGGTTGCAGCACGTCCCTGGCGCACGATGTCGAAGAAGCGGTCCCAAAGGTGGCACAGCTCGATGCGCCGCTCGGTCCAGATCTGTTCACGCATCTCCAGATAGGTTCCGGCCTTGTAAAGCGTGGAGACATTGGTGATCTTGTTGGCAATGGTCTTGACGGAATTGAGCTGCGTGAGCGATTCCTCGCGGCGGCCGGTCTCGTTCAGGGCTTCCGCATACATGAGCACGACATCACTGTAAATGATCACGCGCCTGTTCTTGGCGTTGTCGCTGGCATCCTTCGGACGCTCGGTCTTGGGTGTGTACCATTTCATGCAGCCACGTCTTCCGGCAGGCACTTCAAGACGCTCGTTGTCGAATGTGGACGAAGCATGGAGCAGGATGATGACATCGCGGCGCGGGTCGTTCTGAACGGCTTCGGTAAACGATGTGGAGGAGAAGAGACGGTTCCAGAACAGGTCGTTCATGATGCCTGTACCTTCGTTGGTATCGCCCGAAGTGCCGTCGGCACTCTCCTTGAACACGATTTCGAAGACCGAACGGGCACAGAACTCCCCAATCTGGTTATAGAGGTCGCGATAGTGCAGTGTGGTGCCGTCGTAGGTTGACTTGGCCTCCAGCGAATACTGGTTGGCCAGGCTCGGGAGCGCATTGTCGGCCGTGGTATAGTTCTCTCCCGGCAGGAGCTTTTCCTGCGGCTTGAACCAGAGACGGCGCGCCATCTCATCCCAGGTCTCGTCGTAGTTTTCCAGATGCAGGATGTCCCTGTAGGTCATGCTCCTGCCGCCTATGAAATAGTCGCCAAGCAGAGCCATTTCCTTCCATTTGTCCGACTCCACACCGGGAGTGGCCTGATACATGAGCACCTTCATGAGCATGGCCACACAAGCTCCAGCTCCCACCTTTCCGCTGGACGCACCGGTATATTTGGCTTCCAGCATACAGGCAGCCTCCCGCAGGTCCTTTTCGATGTAGGCATATACCTCCTCACGGGAAGAACGCGGAATGGTGAGGTTGTCTATTGTTTCCTGCTCCGGCCTGATGCTCACGCCGCCAAAAGTCTTGACCAAGTTGAAGTAGAACAATGCACGGAGGAACTTGGCCTGGCCGAGAATGGCACGTACAGTGGTGTAGCTGTCGGTGTCATCGCTTGAGAAGCGCACTTTGCCGATATTGGCTATGAGCTGGTTGGCCCGGTAAATGCCTCTGTAGTTGATCTGGTAACGCTTCAGTATGTACTCGTTGGAGGTATCGAAACGGAAGTTTACAAGTTCGGCAATCTGCGAGGTGGAGTTCTCGTCGGTTCCCACGACATCATCGCCACAGGCTTCACCGAAAATCCATTCGGAATTTGTGAACTGGTCGCTCTGCAGGACATCATAGACTGCATTGAGACCTTCCTGAAGCTGATAGATGGTGGTATAAAACTCTTCGCTGGTGCTGCTTCCCTTCACATCTACATCCAGATAACCGGAACAGGACGTGGCTACGGAAAGCAACAGCACGGAAAGGCCTGTCGCCGACACTTTCCTCAATATTTTCATGTTCTTATCCATAATCTTACAGAATAAATTGGTGTGTTTACATCAGAAACTCAGTTTGGCGCCCAATGTGAATGAACGCGCCTGGGGATAATTGCCATGGTCAACGCCGAGATAAAGGTTGTTCTCCTCGGAACCGCTGTTTCGTCCGACTTCCGGGTCCAGCCCGTTGTAGCCGGTGAAGGTGAACAGGTTATAGGCAGACAGATAGACCATGAGATCCTTGAGGTGCAGACGGCTGGCAAAGGACCTGGGCACATTGTAGGTGAGCCTTACGTCCTTGAGACGCATGTATGAACCGTTGTGCACATAGGCATCGCTTGCACGGAAATTCTTCGCATTGTCAGCTTGCCGCAAGTCGGGTATGCTTCCTGTAGGGTTAGCTGTCCAGAAAGCCCGGCTGTCGTCATAGTCGCCAGCCCAATGGTTGGAACGTATGTCAGCATAGACATTTCCCGTGCCATGCGTGGAGTTGAGATAATAATCCATGACGTTGAAGATCTTGTTGCCCACCTGTCCCTGGAAAAAGAGCGAAAGTTCGAACTGCCTGTAGCTCATGCTTATAGGAATGCCGAACGTAAAGTCAGGATGTGGTGAACCAATATAGGTACGGTCTTCAGAATCAATTTTCCCGTCGTGGTTGATGTCCTTGAAACGGTAGTCGCCAGGCTTGGTGACGCCATCGTTCTGTGCGCTGGAAGCGATTTCCTCCTCAGTCTGGAATATGCCGTCTGTAACGTAGCCGAAGAAATAGGCAATGGGCTGCCCGACTTCAGTCTTGGTGACATAGCTCTGAATGCTGGTTTCACTGAGATAACCTCCATAGACAGGTTCGTTTCCACGACCCAGCGAGAGTACCTTGTTCTTGTTGAAAGACAGGTTGAAGCCCACCTCATAGTTGAATGCCTCGCCGATATGGTCATTGTAGGACATCTGTATTTCCAGACCATTGTTCCGTATGGAGCCGGCATTGACCATGGGGTCTGAAGTGAGACCGGCTGCATAGGAAACAGGCACACGGAGCAACATGTCTGTAGTCTTCTTGGTATATAGCTCAAACGATGCAGAGAGTTTGTTGTTGAAGAAGCCCAAATCCAGACCGATGTTGTAGGTAGTGGTCTTCTCCCACTTGATGTTCTCGTTGCCCAGGGTCGTGGCCGCTGCACCGGACTCGGTGATATGTGAGCCTGTGCCATAGGAATAGTTCAGCTGGTTGACAAGAGAGGTATAGCGGGCATAATTGTCGATCCTGTTGTTGCCGAGTTTACCCCAGCCAAGGCGCAGCTTTCCATTGCTGAAGATGCCAAGACGCTCTATGAACTTCTCGTTGGAGAAACGCCATCCTACCGATGCTGACGGGAAATAGCCCCAACGCTCATCTGGAGAGAACTTCGACGAGGCATCTGCACGGAAGTTGACCTGCAATAGGTAAAGGTCATTATAGGCATAGTTGACACGTCCCAGAAAGCCCAGCGCAGTCCAGTCGGTAAGCGTACCGGCGGCACGGTCACCATAATAGGCAGCAGCAATATAGCGCAGGTTCTCGTCGTTAGACGAAGTGCCTTGCTTTGAGGCCGAGAGGTTGTCGGTAGATTGCTTTTCCGCCGTCTGGCCAACCGTGGTGGTGATAGCATGCTTGCCCAGTGTGCGGTTGAACGTGAGAAGGTTGTTGATTTCCGTCTTGTTGGACTTGGCTGAAGCGCGGCTCACCATGGTCAGGTCGCCCATGGCAAAGTCTTCATCGAGCTTGTTGACTTCCGAGAAAACGTATGTATTGTAGAAATCGGTATAGTTGGATACCTTGAACTGGTAAGTCAGGTACTTGTTGATGTTGGCCGTCAGGTCAAGATTCAGATCCACACGGTTGGACTTGGCATCATTATGGTTCCTGGCCAGCTGCGCCAGCGGATGGTCTTCCGTCCAGTAGCCCTTCTCGTTGTAGGTGCAAACCAGGGGCGACTGGTTAAGGGCGCGTTTCAGCACAGAGTTCTGACCCTCCGGCACAATTGAGCGTTCATCGCTGGTATAGAGTATCGATGTTCTCATGGTCAGCCATTTGGTAAGCTTGTTCGTAAGGTTCAGACGCATGGAAAAGCGTTCGTAGTCACTGGTCTTCACAATACCATCCTCCCCGTAATAGTTACCGCTCACCAGGTATTTGTAACGGTCGCCACCACCGGAAACGGAAACGTTGTAGTTCTGCTTGAATCCGGTATGGGTAACGGCATCCCACCATGAGGAGGGAGAATTGGTCTTGATGGAGTCCAGGCGATGGTACTTGCCATCATCAAAATAGTAGTTCCCGTCGGCATCCTTACTGTAATACAGTTTCCCATCGACAGAATAATTGCTCAAACCTGTTACATAATCGCGCATCAACGCGAAGTCTTCAACTTCCATGACATCAATCTTCTTCCAGGGGCTGGACACTGACCAGTAAGTATCAAGGGTTACTTGGGGCTTCCCGCTTTTTCCTTCTTTCGTAGTGATCAGGATGACACCATTGGCACTTCTCGCACCGTAGATGGAAGATGAAGCGGCATCCTTGAGCACTTCCACATTCTGTATGTCATAGGGGTTGATATGGTCTATATTATCGACGATAAAGCCATCGACAACATAAAGCGGGTCGGAATTGTTTACGGTGCCTGTGCCACGGATCTTTATTGTGGTTGACCCGCCAGGTGAACCGGTGTTGGTGATGACTTGCACACCGGAAGCGCGACCTTCAAGTGCCTGGACAGCATTGGCAACGGGCGCCGACTGCACGTCCTTTCCCGATATGGAGGAAATGGCGCCAGTGATGTCGCTCTTTCTCTGAACACCATAGCCAATAACTATGACATCCGACAATTCCTGCACCTGTTCTTTCAGCTGGACGTTCATGCCCTGCACCGCCTTGACGGTCTGGGGAATATATCCCATATAGCTGATTTTCAGAGGCGTTCCCTTGGCTACATTCAGGCTGAACTCTCCGTCAACATTTGTTATCGTGCCGTTCGTCGTTCCCTCCTGCACAACGCTCACCCCGACCAACGGCTCATTGGTCGCATCATCGACAACGACACCGCTGATTTGGGAAAACGCTGATGGAGCAAGACACAAGAAGGCCATCGTGCTCAGAATCTTTCTCATTGTAGGATTGTTTAATTGTTACACTTTACAGGAATCCGGCCGGATGCGCAGCATACATCACGGGACTGACGGCTACGCACCCGCTGGATTGACCTTAGATACGTTTTTTTAGATGATTCAGGTTTCATGTTACGGTCATGAAGAGTTCTTCTGCACGCTTCATGATAGCTCTGCCATGCAACATCATTGGCTTCAGACAAGCCTTGGAACAGCATGGCCAACAAATAAAAATATAAGGATAATGGTATCTTATTTCATCACAAGCTTTGTAGTAAATATCTGGCTATTGGATGCTTTTACCTTTACAAGATAAACACCCGAACCGATTCCATTGGTGGACACAATGACCTCCGTGCCTTCATGTTTCACCTCCTTGATTGTCTTGCCGGAAATGTCGCACAGGCTGTAGCCCTGGACACCGGACGGATGGGAAACAGAAAGTTCACCCATGGCTCTGGCCACCACGAAGTCGTTGGCATCAGCATCTATAACAGCCTTCGAGATACCGGTCGTGTTATTTACGTTGGACATGCCGTCGAAATCAATCTCGCAACTGGGATTGTCCTGGGCTGGATCGAAATCGGCCTTTCTGTAATGGTATCTGAACAGGCGAGGTATGCAGACACTGGTGAAGACCAGGTCACCGTTGAAATTGCGCAGAGTGTGGACATAGTCAATGTCTTCAGCAAGATCGACCACCTGGACAGGGAATTCGTCCTTTGAGTCTATACGGAATAACTCCCAGGTCTGACTGCTCTTGGGCACCTGGTTCTGTGCGCGGAAATACATGCTTCCTGATACGACTGTACCTTCCCATGCTGCATTAGGACCCACACCGGGATTCAGGTCACTTTGCATTTTGCTTCCTTCTGGCGTACCGTCGGTATAGAACAGCTCAAGTCCGCGGCAGAAATCGTATGCAGTGTTCACACCGAACTGCCCCTTGCCCCATACAAGACCCTGATAGACACAGAAGGGGAAGATGTCTGGCACACCACCATTGGTTCCTGTTGGATTCGGCACCTGGTTGATGTCCATCACGAGCGAAGTGCCCTCGAATGTACCATCGGTGCGGATGAGTTCAATTCCGGCAGAAATCGAGGGATCCATACCTCTATAATATACGTAGTCGCCCATTACACAGGCTGTGAACACACCGTCACCAAGAGGAATGCCGTTACCGTCAACACCCGGTGAGAAGTCACCGATCTGACGTGTGCCCTCCACCGTACCGTCAGAATACCATGGTTCAGATCCACAGTCTTCAGAAACAGCCTTGAAGAATAGCCATTTGTTATTGACATTTGTCATCCAGTCTATCTGTGCGCTCTGGGTCATCCCGGTAACCTCATCCACTATCCGGGTATTGATGTCGCCAAGCATAATGGTGCCCTCTTCTGTACCATCTGTCACCCAGAGTGTCTCGGTATATTCATTGTCCTTGGTATCGGCTTTGAAGAACACCTTGCGACCCACCCGGCAGAAATGGCCCATATCGTTGGATGTGAAAGAACCAGGATACTTCACTTGACAGTCTTTCAACAGTTTCGTGCCTTCTTCTGTTCCGTCGCTGATCCACAGCCAGTGCTGTTCGGTATCACCGTAGAGCGCACTTTCAATGTCGATGGCGGCAAATACAAAGCGAGTCTCGTCAAGCTGTACAAAACCCTTGGGATCACCGTCTCCAATCTCGTTTGTCACCTTCAGCAGTTTCGTACCTTCTTCTGTTCCGTCTGAAATCCATAACTGCGAACCGACTGCATCATCATCGACAGCCTGGAAGACCACCTTGTCATTGAATCGCGTGATGTACTGGACATTAGAACTAAACGAACCAGGATAGATGTCCTTTACCATCTTTGTACCTTCCGAAGTGCCATCGCTTACCCACAGTTCTTCTCCATGCTCACTCTCCTTTGCAGTGAAAAAAACCTTGTAGCCAGACTGTGTGCTGCCAGCAACTACGATGTTCTTGGATTTGTCAAAAAGATTGCGGTCCGTAGATGTGGTCAACTCCACACCTTCTGGTGTGAGGATTTCCATACCTTCCGGAAGAACCGGATTTTGCGCGTTAAGTGCCAAATGTCCTGCTACGGCAAAAACAAATGAAAATAGAATAGGTTTATTCATAAATTTAACGAATTAGTTAATGAAAATTCAGCGCAAAATTATCGGTTTGAGTGTTCCGGAAGGGGCAAAATCATTCTTTTAAAGTGTAAAATCCTTCTTTTTTACAATTACCCGGTCTTTCATTTTTCCAACACGAAAGGACAAAAAAATGCCCGGCATCAGCCGGGCATTCTTATAATGTTGCAGATTCATCGTGTCAGTCAAGCCACTTCACGTAGCAGAAGTCCTGACGATGAGGCAATTCCGGATGCTTGGGGTACATACGTACACAAGCCTTATAGGAACCGGCCTCATCGGGCTCGAACTTCACCTCGAAAGTGTAGTTGTTGCCTTCATGACCGATCATCTCGAACTGACGGACGTTGAAGATACGCTCCTCACCGTTCTGGTCGTTCTTGACCGAAACGAGTTCAAGACCTACGGCATCATTCAGTCCCTGCTCATCAATAACGTAACGGATGGTATAGACTTTACCCGTCTCCGCACCATTGAGCACAGAATCGTCCTTGGAGACAACCCTGATGGCATCCCAACGCTGGGCAACTGTCTCTTTCCATAAGGCAATGTCCTTGGCAAGACGGTTGTCATTAGCAGAAAGTTTCTTGAAACGTTCTGCTTCCTTAGTGTAGAATTTGGAATAATAGTCATCCAGCTGACGCTTCATGGTATAGTGGGGTGCAATCGTGGCAATCGAGTTCTTGATGACCTTGATCCAGCCCTCGCTGAAGCCTTTCTTGTTCTTGTTATAATAGAGCGGTATTATTTCGTTCTCCAACAACCCATAGATAGTTGCGGCATCGAGCTGGTCCTGATAGCCCTGGTTCTGATAGGTGCGTTTTTCTGTCAGTGCCCATCCTGCACCCTCGCGGTAGCCCTCAAGCCACCAGCCATCAAGCACAGAGAGGTTCACTACACCGTTCATCTCGGCCTTCTCGCCAGACGTACCCGATGCCTCAAGCGGACGTGTAGGTGTATTCATCCAGATATCAACACCGGAAACCAGACGGCGTGCAAGCTGCATGTCGTAGTCTTCGAGGAAGATGATCTTGCCCAGGAATTCCGGACGCTGGCTGATTTCAAAGATTCTCTTGATCAGTCCCTGGCCTGCTCCATCAGCCGGATGAGCCTTACCGGAGAATATGAACTGCACGGGATGGTCAGGATTGTTCACGATCTTTGCCAGACGGTCAAGGTCTGTAAACAACAGGTGGGCACGCTTGTATGTGGCGAAACGGCGACAGAAGCCGATCATCAGTGCATTGGGATTGATGCGCTCCAGCAACGACACCACGCGTGAGGGGTCGCCCTGATTCTTGAGCCATGTCTCGCGGAACTTGTCACGGATATAATCCACAAGTTTCTGTTTCAATGCCATGCGGGTCGTCCAGATTTCCTCATCCGGCACATTGTGGATAGCATGCCATATTGACTCGTTGCTCTGGTCGCTCATGTGACTTTCGTCGAAATACTTTGCATACAGTTTGCGCCACTCTGTAGCGGTCCATGTGGGGAAGTGAACACCGTTGGTCACATAGCCAACATGGTTTTCCTCAGGATAATAACCATTCCAGATGGGAGCGAACATCTTCTGGCTCACCCATCCATGCAGTTTGCTCACTCCGTTGACTTCCTGGCAGGTGTTGCAAGCAAAGATACTCATGCAGAAACGCTCTGAATGGTCATCGGGATTCTGGCGCCCCATGCCGATGAACTCATCCCAGGTGATTCCGAGACGGCTGGGATAGCCACCCATGTATTTGCCGAACATCTGCTCGTCGAAGTAGTCATGACCGGCAGGTACGGGTGTATGTACAGTGTACAGTGACGAGGCGCGTACAAGCTCAAGTGCCTGGTTAAATGTCATGCCACCGTCAACATAGTCGCAAAGACGCTGCAGATTGCAGAGTGCGGCATGGCCTTCGTTACAATGGTATATGTCTTTCTGGATACCGAGTTTCTTCAGCGTGAGCATACCGCCCATACCGAGCAGAATCTCCTGCTTCAGACGGTTTTCCCAGTCACCGCCATACAAGGAGTGTGTGATAGGCTTGTCGAACTCCGAGTTCATCTCGTTGTCGGTATCGAGCAGGTAAAGGCTGATACGGCCTACATTGACCCGCCACACATAGGCATGAACCTGGTAGTTCATGTAAGGCACATCCACAATCAGCGGATTACCGTCCTTGTCGAGCTGACGCTCAATGGGAAGCGAATTGAAGTTCTGTGCCACATAGTTGGCAATCTGCTGGCCGTCCATGCTCAATGACTGTGTGAAATAGCCATAGCGATAGAGGAAGCCCACTGCACACATGTCCACATTGCTGTCAGATGCCTCTTTAAGATAGTCACCTGCCAGCATACCCAGACCTCCTGAATAGATCTTCAGTACCTGGTTCAATCCATATTCCATGCTGAAATAAGCCACGGACGGGCGTTTGCTGTCCGGTTTCACATCCATATAGGCGCGGAACTTCGAGTACACGTCATTCACCTTGCGCATGGTAGCCTTATCTTTGACGATTGATTCTTTCCTGTCGTAGCTCAAGCGTTCAAGTAGCAAAACGGGGTTATGTCCCACTTCCTCATAGAGATTCTCGTCGAGACTCTTCCACATGTCCCGGGCCTCATAGTTCCATGCCCACCACATGTTGTGTGCCAGTTCGTCAAGGCACTGCAGCTGTTCGGGCAGTCTGGATTTCACTGTAAGCTCCTTCCACTGAGGAGCGTTGGCGTAATCAGCTTTAATTTTCATAATTCTTAAGTTACAAATATCTGTTTTAGTTCTTTCCTGTTCTTGCTTCTGCTTGTCTCAATGCGATGTCGTATGCCTGATAGTAATATTCAATGAAATGGCTCCACAGGGCCTGTTTCGATAGCTTGTCGGCATTGGAACGTGCGCGCTTGACCTGCGCGTCCGTCATATTTGAATAGTCGGCTATGGTATCCTTAATGACATCTGCCACTTCCGAATAATTGTAGTCTGTGCGGTGGATGACCTTCACGCCGTCAGTGATCTCGCCGTAATGACCGATGACTGAGTTCGCCCACAAGCCGAAGCCAGCAAGGTCTGTCGTGATGCAGGGCACCTTGAAAGCCACGGACTCGAGCGGAGTATATCCCCATGGCTCATAATAGGACGGATAGACGCAGAGGTCATTCCCGAGTACGAGGTCATAGTATTTCATGTTGAGCACCCCGTCATCACCGGTCAGATAACACGGCAGGAAGATGAGCTTCACCTTGTCTTCCTTGCGGTTCTGCATGTCCAGGTATTTCAGCATACCGAGCACGTTGTCATGGGTCATGTTGTTGAGCCAGTGGGTGATCATGGGCACCTCAAGCGGCGTGTCGAATGACTTTCCGGACCTGATCCTTGCCACCAGGTCCTGCCGTGGCTCGCCCACCCATCCGGGCACTTCTATGAACGCCACGATGTTGCGGTGCAGGTCATGGTCGCGCAGCAACCGGTTCATGGCCTCTATATAGACATCCACGCCCTTGTTGCGGAATTCGTAGCGTCCGCTGGTCGATACGATGAGCGTGTCGTCGCCCAGCTGTTCGCCAAGCAACGCATTGGCCACATTGAGCAGACACTTGCGTGCGGCCTTTCGCTTGGCCATGAAGGCTGCCCCCTTGGGCACGAAGCTGTTGTCAAATCCGTTCGGCAACACCACATCCACAGGTCTGTCGAGCAGTTCGCGGCATTCATTTGCCGTGATGTCGCTCACTGTCGTGAAGCAGTCCACGTTCCAGGCGGTCTGCTTTTCAATGGAGTGCTTGCTCTGCATGTTAAGCTCACCGGCCATCTGGTCGCCGTTATAGGCGAAGAGATAGTCATACAGCGGCTTGTTGTTGCCGGCTATGCTTCGCCCTATGCTTGTGGCGTGTGTGGTGAACACCGTAGCCACCTGCGGCATCTTATGGCGCAGGTAGAGCAGGCCAAGTCCGGTCATCCACTCGTTGCCGTGGTAGATGACGCGTTTGCCTGTCCCATTAATATAATAGGTATAGAAGCTTTCCACCACCCTTGCTGCAGCATAGGAGAACATGGAAGCCTCGTCGTAGTCGCCGTAGGCATGCAGGCTGTCCACCCGGAAGAGTTCCCAAAGACGTGCGTAGATTGTGTTTTTCTGTTGGTAGAACGGTATGAAGTCAACGAGAATGGCGATGGGGTTGCCCGGAATGGCCCACCTGCCGGTTTTCACGGCCAGTCCCTCTTCCCCTGCGGCTTTTTTCCAATCGGGGAAAAGTGCGTCATCCTCCTCGAAATATGGCGACGGCTTGTCGCCCCAACAATCAGGTCCTATGAAAATGATGTGGTCGGGCATGACATCCTGCAATGTCTTGGCTCGTGTAGATAAAACCGTATAGATGCCGCCGACCTTGTTACAGACTTCCCAACTGGATTCGAAAATGTAATCGGGAAACAATCTTTCTTTTCTCATAAAAATCAAATCTCGATGCAAAGGTACGAAAATTCCGTGAAATTACAATTTTTAAGGTTACTTTTTGAGAATAGCAGAGCGTTTCTTGATTTATTTCAGTACCTTTGTGTCTTCAAAACCCGAAACGATGAGAAGAATCCGCACAGTTGTCTTTTTGGTTTTCTACTGCCATCTTGCAGTTTTTTCACAATCCGATTCACTTTTCAAAGGCAAGTTCGTCAACAAGGAATATGATGTCTATCTGGTCATCAATTTCCATGACAACGATGTCAAGGTTCCCGGACAGGAAATCTTCGGTCTGCTGCCCGGCTATCTGGGCTCGGGCGGAGACGGCAGGAAATGGCTCGTCACCGATGCGCAATGCAAGGACCAGAAGGAGGCTCTGCTGGAAATAAGCAACGATTACGGAAGCGAAGACCTCACTGCTGTCATCAAGGTGAAGAACGACAGTACATTTGTGCTGAAACAGCTGGAAGGCAGCCGCATCAGAATCGCGGTGAACCGGAAATGGGTTAAACTGCCCTCCGAACTGTCTTTTACCCGGCAGTGAGCACAATCCCCGTCCAAGAAAACCAGCCATCGGGAAACGGGCGGGAATGCCCATGAATGCCAGATGCCCCGAAAATCAAAGTGTCACGAAAACGGCTGTTTTTGTGACACTTTGATTTTCGGGGCATTTCCAAAGAGTCGGGCACGAACAGTTTTTTGCGCGCCAGCGGAAATTTCGGATTTCGGAGACCCGTTTTGTAAACCGCTGATAATCAACGGGATAAGTTTTTGCAGTCACGAAGTGTTAACAGAAACCGCCGGATTTTAACCTAAAATCCGTTAAATTCGTGCACAAAACGCGCGATTTGTGCAGTTTTCAGCCCCCTTTTTTCGCACTTTTGGCTGGAAAATCGCGGTTTTGGGGCCGAAAAACCTGAGTTTTTGCCCCGAAACAGTTAAGTTTTTCCTCAAAAACACTTAAGTGCCGGATCGAAAATAGTTAACTAATTTTCCGGAAACAGTTAAGTGTTTCCCCCCTAACACTTAACTGATTTTTCCGTTTTGTGCAAAAATCCGACAATTTACACTTATTAACATGAAAATCGGCTCAAAACAGCCGTTTTTCCAAGACCCTGAAAAATCAAAGTGTAAGCAAAAGTGTTAATTTTCTGACACTTTGATTTTCAGTTCCGATTCAGATTCCAGAAGCAATAAACTTTCTGGAATGCCACTGGGGGTGTGGGCGTCCCGCCCGCACATCGCAAGGCGGGTACTGTCAGCATGACATTTTATTGCAGGTGGTTGCAAGCAGTACGGGCGGGACGACCACACCCCCAGTGGCATTCCCGACATATTCTCATCTCCGGAAGCTGCAACATATTATATTAAGTCAAGACATGCCTCGTTGGGTGAAGCCGAAGATTGCCTGTGATGACCACCTGCAACTCACGAATATCGGAAATCCAAAGCATTTCCAAATGAAAGCCACAAAACAAACGCTCTTCTCCATGGCAAACTCAAGATACATTTGGAAAGATGTTTTTTTTTTCGTAACTTTGCAGCCCGAAATCACATTATTAATTAATATATATAAAAGCCATTTTCAGGAAAAATGATAACAGTATCTAACCTGGCCATCCAATTCGGTAAAAGGATGCTCTACAAGGACGTGAACATCAAGTTCACCAGCAACAACATCTATGGGGTCATCGGTGCCAACGGTGCCGGAAAGTCCACCCTGCTGAAAGCCATCAGCGGGGAACTGGAACCCAACAAGGGAACCATAGAGCTGGGACCCGGCGAGCGCCTTTCGGTATTGGACCAGGACCACTTCAAATACGACGGGTTCAGCGTGCTCGACACCGTACTGATGGGACACGAGCCGCTATGGAAGAACATGAAAGAACGCGAGGTCCTCTATGCCAAAGAGGAAATGACAGAAAAAGACGGCAACAGGGCTGCGGAACTGGAACTGAAGTTTGCGGAAATGGATGGATGGGAAGCAGAAAGCAACGCCGCACAGATGCTCTCCAACCTGGGCATCAAGGAAGACCTGCACTACAAGCTCATGAGTGAGCTGTCGAACAACGAGAAGGTGCGCGTGATGCTGGCAAAGGCCCTTTTCGGCAATCCGGACAACCTGCTGCTCGACGAGCCTACCAACGACTTGGACCTTGACACCGTGCAGTGGCTGGAAGAATATCTCTCGAACGTGGAGCAGACCGTGCTTGTGGTAAGCCACGACCGGCACTTCCTCGATGCCGTATCCACACAGACCGTGGACATTGACTTCGGCAAGGTCACCGTGTTCGCAGGCAACTACTCCTTCTGGTATGAAAGCTCACAGCTGGCTTTGCGCCAGGCTCAGAACCAGCGTCAGAAAGCCGAAGAGAAACGCAAGGAACTGGAAGAGTTCATCCGCCGTTTCTCTGCCAATGTGGCAAAGAGCAAGCAAACCACATCGCGAAAGAAAATGCTGGAGAAGCTCAATGTGGAGGAAATCAAGCCCTCGTCACGAAAATATCCCGGCATCATATTCCAGATGGAACGCGAACCGGGCAACCAGATTCTTGAAGTGGAAGGGCTGAAAGCCGTTGACACAGACGGGACAGTGCTCTTCGACAATGTGTCGTTCAACGTGGAGAAAGGCGAGAAAGTGGTGTTCCTGAGCCATAATCCCAAGGCCATGACCGCACTCTTCGAAATCATCAACGGCAACCGTCAGGCCGATGCAGGAACCTACAAGTGGGGAATCACCATCACCACAGCCTACCTGCCACTCGACAATACAGAGTTCTTCCAGAGCAACCTGAACCTGGTGGACTGGCTGAGCCAGTTCGGACCTGGCAACGAAGTGGTCATGAAAGGATTCCTCGGACGCATGCTCTTCAGCGGCGAAGAAGTGCTCAAGCAGGTGAACGTGCTCTCCGGAGGCGAGAAGATGCGCTGCATGATAGCCCGTATGCAGCTCAAGAACGCCAACTGCCTCATACTCGACACGCCCACCAACCACCTCGACCTGGAAAGCATCCAGGCCTTCAACAACAACCTGGTGGGCTTCAAAGGCAACATACTGTTCGCCAGCCATGACCACGAGTTCATACAGACTGTCGCCAACCGCATCATTGAACTGACACCGCAAGGCACTATCGACAAGCTCATGGATTATGACGACTATATCTACGACGAGCAAATCAAGGCACAGAAAGCAAGAATGTATCAGCAATAAGCAGGATTGGCAAGGTTTTTGCAGGACACCTGCCGGAGCCGTATGTGCCATACAGACACCATCCGGCCAGATAAAACACTGACATTATGAACGAACAAACTATGGACAATAAGGAAACGAACCGGACAGAACAGCCGGAAAACAACCAGGAACAGTCCCAGGAACAGCAAACGGGAAACAGCGGAAAGGAAGGGACTGTAGAGGAAGACATCCAGGAATCAGGAGCAAACGAAGCCGAAGAGCAGCAGACGGAAAAAGACCCGCTGGAAGCCGCACAGGAGGAAATAGAACAGCTCAAGGACAAACTGCTGCGCACGATGGCCGAATTTGACAACTACAAGAAACGCACCATCAAGGAAAAGGCAGAGCTCATACTGAACGGAAGCGAGAAGACCGTCAACGCCATACTGCCCGTACTGGATGATTTCGAGCGTGCACTGGCAGACAAGGCAGAGGATGCTGCAGCCGTAAGAGAAGGAATGCAGCTGATATTCAACAAGTTCAACAAGACACTTGAGGGCATGGGTGTCAAGAAAATAGACACCGACGGCAAGGACTTCGATGTGGACTTCCATGAGGCCATAGCCATGGTACCCGGTGTTCCGGACGAACAGAAAGGAAAGGTCATAGACTGTGTGCAGACCGGATATATGCTCAACGAAAAGGTTATTCGCCACGCCAAGGTGGCAGTAGGACAATAAAATGGCAAAAAGAGACTATTATGAGGTACTTGGCGTGAGCAAGAACGCCACTGATGACGAAATCAAGAAAGCCTATCGCAAAATCGCCATCAAGTACCATCCAGACAGGAATCCCGGCAACAAAGAAGCCGAAGACAAGTTCAAGGAAGCCGCAGAGGCCTACGATGTGCTGCACGACCCCAACAAGCGTCAGCAATACGACCAGTTCGGCTTTGACGCTCCCGGAGGGTTCGGCGGTGGAGGATTCAGCGGAGGCGGATTTTCCATGGACGACATATTCTCCATGTTCGGTGACGTGTTTTCTGACGCTGGCGGATTTGGCGGCTTCAGCGGCTTCGGGCGTGGCCGTCAGCGCGCGCAGTACCGCGGGACAGACCTGCGCATCAAGGTAACACTGAGCCTTCAGGATGTGGCCAATGGCGTGACGAAGAAATTCAAGGTGAAGAAAGACGTGGTGTGCAGCCACTGTCATGGCACAGGAGCGGCAACAGGCAGCAAGCCGGAAACCTGCCCCGACTGTCATGGTAGCGGAATGGTGTCGCGTACGGTCAGGACCATGCTCGGCATCATGCAGACACAGACAGAATGCCCTACCTGCCATGGAGAAGGCACGATCATCAAGAACAAATGCCCCGAATGCCACGGTAGCGGCATCGTGAAAGGCGATGAGGTCGTGGAAATAAAGATTCCAGCCGGCGTGTCGGAAGGCATGGTCGTCAATGTGCCGGGAAAGGGAAACGCAGCACCGCACAACGGTTCAAACGGCGACATACAGGTCTATATTGCAGAGGAACAGAACGACACATTCGTGCGCGACGGCAATGACGTGATCTACAACCTGCTGCTCGACTTCCCCACTGCAGCCCTGGGTGGAACAGTGGAAATACCGACCATTGAAGGAACAAAGGTGAAAATCAAGATAGATCCGGGAACACAACCGGGCAAGACCCTGCGACTCAGGGGTAAAGGACTGCCTTCGGTGCAAGGCTACGGCAACGGAACTGGCGACCTTGTGGTGAACCTGAGCGTATTTGTGCCCAAGACACTCAGCGAAAACGAGAAAGAGGCCATAAGGAAATTCCAGGACAGTGACCACTTCAAGGGTGACAAACATACCAAACAGTCAATATTTGAACGTTTCAGGAACTATTTCAACTGACAGGAGTCTGTAGTCCTGCCCCACCGACAGAATGACATATCAGGAAACACTGACATATCTGTTCAATGCCACTCCAGTGTTTGAACACGTAGGAGCAACCGCCTATAAGGAGGGGCTGGAAAACACCTTGCTACTGGATGAGCACTTCGGACATCCGCACCGCCGTTTCAAAACCATACATGTGGCAGGCACAAACGGGAAAGGATCCTGTTCGCACACCATTGCATCCATTCTCCAGGCCTGCGGATACAGGGTCGGACTATACACATCACCCCATCTTGTTGATTTCCGTGAACGGATAAAAGTCAACGGCCACTGTATAAGCGAGAAGGACGTAATTGATTTTGTTGAACAGGAGAAGAAATTCTTCGAACCGCTCCATCCTTCCTTCTTTGAACTTACGACAGCCTTGGCATTCAAGTTCTTTGCCGAAGAAAAAGTGGATTGGGCGGTAGTTGAAGTAGGATTGGGCGGCAGGCTTGACTGCACGAACATTGTTACACCGGAATTGTCAGTCATCACCAACATCAGCTTTGACCACACTGGATTCCTGGGCAATACATTGTCGGCAATTGCCAACGAGAAGGCCGGAATCATAAAAGAAGGGAAACCGGTTGTCATCGGAGAACATACAGAAGAAACACGCCCTGTGTTCTTGAAAAAAGCACATGAAAAGCATGCGCCAATCATATTCGCCCAAGAAGAACCGGAAATCATGGAAACAAAGGAAACTGGCAGCGGATTGGTCTGCAGGACCAGATCATTCGGGCAAGTGGTTTCCCCACTTACAGGCGACTATCAGAAAAAGAACCTGAATACCATCCTGACCACAGCATCACTGCTCATAGGAATGGGAATAATCGTGGAGCGCGAAAACGTGGGAAAGGGCATAGCGCAAGTCATTAGTGCCACAGGATTGCAAGGCAGATGGCAAACACTAAGTGAACACCCGAAAACAGTCTGCGACACAGGACACAATGTCGGTGGATGGGAATACCTTGGCAAACAGATTGGACGGCAGACTTACACAACACTGCGCATCGTTTTCGGAATGGTGGACGACAAAGACCTGGACCATGTCATGGAAATTCTTCCACAAGACGCAACCTATTACTTCACAAAAGCGCACTCTAAACGCGCCATACCAGAAGAGAAAGTCAGACAGGAGGGTATAAAACATAAACTGCACGGCAACTCATACGACTGCGTGAAGAACGCTTACCTACAAGCCATAAAAGATGCAGATGCAGATGATTTCATCTTCGTGGGGGGAAGCAGCTATGTGGTAGCTGACTTGCTCGAATTTCTACAACATAATCACTGAAAAACAGTACAGGTGTCCATCTGTTGTACCAGGAAAGCGACACAAACATTAAATATTAATGGTTTTTAACGCAGAGAAACGGAGTTTTTTTGGCAATTCATTTGTCATATTCGTTTTTTTTCCTTTACTTTGCAAAAACATAAAATAACTAAAAACGTATTTTTATGAGCAATAATTCAGAAACAGAAAACATCTGTGGCTTGAAAAGAAGTGACTTTCAGGCCACAGTAAATGGAAAAGACACCGATTTGTATATCTTGAAAAACAAAGAAGGCAACGAAATAGCCATTACCAATTATGGAGGAGCCATCGTAGCCATCATGGTACCAGATAGAAACGGTGTCAGGGCAAATGTCATCCAAGGCCATGATAACATACAGGATGTAATCAACTCGCCAGAACCCTATCTTTCCACACTTATAGGCAGATACGGCAACAGAATATGTAAAGGAAAATTCCAATTGCATGGAAAGACGTACAGTCTGCCTATCAACAACGGGCCGAACTCTCTGCATGGTGGGAAAAAAGGGTTTAATGCCAAGGTTTGGGATGCGCTCCAGATGAATGACCAATCACTTGTACTGAAATATGTCAGCCCATACGGAGAAGAGGGATTCTCCGGTGAAGTCAAAGTTACTGTTGTCTATACTTTTAACGATGATAACGAATTGGTTATCGACTATATGGCAACAACTAATAAAAAAACAATCATAAACCTGACAAGCCACGGTTTCTTTTCGCTTGCAGGAATAGCCAACCCGACACCAGCCATTGACAATCTCATTTGTGAAATCAACGCTGACTTTTATTTGCCTATTGATGAGACATCCATTCCTACTGGAGAAATCAGATTCGTGGAAGATACACCTTTTGACTTCAGGAAACCGAAAACTATAGGTCAAGACATTGATGCCGACAATGAACAGATAAAGAACGGTGCAGGCTATGACCATTGCTTCGTACTGAACAAGAAAGAGGAAGGCGAACTGTCATTTGCCGCACGCATTGAAGAACCGGCAAGTGGCCGGACGATGGAAGTATATACCACAGAACCCGGAGTACAAGTTTATACAGACAACTGGGCAGATGGATATAAAGGCCAGAATGGTGCAACTTTCCCACGCAGGTCTGCCATCTGTTTTGAGGCACAGCACTTCCCGGACAGCCCCAACCGTCCGTATTTCCCGTCTGTTGTACTAAACCCGGGTGAACAATACAAGCAAAAAACCATTTATAGATTTGGAACAAAATAACAATCAATAACCTATAACTTTTTGTAAAATGGAAAAAACAAACAAAAACGGTGTCATCATTGCCATTATTGCAATGATGTTCCTCTTTGCGATGATTTCATTCGTCACCAACATGGCGGCTCCATTCGGTACAATCTGGAAACAGCAATACGAATGGGCAGGCATGATGGGTAATATGATGAACTTTGCAGCTTATCTGTTTATGGGTGTTCCCGCAGGAATATTGATTACCAAGCATGGTTACAAGAAAACCGCCCTTATCGCCCTTGCACTGGGCTTCATTGGAATCAGTGTCCAGTACTATTCCAGTACACTGACAGCCTCTGAAATCAGCACTTATGTCATTTACCTGCTCGGTGCCTTTATTTGTGGTTTCTGTGTCTGCATCCTCAACACAGTTGTCAACCCGATGCTTAACCAGCTTGGTGGCGGTGGAAACCGTGGTAACCAGCTCATCCAGACCGGTGGTTCACTCAACTCATTAGCAGCGACACTAACTCCATTCCTTGCAGGTGCAATGATTGGAGAAATAACCAAAGATACATCCCTAAACAGCGTTGCCCCATTGCTAATCATTGCAATGAGTATTTTCGCAATTTCATTCATAATAATCTATTTCACTAAGATTACAGAACCTGAAGTAGAAAAATCCGATGTGGTTGCTGGTATAAAAGGTGCTCTTGCATATCGCCACCTGGTACTCGGTATTATTGCAATTTTCTTCTATGTAGGCATCGAAGTGGGAATACCGGGTCAGCTGCTATTCTATCTGAGCGAACCTATTTCCAATGGTGGAGTTCTTGGTGACGCAGCTATTGCTGGCGGAATCGCTGCAATTTACTGGTTATTAATGCTTGTAGGACGATTTACCAGTTCTCTGATTTCAGGAAAAGTAACTTCAAGAGCACAATTGATTGTCACCTCCGGATTAGCTATTCTCTTGCTTCTTGTAGCCATAGCAATGCCTGAAGAATCAAAAATCACATTAAAAGGTGCAGAAGTGCCCATGAAAGTGCTTATGATTATTGCATGTGGTATTTGTACATCTGTTATGTGGGGTGTAATATTCAATCTTGCAACAGAAGGTCTGGGCAAATATACACCTTCTGCTTCCGGTTTGTTCATGACCATGGTTGTCGGTGGTGGTATCATGCCTCTGATCCAGAACCTCATGGCAACTCAAATCGGTGACATTAACAGCTATTGGCTGGTTATCGCCATGCTGGCATATCTACTTTTCTATGCACTCGTAGGCTGCAAAATTGTCAACAAGCCGCAAGAAGCCTAATTAAAATTAATAATTAGTATCAACAAGAGGGTGAAAACCTTTTTCACCCTCACTCTTTTATAAAATCCAATTCATTAACAATTAAACGAATTAATTATGGATATTGAATTTGTAAGAAGCCGTTTCATTAAGCATTTCGATGGCAAGACAGGAAACATATACGCTTCTCCAGGTCGTATTAATCTTATTGGGGAACATACTGACTACAATGGAGGTTTTGTTTTCCCGGGTGCAGTAGATAAAGGTATCATGGCAGAAATGCGTCCCAATGGAACAGAAAGCACAATTCGTGCCTATTCTATAGACCTCAAGGATCGCGTAGATTTCGATTTTCATGATGGTAAAGGTCCTCGCGCAAGTTGGGCAAGGTACATCTATGGTATCACACTAGAAATGGAGAAGCTGGGGGTTCCTGTAAAAGGTTATAATATTGCTTTTGCCGGTGATGTGCCACTCGGTGCAGGAATGTCATCTTCAGCTGCAATGGAAAGCTGTTTCGCATGTGGTCTGAATGACCTTTTCGGTGACAACAAAATTTCAAAGTGGGATATGGTTCTGGCTGGCCAAGCAACAGAACATAATTACTGTGGTGTGAACTGTGGTATCATGGATCAGTTTGCCAGCGTTTTCGGACAGGAAGGTAAACTTATGCGCCTTGACTGCCGTAGCCGCGAATTTGAGTATTTCCCCTTTAATCCTCAGGGCTACAAACTAGTACTGCTGAACTCATGCGTAAAACACGAGTTGGCAGGTTCACCGTATAATGACCGCAGAAACAGCTGCGAAAACGTTGTTAAACATATTGCAGCCAAACATCCTGAAGGCAAATTCGAGACCTTACGTGATTGCACATGGGAACAGTTGGATGAAGTACGTACCGAAGTAGGAGAAGAAGACTACAAACGTGCCCATTTCGTACTGGGCGAGAAAGATCGTGTTCTTGCCGTGTGCGATGCTCTTGTTGCTGGCGATTATGAAACTGTAGGAAAGAAAATGTATGAAACCCATGAAGGTCTGAGCAAAGAATACGAAGTATCATGTGAAGAACTTGATTTCCTCAACGACATTGCTAAAGAGAACGGAGTTACCGGTAGCCGTATTATGGGCGGTGGATTTGGCGGTTGTACCATCAATTTAGTAAAAGATGAACTCTATGACACATTCATTGCAAATGCCAAAGCCAAATATGCAGCCAAATACGGAAAGGAGCCTAAAGTATATGATGTTGTAATCAGCAACGGTTCACGTAAGATATGCTAAACCAATAAATCCATTTTCAATGAATATTTCAAAAAAAATCCTATCCTATGCAGTTGCTGGTTTGGCCATGCTTACTGCATGTTCTGGCAATGGCAACTTGACCGTTTCTGGACTTGATCCTGCTAAGTTTGATACAACAATCAATGACAAGCCGGTACAGTTGTTCGTACTTAAAAATGCGAACAAGATGGAAGTTTGTGTAACCAATTTCGGTGCACGTGTTGTTTCAATTAGTGTTCCAAATAAGAATGGTGCTCCAACAGATGTTGTTCTTGGATATGATAACATAACACAATATGCAGACTCTGTCAACAGTCCCAGTGATTTTGGCGCAGCTATCGGTCGTTATGCGAACCGTATCAATAAAGGTATAATCGTTGTTGGAGACAAGAAAATCCAGTTGCCGCAAAACAACGGCGAACACTGCCTTCATGGTGGCCCCTCAGGCTGGCAATATCAAGTTTATGAAGGAACATTGCTCAACGACACAACCCTTCAGCTTGTGTTGAATTCTCCGGATGGTGACAACAATTTCCCAGGAAACGTTACTGCAACAGTTACCTATACATTGACAAGCGACAACACACTTGACATGAAGTTTGAAGCAGAAACGGATGCAGAAACAGTTATCAACATGACGAACCATTCCTACTTCAACCTGTCAGGTGATCCGACAAAACCATGTACCAACCAGGTGCTTTACATCAATGCGGATAAGTTCACGCCATCAGACAGCACATTCATGACAACGGGAGAAATCCGCGATGTATATGGAACGCCAATGGACTTCACAAAGCGTCATGCACTCTATGAAACAATCGGTGACACATCATTTGAGCAAATCAAGAATGCCAAAGGCTATGACCACAACTGGTGTCTTAACACTTACAAAGACGGTAAGGGTGATGATACAAAAGTTGCTATAACGCTTTTCTCTCCTGAAAGTGGCATTTACCTTGAAATGTTCACAAACGAACCTGGTGTTCAGGTCTATACAGGAAACTTCCTTGGGACAGGTGTAAAAGGCAAGAAAGGCATTGCTTACCCCAAACAGTCCGCCATTTGTCTTGAAAGTCAAAAATATCCTGATTCTCCCAACAAGAAAGACTGGCCTTCACCTTATCTGAAACCAGGCGAAAAGTATTATAGCCATGTTGCTTATCGCTTCAGTGTCAAGCAAAACTAATTAACAATTGCCCTATACACGAAGTTTATCTGGAGGCTGTGTCGTAATTAACAGTTACGGCACAGTCTCTTTTTTTCAATGGACAGGGGTTACTGTTCAACAGGAATACTCAGGACAAAGAGTCTAAATGTTTATTCTCATGCATGACCATTAACGAATACAATAAAAGAACCAAAAATTATGAAAGGAATACAAACCCGGCGCAGTATCAGAAAATATACAAAGAAAGAAGTGGGCGACGATTTACTCCTTCATATCCTCGAAATGGCAGAACGTACACAGACAATGGGCAATCTTCAATTATACAGTGTTGTCATAACCCGTTCTGACGAAAAGAAGAGATTATTGTCGCCGGCACATTTCAATCAACCAATGGTTACAGATGCACCAGTGGTACTTACCTTCTGCGCAGACTTCCATAGAACAAGCGTATGGGCGGAAAACAGGAAGGCAAAGCCCGGTTATGACAATTTCCTGTCATTTATCAATGCGGCCACGGATGCCTTATTATATTGCCAGACATTCTGCAACCTGGCAGAAGAGGAAGGCCTTGGATGCTGTTTTCTTGGCACAACAGTCTATATGCCACAAACAATCATTGATGTTCTACAATTACCTCAGTTAGTATTCCCCGTAGCTACAATCACCTTAGGATGGCCGGATGAATCCCCCGCACAAAGCGACCGATTACCTCTCCATGGCATCATTCATAATGAACAATACGAAGAATACGACCCAGAACGTATTGACAATATATATAACCTGAAAGAAGCATTGGAAGAAAACAAGCGATTCGTTGAACTGAACCATAAAGAGACATTAGCCCAGGTCTTCACTGATTGCCGCTATACGAAAAAAGACAATGAAACATTGTCTTCAACACTCCTTGACGCGCTCAAGCAGCAAGGATTTCTCTAATGCGAACAGAACACAAGATAAAATATGCCCTTTCACCTCACTATAATGGTGAAAGGGCATTTATTCTTATACATAATATACACGTTTAACCCTATTGCTGATACCGGTCAGTACTTCATAGGGTATAGTGTCAAGGATGTCGGACAATACCGTAACCGGTAAATGGTCACCGAAGATCTCCACGCCATCCCCTTCCCTGCAGTCTATATCCGTAACATCAATCATGGCCACATCCATACAGATATTTCCTACATACGGAGCCTTTTTGCCATTTACCAGACAATAAGCGTTTCCGTTTCCAAGATGTCTGTTGAGTCCATCCGCATAGCCTATCGGGATTGCTGCAATCATACTGTCCCTGTAGATTTTCCCTTTCCGGCTATACCCTACTGTCTCACCCTCAGGAACAAGTCTGATCTGCAAGATTGTAGTACGCAAGGTACTTACATTATGAAGAATGCCATTATCACGTGGGTCTATGCCATAAAGCCCCAAGCCCAACCTGCACATATCAAGCTGTCGATCCGGAAAATGCTCAATACCAGCAGAATTGTCCATGTGACGAAGTATCTTATGCGGAAAAGCAGCCTGAAGTTTCTCGCTACCATTCATGAACAGATCAAACTGCTGTTCGGAAAACCCGTCAAAACAATCGGCATCGGAACCCACGAAATGGGAAAATACCGACCGTGGAATCAAGGCATTCTGGTGTTTCAGCCTGTCGATAAGCCTGTCCATATCCTTTTGCGGGTCAAAGCCCAGACGGTGCATGCCGGTATCCAACTTCACATGAACCGGGAAATCCGTAATTCCTTCTTTTTCCGCAGCCTTAATCAAGGCTTCAAGCAAACGGAAAGAATACACCTCCGGTTCAAGTTCATAATCGAATATCGTCTTGAATGCCGTCATCTCAGGGTTCATGACCATGATATTCGACGTTATTCCGTTTTTCCTCAATGTCACGCCCTCATCAGCCACGGCCACAGCAAGATAGTCCACCCTATGGTCCTGAAGCGTCTTAGCTATCTCCACAGACCCTGCGCCATAGCCGTCTGCCTTAATCATACAGACCAGCTTGGTCTCCGGCTTCATGAAAGAACGGAAATGGTTCAGATTATCCACCACTGCATTGAGATCCACCTCAAGCGTAGTCTCGTGTACTTTTCTTACCAACAAATCCGTCAGCAAGTCAAATCCGAACTGCCTTGCACCCTTGAGCAGTATCACCTCATCGTGCAGACCATGGAAAACATCACTCATGATAAATTCGGCAACAGTACGGAAGAAATGTTTTTCAGCGACCTTGATGACCGATTCATTTTCAAACAAATCCGTTCCTATGCCTATGAACTTCTCCACACCACGCTCCAAGGCCAACCGGGAAACCTCACTGTACAATTTGCCGGGCTGCTCACCGCTCTGTACAATATCACTCAATATCAGTGTACGCCTACGGTTCTTGTGGTCCGGACGACGGTTCATGAAGTCAAGTGCTATGTCAAGCGAATTGATGTCCGAATTATAGGAATCGTTGATCAGCGTACACCCATGCTGTCCTTCCTTCACTTCCATACGCATGGCCACATGTTCCAGCAAAGCCATCCTGCTTTCCAGAGCTGTTGCGTCCACACCGAAATACAAGGCCACAACAGCACACGATATGGAATTCTGTACGGAAGCATCGTCAATGAACGGTATTGTATAAGTGCCTTCCTGTCCCTTGAACACATAATGCACTGTTGTCTGACTATCTCCCTTCACTACAGACGACACATACATGGCGCACTTGTCATTCCTTAGCGACCACGCAAGCTGCTCACCACGATAGGCGAACTGTGAAACACATCGGTTGACCATCTCGTCATCTGCACAATAGACAACAACCTGTGCATCATGGAAAAGCGTAAGTTTTTCCTTGCATTTTGCCTCAAGCGAGGTGAAGTTCTCCTGATGAGCCGCACCGAGACTGGTCAGCACACCCACCGTAGGCTGTATAATGTCACGCAGTGCCTGCATCTCACCCGGTTCACTGATTCCAGCCTCAAACAAGCCCACCTGCGTGTTCTCGTTCATCAGCCATACAGACAACGGCACTCCTATCTGTGAATTATAGCTTCTCGGACTACGTGTGACGCACATATCTGCAGCCAACAGCTGGTACAGCCACTCCTTTACCATGGTTTTCCCGTTCGAACCGGTAATGCCTACAACGGGAATATTGAATTCATCACGATGACGCTCTGCCAGACGCTGAAGTGCCTCAAGCGTTCCCACAACCTTCAGGAAATTGGCATCAGGATAACATTCGGCATGTCTTGCTGGCAGCTGCTCCACCACGAAGTTCCTTACGCCACGTTTGTAAAGGTCCGTTATGAAGTCATGCCCATCCCTGCGTTCTGACTTCAATGCAAAGAACAAGGTCTCTTCCGGGAAACACAGCGACCGGCTGTCTGTCAGCAGAAAGCCAATGTTCGCCTCACACTCGCCATAGCGACGCGCACCTATCAGCGTCGCCACTTTTTCTATAGAATATGTCATGGCTCTTATGAAAATACATCACCCATCCACCAGCCAGCGCCGGAACAGCTATCTGCTGTTTCTGCATCGACAGACAAACGGGCTAACGGTCAATTGCAGAACACGATGCGCGACATCACAGGATAGTGGTCTGAAGGTGTGCGCTTGTCAAACTTCTTGAAGTCCAGTTCCTGAGGTGCATCCTTGCCCTTCTGTTTCTTCTGTGGAGCGGTGCTTTCCGTCCAGTACCCGTCTGTCAACACACCGTATGTGTTCACTTGGAACTTAGGCGAAACGAAGATATGGTCTATCCGGCTGTCCGACTTCAGTGAAGAATTGAAGCTGTTGAAAGTGCCGTTCTCTGCAAAACGGTATTTTGCATGTTCGTATGTATCCTTGAGCACACCCGACTCCGTGAAGATATTGTAGATTTCATTGGTCTGGTCCACGTTGAAGTCTCCGGTCAGTATCACGGGCTGGTCCACTCCCACCTGTTCCTTTATCCTTTTCACCACCAGTTTGGCTGCCTCTCGTCTGGCTACGATGCCCACATGGTCCATGTGCAGGTTGAAATAGAAGAAGCGGAACTTTGTGCATTTGTCCCGGAACTCTCCCCAGGTACAAATCCTCACGCAAGCAGCATCCCACCCCAGCCCCGGCTTATCCGGTGTTTCCGAAAGCCAGAAATCGCCGTGGTCGAGCAGTTCGAACTTGTCCTTGCGGTAGAATATGGCCGAATGCTCACCGTTTTTCTTGCCGTCCTCACGCGCTACGCCTATGTAGCTATAGTCTGGCAGCATGCGCAGGAAGTCCGTTATCTGTCCATAGAACATTTCCTGGGTACCGAACAGGTCGGGCTGCATGAAATTGATCTGGTCACACATCACCTGGCTTCTCTTCGACCACACATTTCCCTTGATGGAATCGCCATCGTTCTTGTTGCGGATGTTATAGCTACCTACAAACAATGACTGGGCGCTCATGGCCATCACAAAACAAAAACTTACTAAAGTCAATACCGTTTTCCTCATATCTTGAATGGTTTTATGGTTTGTCCTTTCTCATGCACAGACAGTCACGACATGGACAGCACTGACTTCCGTAGTCCACCGTTCTGCCTATCAGCGGCAAAGATAATGCAAACCGAGAGCAGAACCGCCAAGCTTGCTTGAGCGTTATGCAGAGGTGCAGCTTATCTTATGCAAAGATAATGCAAACCGAGAGCAGAACCGCCAAGCTTGCTTGAGCGTTATGCAGAGGTGCAGCTTATCTTATGCAAAAGTAGTAAAAAAAACAGATTCCGAGAAAGCCTGAACTGCATTTTTTACGGAAGAAGCCAATTTGATGACGCATTGATGACGCATCAGCCATAATTCATAAAACATACGAACCCGGAAGCATCATGCGACTTCCGGGTTCCCACACATATTTTTACGTCCTGAGGGCAATGATCGACATAAGAAGTTAAAGGAAGCCAGAAGGAATTATTGTTCCCCTCAGTCGCTATGAAAGATAAAGACGATAGCAAAGGTCATGCTTAACCATACGACCCTTATCTCTTTTTATCTTCCCTTATCTCCTTCTAACCACTTCCGAAAGTTGAGTCAATGACCAATTATACTGATCCTTTCAGAGTTTGCCGATCTTCCCCATAAAGAGCACCGTACCCGTAGTGTTCTCACGTATAGCAAATACGAACGGGCGATTCAATGTGAGATTCAAGGTACTGCCTCCATCTAAAGAATCTGACGCACCAGAAGAAACCGCTGCTGCTGAAGTTCCGTTCTCTGTAACCTCTATGACAATATCCTGCACAATCTGGTTGATATTGCAGATTGGTTGGGAGAAATACAGCAGACCATCCGCTGCAAACAGCCTCTCTATACCCATGCTACGGCACACATCCAGCATGTCCTTCCAATGGCACTCCAACTTGAAGCGTGGCACATGGAACTGCACTCTTGACCTTTTCTCCATGAGACCATGCAGTGCCCACAGGTCGGTTCCAGCCAGCACATCCATCGGGTGAACCGTACTCTTCGGCATCACCAACATCATAGAGAAGTAACCCTTGCCATAAGGCAGTTCAACAGCCGAAAGTGTCTCATCGTCGTAGCAAAGCACAGATGCCTCCTTGCACATCATCGGTACCTGTGACTCTGTCCCATCCTCATTATAGAACGTTCCGGTAACGGTAAACCGCTTGTCGAACGGATAGGTCCACTTACCGTTGAAACAGGTCGCGTTGGCCAGCACCGCACGGGTGCTGCTGGAAATGTCAATCGACAGCTCGTTGACCATCCTGTTCGTATTGCGGCTGGCCCAGCTGTTGATGGCAGTCTCTGCCTGCTGAGGGTTGTTGAAGAAATCCACCTGTTCCACATCCGCATTGTAATAAGCCACCAGGTTTTCCGAGAAAGCCGAAGCCACACTAATGGTCTTGTCTGTCCAGACGCTGTTGGCCAGGGCAACAGTCACATACTCATCAGTCACCGGCAATTTCTCCAACAGGCTATGGCTGTTACGGTTGATCTCCTCAAGCGTATATCCGCCCATGCCCATTACCGAGGACAACTCGGACAGAGCCTCCGGAGCAGCACCGTTGGCCAGCATGGTAAGCAGATACTGCATGCTGATGGAGGAGATACATATATTGCTGTCCCTATTCAACGGAACGGCAGCAATGGTCTCCAGCATCTTTCCGCCAAAGGCATTTCCACTTGCAGCAAAGTCAGTCTGCTCGGCGCGGGTCAGTTCTTGCTCTATGTCAGGAATGCTGCCAACGGGCAGTTTCTCTCCATCATTGTCCGAACAGGCTACAAACAGCGCAGCAGCCAGACCCAAAACAAATAGTTTCTTCAAAATTATTAATATAGTAAGTTTTATTAAACACTGTTCCGCTATAATCAACAATATTGTTTCACAACAATACAGTAATAAAAAACTACTTGCAAATATAAGTTTTTTTCAACATATAGTCCAGATAACTTTACCACAAAAGCTGTTTTTTATTTTTTTTAACCAAACATTCTCGACAGAATCCTGAGGCTATGCAATAGACTTACCATTCTGTTCCGATTGATGGGCATGGTGTGCTGTGTTAAGATAAAAATTGGAAACAGTGAACTGGAAAGTCCGTAATAGTGAAGTCCAATCTTCCAAAAACCGAAGTGCAATCTGTAGTTCACGGCGTGAACACTATATTTCACGGCGTGAACACTATATTTCACGACGTGAACAGTATATTCCACGCCGTGAACTACAGATTACAGTTAAGAATCGGAAACCTTTCACTTCACTATTACGGACTTTCCAGTTCAATGTTTCCAATCTAGTATTCCACACAAAGAAAGCCCTGTGCAACACAGGGCCAAGAGAGGGGTGTGGAGGACTGCAATAACATGTGAAAACGCTCCCTTCAGTACATGATCTGCCCTACTCAATTTAAGCAGTTACAGGAGACTGAAGGAGTTATTGCACCCTGCCATCGTTATGGAAGATAAAAGACGATAGCAAGATTATGCTTAAACATACGTCCCTTATCTTCCCTTATCTCCTTTTATCCATTCCTCATCTCCATTCGCAGACAAATTTGTGGTGACCAGCCTCCACCTCGTGAACAACAGCCGTTCCCTGCTGGCTAGGCATGGAGACCGTAGCCGAGCATTCCACCGGAACATCGACCTCAAGAGACAATTGACCGTCATGCCGCTCCCACCTGGCAGCCACACGCCCGTATGCAGTTTCCGTTTCATACGCAGCCCAGCTCACGGCATTGGGAATATGGGGCGTAACGGTGAAGTGCCTGTAGCCAGGCCGTTTCTCGTCCACCTCTATCCCCACCAGTTTCTTGTAGAACCACACCAATCCGCCGCCAAACATGTGGTGGTTGTGCGAATTGCCACCGTCCCACTGCTCCCAGGTTGTCGTTGCCCCCTGCTCTATCCACCAGCCGAAACTGGGGAAATCCTTCTTTGTCAGTGCTGTATAGGCCTCCTCGGTCATGCCCAGCTCCGACAGTTTCTGGAAGAGCAGTCGAGTGCCGTAGATGCCCGTGTAGAGGTGGCCACCGCTTTCCTCGAGATCGCGCCTGATGGCGTTGCGCACAATGGGCAAGCGGCCTTCAGGCAGTCCCATGTCAAGTGCAAACAGATTGCTCCCTGCCGGGCCATAGCTTCCGCTTTCGGCATTGAAGAACCTGCGGTGGAAGCCGTTCCATGTGTGCAGGGCTTCCTTTCTGTAGGTCTCGGCATCGTCCTTGTGGCCAAGTATTGCAGCAATCCTCGCAAGCTTGTCCAGACAGCCGTAAAAGACATAGGTGTGTACGAGCGATTCATCGGGCATAGTGGCAGTAGGTGTACACCATTCACCCAGATTAGACCAGTAACACACCTCATTACCGGCCCAGATGCGCTGGAACATGATACCGTCGCGGTCGGTCCAGTTCCTGAAATAGCGCACCTGTGCCTTCATGGCTTCATAGTTGTCGGTCAGCATGGCGGTATCGCCGTATTGCAGGAAATAGGTGTAGGGTATGACGACAATGGCCGCGCCCCATGCCGGACCTCCACCGCATCCGGGCTGCCAGGGCGCACCGTTGGGCACGATGCCCGACCCGGGATTCTGTGCCAGATTCATGTCGCGCACCCACTTGGCAAAGAAAGCCTGTGTGCCGAAATTGTGCATCACTGTCTCGCAGGAAGCCTGTCCGTCTCCGGTATAGGCCGACCGCTCACGGTGCGGACAGTCGCTGAAGATGCAGCCATGGGCATTGTCGAGCAGTGCGCGCTTCCATATCTCGTTGATCTTGTTGAGCAAGGTGTCGGAACAGGCAAAGCGTGCCGTTTCCGGAATGTCCGTGTTCACGGCCTCGGCAACGACCTGGCTGCCATCGAGCACACCCGGCCAACCGCTGATTTCCACCGTCCGGAACGTGAACCAGGTAAAGCGCGCGTGATAGTCTTCCACACCCTCACCGTTCATGACATAGCTATTGCTACCCACAGGCGACTCGCAGACGTGCGTGATGCTGATCTTCTGTCCGCGCGTGCCTCTCATGTTCTGCAGATGCACCCATCCGGAAATCTCCTTGCCAAAGTCCACCACATACACACCGTCATCACGTTTACGGATGCTCACGGGCTTCAGGCGTTCGGTCACACGGTCGCCCGGCGACATCTGCGCCTCCAGCCGTCCTCCCGGAGCTTTCTTCACCACAGCCTGTTGCCAGCCCTGTAGTGCGGTTCCTGGCGTGCACCAGTGGCTGTCGGCCAGGGTGGCGTCATAGTGCTCACCCCCGAAAATGCTGTTCTCCACAATGCCACTGGGTTTGGCCTTCCATGATGTATCGGACTTCACCGTCTCGGTTGTTCCGTCCTTATAGACAATGTGGAGCTGGGCAATCATGCGCGGCATGCCGTAGGGACAGGTGAAACGGTTCACGGAGTTGTAGAAGCCGTTGCCCAGCCAGCATCCAAGCACGTTCTGCCCGTTGCGCAGGAGATGTGTGAGATCGTAAGCGGTATAGAGCACACGGAAGCCCCGGAACTTGTTCTCCAGCAGTATGCCCGTAGGCATTTTTTCGCGGAGTCCGTAGTCGGTCTGGTTGGGCATCAGCACCTCGTCGCCCACCTTCTCGCCATTCAGATACAGCTCATAGTAACCCACACCGGTGATGTAGATGCGTGCCGACTTCACCGGCTTGCTCAAGTTGAAATCCTTGCGCAGCAATGGCGCAGAACCATCCTTCAGGTCGGTTCCGGCAGTGGGCTCCTCACCCTGCCAAGGCGCACCGATCCACTCGGCCTTCCACTCCGATTCATCAAGCAAGCCAACATGCCATTCGGCCGTTTCGCTCCATGCTGACGGCTTGCCTTGCCTGTCCCACACCCTCACACGCCAATAGCAGTCCTGCATGGAGGTGAGACGACGGCCGCCATAAGCCACCAAATAGTTCTGCGTTGATGCGCAGCGTCCGCTGTCCCACAGGTCAGGCCGGCCTTTGCGCAGCAGCCCTGGTGTACTGGCTACCTGTATCTGGAAAGCTGTCTGCCGCTGCCCGTTCTCGTTTTTTCCCGCTACATTGACCCACGACAGCCGGGGCTGTACCTTGTCTATGACGCGAGGATTGGAAAGATGCTCACATGTGAGCCTGACCGGACGGATGCCCGCCACCGCTACTGCCACCTGAAGCAGCAACAGAAGAATAAGGAAAATTGTCTTTTTCATTGTTCAGAATATTGTCAGTTAATATGTTTCAAGGCCAGACATGCGCGAAACCATCGTCCTGCACATGCGGTTTAAGGTGTCTTCATAGGCCGGAAAATCAGCCCAAATATACAAACAATCCGCATAAGGCACAAATCAAACTACCGAAAAGTGGGGATTTGAGCGGTAAAGATTTGCATTTCCCGCTGATTAGCACTACTTTTGCAGCCTCTAATCAAGTTTTTCTGAAACATGGACATCTACTTCACCGGCATATCCATTGCCATCATCACCTTTCTGATTATCGGCCTGTTCCACCCCATTGTCATCAAGGTGGAATATCATTTCGGCACACGCCCGTGGTGGCTGTTCCTGGTGGCCGGGATAACCTTCATAACGGCAGCACTGTTCATTGCCGACACCTTCGTCTCTGCCATCCTGGGTGTGCTGGGGGCTTCATCGCTCTGGTCGATAGGCGAACTCTTCGAGCAACGCCAGCGTGTGAGGAAAGGATGGTTTCCCATGAATCCTGAACGAAAGAACGATTATGAAGACTGAACTCCTGCTTGTGGGAAAGACACCGGACAAGCACTTTGCCGCCAGCATAGACGACTACGTGGCACGCATAGGCCACTATATGCCTTTCTCCACAACTGTCATCCCGGCACTCAAGAACGCCAGGAACCTTTCTGAAGACCAGCAGAAAAAGGCGGAAGGCGAAATGATACTGCGCCAGACAGAGCCATCAGACTACGTGGTGCTGCTCGACGAACGGGGGAAAGAAATGAGAAGCATCGAGCTGGCCGGCTGGCTGCAACGCAAACAGGCCACGGCACGCCGCCTCGTGTTTGTCATCGGTGGACCCTACGGTTTCTCGGATGCTGTGTACAGCCGTTCCAACGAAATAATTTCATTGTCGCGGCTCACGTTCTCCCACCAAATGGTGCGACTGGTCTTCACAGAACAGATATACCGCGCCTGCACCATCATCAAGGGAGAACCATATCACCATGAATAAGCACCCCCGGAACAGGTGAATCGGTCTGTGTAAGTGTCATGAAAGCCGATGTTTCCATGACACTTTGCTTTTCTGCACCTATTCACCTGCCAGATAACCAGGCACAAAAAGGTCCGGCACCTTCTCCTACCCTGCGGTAACGGAGGATGCCGGACAAATACTTATGCCATGTAACGTCTGCACAATGATGGCAGCCAGGAAACGGTTAGCAGACCTTCTCCAGACGTTTCATCATGCAGAACATGAAAAGTGCAGCAATGAGGCAGACGGACATGAACACCGCCCAGCAACTCCAAAGAGGAATGGATCCCCACAGCACTCCGCCGAAAAGCACCAGCTGGTTGCCTATTGCCGTAGCAACAAACCAGCCACCCATCATCATTCCCTTGTACTTGGGAGGAGCAACCTTGGAAACGAACGAGATACCCATTGGAGAAAGCAAAAGTTCACCAAAGGTAAGGATAAGATATACCAAGATAAGGATATTCGGCGTAACATCAGCAACGTGCTTGGCTACAGGTGTGCCATCGGGACCGATCTCTGTCTGAGGCATGGGCAGGTCGAACGAGAAGAACATGAGTAAAGCAAAAGCGGCTGCTGCCACCACCATACCATAGGCTATCTTTCGCGGTGCCGATGGTTCCTTGCCCTTAGCGGACAGCAACCCGAACACAGCCATGGAGACAGGAGTAAGAGCCACGACATAGAATGGGTTGAACTGCTGGAAAATGGGAGCAGGAACTTCTATTGCACCGCTAAGGCTCTGATATTTCCACACAAGAATACCCACAGCAGCGAGAATCACAACACAGGAAATGTTTTTTGCCTTCGCGGTCTTGCTCTGGAAAAGAGAGAAACCGGCATAGACGATAAAAATCACCAGAACAAGGTTCCATACATCAAACGCCATAGCCTGGATTCCCGAAGACGAACGGGCAGTGAACTCATCAGCAAAATAGGTCAATGCAAGACCGTTCTGATGGAATGCCATCCAGAAGAAAATGACAACGGCAAACACAAGGCAGAGCGCGACAATACGCTGCTTGGTCTCGGCCGGTGAAAGCTCCTCGACAACAGCATCACCTTTTGACACCGCCCGGGTATTTCCTTCTGTATGTCTGAACGTGCTGCGGAAAACATAGTAGATAGCTATGGAAAGAATCAGCGAAGCACAAGCTACGGCAAATGAGAAATGATAGGCATCGTTGCCTGAATAGCCAAGGCTTGTTTCTGCCCACTCCTTAATGCGGACTGCTGCGGTAGGAGCAAACAGTGCACCGATGTTGATGGCCATATAGAATATGGAGAATCCGGAATCGCGCTTTTCTGCATATTGCGGGTCATCGTAAAGATTGCCCACCATCACCTGAAGATTGCCCTTGAAGAGTCCTGTGCCGAATCCAATGAGCAATAAGGCTGCAAGCATCACCACCAAGGCAAAAGTGTCGCCACCAAGTGGTACGGAAAGCAGCAGATAGCCACCGAACATCACCAGAATACCAGTGGTGACCATCTTTCCGAAACCGAACTTGTCGGCAAGCATGCCACCAAAGAGCGGGAAAAAATAGACAAGCATAAGAAACGAACTATAGATAGTTCCGGCCATGGCTGCCGACAAACCATAGTTAGCTCTTAGAAACAATGAAAAAACGGCAAGCATGGTATAGTAGCCGAAACGCTCACCCGTGTTGGCCAAAGCCAACGCATAAAGACCTTTAGGTTGTCCTTCAAACATAATGATAAACTATTTTTTGGTTCTTGAAATGTCGAACAGGTATGTCAGTTTGACCATGATACAATTGTGGTTGGACTTGGCGAAATAGTCGCGCTTGGAGTCTCCGTAAATGTTACCCAGTCCGTAGTAGTAGCGTCCTTCAAGCAGGAAATGGCCCACACGAGGAATAGACCATTCCAGTCCAGCACCAACAGCGATACCGTAGTCGAACTTGTTCTCCACGGCCATGGTGTCCTGAGCACAGACCTTATTGGAACGGTCGTCCATATTTCGGTCGTCAAAATTGAAATTGGATTCCGTGCTCTCGTTAATCAGGTAGCCGAATTGCGGACCCGCCTGAACGAAGAACTGGAAGCCTTTGGTCTCGCGTCCCCACGCCAGGTGGGCAAACAACGGCACTTGCACATAATTGAGCGTACGGCTATAGGCTTCAGGCTGCCCGGTTACGGGATTGATGACCGGCTGACGGTCTTCTGTGGCAATGTCCTCCTTCCAGCCCATCTGGGTATAGTTCACTTCGCCATAAACCGAACAGATGGTATTGAAATATTTTTCACAGACATAGCGGAAAGACAGTCCACCGGTAACACCACCATGGGATGACTGCGTGACTTTAGGCGTGAAGCCTACCGTGCTCATGGCATAGCCGCCATTAAATCCCACGGAAAAGTCACTCCGATGATCGCCTACCTGGCCATTGGCACAGACAGACGACAACAAAACCCACAAAAAAAACAGTGTTCTTGTAAACCTCATCTTAATAAGTTATGGTTTCCAGTTCATGGTTATTCTTATAGTGTATAAGCATAAAATGCTTGTTCTGCATTCCGCCCTCACCCAAACGGACAAACTTCAGCGGTGTCTGCAAAAAGTCATATTTGTTTTCCGACTTCTGACCATTGAATGATTTGCCATGACGGTGCAACCCATTGATAAAGAACATAGCATGGTCGAAACCGGTAAGTGCGAAACGCGGCAAAGCCTTCTGCATGTCGGCCCTGAACCATCTGCGGTAATCGTTTTCTATATTCGTGACCCGAGGTGACAAGGCATTATAATAAAAGGTTGACGGTATGTAAGTCTCGTATTTATGGAAATAATTCAGATATGATTTCGTGTACATCAGCCATTCTGTATAGCCGAACAACGATACGGAAACGGCAGGAGCTGTGGCCATGAGACCGTCAATCTTGGCCAAGGCAACATTCAGTTCGGGTGAGCGGCCGGTATTGAGTACCACCACATTCGGTTTCTCCCGGCTGAACGCCTTGGAAAAGAACTCTTCAGAAGATTTCAGATTGGTAATGTTATAGGAAAGGTTCCTGGCTTCAAGCTGTTTTCTCAGGCCAAAAGTGAAACTGCCTTTCTGACTGGTCGAATCATTACAATCAATAAATACGGCATGATGACGGGGAAAACGCTCCAGGAAAGCATTGATGGCAGCCTGATTCTGGAGTTCAGCTGACTGATAGACCTGGAAGACCTGACTGTTGGTTTCCACATCGTTGGCATTGATGGAGAATGGTATGACCAGCTTGATCTTGTAGGTATTGCAGAAATCAGCCAGATATTTCACCTGCCTGGTATAAAGCGGACCGAAAATAATGTCACATTTGGATGCACAACTGTCAAGTAGGGTCTGACGGATATCTGCGTCAATATTGACATTCCAGGCATGAATGTCCGTGGATATGCCCATGCGTTTCAAACTGTCACAACCCATGAGCAGACCACGGTAATATTCCACCATACGTCGTCCGTCACCATCGACATCATGCAATGGCAGCATGACGCCTACACGTATGGCGCGTTTGGTCAAGTCATCAACCGGCTGGACAGCAGGCTTTGCCGTTTTTTGTGGCTCTGCAGGCATGGGAATGAGTACCTGCGTACCTTTTTTCAGCACATAATCGGGTTCGCCCATGTCGGGATTGGCCTTGATAAGCTCATCAAGAGTCACACCGAATTTCTTCGCAATGCCATAAATCGTATCTTTCTTCTTGGCTTTATAAATTTCCTGCCATTTAGGAGTCTGTGAGAAAGAACACAGAGAGAAAAACATGATGCCCAACAAGACAAGGCATCTAAAAAAAAGTCTATTCATTTCCTTTTTTTAAAATTATGCTTGCAAAAATACAAAAAAAGAATGGCTGAATCAACATAATTCCGTATTTTTGCATAATAAACAGCTGAAAATGAGATTTAAAACCTTATTATTGCTTGTTGCCGCACTGCTGGAAACGAGCCTTATCTGTGCAGACGAACTGCCCTCCATTAACCCCACAGCTACAGTTACAACGCCAGACGGCGAAGAAACCGGAACGAGTTATTCGGGATCAGCACCCATTGTCGTGCGACTTGAAGCCAACGCCGAAGACGTGGGAGCATGGAATGCGCATTATGAATGGAGATTCACAACAGAAGGCAACACAGAGCCTTATCTTATAAGGTACGAGGAAAACACGGAATACACATTCACAAAAGCCGGTGTGCACCATATAGAACTCTATGCCACATTTACACTTGACGGAGACACCATAGCATATACCGAAGACTATTGGGGAGAAACCGGCCCCATTACGATTTCCGTATCAGAAAGCAAACTGGAATTTCCCAATGCCTTTTCTCCCAACGGTGACGGCATCAACGACATTTACAGGGCAAAGCCGGGTTATCAGAGCATTGTGGAATTCCATGCGTATATATTCAATCGCTGGGGACAAAAAATCTTCGACTGGACTGACCCTGCAGAAGGATGGGACGGAACCTACAAAGGAAAAGATGTAAAACAAGGCGTTTATTATGTCTTAGTGAAGGCAAAAGGTGCTGATGGAAGAAACTACAACATCAAGAAAGATGTAAATCTGCTCCGCGGCTTCACTGAAACCAGCGGCGGCAGTTCCACCATGCCCTGAAATCAACGTCATTTCCTGACAGGATCTATTGCCAAGACAGACCTGGAATATCCTGAAAAAAGCTTGCACAAACATTTAAAATAAGAAACAAAGACTCAAGACACAACTTCAGACAATGGAAGGTGAGAAAATTAACGTATGGGGTTCGCGTGTGCACAACCTCAAGAACATTGATGTAGAAATTCCACGCAACAGCCTCACAGTCATCACTGGACTCAGCGGATCAGGCAAGTCATCGCTGGCTTTTGATACGATTTTTGCAGAAGGACAACGTAGATATATCGAAACATTTTCAGCATACGCGCGCAATTTCCTCGGCGGGATGGAACGGCCTGACGTTGACAAGATCACAGGACTAAGCCCTGTCATCAGCATTGAACAAAAGACAACAAACAAGAACCCGCGTTCTACCGTGGGGACCGTAACTGAAATATATGATTTCCTGCGCCTGCTATTTGCCAGAGCCGGAACAGCATACAGTTATGCCACAGGTGAGCGTATGGTGAGATATACGGAGGAGAAAGTGCTCGAGATGGTCAGACAAGACTATGCAGGGAAGCGCATTCTCATCCTGGCACCGCTGGTCAGACAACGCAAAGGGCACTACCGTGAACTCTTTGAAAGCATGAGGAAAAAGGGCTACCTGTATGTAAGGGTGGACGGTGAGCTCATGGAAATCACACGGGGCATGAAGACAGACCGGTACAAGAACCACAACATCGAGGTGCTGGTGGACAAGATGGCTGTCTGCGACAGCGATGACGAAAGGCTGCACAGAAGCGTATCAACCGCCATGAAACAGGGAGACGGTCTGATAATGATTGTGGACAAGGACACCAATGTCGGAAAATATTTCTCACGCAGACTCATGTGTCCCACGACAGGGATAGCCTACAATGACCCTGCACCTAACATTTTCTCCTTCAATTCTCCGGAAGGCGCATGCCCGAAGTGCAAAGGACTCGGGGTGGTCAACGAGATAGACATCAAGAAGGTGATGCCCGACATGAAACAGAGCATCTACGAAGGGGGAATCGTGCCATTGGGAAAATACAAGAACCAGATGATCTTCTGGCAGCTTGAAACGATCCTGAAGAAACATGACTGCACGCTCAAGACCCCTCTCAAGGACATTCCGGAAGAAGCCATCAACGAGGTTCTCTATGGCACATTAGAGAATGTGCGTATAGAAAAGGAAATCATACACACATCAAGCGACTTCTTCACTCATTTCGACGGGGTGATAAAATACCTGAACACCATTATAGAGAATGACGACTCGGCCAGTGGGCAAAAATGGGCCGACCAGTTTATGGGCACATGCGAATGCGGCGAATGCCATGGCGCAAGGCTGAAAAAAGAATCACTCTCCTATAGGCTGTGGGACAAGAACATTGCAGAACTGTCATCCATGGACATTATCCAGCTCAAGGAGTGGATGGACGAGGTGGAACATCACCTGGAGCCCAAACAACAGAAAATCGCAGCCGAAATCATAAAGGAAATCAGAACCCGAATCAACTTCCTGCTGGAAGTGGGACTGGACTATCTTTCACTTAACAGGCAGTCGGCTTCACTCTCGGGTGGCGAAAGCCAGCGCATCAGGCTGGCCACACAGATTGGCTCACAGCTGGTGAACGTGCTCTACATTCTCGACGAACCCAGCATCGGACTGCATCAACGCGACAATGACAGACTGATAAAATCGCTGAAAGAACTAAGGGACATCGGCAATACGGTCATCGTGGTAGAACACGACAAGGACATGATGCTCAATGCCGACTACATCATCGACATCGGGCCAAAGGCCGGAAGGAAAGGCGGTGAAGTGGTGTTCCAGGGCACACCGGACAGGCTAATCAAGACTGACGGGATAACAGCCGCATATCTGAACGGAAGCAGGCGTATAGACATTCCCCGGGAACGCAGGAAAGGAAACGGGAAGGCCATAAGGATTCATGGGGCAACAGGCAATAACCTCAAGGACATCGACGTGGAGTTTCCGCTGGGTGAGATGATTGTCGTTACAGGCGTGAGCGGATCCGGGAAATCCACACTGGTCAACGAGACCTTGCAGCCCATTCTCAGTCATCATTTCTACCGTTCACTGAAAAAACCAATGCCTTACAAAAGTATTGAAGGCATTGAACACATAGACAAGGTGGTCAATGTGGACCAGACGCCCTTGGGACGGACGCCCCGGTCGAACCCAGCCACCTACACGGGCGTTTTCAGCGACATCCGTACGCTTTACGTGAATCTGCCTGAGGCAAAGATCAGAGGCTACAAGCCAGGCCGCTTCTCATTCAATGTAAAAGGCGGAAGATGCGAGACCTGCAACGGCAATGGCTACAAGACCATCGAGATGAACTTCCTGCCAGATGTCATGGTTCCCTGCGAGATATGCCATGGCAAACGGTACAACCGTGAAACGCTTGAGGTAAGGTATAAAGGGAAAAGCATAGCCGATGTGCTCGACATGACCATCAATCAGGCAGTGGAGTTCTTTGAGAACGTTCCGAACATCCTTCAGAAGATAAAGACCATCCAGGACGTAGGGTTAGGCTACATCAAGCTCGGCCAGCCCTCTACCACGCTTTCCGGAGGCGAAAGCCAGCGCGTGAAGCTGGCTACGGAACTGAGCAAGAAAGATACCGGACGGACGCTCTACATTCTGGACGAGCCTACAACCGGTCTTCACTTTGAAGACATACGCATCCTCATGGATGTGCTCCAGAAACTGGTGGACAAAGGCAATACCGTTATCATCATTGAGCACAACCTCGATGTAATAAAACTTGCAGACCACATCATTGACATGGGACCAGAGGGAGGCCGGAAAGGCGGGCAGGTCGTTGTCACCGGCACTCCAGAGGAAGTGGCCGGATGTACCGACAGTTATACAGCGCCCTTCCTGAAAGCAGAACTCAACTGCACAGAATAGCCATAACACAAGATATTGGAGCTTTCTCCAGAAAAGAGGAAAGCCAAACCCTTCCGGAGTCGGCCATCAAGCCGGTTCCGGCTTAGCATTGTACCCGCTACGGAAGGTGCAGGAAATGAAGTCGGGAACAGTGAACCGGAAACTTCGGAAAAGCGAAGAGAAAAGTCTTCCAGTCTGAACTGCAATCTCTGTTTCACGGCGTGAACACTATATTTCACGGCGTGAACACTATATTTCACGACGTGAACACTATATTTCACGGCGTGAACTACAGTTTTCACTTAACACCGGGGAAGATAAAAGCTGGCTTTTCCGAAGTTTCCGGTTCACTGTTCCCGACTTCATTTCCTGCACTGTCCCAACCGCAACCCGGAACCGTTGTGGGAAAATTCCCTGACCGTAGAGAACAAGCAGGGGGAAGAGCACCGTTTCACTCAAAATCATAGGATTTACAAAAAAACAGGTCGATAGATGAGGGAATTCCGTCCATTATACTTACCTTTGCGTCCGGATGTTTAAAACGATTTCGGACATTGTGAAGTAAATGGCTCCGTTAGAACCGGATGTCATCCCGTCGCTACTTAGGCATATAACCGCTATGCTTAGGTCTTTTTTACCGTGCCATTATGTTATGGTAACGATTCACAAAACATTATAATATTTTAAACTGGAAATCATTTTAGACAACATGGACAATAATCATTCCATCAACGAATTCGACTTCAATCTTATCTGTGAGTATTTCTCCTCCACCCATCGTCAGGGACCAGGCAGCGAAGAATGTACACTCAAGGCCCTGTCATTCATTGACGGGCTGCACCAGATGAAACACATCGCTGACATTGGCTGCGGAACAGGAGCATCTACGCTGACCCTGGCGCAGCATACAACGGCATGTATCACAGCAGTGGACCTGTTCCCGAAGTTTCTTGAGCATCTGAATGCAGAAGCCCATCGGACAGGTCTGGAACACCGCATACAGACAATGGCAGCAGACATGAACAGTCTGCCTTTCGACAAAGAGTCCATGGACCTGATATGGTCTGAAGGGGCAATATACAACATGGGGTTCAGGCAAGGGCTGACCGCCTGGAAAAAATTACTGAAGGAAGGGGGGTATATTGGCGTGACTGATGCGTCATGGACTACAGCCGAACGGCCTGATACCATCAGGGATTTCTGGACAGACGCTTATCCCCAGATAGACACTGTGTGGAACAATCTCCAGAAACTCGTGGATTGTGGCTACGAGCCGGTAGCCACCTTCCTATTACCCACGGAATGCTGGACTGATGAGTTCTATATTCCCCAACAAGAGGCACAACGACTGTTCCTGGAAAAGCACGGAGACAATCCTACGGCAAGAATGCTGGTGGAGAATCAGCGGAAGGAAGCCCGGCTCTTTGAGGAATACAACCAATATTATGGCTATGTATTCTATATCGGGAGAAAAAGATGAAGTAGCCTCTTCCTTGCCATGACATGAAAGGAAACGGATATCGGCGAGGTCATCGGCTACACCGTTCTGCCTACCAGGTTGAACCTGCGCCATAGCCAGCGGGGTACCCATTTCCATAAGCATGTGAGCACACGATATCTGTAATCTATCACGCAGACATGCTTCCTGCCAAGCACGGCCCGGACAATGCTCCGGGCTACTTTCTGTTTGTCCATCAGCATGGGATATCGCCCTCCTGCAAGCAGGTCTGTATCGACAAATCCCGGCCTGATGTCTGTAAAGGCAATGTCAAGGCCACGGCTGTTGGCCAGCTGTTCAAGTGCCTCAATGTAATTGTTCTGGAACGCCTTGGTAGCACTGTAGGCCGGAGCCGGTCCGAGCCCTCTGGTTCCGGCAATGGAAGAAATGACGGCAATCTGTCCTTTCCCGTTCTGCGCGAACCAGTTAAAGGCAGCATTGACCATTCTCATAAAACCTTCCACATTGGTTTTCACCGTATCCTGCTCTGTCTGCATGTCAAGTCCAGGATTCTGCTTTCCTATGCCAGAAGCATGGAAATACAGGTCCATGCCACCCAATTGTCCAATGAGTTGCATAAGACGCTCTCCTGCATCAGGCGCACAGACATCTATGTGCGCAGCCACTGCATTCTCCCCGACTTCCTGTATCAGCAGCGTGAGCTTGTCCGTGCGTCTCGCTGCAATCCCGACCATCCACCCTTGCCGGGCTAAAAGCAAGGCCACTTCGCGTCCGATGCCTGAAGATGCACCTACGACAATTGCTTTTTTTCATGATGATGATTTAACAGAAAAAGTCCCTGTATTCCAACAGACAGGAATGCAGGGACTTTATTATATTATCCGAAGTTGTCAAACATTATGCTCTCGGGAGCAACGCCAAGACTGTCAAGCATACCCTGCACAGCCTTACTCATAGGACCAGGTCCGCACATGTAGTATTCTATGTCTTCCGGTGCCTCATGATCCTTAAGATAGGTTTCATACATCACCTGATGCACGAATCCTGCCGTATATTTCACACCAGCCGCATCGGCAGCAGGATCCGATCTGTCAAGAGCAAGATGGAAATGGAAATTAGGATATTCTTTCTCCAGCTCAAGGAAGTCTTCTACGAAGAAAGCCTCCACAAGCGACCTCGCGCCATAGAAGAAATGCATCTCACGGTCACGCGTGTGCAAGGTCTTGGTCATGTGCATGATCTGCGCTCTCAAAGGCGCCATACCGGCTCCACCGCCTACCCATATCATCTCGCGTTTAGATTCGAATATGGGGTGGAAGTCGCCATAAGGTCCACTCATGATGACCTTATCTCCCGGCTTCCGGCTAAAGATGTAAGAAGATGCGATTCCAGTGGGAACATCCTGGAATCCCACCTGTGGCCGTGGCTTAAACGGAGTTGTGGCAATGCGCACAGTGAGCGTGATGCGGTCGCCCTCCGCCGGATAGTTAGCCATAGAGTAGGCACGGATAGTATCTTCCGGATTGTGGGCCTTGAGCGAGAAAATGTTGAACTTCTCCCAAGAAGGCAGATAGTCCGGACCGATATCATTCTTGTCAAAATCCTTGTCATAATCAATGCAGTCATAAGCCGGAATCTTGATTTGTGCATAGGAACCCGGTATGAAATCCATGTGCTCACCCGGCGGCAATGCGACAATGAACTCCTTGATGAAGCTTGAGACATTCTTGTTGCTGACAACCGTACACTCCCATTCCTTCACGCCAAGCACACTTTCCGGCACCCTTATCTTAAGGTCTCCCTTGACCTTGCACTGGCAACCGAGCCTCCAGTTTTCCTTGATCTGCTTCCGGGTGAAATGGGGCCTTTCAGAATCCAGTATCTCCCCTCCGCCCTCAAGCACCTGCACCTTGCACTGTCCGCACGATGCCTTTCCTCCACAGGCCGAAGGCAGATAAATGCCGTTTTCATTGAGGGTTGTCATCAGACTGGCACCTTGCGGCACGTTAAGCACCCTGTCGTTATTGACAGTAATATTCACGTTGCCACTGGGGGAGAGATATTTCTTGGCTACAAGCAAGATGACAACGAGCAACAATATTGTTGTGAGGAATACTCCTATACTTGCAAATATGAACTGTATCATTTTTGTTTATATTTTAAGACCAGAAAAACACATCATTGCCATAGCCATCAACCCCACAGTGATGAAGGTTATGCCCAGTCCCTGCAGCGGTTTGGGGACATCACTGTACTGCATCTTTTCCCGGATGGCGCCCATCGCCACAATGGCCAATGTCCAGCCTATTCCACTGCCCAGTGCATAGACCAGCGCATCAACAATCGAACCGATATACTGTGTGTTGGATGGATCAAGGTTTATGCGCTGCTGCATGAAAAGCGAAGCGCCCATGATGGCACAGTTCACTGCAATCAGCGGCAAGAAGATGCCCAGCGCAGCATAGAGCGATGGGGAGAATTTCTCTACAGCCATTTCCACAAGTTGCACGATTCCGGCAATTACAGCGATGAAGAGTATAAAGCTCAGATAAGAAAGGTCAACGCCCTGAATCAGGCAATCCGGCCCCAAGACCTTGGTCTGCAGAAGATAGTCCACAGGTACAGTCACCAACAGCACAAAGGTCACCGCCATACCCAGTCCGAGCGATGTCTTCACGTTCTTCGACACAGCAAGGAAAGAACACATGCCGAGGAAGAAGGCAAAAATCATATTGTCCACAAAGATGGACCTGAAAAACAAGCTAACCAGATGTTCCATAATCATTTTTCCTTATAAAAATAAGCACGGTGAACCCAGATGACACAACCCAGCAATATCAGGGCCATGGCGGGCATAGTCATCATGCCGTTGTTCATATAACCTGCATCATACACACATTGCGGAACAACCTGGAAGCCAAGGAGCGTTCCACGGCCCAGCAGTTCCCTTATCCCGCCGACAGCCACAAGAATGTAAGCATATCCAAGTCCGTTACCTATGCCATCCAGAAGGCTCGGCCAAGGTTTGTTCATCATGGCAAAGGCCTCCAGTCGTCCCATGAGTATGCAGTTCGTGATAATCAGTCCCACATATACAGACAGCTGTACGCTCACATCATAGGCAAAAGCCTTGAGCACCTGACTGACAATCGTCACCAGTGCAGCCACCACAACGAGCTGCACGATGATGCGTATGCGGTTGGGAACAGTATTGCGTATGCACGATATGATTACGTTTGAACATGCCGTAATCACTGTTACAGCCAGTCCCATGACAATGGCTGGCTTCAGCTGTGCGGTGACAGCAAGTGCTGAACAGATGCCCAGCACCTGAACCAGTATAGGATGATCCAGGTTGAACGGATTGGCAAAAGCCTCCTTATTCTGTTTTGAAAACAGTTTATCCATAATCTCAGTCTCTTTTACTTATCAGTTAGAAATGTAAGATATGCTCCCAGACAATCCCTGAGCATGGCGGTCACGCCGTCCGAAGTCAGCGTAGCACCTGTAATGGCATCTACCTGCGTGGCTTCATTGTCTTTTTTCTTCACCACTGCCAAAGCGATTTCCCGACCGCCTTCTCCAAAGAGTTTCTTCCCACGGAATGACTCCTGCCATGAAGTGTCGTCCTTTATTTCAGCACCCAGTCCGGCTGTTTCGCTCTCATGGTTGAAATAAGCTCCGAACACGGTTTCCTTATCCTCGTCTATGGCGATGTATCCGCTGATGGCTCCCCAGAGTCCCATTCCGTAAACCGGGATGACATACTTTGTCTGTCCGTCAACCTTGCAGACATAGAGGGCAAAGTGTCCCTGCTTCATATCGGCGCTGTTCAGTCTGAAACCATCATTTTCTCCTCCTTGCGCTCCAGGAGCAGTCACCGTTCCCTTCGCATCAATGATTTCATCTGCCACGACCATTTCCTTGTATTTTTCATACGCGTCCTGGTCTGCCAGGTTCCTGAGATTCAATGCTGCAAGAATCTGCTTTTTCTTGTCGAGCTTCACGTTATCGTCCTGCAATGGCTTCAGTGTCTGGAACACGAAGGCCAGCAGAAAGGCCACCACAATGACGAGCAGGGCCGAATAGACTATCGTATAGGTATTGGAATTGGTATTCAATCCTTTTTTGTCATTTGCCATTGTTCTATTTATTTCTCGTTAAACGTTTCATTCTTCTCGACACATTGGCCTGTACCACACAATGGTCTATAAGCGGTGCGAACATGTTCATGAACAGTATCGCAAGCATCATGCCTTCGGGGAAGCCCGGGTTCATGACGCGAATGACCACAGCCATTGCTCCGATCAGCAGGCCGTAGATATACTTGCCTGTCTCCGTGCGTGCGCTGGTCACGGGGTCTGTAGCCATGAACACTGCACCGAAGGCAAATCCGCCCAGTACCAGATGCTCATACCAGGGAACGGGAGTCATATCGGCCATACCGAAGAACAATGCCGTCAGTGCGCCGCCGGCAAATACGCTGCCCATCGTGCGCCAGCTGGCTATGCCTGTCCAGAGCAGGATAACCGCTCCGATGGCAATGGCCACCACACTGGTCTCACCGATACTGCCCGGAATGAATCCTGTCACCATGTCGCACAGAGTCCACCCCATGTCTGTTTCTCCACCCTGTGCAATCATCCCGAGGGGAGTGGCCGCCGTAAAGGTATCGGGCAGGTCATTGCCCAGTCCGAGAATCTTACCTGTGGCAATCCACACCGTATCGCCGGTCATTTTCTGCGGATAGGCGAAAAACAGGAATGCGCGCGCCACAAGCGCCACATTGAAGATGTTCATGCCTGTCCCACCGAAAATCTCCTTGCCTATGACCACAGCAAAGGCACAGGCCAAGGCCAGTATCCACAACGGGCAGTTCACCGGTACGATGAGCGGGATGATGATGCCCGACACCAGATAACCTTCCTGTATCTCCTCGCCTTTCCACTGCGCCCAGGCGAACTCGATGCCCAGTCCCACAATATAGGAAACGAGGATTTTAGGCAGTACGGCCAGGAAACCGTACATGAACACTTCCACGAAGCCTGTGTCCTGGAGCACACCTGCCGCGCTGTAGTTCTGATAGCCCACATTGTACATGCCGAACAGCAATGCGGGCAACAAGGCCATGACCACGATACTCATGATGCGCTTGGAGTCTATGGCATCATGGATGTTCGTCCCGCACTTTGCCGTAGTGTTGGGCACGAACATGAAGGTCTCGAACCCGTCGAACACACTGCGGAATGCGTGCAGCCGTCCTCCTTCCTCAAAGGAGGGTTTTATCTTGTCAAGATAGTTCCTAAGTGCTTTCATATATAATGATTGTCAGCTTATTTTACATAAAAATCCATTTTCACACCGGCTTACGCATTTTCCTTACGCAGCATGTCAAGTCCCTCGCGCACAATGCGTTGCAGTTCCAGTTTCGAGCTGTCCACGAACTCTGCCAAGGCAAAATCCTCCGGTGCCACCTCATAGATGCCCAGTTGCTCCATCTTGTCGATATCGCCGGTAATGATGGCCTTGATGAGGTACTCTCCATAGATGTCCATGGGCAGGACCTTGTCATACTCACCGCTCATGATGATATGCCTCTCGCCTCCTTTCACACGGGCATCCAAGGTATATTCGCGCTTCCTGCCGAACAGCCAGCTGAAATAACTGCGGCTCATGGAGAACTGTCTGAAACGGGGCATGATCCAGCCGAACAGCTCGTCCACGTTGTCGCCTTCGGGAATGACCGTCACTTCCGATACATGTGCACCGAGATAGCCCTCGGCACAGCAGGGCCGCCCGGTCAACGGATTGCCGTTGATGATCCTGACATGCTCCGTATGGGCAAGTCTGCCGGCAAGCAGCGTGGTGAGTTGCTGGCCTACGGTCAGCTCTGCATACACGGGGTCAATGACTTCCGGCCCTGCAAGTGCCACCCTGCGCCGCAAATCCACCCTGCCGCTGTTGAACAGACGGCCGAAAAAGAGCACAGCCGTAGGCTCCACGGTCCATACCACCTCTCCCTTGTTCACGGGACATATATGGTTCACCTGCACGCCCACGTTTCCTGCCGGACAGGGGCCGTCGAACACATGCACCTTCACATTGCAGAACGCAGACCTGCCCTTCACGAGGTCTTCCTGCTGCCTGCCAATGCCGAGATGCACGCTGGCCACTTTCGACAGGGCGGTCAATCCTGCCTGGAAGTCAGCTTCCTGACCTTTCAGTTCATATTCAAAATCACCAGCCAGGGGCATGTCACGCAATGCACTCACGAAAATGGCTTTCGGCTGTGTATCGGGCGTTGTCGATACTGCGTATGGCAACTGGTTGATATAGCCGAACAGCCCGGCCTCGAGCAGGGCCTCCACCACCTCTTCGCCAGTCAGCTTATCAACATCCTTGACACCGAAATCAACATAGTGCATCTCCTTCTCGGCCAGCACTTTCACAGCCAGTACCTTGCGGCGGTCACCACGCAGCACTTCCTTGACCGTACCGCTTACAGGGGACGCAAACTTCACTCCGGGGCTTGTCTTGTTCACGAACAATGGTTCGCCGGCCTTGACATAGTCACCTTCCTTGACCACCACCTTGGGCTTTACGCCGCAGAAATCATCGGGCACCAAAGCATATTCGGCGGAAGGCTCAACGCTCACCGTATCGAGCCGGGCCTTCCCCTTCAGGTTAATGTCTAAGCCTTTACGCAACTTAATAACATCTGCCATAAAATATATAATTTGTACTAATTTTGTTCTGTCGTCGCTTCTGCGCTGTATATGCTCCACACAGCAGACAGCCTTCCGCTGCCCCAATGCCCCCAAAACGCAAAGGCACAGGATAAAACATCCACATGGGGATTGGTGCTTGCAAAATTAACAAAAAAACACAAATCCTGCAATAGTGGCCAGAAGAAAAATACAACTTCTTTTCTACCTTTTCCGGCAGAACAGCACATGACAGTTCGCCAAGGCGGGACAAGTGTCATCCGAAAATGACAAATATGACAGGAAAGGAATCGTGGATCAAGGGTGACAGACCTTATGGTACACCCTATCTCCCTGGTAGGAGGAAACGACCGTTTGAGAGGATTCTATTGAAAGAGTGGAGTTGGAATGAATTTTACAAAGTGTCAGTTTTTTGACAGCTTTTGTGACACTTTGATTTTTTGTGGTCTTGAAAAACAGGTGGTTTTAGGTTGGTTTTCATGTTAATAAGTGTAAATTGTCGGTTTTTTGCACAAAACAGAAAAATCAGTTAAGTGTTAGGGGGGAAACACTTAACTGTTTCCAGAAAATTAGTTAACTATTTTCGTTCCGGCACTTAAGTGTTTTTGAGGTAAAACTTAACTGTTTTGGGGCAAAAATTTAGGTTTTCCGGCCTCAAAACCGCAATTTTCCGACCAAAAGTACAGAAAAAGGGGGCTAAAAACTGCACAAAACTGCCGTTTTGTGCATGAATTTAACGGATTTTAGGTTAAAATCGTGTGGTTTTTGTTAACACTTTACATCCGTAAAAACTTATCCCTTTGATTATCAACGATTTACAAAACAGTCCTCTGAAACCGGGAATTTCCGCTGACGCGTAAAAATCCGCTCTTGGACGAATCTTCAGAAATGGCCGGAAAATCAAAGTGTAAGCAAAAGTGTTAAAATTCTGACACTTTGATTTTCCGGAAAACACATATATACAGCGACCTGTGTACAGTTCTCCCGACATTACCATTGGCATCCCAGGCATTGCTCCATATAATATTCCAGCCAATATTGCGCGAAAAGCAAGAAAGCAACTGAAAAGATAAGGATTTACGGAAAAAAAATGTAATTTTGCAAGTCAAAAATCTACGGAACTGAAAATATTCAAGAAAATAATCAGCTGGACGATATGGGCTTTGGCCGGCCTGTACTTCACCACAATCATCCTGCTCCACATCCCTGCGGTGCAACGCCATATTGGCGGCATGCTGGCCGGGGAGATATCGGAACGGCTGGGGACAAGTGTGAAGACAGGACGGGTGGACCTGGGATTCATCAACCGCGTGATCATTGACGACCTGCTGCTCTTCGACCAGCAAGGCAAGCATATGCTGGAAGCCAAGCGGTTGTCCGTGAAGATAGACCTCTGGGAACTGTCACACGGCCGCATAGCCATATCCTCGGCACAGTTGTTCGGACTGAAGGCCCGACTCTACAAGGCCTCTGCCGATGCCCGGCCCAACTACCAGTTCGTGCTCGACTCCCTTGCCTCCAAGGACACGACCTCGCACAAGCCGCTCGACGTGCAGGTGGGTTCGCTCATCATACGCCACGGTTCGCTGGCCTATGATGAATACTACGTGCCACACACAGGACAGCTGTCGGCCAGCCACATTGGCATAGAAGAGCTGAGCGCGCACCTCATCGTCAATAAGCTCAGCGATGACTCCATCAACATAAAAGCCAAGAAACTGGCCTTCACCGAGCATTCGGGACTGGAGGTCAGGTCGTTGAAGTTCAGGCTTACGGCCAACAGAAGCCAGGCAGGACTGGCCGGACTTGAACTGCTCATGCCCGGCAGCAGCATAACGGTGCCGAAGGCGGAAGCCACCTACAAGACAGATGAAAAGGGCAAGCCTGACCCCGGCACCCTCAAGTTCAAGGGCACGTGGGAAGCCTCCCCCATCGCCCCGGCAGACTTCAAGTGCCTTGTGCCTGTGCTGGCCGGTTGTGACCGCAGTCTGCAAATGGGATGCACCTTCGCCGGTTCCGGACAGCAGATAGGAATCAGCCGGTTCGTGGTCTCCGACCCTACGGGGCATCTTCGTCTGACGGCCGACGGGGGGATAAGAGATGATGGGACAGGGACAGCCCACTGGAACGCGAGGATAGCCGACCTGCGCTTCTCGGGCGAAGACATCGTCCCCTGGTACAAGGCCTTCGTCAAAGACAAGCCCGTGCCAGCATTCCTGAACGCTCTGGGCAAGATGGAAATGAAAGGCGAGGCCTCGGGCACAGGTGCAGACGGACAACTGCATGCCAGGATGGATTCGGAAGCCGGAAAGCTCACGGTAGATATGGGCAAGAAGGGAAAAGGTGTCAGCGGTGAACTCAAGGCCACAGGAATAGACCTGCAGACACTGCTGGGAAACAACGACCTCGGCAGGCTGACTGCACAGCTTGGCATAGACGGACAATGGCCCATGGTGAATGTGAAGGGTGAAGTGACGGAACTGGGATTCAAGGGATACAGCTACAGTGGCATCAGCATTGACGGCAAATGGAAAGGGAACGGCCTTGAGGGAACCATCGCCATAGACGACCCGAACATACAGCTGACGGCCAGCGGAGGCACCAGCTGGGAGAAAGGCAACACAGGAATAGACCTGCTGACACGCATAAGGAACATGAACCCGGAACAGCTCAGACTGACCGACAAATGGGAAAATACCACATTCGATGCAGTCATCGAAGCCTCTGTCAAAGGTAATGAACCCGACCATGCAACAGGGACCATAGTCCTGTCCGACTTCAGCATGACCAGTGCAGACACCCACTACCGCCTGAACAGGCTGGCCCTGACCTCTGAACAGAACGACGGCCGTCACCGGATCATGCTGAACAGCGACTTCGGCAATGCTGTCCTTGACGGACAATACAGGCTGGCCAGCATAGGCAGAAGCCTCAACAATCTGGTGAAGAAGAAACTGCCCACCGCGCCAGGCATCCCCTCTACCCCACCTGCCGACAACCGCCTTGTGTTCAGGGCTACACTGCGCGATGCACAATGGCTGCGCCATATTGTGGGGATTCCCCTGGAACTGGGCAAACCACTCATGATCTCGGGCAGCATGGACGATGGCAGACAGCAGATAGACGTGGCATGCGATGCCGCACAGCTGACCTACGGCGACAGCAGATTCAGCGATGCCCACCTCCGCATCACGACTCCCAACGACACGCTGAAGGCCACTGCACAGCTGAAAAGGCATACGGAAAAGGGACAGATAACGGCATGGAACATAAAAGCCAAGGCGGCAGACAACCGGCTGCACACACAGGTCGTGTTCAGCAATGACGGACAGCACAGACTGAACGGGGAATTCAGCGCAGACGCACGGTTCGACAGGAACGAGGACAACGAAGATGTGGCCCACATCAACATCAACCCGTCTGTAGTATGTGTAGGCGATACTGTCTGGAACATACAGTCCTCCAACATCAGCTACAGCAAGGACTGCCTGACCATAGACCATCTGGGCATAAGGCACAACAACCAGTTCGCACAGGTAGCCGGAAAGGCCACCAAACGCGCAGCAGACGAACTGACCGTGAACCTGCAGGATATAGATATCAGCTACATCCTCAACCTGGTCAATTTCCATTCGGTAGAGTTCAGCGGCATGGCCTCGGGCAAAGCCACTGTAGCGTCGGTCTTCGGCAGCCCGACAGCGGAAGCGAACCTGAGCGTGGACGGATTCCGGTTTGAAAACGGACGCATGGGCACGCTCCTGGCCACAGCGACATACGACAACGAGGCCGGACAGATAGACATTGACGCCACAGCCAATGACGAGGACAACAGGCAGACACTGATCAGCGGATATGTGTCGCCAAAAAACAACTACATAGACCTGGACATCAGGGCCAAGGACACACGGCTGGAATTCCTGTACAGCTTCTGCGGAAGTTTCATGCGCGACATCGAGGCCAAGGCCAACGGGGCGGTGAAACTGTCGGGGCCACTGAACAACATCAACCTCACCGGCGAACTGACCACCACGGGAAACATAGGCATCAGCAGCCTGAACACCGACTACCGGCTGGGCAACGCACGCATCAGGTTCATACCCGATGAAATACAGTTGCTGAACGATACGATATACGACCGTAACGGGAACATCGGCATCGTGAGCGGAAGCCTTTATCACAAACACCTCACCAGACTGAGCTATGACCTGAACGTAAGGGCTGAGAACCTCCTGGGATATGAAACACACGGATTCAACGGAGACACTTTCTACGGTACAGCCTTCCTGACAGGAGACTGCCGCATAAAGGGAAAGAGCGGTGAAGTGACCATAGACGTGGATGCCACTCCACAAGACGGAAGCATCATCGTGTACAACGTGGGCAGTCCGGATGCCATCAGCACGGGAGAGTTCATCAGATGGAGAAGCCAGAGCAATACCGCAGAACAGCCGGCCGGAAAGGACAAGGGCAACGGGAACGCCTCGGACAACGGGGACAATGACTACGACATGAGGACAAACATCAAGCTGAACATGCTGGTGAACTGCACACCGAAAGCAACCATCAAGCTGCTCATGGACGAGCACACTGGCGACTATATTGACCTGCATGGCGACGGTGTGCTTCGCGCCACATATTATAATAAGGGAGCGTTTGACCTGTTCGGGAACTACACCGTGAACGACGGCACCTACAAGCTCACCATCCAGAATGCCATCAAGAAGGACTTCGAGTTCCAGAGAGGAGGAACCATCAGCTTCGGCGGCGATCCCTACAAAGCCACACTTAACCTCAATGCACAATACACCCTGAACGGTGTGAGCCTCGCCGACCTGAACATAGGACGGTCGTTCTCATCGAACAATATCAAGGTGAACTGTCTCATGAACATCACCGGAACACCGGATGCGCCGAAAGTAGATTTCGGGCTGGACATGCCGACAGTGAGCGCAGATGCCAAGCAGATGGTATATAGCATAATCAACAGCGAGGAGGAAATGAACCAGCAGGTGCTCTATCTGCTGGCTGTGGGACGCTTCTACACACAGGGCAGCAACAACGCCACCGACGGCACCCAGCAAAGCCAGACTTCACTGGCCATGCAGAGTCTGCTCAGCGGAACCATCAGCCAGCAGATCAACACATTGCTTGAAGGTGTGGTGAACAGCAACAAATGGAACTTCGGAGCCAACATCTCCACAGGCGACGAGGGATTCAACAACGCCGAATATGAAGCATTGCTGAGCGGAAAACTGCTCAACAACAGGCTACTCATCAATGGAGAGTTCGGCTACAGAGACAACGCCAACACGACAACCAGTTTCATCGGCGACTTTGACCTGCGCTATCTGCTCTACCCCAACGGCAACCTGGCCATCAGGGTGTACAACCAGACCAACGACCGGTATTTCACAAGAAACAGCATGAACACACAAGGACTGGGTCTGATCATGAAAAAGGACTTCGGAAACTGGCGTGAACTTTTCGGCGTCAAGCCGAAAGGCAAGAAAAAGAAACGACAGAAAGAAAAGGCTGACTACAACAAATAGAAGCCACCTGACAGAACTGCATAAAAACCACAGGAGACAAACGCCACGGGAAAACGTTTGTCTCCTTTTATTTATCCACATCACAGAATAGTCTGAACCATTTGCCTAATCAACAATTTTTTTTGCCTAATCAACAAAATATGACTGTAGTGGCACTCCAACTATTGCCCTTACATTAAATTTATTATATTTTTGCATATAGAAAAATGCGCTCTGACTGCAACACTGTTGTGAAACAGGACACGAAGGTCACTCGAAAAAAAAATAATGGAAAGAGAATAATATCAACAAATAAAAACCATGTACATTAATTTTCTGAAAAATCTTCCTGTACTTGCGCCCTATGCAAGTAGCGGGAAATTGCAACGGGGAAAGAACTTCGTTGTACTGCTGATGGCACTGCTGTCATTCAGCCTGAACACCTGGGCATTCAGTGAAAGCATTTCGATGCCCAAAATCTATTCTGATGATAGCACAACTCCCGAAGGGTATAATTTCCCTAACGGTGCGCATCTGAAGTTTACACTGAGATTCTTCAACTATCATGAAGAGAATGCAGCGTATGAGGATTCTGTGTTCCTGCAGGTCAACGGACTGGATGTCGCTTGTCTTAATGAAGTCTGGAAACATATTTCCGGCAATCGTGACAGCGAAAGTGTTCTGAAGGGATCAGATGACCTGAATGCAAAAGTGCTCGGATGGAAAAGCTTCTCAAAATACGGATATAGCGGAGTCGTTGCATTGTCTAAAACAGTTACAGAAGGTGAAAGCACCAAATGGGTACGCATTGATGTGCATGTCATTCTTAAGGCAGGGGCTACCAATAGCTGGAACAAGGACATAAAATTAGGCGTTAAGGGTAATTGGAGATATTACACTTCCAAAGGTAAAAGTACACTTGTGGAGAACGCTGTAGTATCCACTACCTTCAGTCCACCTTCCTCGTCTTCCTTAGGTTGGCCGACCATCAATTCAAGTTCCTTCACACGTACCGGCAATGGAAAGGTGAAAGTCAGCATTATTGGTCTAAAGTCGGATACATATCCCAATTCTGACGGAAAGAAGGGAACGAGTGGTGACTGGAGATATGATTTCCGTTTTGCGACAAGAGCCAACAACAATAACTGGCCGGCAGACAATGATTTGCTGAAGATTCTTGACTACAAGGATGATAATACCCCCACGACAAGTGTCAATGCCTATTACAGGACTACCAGTGTCAAAACGAGTAAGGCAGAGGCAACATTGGCAATTGGAAATTATAAGGCATACCAGATATATCCTGTATTTGCACGCTATGCTCCGGATTATACAGTCTTTCCAAATGACTATTCCACAGCTATAAAAGATGAGGTCTTCTTTTATAATTATTATACAAGCAATGACGTTTGGATTAATGGTTATCCTCGTCCCAACATTTCCAGTGACAATAACGCAATGAGTCTCGAACCAGACCCATGGGCTAAGACGATGGAAATCAGCTGGTATCCCCAGGTTTCCAATTCAGCTCATTTTGACGGCAACGGCTCATGGATAATATTCCGTGACAACACAAAGATTGGTACTGTTTCAAGTACCAATAGTGATGTGAATAACAATACAAAGAAAACGTTTGTTGACTCGACTCCTGATTATGGTATCAAATACAAATACACAGTGGTTTTCCAACCGGCAAACTGGACAGATGCCATATCATCTCCAACAGAGGTAGAGGACCTTTTGCAAGTATTACAGGCAGTTTGGAGAGAAAACCGCAATTCACAGGAATTTCTGCCACAAACGAGTTTGATGACAGGATTGAGATTACCTGCAAATTCCTGGCATTTCCAGATGCAGATACCAAAGAATACAAACTGACACTCAAGAGACGTGTAAAAACAGCTACGAATTCTTTGGGATGGGAGAATTATAGTACATACACAGTTGAAGATCCCAAACTGAAAGAATACACATTTACGGATTCTGATGCTAAAAACTCATGTGTTACCTACGAATACAAGGTAACGGTAAATGCACAGGGACAAACTTGTGAGTCTTCAGTCACTACTGGAAGTATATCTGGGAAAAGTTCCGTGGAAAATGTTACTGCAAGCCTTGGTACATACAGTGGTATGGTGCGTATAACATGGAATGTCAAACAGATTGGAACAGACCCGACCTCCTTTAATGTGCAGCGTCGTCTGCTTGGAAGTACTGATGAAAACGATTATCAGACCATTCACTCCACTTCCGGTGTGGCAAGCAAATATAGCTATGATGATGCTTCAGCGCAGGCCGGTTCCTATTATGAATATCGCGTTCAGTGTTATCGCGAGTGTGATGGAACGATACAGGAAGGTGTATCCCGTGAAACCGATGGCTTCGCCATGGCAACAGGTGTCATCAACGGACGCGTCTCGTTTGACACGGGAACGGCAGTGCAGGGCGTTAAGGTGAGTCTTGAAAAGAGTGGAAGCGACGGAGAGAATCTGCAAGGTTTTCATGCTCTTAAGATTCTTGGCAGTGAGTCGTATGTAAATATTGACAAGACGGATAAGCCTGAGGAGTATGTTTCTGTATTGACCCAACCCTGGACGATGCAGATGTACTTCAAGGCTGATAAATTAGATGGAACTAAAGGAATCGGACTGTTCTGCACAAACGTTATCAACCTTTATTCCTCAAGCACTGGTGAGATATATGGATCTTTCCCGGCTGACGATAAACTCTATTTTGTACCGTTCTGTTTTAATGGTTGTAGAATTAGTTCTGGTGAATTCTATAATGTATCTTTCTCGTTCGATGGCAGCAACACATATACTGTTCGCATTGTTGACAAGAAAGGAGTAATGCAAAAAAAGAGTATTACTTCGACCACTGCAAAGTTGGGCTATTCGGCAAAGTTGGACAGCTTATTGGGAACCAGACCATTTACCTTTGGAAATTACCAAAGCAATAATATGTCCGGTGCAATCGATGAGTGCCGTTTCTGGACCAAGGAACTTACTGATGCTGAGATATTGAACAACTACTTCCGTGTCCTTTCCGGTTCCGAAGATGGACTCTACATGTATTTAAAAATGGATGAAGGCATCGCCAGTCTGTCAACGGCATACGACTATTCAAAAAGAGGTGGCGTAGCAAATGGCAACCATGGTAAAGTCAATAACATGACGGTTACTGACAATGTTCCTTCAAATAGCCAACTCTCAATATGCGGTATAACGGACAGTGACGGTAACTATACAATCAGCGGTATCCCCTTCTCGGGTGACGGAACCACCTATTCTGTCATTCCTTCTCTGGGTGTACATTCCTTCTCACCGACTAAGGCAAGCCGCTTCGTGAGTGGATCATCGCTAATATACAGTGGAGTTGACTTCTCCGATGAGTCTTCATTCAAGGCAAGTGGTAAGGTACGCTTTTCGGGTACCACTATTCCTGTAGAGGGCTGTACGGTATATGTGGACGGACAGGCTGCCAGCATGAATGGCAATCTGGTGCAGACCGATGTGAATGGTGATTTTCTTGTCAGTGTACCAATAGGAAACCATTACATCGAGGTGAAGAAGGAGGGACATATTTTTGAAAACAATGGACGCTTCCCCGATGACAAGAACGGAGTGGGTACCACAGAACTATTCAATGATGACATACAAGAGCCAATAACATTCTGGGATGCCACACAGGTCAACTACACAGGACGTGTCGTGGGTGGTACCGTACAGGGCGAAAAGACCTTGGGATGCAAGCAGAGTAAAAACAATATCGGACGTACAATACTCAAGTTGAAATATACTGATAGCGGAATCTTCAATGCCAAGAAGATAGAAGATGAAACATCGAGCTCATACGAACCCAACACATCGACAGTCGAGGTGGCTTCGCAGACTGAAAACATCAAGAGCAAGGCGTATCGCGGAGCTGATAATCTGTCACAATATGTCTTTATCACTACCGACAGCCTGACAGGTGAATTCTCAGCCCTACTTCCCCCATTGAAATACAAACTGGAGGAGGTAAAATTCGTCAATAATGACACGGACAATCCATATGCAGGAAAGAACCTGTTGACAAATGGCCTTGAGATTGACTTGCGTAATCCCCTGAGCCTGGAGACTGATACCACGCTTATGGACAATGGCGAATTGTATATGTATGATTACCATACAGCCTATAAGTTTGCATGGCGTACGGATGCTGTCTTCAATGTTACTCAGCAAAACTGCAGACAAGAGGAGTTCGGCATTGACAGCTATGAGGTAAATGATAAGTTAGGCAATTTTCCTGTCCCCGTTTACTCCTATGATGAGAATGCCGGCAGAGCCATCTACAACTATGATTATCCACTCTTTGTATCACAGGATAAGTACACCTTCAACATCAAGGCGTATGAGAGCTACACCAATTATGACATGATTTCCCTCGAGGATAATAAGCATCCAGTCGATGTTGTGCCATTGAGTGGTCTCCCTGTAACCATCAGCAATGCGCTCTCTGGCGACCAGGTCGTGTATATGAAAGGCAATACTGCAGGAGGAACACCTGGTGAGGTACACCAATTGAAGACGAACAGCATTGAACTTGACAGCCTGGGGCAATTCTCTTACACATGGATGGCTGGACTGCCCAACATTACGTCTCCATACGTCAGAGCTATTCAGTTCTATTATGACATCGACGGCGAGTCAAAGGAATGGAGGGATGGCGGCCTCAAAGCGATCATCCTGGGCTCCCTACCCACTGGAAACAACTTCGTGACACAGGGTCCCGACCTCATTGATATGGTTTTGCGTGATCCTCCAGGATCATATTCAAGCACCACATGGACCAAAGGTACTGTCACCAGCCACTCCACTTCCTATGGTAAGGTGTGGTCTTCTGATACAGGAGCCATGATCACGAAAAAGACTGGCCTTGAGGCAACAATCTTGACGGGAGGTATCGGTTTCATGATGCAAACCAATACAAAGGTTGATAATGACCAGTCAATAGGCATGACTGTTTCCACGACTGGTGAGAATGCAAATACGTGGACAAGGACCGTCACCACAGAGAGGAGCATCTCTACATCCACTGACCCAGAATATGTGGGTGCCAACGGAGATGTCTTCATCGGTTCATCCACAAACGTGATCTTTGGCAAAGCAGACGAGGTGGGGCTTTTCAGAGATAATGATGGTGTAAATACGGCATCCTTGGCTGTGAATACGGTAACCACAACGGGATTATCCTTTGGTACAGAATTCCAGCACTCTGTTTCCCATATCGAGAATTATCTTCTGCCCAACCTGGAAATGCTGAGAAACAATTTGTTGGTGACGGTACCCAATACGGATGAGTTTGTCAACGATAAGGACTATGTGGTATATGTGACTTCACTCAACCCCGATGATCCTGGTTATGGCTCGGACAATGACGATGCCGACATATGGGGAAGTGCCGCCACAGAAAATCCCTCTTCTGAGGGTAAGTCCTACAGGATGGTACTGCCCCAATCGGTTCCCGATGATTTCATTGCTGTTGATTCGGTGATGTTCTACAACAACTCCATCAAGAACTGGATTATGCATCTGACTAATAATGAGAAACAGAAGGTGGAGGTCTATGAAAACCGAAATGAGTATATCGTCAACAACTTGTCGTTTGATGGAGGCTCAACGATTACGATGACTCAGACTACTGACACCACCAAGACAACCCTTCATGACGAGACCACCATGGGAATTGTCAATATAGCTCTTGCTACAGGTTTGCTTGTCAACGGTGTTGGCTTATCTGCAGAGGTAACAACCATGACGGGGGGTGGTTCGCATGAAACATCAGAGACTTCCACCACTGAGTCCACCAGCTTCAGTTATACATTGGAGGATGCCGTAGGCGATGCACTCACAGTGGATGTCTTTGACTATCGTGACGGATGGGCGCCCATCTTCCGCACAAGAGGCGGACAGACCTCTGCTCCTTACGAGGGAGAGGTGCGTACATCTTATTATATGCCCGATGAAAAGGTTATCATGGAAGGAACCATGCAGATTGAGAAGCCAGAACTTACGGTTGACAGTCTCAAGTGGTCAAAGGTCAGCAATGTTCCTACAGGGGGAGCCGCCAGTTACACGCTTAGTCTCTACAACAACTCCGAGACAAAGGACGACATGTACTACAGGCTACTTGTCAACGATGAGACCAACGCCAATGGCGCCAAGCTTACCATTGACGGACTGCCTCTCACAGGAGAGGGCCGGGTAATCAGGATTCCTGCCACAGAGACCGTCACCAAGACGCTGCTGCTGGAACAGACTAACCAGAGCATTCTCCAGTATGACAGCATCAGTATCACGCTGGCCTCTCTGGTACAATACGACCCTGCCAGCGACTGGCCTCCTATTGCCGACACCATCTATGTGTCTGCACAGTTCGTGCCTTCCTCCTCTCCCGTGCACATGGCATTTGACAAAGATGTCATCAATACCATCACCAAGGACACCCTGTGCATCACGTTCGACCAATTCGACCGCAACTACGCCAACCTGAAAGGTTTCCGCATCCAGAGCTTTGCCACTGGTGCCACCGATTGGACCAACCTGCAGGAGTATGTGCTTGACCCAAAGATGGTGGAAAATGGAAAGCTATTGCTGCCCAAGGAAGCCAACGTGGACTACATGTACGACATGCACGGCATGAACGACGGACTCTATCGCTTCAGGGTACTCTCCGTAAGCACTTACGGAGGACGCGAGATTACTCGTTCCAGCAACGAGATATCCATATCCAAGGATATGCTGAAACCCAAGCCACTCGGCATGCCTCAGCCATCTAACGGCATTCTCGGAGTAGGCGATGATATAAGTGTCACCTTTAATGAAGATATCGTGAAAGGTGCGCTGACCAATGACGACAACTTTGAGATAACCGCCGTATTGAACGGTTCGCAGATAGAGCACAACACGGCTCTGTCCCTGCAAGGAGAGGAACGGACAGCATCTACCGAAGCCTCCATTTCATTGGCAGGAAAGAGTTTCTCTACTGACATGTGGCTCTACATCGACGGAGACGGGACTATCCTCTCCCATGGCAATGGTACCGAGAAATTCGCCCTCTCGGTTGACAAAGACCAGCATCTCGTGATTGCTGTAGGCAAAGACAAACACGTTTCCGAAGGTGTCATGCCAAAGGCCACATGGTGCTACCTCACAGTGAGCTACGAGGCTTCTGAAGGTGAAGGAATCCTCAATGCCACCGTATCTGAGGCTGCCAACACCAACCAGCTCTTCATGGACTGCCA
>JBJEHA010000052.1:0-49499 GCA_051875605.1 Prevotella sp. | reverse complement strand
TCAATGCCACCGTATCTGAGGCTGCCAACACCAACCAGCTCTTCATGGACTGCCACACTGCCGCATACAACGGAAACGGAACGCTCAGCATAGGTGAAAAGATGACGGGAGCCATCCACGAACTCACCTTGTGGGATGTGGCCCATGACAATGTCAAGGCACAACTGGAGCGTCAGAAGACCAAGTCTCCATCCACAGCCAACCTCATGGGTTATTGGAAGATGAACGAGGGAGAAGGTCGCACGATTACCGACTATGCACGCAATCGTCACCTGGTTTCCGCAGGCGAGACCTGGTATATAAATAATGAGAACAAGGCAGTCGTGCTGGATGGTTCAGCCTACCTGTACTTCCTTATTGGCGACCTCGCCGTTGACGCAGATGACAACCAGGCTGTTGAACTCTGGGTAAAGGCCGACCAGCAACAGGGCGAGGCACAAATCCTGGATATGGGACAAAACGGACTGTGGCTCGACAATAACGGACTGCTCAAGTTCACTTCTGCCGACAACACCTACGAGGCTGGCACAAGCCCTCTTGCCGACAACAAGTGGCACCACATTGCCGTGAACGTCCTGCGCGCCGGCAACACATCCGTTTATGTAGATGGACAGCGCACCTTCAGCACTTCATCACGCAACATTGCCACATTCAATAGTGACACTCTGCTGATTGGAGCACGCCGCATCATGGATTCCACACATTCCTATACAGTGACCACAGAGCGCCATCTCACTGGTCGTGTGGATGAGGTAAGACTGTGGAATGCTACACTTGATGCTTCTACTCTGGCTGCCAACCGTAAGCTGAGACTCACAGGGGCAGAGACTGGACTGGTGGCTTATTTCCCATTTGAGTATAAGAAACTCAACGATTACAATCAGGTGGTGACAGATTCCATCGACACCAGTATCGTTTCTGATGGCAAGACACGCAAGGCCTCTTACGGAAAAAACAACCTGACGTTTACTGACCAGGCACCTGCCCTGATACCCAAGCCATCACTGACCAATGTGGCATTCTCCTACACAGCAAGTACCAACAAGGTGGTCATCGATATCAACGAGGATCCTGCAACCATTGAAGGCTGTACGCTCAATTTCAAGGTAAAGCGTGTGAGCGACAGCAACGGGAACTCCTGTGATCCTGTCTGCTGGTCGGCTTATGTGAGCCGTAACAGTCTGGCTTGGACAGAGAACAAGGTTGACATTATACAGAAGTCTGGAGAAGAGACATCGTTTGTTGCAACGGTTTCCAACAAGGGCGGTTCGCAGCAGGAATGGTATCTCAGCGGTCTTCCCACATGGCTCAAGACCAATACCAACAACGGATTCATCGACCCGCTCTCCTCTGCAGACATACAGTTCACCGTCAGCAAGAGCTGCCCGATTGGCAAGCATGCAGAGACCATCTATCTGGTCAACGGCGATGACATTGCATTGCCGCTTGCCCTGAACGTCACCGTTACAGGCGATGTTCCCGACTGGACGGTGGATGCGGGCAAGTACAGCAGCTCCATGAACCTGGTAGGAACGCTTTCCATTAACGGTGTGCCCTCCAATGATGCCGATGACATCGTAGGAGCCTTTGTTGACGGTGAATGCCGTGGAGTGGCCAAGCCCACCTACAGCAAGCGCTATGATGAATATTTCGTCATGCTCGACATAGTCTGCGAATCGACGGAGAACAACAAGCAGGTCGAGTTCCGCGTATATGATGCCAGCACGGGTATCATCTGGCCCATAGTACAGACCACCCCGGAGGTTGTGCTCTCTTCCGGAGCCGTCTATGGTACATTCAACGCGCCCATAGTGCTCAATGCCCTCGACATCATGGAGCAGACATTCATGCTGGGCAACGGATGGAACTGGACCTCACTGGCCGTGAAACCCGAGGACATGAGTGTAGCCTCCGTAATGAACGACGTTGCCGGTGAAACCGTTCTGGTCAAGAGCAAGACAGCATCGACAATGTACTGCGACAACAGCTGGATGGGAACACTCACCACGCTCAACAACCGCGACATGTACAAGGTGCTCATGTCGTCAGCTCAGCGGCTGGCCGTTACCGGCGCACGTCCCGACAAGGCAGACAAGACCGTTTCCGTGGTTCCGGGCTGGAACTGGATTGCATACAACGAGACATTCCTCGTCAGCGTTGAGGATGCCTTCGCCGGACTCAGTCCTGAAGACGGTGACCTGGTGAAGGGCAAGCAGGGATTCTCCATCTACGACGGCTACGAGTGGACCGGATCGCTGCAGGCACTCACGCCAGGACAAGGCTACATGTACCTGAGCAATGCCGGAGACACACGCACCTTCAACTATCCTACGGCTACTGTCCTGTCAAACCAGCGAAGCAGGTACTACGCCCAGCGCACCAACAGCGTGTTCATACCTGTTGACGACAGCAGGTTCCCGGGCAACATGACCGTTGTGGCACAGGTGACCTACGACGGAACACCGCTGTCCGGAGTGGAGGTTGGCGTATTTGCCGGTGAAGAATGCCGCACGGCGAACATCACCGATGACAACGGACTGGTATTCCTCACCATTCCCGGAAATGCCAATGAGACCCTCTCGTTCCTTATTCCTTATGACAACGTGATCATCAAGTCTGATGTCACCCTGCCATACGAGGACGATGGTGTAGTGGGCAGCCCCATCACTCCATTCGACATCGCCTTCGGCCATAGCTCTGTCGTGACCACCATCAACGGAATTGGCATGGATGAAAACAAGGACAGCTGGTACACGATTGACGGTGTCAAACTCAACGGAAAACCCACCAAGCAGGGCGTTTATTTCCACCTTACAACAGGTATCAGCAGGAAAGTCGAAAAAGTGGTCATCAAATAAAAATGACAACCTGACGGGGGCTAAAAGCCACATTCCAGAGGCTGTATCGCACGGCATTGCGATGCAGCCTCTTTTCTTGCTTCCCGTTATGTCGCAAAGCTTATACTTCAGGGATGTGCTTCCACACTACCCGTTTTTCAAAGTGTCAGAATTTTGACGGTTTTGCTTACACTTTGATTTTCCAGGCATTTCCGAAAATTCAGGCGAGAACGTATTTTTGCGCGCCAGCGGAAAATTTCGGTTTCAGATGGCTATTTTGTAATCCGTTGATAATCAATGGGATGAGTTTTTACAGGCGTGAAGTGTTAATGAAAACCGGCCGATTTTAACCTAAAATCCGTTAAATTCGTGCACAAAATCGCTGATTTGTGCAGTTTTCAACCCCCATTTTCCGCACTTTTGGCCGGAAAATCGCGGTTTTGAGGCCGAAAAACATAGGTTTTTGCCCCGAAACAGTTAAGTTTTGCCTCAAAAACACTTAAGTGCCAGGTCGAAAACAGTTAACTAATTTTCTGGAAACAGTTAAGTGTTTCCCCCCTAACACTTAACTGATTTTTCCGTTTTGTGCAAAAAAACGACAATTTACACTTATTAACACGAAAATCGTCCCCGAAACGCTCTTTTTTCAGAACCGTGAAAAATCAAAGTGTCACGAAAAATGTTAAAATCCTGACACTTTGACAAAACGCCTTCTGCATGATTATAGGGAATGCAGGTTACTATTGTATGTTTTCACGCCATCTGGCCGGAGAGCATCCTTCCTTTGTAGTGAACGTCCTGGTAAAATGGCTCAACGAAAGAAAACCCGAAGAGTCAGAGATGTCCTGTATTCTCAACTGAGGCTGTTCCTGCATCAGAGTCTTGGCATATTCGATGCGCAAATCGGTAATCCAGTCACGGAAACTCACCTGATAGACCCTGTTGATGTATTCCGACAGATAGGTACGGTTGGTGCAAAGCAGAACCGACAGGTCATTCAATGTGATTCCCGGCTGGCAGAACCCATGACTATCCATCCAGTCACTGATGTGCGATTCTATATCTGTATGATAGGCAGGAAGGTCCTCTTCACCCATTTCACCGTCCTGCCGGACAGTTTCCGCTTCCGACATCTCCATATCCTCCAGGAAAGCATTCTCCACTTTCTCGTAGAACAGGATGTAGTTCTGATAGCAGCAATAGAGATAGATGTAAAAAGGAATGGACGACAATATCCATATAAACACATATTCATCAGGCAGGAATGTAAGCAATGCACAGCTCACACCGTAGCCTACAGCCCAATAGGTGAAGATGGACAACCAGCGGATATACGACCCGATGTCATCAGAATGCGTGTTCTCGAACATTTTGATGGCCTTCTTGTACGTGCAGATCAGACGTGCGGAAAGGTATAGCCCGTATGTCACCAGCCAGGCTGCCAGGGCAATCAGCCCCCAAGGATGGACCATGTCCTCGGTGGGAAGTATCAGCACCACACAGGCCAGTGCCGAAAATGCCAGCCACAAGCCTATGTGTCGGGCGAACCGCTGCCGGGTGATGTAGCGGTTGTCAAGCAATGTCATCATGGCCGAACTGAACAGCCAATAGCAGAGAAAATACGTCAGCAGATTCATCAGGATGGTGGCGTTCACGTCTCTCAGCCTTATGGAAAAGAAAAGATGCACGCAATAATTGGCTGCAAGAATAAGCAGAGCCGTGCCCATCAACCGGCGTGACAACAGGAAATTGGAAAAGATCTTTTTCTCGGGAGTCCGTGCAAACAGCATGTGAAACCCGAAAAACAACATCAACGGCAAGGATATATAGAGCGAATGGAGATATAACGACTGGTCCATACAATTAACGGTGAAATAACGGTCTGATATGGAGCTGCACAAAACCAAGGTACAGCCTCATGACAACAGGTACGACCCTTTACCTGTACACGACCAGGATAAAGGGTCGTACCATGAACAGCAATGTTTCTATTGCTGTGCAGGCAATCCTATAGGATTGTTCATCAACGGGAGCTGCGTGTCAGACAAATGAAGGATTTCCCTGATGCGAGCCTCATCCATGGTAGCACGCGGCACTGTGGCCAGCCCGAGTGCGCTGCAGCATAGGCAGATGTTCTGGCACACACAACCCGCATCAACAGCAGCCATAAGCCGTGTACGTTCATCATCCGACCTGCCCAGCTTTTCCAGGTCACTGACCAGAACCACCGATACCGGGAACTGAAGGACAAAGTCCTGACGGGAGGCTATGGCTGCACGATGGTCACCCTTGGCCACAAGCTGCAAGGAATGGCTTTCCGGCAAATACCTGAAAGCACCTTCGGCAGTGAACACATAGACATCTACCTCCTGACGGTTCATGGCAGAGGGCGCAGTGCGCTTTCCGTCAAGCCTGTTAATGCCGTTTGCCGCCCATAGCACATCCGAAAGGTCCTGAATCGGAAGCTGCATCTCGGCACAGGTACGCATGGACTGCCGTGACGAGAGAGCAGCCATGAAGCGGGATTCATGCTGGAGACGCGGTGCCGGCAACTTTGTAAGGTCCTTCTCCTGCGCATGGACACAGGAGAAGAACAATATGAACAATATGAATGAAAGTATCTGTTTCATCGTTTTCCAGCTTATCGGAATTTAGTGGTTGAACCGTGCGAAGAAATCATTGCCCTTGTCATCCACAAGAATGAAGGCCGGGAAATTCTCCACCTGGATTTTCCATACAGCTTCCATGCCTAACTCAGGGTATTCCACGCACTCGATGCTCTTGATGCTGTTCATTGAGAGCACGGCTGCAGGACCACCGATGCTTCCGAGATAGAAGCCTCCATGCTTGCGACATGCATCGGTAACCACTTGGGTGCGGTTTCCCTTTGCAATCATGACCATGGAGCCGCCATTGTCCTGGAACTCATCGACATAAGGATCCATACGGTTTGCGGTTGTCGGCCCCATTGAACCGCAAGGCATACCCTGTGGTGTCTTGGCCGGACCGGCATAAAGCACAGGATGGTTCTTGAAATAGTCAGGCAGACCTTCACCGGCATCAAGACGGGCCTTCAGCTTGGCATGGGCTATGTCACGTGCCACAATGATGGTACCGTTGAGACTCAGACGCGTGGAAACCGGATACTGCGAAAGCAGCTTGCAGATATCAGCCATAGGTTGGTTCAGGTCAACGGAAATGGCATTGCCCTCGCCTGCCTGACGCAGTGCTTCGGGAATGAGTTCTGTTGGATTGTCGTCAAGCTTTTCAATCCAGATACCATCCTTGTTGATTTTGGCCTTGATGTTACGGTCGGCCGAGCAGCTGACACCCAGTCCGATGGGACAGCTTGCACCATGGCGTGGCAGACGTACAACACGGATATCGTGGGCAAAATACTTTCCGCCGAACTGGGCACCCAGACCAATCTTATGGGCCTCATCAAGTAGTTGCTGCTCCAGTTCCACATCGCGGAATGCGCGGCCTGTCTCATCACCCGTAGTAGGCAGATTGTCATAATAATGTGTAGAAGCCAGTTTCACGGTAAGCAGGTTCTTTTCTGCAGAGGTTCCACCAATGACAAAGGCAATATGGTAAGGAGGACAGGCGGCAGTGCCGAGCGTTTTCATTTTCTCTACAAGGAAAGGAACCAGCGTGCCGGGATTCTGGATGCGTGCCTTGGTTTCCTGATAGAAATAGGTCTTGTTGGCAGAACCTCCACCCTTGACAACGCAAAGGAAACGGTACTCATCGCCCTCTGTAGCCTCAAGGTCTATCTGTGCAGGAAGATTGCACCGGGTATTGACCTCATCATACATATTTAACGGAGCATTCTGCGAATAGCGTAGATTCTCTTCTGTATAGGTCTTATAGACACCAAGCGAGAGAGCCTCCTCATCACAGAATCCAGTCCAGACCTGCTGACCCTTTTCCCCATGGATAATAGCAGTTCCCGTATCCTGGCAGAAAGGCAGCTGACCCTTACAGGCGACTTCTGCATTGCGCAGGAATGTAAGCGCAACATACTTGTCATTGTCACTGGCGTCCGGGTCTGTAAGAATCCTGGCTACCTGCTCATTGTGGGAACGACGCAACAGGAAGTTCACGTCACGGAAAGCCTGATTAGCCATCATCGTCAAGGCCTCTGGTGCCACTTTGAGAATGGGTTTGCCTTCAAACTCGCTAACTGACACGCCCTCTTTACTAAGCAAATAGTATTGGGTGTCGTCCTTGCCCGTCTGGAACATTGGGGCATACTTGAATTCTGGTGTTGTTGCCATAGATGTTCTATATATTTAAAAGGATTTATAGAATGTTTGATAAAATACCTGTTCATGTGTCAGAATCCGAATATCTCATCGGTAGTCAACCGTTTGACCTGCCCTGTTTTCTCCAAAGCCTTCAGGTCAAGTTCCTCTTCCTTACCCAGGATGATATAGCGTAAAGGTTTTTCGGACATATTAGTGCGCTCGAACTCCACAAGATCAGAAAGGGTTATGGTCGGAAGTTGCTCATAGATACGCTTGTTGATATCATAGTCTATTCCCATACGTCGGGCAGACAGATAACTGTTAAGCACAGCCTCCCGGGTTACCCTTCTGCTCTCAAGTGTCTTCTTCAGACTTTGCTTAGCTATCTCGACTGCCGTTTCCGACTGGGGTATTGTATCAAGAATCTGATTGAATGTAGTGATGCAGTCAATCATTTTGTCATTCTGGCTGATGATATAAGTATAGAAGGATTCCGGCTCACTCGCTTTCACAGGTTGGTTATAATACGCCGATGCAGAATAAGCCAATGCACGGGCTTCACGCAATTCCTGGAAAACCACGGAATTCATGCTGCCACCAAAATATTCATTGAACACCGCCTTCAACGCCGCCTCCTCAGGATTCCAGCTTCGCTTCTCGTTATGATACTGCATCATGTAAATATTCTGCGCATCATAAGGAGCAAAATAGATTTCGTTGCATTGGGTCGGCTGGGCTATATATTTGTGGGCCTCCGGAATATCCTGCGGTCTGGTAGCGGTTTTGTGGACTTTCGCAAGCAAGGAAACTATATGCTGCTGCGGACTTGGTCCGAAATACAGTATATCATGTGGCATGGAAAGAACCTGTTTGAGCATATCAAGAAGCGTCCGTGGACCAGCAGATTCAAGTTCACGGTTACTGAATGTATTTCGTTTAGGATTATAGTCTCCATAGATTCCGTAATTTCTTAAATAAGTGAAGTTGTCACGCTGGTCTTTTTTGGCATCCTCGCGCGATTTCTTCATTAATTCTACGAATTTTCCATACGACACACTGTCACCATGCGCATGGTGAAGGAATTCTTCAAGCAATTGGAGTGCTGCCTTTAGGTTCTCATTGAGACCGGTCAAATTGATTCTCACCTCATCTGAAGAGACACGGACAGAATAGTTACATGCCAGTCTATAGAAAGCTTGCTTAATGTCAGCAGATGTCTTTTTATCCGTTCCAATATAATAAAGGTATTCCGGAATGAGATCAAGCCCCTTGATGTTTTCTGTTCCTAAAGGATAGACGAAAGAAAGGCTGAACAGTCCATCGTCATTGTTATGCTTATACAGCAATGACGAATGCATAACATTTCCCTTTGTTTTTCCCTTCAACGGTAAAACGCTCATATCCCGCTGGAAATCAACGAACCTCGGTTCTATAGGCTTTACATTCCGCATATTCATTTCATTGAGAAATGCACTGGAGAGTTCTCTGTTGGCCGGAATAGGTGTTATGGCTGGCTTTTCTATTTTTTTTACCGGCACAGCTTCACCTTGTTTCTTGAATACGCAAAAATAATTATCCTTGAAATGTGTGTTGGCAAATGTAACGATATCAGACTTCTTCAGTTTAGATACTCTTTCAAGTTTACCGACCACATCCCTCCATTCCTTACCGTTGATGAACGCATCGACAAACATATCGGCACGATTTTCATTGGACAGTAAAGACTGGTAATATTCAAGTTTCATATTAGCTACTACCGATGGCAACAGGTCATCCGGGAAATCGCCAGTACGCAGTTTACTTATTTCCCCTGCAATGAGGTCACGCAGTTCCTCAAGTGGCTGCCCGCTTTTAGGCGTACCATGTAACCAAAGCACGGAATAGTCCTTAAGCGCGAGATTGAAACAAGACACCCCAAGAGCCTTCATCTGCTGCTCCAGGTTAATCTCGAACAATCCAGCCTTACCGTTTGCCAACATCTTTGCTATAACATCGAGCGTATCCGACTGCAGGTCTGCCGCACCCTTGAAACGCCAGCCCATCAGCAATGATTCCGACTCCTTGCCCCATACGATGCTGTCTCTTACCGTCTTATCAGGCTCAATTGCCGGATATTCAGGACGAGACAATGCAGGATTAGGCTTCCATGTACCAAAATAGCGGTCAACGAGTGGTATTACATCGTCCGGATCAAAATCCCCAGCCATACAAATGGCCACATTGTTAGGAACATAGTAACGGCTGAAATAGTTTTTTATATTGGTTATCGATGGATTTTTCAAATGCTCCTGCGTTCCGATAGTCGTCTGCGTGCCATAGGGATGCCCCGGAAACGCCAACGCCAGAAAAGCGTTGCTGGCGTTTTCCTCGTCCATGGCCGTATAGATATTGTATTCTTCATAGACGGCTTCCAATTCTGTATGGAATCCTCTGATGACCATGTTCTGAAAACGCTCGCTTTCTATTCTCAGCCAATTCTCTATTTCATTAGAAGGGATGTCCTCCAGATAGTTGGTCACGTCGAAACTGGTATAGGCATTGCTACCCTGGGCACCAATGGATGCCATCATCTTGTCATATTCATTAGGAATGAAATAGCGCGATGCCAACTGCGACAGGCTGTCTATTTCCCTATAACAGTTCTTCCGCCTCCCCGAATCCTTAAGTGTCCTGTATATTTCATACTTGGCTTCAATCTGGTCAAGATACGGTTTCTCTTCAGCATAGTTGACCGTTCCGAATGAAGTGCTGCCCTTGAACATGATATGTTCAAGATAATGAGCCAATCCCGTCGTTTCCGACGGATCATTGCGGCTTCCCGTGCGCACAGCAATATAGGCCTGCACCCGAGGTTTTTCCTTATTGGGAGAGAGATAGACCGTAAGTCCATTCTGCAGCCTGTATATCCGGGTGTCCATCAAGTCGCCCTCCACCGATTCAAAGACATAGCCTTGCTGACCAATAGCAACAGTCATACATGACAGACATGAAAGCAGTATAAAGAAGACCCTTTTCATATTACATATAAAGTTTCTGGTTCTCAAAGTCAATCTCACGGTCAAGCTGGTCTATGAAATTTTCAAGCACAGCCTCCTCTATATCCCCAAGTGCGAACTCCTTTTCCGCATCCTTCCTGATTTCCGCAATCCATGCCCTGCGCGCTTTCACATAGTCAGCCCTGATGCGATCGGCATCCTGTTCGGTAATTTCATCCAGCCCGTAGTAGTCGAGCATCATGCGGTAAGTCCAGGCCCATCTGTATTCGGAATAGTTCCTGTGAATCTGCATGAAACGTTCTATCACTTGCTGTATATCATCAATATTACCTTGCATGATATCATCCACAAGCACTTTCTCTTCGGAAGCGGGCATAAGCAATCCGGACAAGTCATACCATTTACCTGTTCCGATATCCGTTTTGGGCACTTCAAGCACATGTCGCTTGAGCACTGCACCCATATAAATGCGCAAGGCTATATCATAGTACTTGATGCCCTTTTTAAGAGCCGATGCCTTGATAACGTATTCATGATAATTGTAAGTGGACACATTATCACCCGATGCCTCACGAAGAGCCTCCAGAATACGCTTCCCTTGCAGGATTTCACCCACAGAGAACGGGCTGAGCCAGTCAAAATTGACGATGCTCTTGCGTCCCTCCTTGGGACGCATGTCACGCTTAGGCCACTTGCGTATGTCACGGTAAAGCCCGACTGTAGTCAGGTTCCTGCCAGGCACAAGATACATGATGTCTCCGTAGGCAATGAGATACGAGAAAGGCAAACAACGCGTGTCCGGATGATACATCAACTTACCGAAACACACCGAGAATGTGCCGATGTTGGCCGGCATAAGCAGATAGGCACCGCTGGCCGTCTTGGTGCCGCGCTCCATGAAGCCATAGTGCATGGGACCCATCTTGTAGGCATGGTTGCTGAAGTTTGTAGCCGAGCCGGCATTATAGAACGAGAACATGCCGCCAATCAGCAGACTGCTCTTGTGGTGGCTGGCAGAGAACGGGCCGCAGAAAGCGGCACAGGCCTCACCGTTAGACATATAGCTGTTGGCAAAGAACACACTGCTTGAGGCCGTGAATCCATTGCTTACCTGACAAGCCTCTCCGACAAAACAGTCTTGCATCTTCACGCTGTTGATGATGGAAGACCCGTCTGAAATGATGGAATTCTCGCAAATCACACCTGTCCCTATAAATACATTGGCATTGGGTGAACCCATTATGGTGCAGTCGCTCAAACGGGCTGCTCCACATACCTCGCAGTCGGAATAGATTACAGTATTCGTCATTTCCTTGGTGTTCACGATTTTCACATTACTGCCTATGGTTCCGCGCTCCGGCTTGGTGCGTTCTATCTCCTCGAAAATCAGCCTGCGTATGGCGTCCCGGAAACCCTTGTTCGAGAAATGGTAAACCATCAATGCCGCCAACTGACTGTTCAGTCCATGGAACAGGATAAGATTGCCCTCGCCCACTTCATTGAGCACGGATATGGTATTTCCTTCACCATAGGTCGCACCCTCGGTTGTCTCCATGGTACATACATTGGAGATGTAGCAGTCATCGCCAATCGTATAGTTGTTGATATAGTTGCCGATATTCTCAATAAGGCAGTTGTCGCCCACACTTACATTGCGCAGCGTAGCATTATATATGCCGGAATGCTTCAGGAATCCGGGACTGACCTCGATATTCCGCTCAAAGACGCCCAGCCTGATCTCTCCATAGAAGAGCACACGTCTGAAATAATTGGCCCTGAAGTCCTCGGCCACTTCTATGGACGACCAGTCTTCCGCCCAGCATCCGTTCTGCTCAAGAGTCCCTATTTCCTGTTCGGTCAAATTCCTGTAATTCATAACTGTTTGTATATAAGACATTTTATTCTGTCGGATAAAGAAAATCATTGTAGGGATATTTCTGCACATGCAGCTCACGCACTTTCTTGTAAAGGCAATCCCTGAACTCGTCGATGTTCTCATGGTTCCGTGCCGAGATGAAGATGCAGTTCTCATTGAGCCGTGCCATCCATGTGCGCTTCAGCTCTTCCAGCGTGATGTTCTCGCGCCTGGGCGGAGTAAGGTCATCCTCATCCTTATCCACCCAGGTATAATTGTCTATTTTGTTGAACACGATCATGCCCGGCTTGTCTGCACACCCCAAGTCCTTAAGCGTATTTTCCACCACACTGATCTGCTCCTCGAAATCACTGTGCGATATATCTACCACATGGACAAGGTAGTCCGCCTCGCGCACCTCGTCGAGCGTCGATTTGAACGAATCCACGAGGTCGGTGGGCAATTTGCGGATAAAGCCTACCGTATCGGCAAGCAGGAACGGCAGGTTCTCTATGACCACTTTGCGCACTGTGGTATCAAGCGTCGCGAACAGCTTGTTCTCGGCAAAGACATCACTCTTGGAAAGCAGGTTCATGATAGTGGACTTACCCACATTGGTATAGCCCACAAGCGCAACGCGGATAAGCCTGCCGCGGTTCTTGCGCTGAGTGGTCTTCTGCCTGTCTATCTCCACCAGACGCTGCTTGAGAAGCGTGATGCGCTGAAGGATGATACGGCGGTCCATCTCAAGCTGGGTCTCACCGGGACCGCGCAAGCCCACACTACCCTTTCCACCACCGCCGCCTGAGCCGCCGCCCTGCCGTTCCAGGTGTGTCCAGAGCCGCTGCAGACGTGGCAGCATATAGCGATACTGGGCCAGTTCCACCTGTGTCTTGGCAGCAGCGGTCTGGGCACGCAGGGCAAAAATATCAAGAATAAGCGATGTACGGTCGAGAATCTTCACACCAAGTTCCTTTTCTATGTTCCTCATCTGCTTGGCCGACAGCTCGTCATCAAAAATCACCATGCCTACAGGCCGCTCTGCCTCCTCCTCGTCATGAATATACTGCTTGATTTCCTCCAGTTTTCCCTTACCTACATAAGAGACCGAACTTGGCCCATTCACCTTCTGCGTAAAACGTTTCACAGTGACCGCTCCCGCCGTATCAGCCAGGAACTCCAGTTCGTCAAGATATTCCTTCGTCTTCTCCTCATTCTGGTCTTGAGTAATCAGGCCTACAAGTACAGCGGTCTCGGCCTTCACTTCAGATATGACAAATTCTTTCATTCAGTGTATGATCTTGTTGTGCACTGCACCTTAAATAATATAGGTCACATTTGCATTTTTCTGCAAATATAGGCAAAAAACATGAATTACGGCACACCGGCTACGGTCTTTTCCAAAAACTTTTTGTCAGAATGCTGGAAGCTAGACAGATGCGAAACCGATAGCCACGGTGCAAAGAGAAAACAGCCAGGACACGTGATATTCCGGACAGGCACAATTGACAGAAAGTCAAAGTGTCAGTTTTTTAACATTTCTGCTTACACTTTGATTTTTCGGTTTTCCTCGTTTTTTACTGCACAAAGAGAATTTCACGCGGAGACGTATTTTTTCGACAAAATCCGCCTGTTTTACAAACTACTGATAATCAACAGGATAGGTTTTGTTAACAGAAAAAGTTAATAAAATAAGGCTTATTTTAACGTAAAATCCGTTAAATTCCTGCACAAATCAGCCAATTTGTGCAATTTGAGTGTGCAATTTATCCTGTTTAATTTCCGATTTGGCTCTGATTTCACGAATTTGAGCGAAAAAAAAACAAGTTTTCCAGTCAAAACACTTAAGTCTGGACTCAAAAACACTTAAGTGCCGAATCGAAATTAGTTAACTGTTTTTTCAGAAACAGTTAAGTGTTTCCCCCCTAACACTTAACTAATTTTTTTTCAAGACCACAAACGGGACATGAAAAGGCACAATTCACGTTCATTAACACAAAAAACTGCACACTTTTTCAAACAAGAGCCATCTGGAGGAAAAGAGCAGAAAATCAAAGTGTCACAAAAACAGCACAAAATCTGACACATTGTAAAAACCGGTTTTATAGTATGCCTTCCTTTTTACGACACCTGAATCCGGGAAAGACACAGAAAATCGTGACGAGAAAATATTTGCCGGTTCGGGAAATAATCTGTACTTTTGCAGCGCAAAAGAAATCCATTAAGGTCTTGGCAGAGACTTGGCTGCTCCAGAACAACTCCCCTGAAACATGAGAAAAAGAATTTTCACCTATGGTACATTCCTGGTCTTCTTTCTTGGAATGCTTAGCGCGTTCGGCCCGTTTGTGACCGACATGTATCTCCCTGCCCTTCCACAATTGCAGGATTTTTTCGGAACGGATGCCTCTACCGTTCAGCTCAGCCTATCGACAAGCATGCTGGGCCTGGCCCTCGGGCAGGTTTTCTTCGGTCCGCTGAGCGACAAATACGGACGCCGTCCGGTGGTCATAGTATCGCTGTGGGTATTTATCGCCTCTACAGTGGCCTGCATCTATGCGCCCTCCATAGAACTGTTCGTAGCCATGCGGCTGCTTCAGGGCATTGGCGGTGCCGGTGGCATTGTGCTGAGCCGCAGCATCGCCACAGACCGCTACTGGGGTGAGAAACTGGCCAAGATGATGGCCATTATAGGTGCCATTAACGGCATCGCGCCAGTGGTGGCTCCAGTGGCAGGCGGCATGATGACCGACTCGCTGGGATGGCGTGGCATCTTCACGCTGCTCATGGCCGTGGGCATCCTGCTGCTCATGGGCAGCCACGTCATGAAGGAATCGCTTGCCCCGGAGAAACGTTCTCCCGACGGAATCGTGCGCACATTCGCATCATTCGGCAAGATACTGCGAAACAGGCGTTTTGTATGCCTGCTGCTCCAGTATGGATGTGCGGGCGGCGTGTTCTTTGCCTACATAGCCTCTTCACCTTTCATCATCCAGCAACACTATGGCTATTCTCCCCTTGCCTTCAGCGTCATCTTTGCAGTCAATGCACTGGTGTTCGGTGTAGCGGCAGCCTGTTCGATGAGGTTCAGGACTCCGGAAAAATGTACGCACACGGCCGCCATAGGGCTGCTGGGCGGAAGTGTACTGATGTGCGGAGCCATGTTCCTGGATGCACCCTTTGCGCTCTATGAGGGTCTGCTGATGGTTCTGCTGGCCTGCAAAGGGCTCTGCTTCACGAGTACAGTGGCCATGGCAATGAACGAGGAACATGACAATGCCGGTGCGGCCTCGGCACTGGTCGGTGCAATGATTTTCCTTTTCGGTGGCATCGTGTCGCCGCTGGTGGGCATGGGTAACATCATCCAGACCACATCGGTGATATTTGTGGTATTTGCATCCTTCTCGCTGCTTTTCGACTTGCTCAGCCGCAAGTACTGAAAAAAGGCGGGGAAGCACCTTTGCAATTTGCTTCCCCGCCCGGTCCTGTTCTGGCAAGAGCCCCTTATTCCTCTTCGGGAGTAATGAGCTTGTAGCCCTTACCGTGGATATTGATGATCTCGATCTGGTCGTCGTCCTTAAGATGCTTGCGCAGCTTGGTGATATACACATCCATGGAACGTGCGTTGAAATAGTTGTCATCAATCCAGATGGTCTTCAATGCGAAGTCGCGCTGGAGGATTTCATTGGCATGGCTGCACAGCAAGGCCAGAAGCTCGTTTTCCTTTGTGGTGAGCTTGGTCTGCTTGTCTCCGATGGTGAGCAGCTGTTTCTGGGTGTCAAAGGTAAAGCGGCCAATGTGGTAGATTGAGCTTTCCCTGTTCTTCTTCCCATGCACCCTTCTGAGGATGGCTTCAATACGGAACACAAGCTCCTCCATGGAGAAAGGCTTGGTAATGTAGTCATCGGCACCGAGTTTGAATCCTTCGAGGATATCCTCTTTCAATGTCTTTGCAGTAAGGAAAATGACGGGCATTTCAGGATTGGCCTGTCTGATTTCCTGTGCAAGTGTGAAACCGTCTTTCTTCGGCATCATCACGTCAAGAACGCAAATGTCGAATTTGGTTCTCATGAAGGCTTTATAACCGGCCTCGCCGTCCGGACAGAGTTCTGCCAGATAGCCTTTTGCCTGTAAGTACTCGCGAAGAAGCATTCCCAGGTTCTCGTCGTCTTCGCACAACAAGATTTTCAATTTCTCATCCATAGTCCTTAACTTTTAATGATTGGTAATTTGATTGTGAATTTTGTTCCTTTTCCCAGTTCGCTCTCCACACTGATGTCCCCATTGTGCAGGTTCACGATTTTCTTGACGTAGGCCAGTCCCAGACCGAATCCCTTCACGTCGTGCACATTCCCGGTATGTACGCGGTAGAACTTGTCGAATATTTTCTTGAGATTCTCCCGCTTGATTCCCTGGCCGGTGTCCCGTATGGAGAGGTAGAGGTGTTCGTTGTCATTCCATGTGTGGAGGAAGATGTTGATGGGCTGTTCGGGCTTGCGGTACTTGACAGCGTTGTCGAGCAGGTTGTTGATGACGTTCTGGAAGTGCACGTCATCTACATAGATGGCCGATTCCACCGCCTCGATTTCCGTATGTATCTTACCGCCGGTATGCTCCACGCGCAGTGTGAACGAATTGGCTATGCTTTCCACCATTTCGTTAAGGTCGAGCTCCTTTTTCTTGAAAACAGCCTTCTTGCGGTCGAACATGGACATCTGCAGCACCTTCTCCACCAGGAACCTCAGGCGTTTCGACTCGTCATTGATGACTCCTCCAAGGTGCTTGAGCATGGATGGACTCTTGGTTACGGCCTCGTCATTGAGCATCTGTGCAGCCAGTGAAATGCTGGCAATAGGAGTCTTCAGCTCATGGGTCATGTTGTTGATGAAATCGTTCTTGATTTCCGTATATCGCTTCTGCCGGAAGATGATAATGATGGTGAAGATGAACGTGACAAGCAGCACGATGGTGAAAACCACAGAGGGCACCATGAAACGCACCGAGGAGAAGATGTAGGCACTCATGTCAGGGAAGTGAATCCTCACGACACCCATCTTCGATTGCGGGTCGTTGCGGAAAAGCACCTGTGAATAGGTATAGTCCTCACCCTCTTCCGTAAAGTCCGAACAACGGTAAACCTCGCGTCCGTCCTGTGTCGATACCGTGAAATGGTAAGGGATGTTGATGCCATTGTTCATGAGTTCCGCCTTCAGGTCCTGGTCAAGCAGCTTGAAGTTGATTCGCTCCTTAAGGGGTTTCTCTGAAGCCGAATAAAGGATGGTATAAACCACCTCGTCGAGCAGGGCTTTCTGATAGACATATCTCTTCTTGAGTATCTCCTGCAACGACTTTGAAGCTTCCGAAAGGGAGTTCTTGTCATTGTGCAGGATGACCGCCTTCGACATCTGCGACGGCTTGATTGTGATGGTCTTCAGTTCAAACGAGGAATATATGGTACCGTCTTTCCCCGTTACGGAATACTGGTGCGACTGCTGGATTGAACCGTCCGGCCTGCCCGACCGCGTACCGACGGAATCACGTCTGAAAGCACGTCGCTCGGTCTCGTTCACATCTTTTTCAAGAAAGCGCAAGGTCTCGTTCAGCTCCAGGTTCCTGGATGCCTGATAGAGTGCGCGGTTCACAGATTCATCGAACTGCTTTTTGGTCATGTCGGCCATTTCCCGGATATATTTCAATTGCAGGAAAAGCAACGCCAGGAAGGAGAAGCCCATGATGACTGCTATGATCCATATCGTTCTTTGTTTCATGCTGTTCTTGATTTCTTGATGCAAAGATAAGAGTTTCCTTAATCCATTAACATATTATCGTTAATTATTTTTCAGAAATTGCACAATATTAACAAAAACGACTTTTTATAGTTACATATATTCAATTATCTTTTTAAAACAATTTTGTTAATGCAAAAAAAGAACGCTCTGCAAAGATGCGGAGCGTTCCTTTTCCATTATCATATCGAAGGAGACCAAGCCTCCTGTCCGGTTCATTATTCCTCGCTTTCCTCTGAAGCGTGCTCGGCAATGAGTGCCTGCTGGATTTCGTTCGGTACGAGCTCGTAGCTGGCAAACTTTGTCGTGAATGAGGCACGTCCACCGGTGAGACTGCTCAATGAGATAGAATAGTTGCTCAATTCCTTAAGTGGAATCTTGGCCTGGAGCTTCTGGTAGCCGGCTTCACTGTCCATACCCATAATCAGGGCGCGACGACCCTGCAAGTCACTCATGACATCGCCCATGAAGTCAGACGGCACATAGACCTCGAGGTCATAGATCGGCTCCAGGATCTTAGGTCCTGCATCCTTGAATGCTGCGGAGAAAGCGTTGCGTGCAGCAAGCATGAAGGAAAGCTCGTTGCTATCTACCGGGTGCATCTTTCCGTCATACACGATTACGCGCACATCGCGTGCGTAGCTTCCTGTAAGCGGACCGCGCTCCATTCGCTCCATTATACCCTTGAGTATGGCAGGCATGAAACGTGCGTCAATTGCACCACCCACGACAGAGTTGATGAAGACGAGTTTGCCGCCCCATTCCAGGTCTATCTCCTCGCGGCCTTTCACATTGACTTTGAACTCCTGTCCGCCTACCTTGTATGATACCGGATCGGGCATACCCTCTGCATAAGGCTCGACGATGAGATGCACCTCTCCGAACTGTCCTGCACCACCCGACTGTTTCTTGTGCCTGTAGTCGGCACGTGCCATCTTGGTGATGGTTTCACGGTACGGAATCTTCGGCTCCTCAAATTTCACCTGCAGTTTCTCGTTGTTTTCCAGGCGCCACTTCAATGTACGCAGGTGGAATTCTCCCTGTCCGTGTACGATGGTCTGTCTCAGTTCCTTGCTCTGCTCCACCACCCATGTGGGATCTTCCTGGCGCATCTTCAGTATCGCTGCCATGAGTTTTTCCGTTTCAGCCGAATTGACGGCCTTGATGGCACGCGAATACTTGGCATTGGGATATTTGATGAAGTCGAAACGCCACTCACAGTCCTTGTTGTTGAGCGTGTTTCCGGTTTTCACGTCCTTCAGTTTCACTGTGCAGCCTATATCTCCGGCGTTGAGCTGGTCAACGGCTATACGGTTGGCGCCTGCACAGGCATATATCTGGCCTATACGCTCCTTTGAGCCACGGTCGGCATTGGTCAGGTCGTCACCGGCCTTCACGCAGCCGCTCATCACCTTGAAATAGCTTACCTCTCCGATATGGGGTTCCATACCTGTCTTGAAGAAATAGAGCGACTCCGGGCCATTGGGATCCGGGTTAACCTCCTCGCCGCGGGTATTGTGCACCTTGGGCATGTCGCTTACGAAAGGCACAACGTTGCCGAGGAATTCCATCAGGCGGCGTACGCCCATGTCCTTTCCTGCGCACACACAGAATACGGGGAAGATGGAGCGTGTCACCAGGCCTTTGCGGATGCCTTCGCGCATTTCGTCTTCAGACAGCGTTTCCTCTTCGAAGAATTTCTCCATGAGGTTCTCGTCGTTCTCGGCCGCGGCCTCCACGAGGGCCTTGTGAAGCTCCATGGCCTTGTCCATCTCCTCTGCGGGAATGTCCTCGATGGTGGGCATTCCGCCGTCAGGCCCCCATGAGTACTTCTTCATGAGGAGCACGTCGATAATGGCGTTGAATCCTGCACCTGTCGTGACTGGATACTGTATCTGCACGCACTTGGAACCGTAGATTTCCTGCATGTTGCTGATGACGGTATCGAAGTCACACTTGTCTGAGTCAAGCTGGTTGATGAGGAAGATGACCGGCTTCTTCAGTTTTTCCGTGTATCTGAAGTTATTCTGTGTACCCACCTCAGGGCCATACTGTCCGTTGATGAGGATGACGGCCTGGTCGGTCACGTTGAGTGCAGTGATTGCACCTCCGACGAAATCGTCAGAGCCCGGGCAGTCTATGATATTAAGTTTCTTGTTGTTCCACTCTACATGAAAAACGGTAGGGAATACCGAGTAGCCATATTCCTGTTCCACCGGGAAATAGTCGCTCACCGTGTTCTTGGCTTCTACCGAACCGCGGCGTTTGATGATGCCACTTCCATAAATCATTGACTCGGCAAGGGTTGTCTTGCCGGAACCCGCACTGCCAAGCAATGCGATGTTTTTAATCTCGTTTGTCTGATAAACCCTCATATCAATAGAATTTAATGTTAGTAATAATAATCGTCATGGTTGCAAGGTTTCATCCTTAACGCCGTCTAAGGTAGGCATTTTTGGATGAAATCCCAAAAGAAAAGCATAAAAATCCCCGATTTTTTAAAACATATTAGTAATTTTGCGCCAATTTATCGGGAAGCGAATGTTTTTCTTCCCACGCTCACACACCACCGTATTTCCATGGCAGGACTATACATACACATTCCTTTCTGTGCAAGCCGCTGCATCTACTGCGCGTTCTACAGTTCCACCCGTCTGGAACTGCGCCAGCGATATGTCGATGCGCTGTGTGCAGAAATGGATCGGCGGAAGGGCTATCTCCCGGAGGAGCAGCCAATCAAGACCATCTACCTCGGTGGAGGTACGCCCTCACAACTCACGAAAGGCCAGTTCGAGCAGCTGTTTGCATATATATATAAGGTATATGGACAAGCGGCAGAAGAAATCACGGTGGAGATGAACCCCGACGATATCCAGCCCGGAAACATCGCGGCACTGGCTGCGCTGGGGGTGAACCGCATCAGCATGGGCGCACAGACGTTCTCGGAAGAGCGGCTGAAATTCCTCCGCAGACGACACAGGGCCGGAGACATCGTCCGGGCAGTGCAGACCGTCAACAGCCAAGGCATAGGGAACGTGAGCATTGACCTGATGTTCGGATTCCCCGGACAGAAACTGACAGAATGGCAGAGCGACCTGGAACGGGTACTGGAAATCAGGCCCCAGCACATTTCGGCCTACGGACTGATGTACGAGGAGGGCACAACGCTGATGCGCATGCTGGAACAGGGCAAGGTGCAACCGGCCGACGAGGAACTGTGCAACGCCATGTACGACAGGCTCATGGACATGCTGGAAGCTGCCGGATACGAGCATTACGAAATCAGCAATTTCGCTCTGCCCGGCTACAGGGCACGACACAATTCCTGCTACTGGGATGACACGCCCTACACGGGCATCGGAGCGGCTGCACACTCCTACGACGGGCGGAGCCGGCAGTGGAACGTGGCCGACCTGGAGACCTACATCCGCGGAACGGAAAGGGGGGAGAACGTCATTGAACGGGAGGAAATAGACGAGCAGACCCACTACAACGACATCATCACCACCGCGCTGAGGACCATCGAGGGCATAGATACGGAAAAACTGGACCACACGCAACGGCAGCACCTGCTCACCTGTGCGAGGCAACACATCGGCTCGGGCAACCTCATGATGGAAGGAAGCCGTATCAGGCTCACGCGCAAGGGACTCTACATCAGCGACATGGTCATGAGCGACCTCATGATGATAGACTGAACACACGGACAAAGAAAACAAGGACATACAATGAAACCCGAATTTGAAGAATACTGGAAAGCCAACAGGGCACGCATACTGAAAGAGGACGCAGAATATCAGCAGGCATGCCGGAAGTACAAGATGTCGAGCGGTGCCGACTGGCTGCTCTTTGCCATACCCATCGCAGCAGGAATCGTGTTCCTGGACTACTGCCCCATTGCCCACGAACTGCTGAAGTGGCTGCTGGGCGCAGCGGTAACGGCAGTGTGCTTTGTAGGATGCGTGTTCGTGAAATCCATGATCACGGACGGGAAATCCCCGGAATCCGTGGAACAGGCCATCAAGGAAAGGTACAAGAAAGACTATAGCAGACAGTAGGCTTCCGGAAACACCTCCCCACAGAAATCAAAGTGTCACAAAAAAAGGATGTTTTTGTGACACTTTGATTTTTAGGCACTCCGGAAAAGCAGATATTTTTGACCGATTTTCATGTTAACAAGTGTGAATTGTCGGTTTTTTGCACAAAACGGAAAAATCAGTTAAGTGTTAGGGGGGAAACACTTAACTGTTTCCGGAAAATCAGTTAACTATTTTCGTTCCGGCACTTAAGTGTTTTTGAGGCAAAACTTAACTGTTTTGGGGCGAAAACTCAGGTTTTTCGGCCTCAAAACCGCGATTTTCCGGCCAAAAGTATGAAAAATAGGGGCTGAAAGCTGCACAAATCGCGTGTTTTGTGCACGAATTTAACGGATTTTAGGTTAAAACCGGACGAATTTTGTTAACATTTCACACCAGTAAAAACTTATTCCATTGATTACCAACGATTTATGAAACAGGTCTCTGAAACCCGAAATTTCCGCTGGCGCGCAAAAATCCGCTTTCGCCCGATTCTTCAGAAAATGCCCGAAAATCAAAGTGTAAGCAAAAGAGTCAAAAAACTGACATTTTGTAAAAACAAGGAAGCTCAGGATGAGAGCCCGCCCATTGTGGTTCTCCAGCACAGCTAATCCATATCAGGAAAGGACAAAAAAAAGATAGGTTATCTCACGACAACCTATCTCTCTTAACCTTAATAATCTAATACCATGAAAAACACAGTGCAAATATACTAAGTTTTTCGGATTTGCAAATGATTATATATAATAATGTATAAAATTATAACATTAATTAAATTCAGTTCCGTTCCATTTAAATTTTCTTTGCAAAATGATGGCCTTCAGTTCCTCCGCCTCCTCTGCTGTCACATTCACCGCCCGGACACTGACCTCCAGCTCATCGGAGTCTGGAACAAGCGATGCACAGACCAGGCCCGGGTCGAACAGCAAAAGCAACTCCCTGAACCGCTGCGTGGACATGGTATCGGGCCGCTGCACAAGGTCATCCACCAGGAACTGCATGCCACCCAGCCGTTCCCACTCCTGCGAATAGAACTCCACCATGCTTTCCGGTTCAGGTCCGTGTATGGTGCGCACCACGCAAAGCAGGCTGTCCCGTCCGTCAACGGGCAACCGCTTCATCTGCAGCGTGAGCGAACGGGAAAGCGTAGCCTGCAGATAATCGGCAGTCAAGGTATCGACAACCGATTTTCCACCGAGTGCATTGTCAGCCTCAGCCTTCACGCCCATCTGCATGAAGTCCAGGCACTCCTGCCGTTTCTCCTTGCCCAGATAGGGCACCATATCCTCCGGCATGGCCAGCCAGAGTTCTTTCACAGATTTCGCCATTACCGGCAGCGGTGACAACAGGGCTGCCATGAACAGGAACACAAGATATTTGTTTTGCATAACCATATATAATTAAGACAAGTGTGGAAACCACGCGTGCAAAGGTATGCAGTTTTTTGCAGTCCCACAAATTAAAGCCACTCATAATGCAGTATTCCTCCCGTAGGCACGGCAGAATCGTTGCAAAATGCAAAAAAGCCGGCATAGGCATTTAAGAGCCGTTAATATGTTAAATCGGAGTGTTAAAATGGAATAAAGAAATGCGACAATTTGTCAGTTTTACACTTTTTGCTCCTATATTTGCAGACGCAAAAAGCAAGGGTGCGGAAAAATCCGCCCATGTGTGAGAGAAAAAGAACAAAATCAAACATTTAAAACGCATAAAAAAATGAAAAAGTCTTTTAAGTATGTCTTGACAGCACTCTGTCTGGTGGCCGTAGCACTTTCGGCCGGAACATTCCTCAAAGTCTATGCAGCCAATACGCCAGCAGTGGCTCCCGCCCCCGGACAGCCTGTTGACCTTACCTACGCAGCCGAGAAGGCATTGCCCACAGTGGTACACATACTGAACACACGCAACAGCAAGGTGCAGACCGTAGATGTGCAGAGCGACCCGTTCAGCGACTTCTTCTCCGACCCGTTCGGTTTCTTCGGCAATCCCAACCAGGGTCGCCAGCAACGCCAGGTGCGCACGCCGAAACAGCAAGGCTCGGGTTCGGGCGTGATTATATCGGCCGACGGCTATATCGTGACCAACAACCATGTGGTGGACGGTGCTGACGAGCTGACCGTGACACTGAACGACAACAAGGAGTTCTCAGCACGCATCGTGGGAGCCGACAAAACCACAGACCTGGCCCTGATCAAGATAGATGCCAACAACCTCCCGGCCATAACCATAGCCAACAGCGACGACCTGAAAGTAGGCGAATGGGTGCTGGCAGTGGGCAACCCCTTCAACCTCACGAACACCGTGACAGCAGGCATCGTGAGCGCAAAGAGCCGCTCACTCTACCAGAACGGCGTGGAATCGTTCATCCAGACCGATGCGGCCATCAACCGCGGCAACTCGGGTGGCGCACTGGTGAACACCCGTGGTGAGCTTGTGGGCATCAATGCCATGCTCTACTCCGAGACAGGCTCCTATAGCGGCTACGGATTTGCCATACCCACCTCGATCATGAACAAAGTTGTAGATGACCTCAAGAAATACGGGACTGTTCAGCGCGCGGTAATAGGCATTCAGGGCAGCGATGTGAAGAACCAGGTGGATGCACAGAAAGAAGCCGGAAAGGAAATTGACCTCGGCACGATGGAAGGCATCTACGTGGCAAAAGTCATCGAGGACGGTGCAGCAGCCGAAGCCGGTATCGCTGAGGGCGATGTCATCGTTTCCGTAGATGGCACCAACGTCACCAAGATGGCAGAGCTGCAGGAAATCCTGGCCAAGAAACGCCCCGGCGACAAGATTACCATCACCTACCTGCACGAGAAGAAGAAAAACACCAAGACCGTGACCCTGAAGAACGAACAGGGCAACACCAACGTGGTGAAGAAAGCCGACCTCGATGTGCTGGGAGCCAACTTCCGGGAAGTGAGCAACGCACAGAAGCAGCAGCTCAGCATCAACTACGGTCTGGAGGTGCTTAAGGTGAACAACGGCCGTCTGAAAGATGCCGGTATCGTGAAAGGCTTCATCATCCAGAAGGTCAACGATTCACCGGTAAAGACCATCGACGACATGGCACAACTCGTGAAGGAGGCATCGACCAGCAAGGAACCCGTACTCTACATTCAGGGTATATACCCGTCAGGCAAGAAAGGCTACTTCGCCGTTCCCCTGCAGGAAAATTGACCATCATCCATAGGAAAGAGGTCTCAGGAGCAAATGCATCTGGGACCTTTTCCATTTTCCCGCTCCTGTCTCGTTTCGCACAATCGGGCAAAAAGAAAAAGCAAGTCAAAAATTTGCATATCTGAACGAAAACGAGTAAATTTGCGAAGCTAAAAAACCGACGTCTGATGAGACAACTGAAAATCACGAAGTCCATTACCAATCGGGAGAGCGCATCTCTTGAGAAGTACCTGCAGGAAATTGGTCATGAAGAAATGATCAGCGTGGAAGAGGAAGTGGCTCTGGCACAACGCATAAAGCAAGGAGACAGGGCAGCCTTGGAAAAGCTGACCAAGGCAAACCTGAGATTCGTGGTGTCTGTGGCCAAACAGTACCAGAACCAGGGATTGAGCCTGGCCGACCTCATCAATGAAGGCAATCTGGGTCTGCTGAAAGCCGCCGAGAAATTTGACGAGACACGTGGATTCAAGTTCATATCCTATGCAGTATGGTGGATCAGGCAAAGCATCATACAGGCACTGGCAGAACAAAGCCGCATCGTCAGACTGCCGCTGAACCAGGTCGGGTCTGTGAACAAGATTAACCGTGTACTGAACAAATTTGAACAGGAGCACGAACGGAGACCCAGCGTTGACGAGATAGCCGACAAGGTGGATATACCGGAAGAAAAGATAGCTGAAGCCATGAAGGTGAACGGACGGCATGTCTCCGTGGATGCGCCTTTTGCCGATGGCGAAGACAACAGCCTGCTCGACATCATGCCAAGCACAGACACACCTATGGCAGACAACCAGCTTGTACTGGAATCACTGAGGGAAGAAATCTCCGAAGCACTGAAATCCCTGAACGAACGCGAACGCAACGTCATCGAGGCATTCTTCGGCATCAACCAGAATGAAATGACCCTGGAGGAAATAGGCACTAAATATGGTCTGACACGGGAACGCGTGCGGCAAATCAAGGAAAAGGCCATCAGGAAGCTGAGGCACAATACCAAGAACAAGATGCTGAAAAGCTATCTCGGACAATAGTATCAGAAACAAAAAACAAATTATCAGTCATAAGAGAACAGACATGAACTTCAGAAAAATACTTTTCGCCACACTCACTACCCTATTTGTGGCACAGACAATGCTGGCCATACCGAAAAAGACAAAGGTCTATATCTATGGACTTGCCTTCTCATTCAATGACTCCACGGTATATTTTACAGACATTCAGGAAATGGATACATGCTGGGTGGACAGCAAGACCAAATTCCTGTACAGCAGGGAGAACTACTCCTATCAGCTGCAAAACCACCTCAAGGAAACCGGTGTGGCCAACCCGACCTGTGTGACGACCTTTTCGCTGAAACGAAAGGACATAGAGAAAAAATACATCGCCATCAAGAAGAAATATGGGCAGAAAGAAGGGTATAACCTCAAGTATGTTACCCCAGACACCTTCAAATATACGACAATCACTCCAGACGAAAATGAATTGAACCCCACCAAAAAGAAGGTAAAGAAGAAAAAGAAAAAAGAAGCCAAACCTACAGGTGACGGCGAAAGAATGGGCAGAGGACATGGGAACGGCAGACATGGCCCACATTGATACCGGAAAGACGGGAAACCTACTGCGCCTTCATGCAGCGCTCTACCAACCATATTCTAACACCAGGCAGGAATGGACATAAACGATTTCAGAATAGCCGAATTTCCGGTTCGGATTATCTTCAATGAGAGTTCCATCAATAGCATAAGGCTCGTACCTTCACTCGAGCCTTTCAGAACGCCAACCGTTTCCGACGATTGGCTTTTTCAGTTGAATATTGATGACTCCACTGTGCCGGTTCCCAAAAGCAAACGCCAAAGAATCAAAGATTTTGAAACCGGAAACGGGAAAACCATTGTAGACAGAATTGAAGGAGGCGGCTACCAGTTCATCATAAAGGATTTGTGTGGACGAGACTGTTGCCTGCTGATAACAAACAAGTCTTTCGACAGCTGTATATGTGCCTTGAATGGAAACGAGCAGATGAGAAGGTTTGGCTTGAACAACGCCATCATCTATTCCTTCACATTTGCAGCGAGCGCAAGACAGACCGTTCTCATCCATGCTTCACTTGTCAGACATAATGGTTACGGATATGCCTTCAATGCACGCAGCGGGACAGGCAAGAGCACTCATGTATCGTTATGGCTGGACACCATCCCCGGATGTGACCTGATGAACGATGATAATCCCGTCATCAGGATTATTGACGGGCAAGCTTATATTTATGGTAGTCCGTGGAGCGGAAAGACACCATGCTATCGGAATGTAAAAGCAAGGCTCGGAGCCATAACACGCATTGACAGGGCAACAGAAAACAGCATTGAAAAGGAAACTCCAGTCAAGGCTTTCGCATCCATCCTGCCATCATGCTCTTCCATGATCTGGGATAGTGAAATCTATAATAATATATGTAGTACCATCACGGAGATTGTCAACACGACAGACATCTATACATTGCATTGTCTTCCCAATAAAGAAGCTGCCATACTATGCCACAAAACAATCTCGAAGTAAGGCAAATACAGATAGCCAACGACATACTGATGCCGGAAATAATCAGGTTGATTGATGAAGGACATACAGTTACCATCATGCTGAAAGGGTATAGCATGAGACCGTTCCTCGAAGACCAACGGGACAAGGCTCTTCTGACAAAGCCAAAAGATATAAGTAAAGGCGATGTGGTACTGGCTGAAATCAGGCCAAAACAGTATGTACTTCACCGTATTATCAGCATCAAAGGAAACCAAGTAACACTTAGAGGCGATGGTAATCTTGGCATAGAAACATGCAGGAAGGATGATGTGAAAGCCTTTGCATTAGGCTTTTTCCGTAAAGGCAGGGAAAAGATAGAAAAAACGAATAGTATCAAGTGGTTGGCTTACTCATGGATCTGGACACATCTGTTCCCGTTCAGACGAATATTACTGGCCATATATAGAAGAATCATATAATATTAAAAGTAATCCCATAACGATAAACGACATGAAGACAAAGAAAGGTTTTAACATCAGAGAAGTCTGCGGAGAACACATTATAGTTCCAGAAGGAAAGGAAAACATCGACTTCAGCTGTGTTATCAGCATGAACGAGACAGCAGCTTTTCTATGGAAAAACATTCAAGGGAAGAGTTTCACCAAGACAGAACTGATAGAGCTGTTAACCGCAAATTATGAAGTTGACCAGGATTCAGCCACACGGGATGTGGAAATGCTGATTGAAAAATGGATTAAGATTGGAATGATAGAGAGTGATTGAAAATCTGTTATAGAAACGTTACATTTAAAATAGGAAAAGCCATTGTACAGATTGAATCCACACAATGGCTCTTTTCGTTTTAGAAAAATGCACTGATTCTATATCAGATACATATTTTACTCTTATTCTTTCGCCTTAGCCGGTTTAGAAGACCTGGCAGTCTTTTTCACTGTAGGCTTGGCGGCAGGAGATTTCGTTTTCTCAAGTTTTGCTCTAAGTTTGTCTTCTTCTGCTTCCATTTTCTCTATCTTGGTCTGAAGACGGTCTATTTCCTTGTTCTTCATTTCAATCTCATCTCCCTGATTTTTGATTGTTGTCAACAAAGAATTCAATTCATCATTGTCTATATCTTCAGGATAAAGAGAATTTACGCGACTTGTGAAATCACCAAGGATATTCATATAGTTGGTGAAAGCGTCAAACGGACTACTGTAAATGCCCCTGTCAACACCGACATTTGACGGTTTTGTTGTCATGAACCTGAAATTGTTTGATGCCTGTAGATAATCCCAGTCCTGATTGATACGTGGGTCATTGGCGATACGCACACGGTCAGCAACTCCATAAAGTTTATTAAATGCCTCACGCTGCATCGGATTGCCCAACCAGCTGCTGACATCACGCTCTTCGTCAGTCCAACTCAATGTATCAGGTACATCTAGGCTACCAACACTCTTGAGTTTCATGCACAATTCCGTAGGCGTTGAAAATGTAATACCATTTTGCTTGGCACACAGAGGCAATGCCTTGAAAAATTCCAGAATATTACTCGATAAAGGCTGAGCAATACCTATTGCAGACAATTCCATAAACAGGTTGATAACCTGCTCTTCATCAGGCAAACACACTATACGGTCTATAAATGTGTCCGCAAAAAGAGGATAGCCTTCCCAATCACTGTTATTGAAACGCAAAGAGATATCATCACTTAGCACAACATCACGCAACAGCAACTTGAGATTAGGAGCAAGCGAACAATTATAGACATAGTGAGGAGATTTCCAACCAAGGACATGGCGTGCCCCCTCAGTCAGCATACCCTTAAATCCCATACCCGCTGCTTGTAAACCAATATCATCGCTATATATCAGCGAAGAGTTTCTCAACACTTTGGGGGTCTGTCCGAAATACTCCTTGATTTTATCACACTGACGCTTCACCTCTGACGCAAAGCTATCCTGATTGACCAAAGAAGCAAGACCATGAGAATACGGTTCTGCGAGAAATTCCACGCAACCGGTTTCGTTCAGTTCCTGCAACTTTTCTATTACCTGAGGAGCATGCATTTCAAGTTGCTCCATGCCTACACCAGAAATGGAGAATGCCACCTTGAAGAATTTTCCGTTCATTCTTACCATTTCCAGCAATGTGTTCAGCGCAGGCATGTACGAACGCTCTGCAATATCACTTATGATACGCTCATTTTCATAATCGTCATAGTAATAATGGTCTGTTCCTATATCAAAAAACCTATAACGCTTGAGCTGTATGATCTGATGTATCTCAAAATATAAGCAAATGGTTTTCATTGTCTTTTAATTTTATAGTTTATAGTTTGTGGTTAATAGTACGGATGTAGAGTTCACGTATCCAACGGCCAACTTTTCCCCATGTTATCTGGTCAACCTCACGTTTGCCCTCCTCTTGCAAATAACGGAAAAGACTATCGTTATGGCAAATGGAGTAAATAGCATCAGCCAAAGCGTGAATATCCCAATAATCAACCTTAATACAGTTGTCCAGGATTTCTGCACATCCACTCTGTTTGGAAATAATCGTGGGTGTACCGCATTGCATGGCCTCAAGAGGCGAGATGCCAAACGGTTCACTTACAGAGGGCATGACATAGACATCTGAATCCTTAAGACATTCATAAACTTGTTTCCCTCTCATGAATCCAGGAAAATGGAAACGGTCTGCAATACCACGTTCTGCAGCAAGATAAATCATCTGGTCCATCATGTCCCCCGACCCAGCCATACAAAAACGGACATTCCTTGTTCGATGAAGAACCATATTGGCAGCTTCGACAAAGTATTCCGGACCTTTCTGCATAGTAAGTCTGCCAAGGAAAGTCACGACTTTCTCTTTTCCGGTATGGTCTGGACGTGGAATGGCCTGCAATTCATCCTTCAAAGGATAAACCGCATTATGAACCGTGAAACACTTTCTGGGATCCTGATGATACTGGTTGATTACCGTCTGTCTCGTGAGTTCCGACACACACATGATACAATCAGCATTATCCATTCCATTCTTCTCTATAGAATATACCGTAGGATTCACCTTGCCTCGTGAACGGTCAAAGTCTGTTGCGTGTACATGAATACACAACGGTTTCCCACTCACCTGTTTTGCATGAATTCCTGCCGGGTAAGTCAACCAGTCATGAGCATGTATGATTTCGAATTCCTGCTGTCTAGCAACAACACCGGCAATTATAGAATAGTTATTGATTTCCTCATGCAGATTCGATGGATACCCTCCAGCAAACTCCAGACAACCCAGATCATTAACATGCATATAGTTGAAATCGGCATAAAGATGGTCTCTCAACTGGAAATACAGTTCCGGGGACATTACATTCCCGACTCTATCCTTAACATATTCATAACTAACATCCCTCCATGCTATAGGTACGGCATTCATGGCAATGATATTCGCAGCACTCCTGTCTTCATCACCCCATGGTTTAGGAAGGCAAAGCGTGATTTCCATATCACCTTGAGCATTAAGTCCCTCAGTGATACCGAAATTTGCAGTAGCGAGTCCGCCATATACGTGAGGAGGATACTCCCATCCAAACATTAAGACTTTCATTTGTCAGCCCTCCTTTTTTAATATTTATATTTTTCAAGCAATTCAAGCGTGCGCAGTATTTCTGCAACGTTGATAGCAAAAGAGATAGCACCACGTCCATGGAAAGGCGGATTACCGTCAAAGAGTTCCGGTATAGTTCCGAGACAATGCTGAACCATTTCGTCTTCATAGCCTACCATCTGGCGCTCAATAAAGCTCAACCTTGTCCTCTTGTACAATTTCAGGCATGCCTCCATATAAAAACCTCCGAGCCATGGCCAGGCCGTTCCCTGATGATAAGCATAGTCACGCTGGTTCTGCGGTCCGACATACATGGGATTGTATCCACCGCTTTTTGGAGAAAGTGAACGGAGACCTTTGGGTGTGAGAAGTTCCCTTGTACAGACATCAAGCACACCTTTCTTTTGCCTTTGGTCAAGAGGCGAATAATCAAGAGCCACAGCAAAAATCATATTAGGTCTTACGCTCCAGTCCATCATGTTTCCATCAACATAATCAAAAAGATAACCATAATCGTTTAGGAACGTGCCTACAAATGAATCCTTGCACAGTGCAGCCAGTTCTTCAAGCTGCTGTGCAAACGGCTCATCACCGAATTCCGCAGACATGCTGGCCACAAATTTCAGAGCGTTATACCACAACGCATTGAATTCCACAATAAACCCCGTACGTGGTACCACCGGTCGTCCATTAGCGGTAGAATTCATCCACGTAATGGCCTTATCCCGTCCTTCGGCCCTCAACAAGCCGTTACCTTCCAGATACAGATTAGGATGCTTTCCTGCCTTTATGTAATTGACGATGTCCTTCAGCAGCTTGCCATACTTTTTCTCACATCTTTCCCGTCCTGCTTCCTTTGCATACTGCTGTATGGCCCATATCGCCCATAGCAATACATCAGGTTGGTCTATCTCATATATCTTTGCCGTCAAAGGCTTACCTTCCATAAATTCCCTCAATCCCCTTTCAGCTGTCTTCATGACAAGCTCGAAGTAGTCTTGCTCCTCTATGGAAAGGGTCAGTCCCGGCAATGCAATAAATGTATCGCGCGCGCGGCACTTAAACCATGGATACCCGGCAAGTATATACCGTTCGTCCTTGCTTGTACGATTGTGGAACTGGTGAGCGGCGTTTACCAGACAATGGAAGAAGTTGTCTCTGGGACTTCTCTCGTCCACTTCTTTCTGGAACAGATGTTTCATTCCTGCCGTCTTGCTTTCTGTAGTAGAGGCAGCAAAGACAATGCTTTCACCTTTCTTGATAGGCATTTCAAAATAGCCGGGAACATAGAGGTCCTCGTTTGACGCATATCCACGCTCCTGCTCTTTCGGATATTCCACGCCTCTGTACCAGTCGGGCATGAACACGAACTCATTTTTCTTACTGAACTGCATGAACAGTTCAGGATATCCTGCATACATACATGTGGCAATGCCGTTGTCCACTTGTCTGTAGTCACGTGATGCCACCGAGTTCTCATGCGTGAACTGTCTTACGCTGCGGAAGGCCAGGAACGGCTTGAATCGCAAGGTCGTGGCTGAATGTGCATCCTCGAGCGTATAACGTATGAGAATACGGTCCTCATAATGCTGGAAGACTACCTCTTTCTTCAGCACCACGCCACCAACGCGATAGAGAGTTGTCGGCACCTTGTCACAATCGAACTCGCGGATGTACTTGTGTCCCTTCGGACTGTAGTTATTGCCCTGATACTTGTGGAGACCGAGGTTGAACTCTGCCCCATGCTGGACAACCGTGACATCGAGCGACGACAGCAGCACATGGTTCTCATCGTCAAGTTCCGGTACAGGAACGACAAGAAGACCATGGTATTTGCGTGTGTTGCAATCGACAATCGTGGAGCATGAGTATGCGCCCGAGCGGTTGGTCCGCAGCAACTCTCTGGGCAACGACTCCTCCAGATTGGTCATCAGAGCTTTTTCAAATCGCAAATAACTCATAGTGTTTTTTATTATAAAGGATTTTTAATTTGTTGTAAACAGTCGTTATTAGGCGGTCATGTCTTTCACCATAACCCGTTTCAAAAGTAATGAATTTTAACGGAAGAAAAAAATTTTTCTTGACTAAAATCAACAAAATGAAAAAAAAACTTTCCAAGCGGCTAAATGGCCTGATGGAAAGTTCCCGTTGTATCTATTGGCAGACTTCTGCATGACAGTCTTCATGCACAGATCTGACTACCCCACAATGCACTCAGTCCGGTATCAGGAAATTCACCACTTCCTGCTCCACCGTAACCGTAAAAGGCCCCACCGGTGTATCCATGAGCCTTCCGTCTATGCCCACCATGGCTTTCTGCGCTTCCAGCACATCCACCTTCCGTGTCCGGTAGGGATGTACATTCTTGTGGTTCAGGAACTTGCCACGCAGGAACAGATAGATGCCTTCAATGAACTGCACCATTTCCGGGTGATAGACCACAGAGACATCAAGCAATCCATTATAGGGTACACCGTTCGGTGTCTGCCCATAGCCCTGTGCATTGCCCACACACATGGTCATCACCTTGCGCTGCACCACGTCTGTGTTGATTCTGATGTGCATCTTGTATTCCATGCGCTGGAAGGCCATGAGCACAAATGAACTGATGAACGAGAGCGTGCGCGAGCCGAGAACGTGGCGTGTCTGCCTTCGCAAGTTCATGATTGCAGCAATCAGCCCTACATTCACGCAATTGAGGAAATAGCGGTAGCACGCTTCCCCTCGTCTGTTCCTGTAGCGGATGCAGCCCAAGTCTATTTTCCTCACACGCCTTTTCTTCAGCCAGGCTATGGTTTTTTCAGGCTCGTTCTCCCGGAATCCCCAGAAATGGGCGAAATCGTTCATCACTCCGTTCGGAATGACCCCGAGTGCCACCTGTGCCCTTGTGTCCGGATCCGACTGCATCAGACAGTTCACGGCATCGTTGAGTGCAGAATCGCCTCCCACCACGATGATGGTCCTATAGCCATTATTGATCATCATCTTGATGAGCCGCTCCACGCTTCCGGTGCTTTCACTCTGCACGAAGTCATAGTCTATTCCCTCTTCGTCCAGGCATTTCCTGATCCGCTCCCAGCGTTTGTTCGGGCTGAAAGTCTCCTTCTTGGGGCAGTAGAGCACTGCCCACCTCATATTCCTCGCATCTTCGTTCATCATATCCTTTTCCTGTGCTGTTCGAGCAAAGTCTCTATTCTCTCCACTTTCTCCTGCATGGGGAGAAGCGCATCAATCCAGTGTATGGTGAATCCCCTGCGTTCCATTCCCCTGAACCATGTCATCTGTCTTTTAGCGAACTGGTGTATGGCTATCTCGAGCTGGCGGAACATGTCGTCATAGGACCGTGTACCCACGACATATTCGGTAACATATTTATATTCCAGTCCGTAATAGACCAGGGCTTCCGGCGGTATTCCCCGTCCGAGCAGCCCCCTGATTTCCTCTACCATGCCTTCTTCAATCCTGTCCTTGAGGCGCCGGGTGATCTTGCGCCTTCTTTCCTCCCTGTCTATATCCACTCCTATGACCAGCGCATCAAGAGGTTCTGCCTGTCTTCTGGGCATGGGGTGATGGAGGTTGTGGGTTTCTATCTCGATGGCCCTGATGGCACGCTGGACAGTGTCCACATCTGTGGTGTTGTGCATGTTCGACCCGTTTTTCCGCTTCAGTTCGGTCAACATGGATGTAAGTTCCTCAAGTGTCTTTCCGGCCAGTTCCTCACGCAGTTCCCCATTCTGGGGCACAGGCGAGAGGCAATAGCCCTTGAGCACAGCTTCAAGGTACAATCCTGTACCTCCGCAGAGCACGGGTTGCTTCCCTCTTGCACAGATGTCTCTGTAGGCTGTCCCGAAATCTTCCTGGTACTGGAAGAGGTTATACTTTGTCCCAGGTTCGCAGATGTCTATCAGATGACAGGGCACTCGCCGTCCTCCTGTGGTATAGTCGCCAAGGTCCTTGCCTGTACCGATGTCCATTCCGCGATAGACCTGCCTGGAGTCTGCACTGATGATTTCGCCATTGTGCTGTGCGGCAAAGGCCACGGCAAGCGCGGTTTTTCCTGAAGCGGTAGGTCCGAGTATGGTCAGTATGCTGTTCTTCATCTGCGTGCGGTTCGTTTTTCGTTGCAAACTTACACAAAAAATCGGAAAATCTTCTGTCTTTCCACCATATTTCCTTGATTCTTCAGAAAATACGCGCATCCCTGACCACGCATGAACCGTTCCTGCCGTGGCATGGCCCTGTCCCTTCCGCACGTATGGCATGAAAAAAAGGCCACCCGGACATTGCTGTCGGATGGCCATTATCTTTGGAATGCTTATCCCCGATGGATTAGCCGTTCACCTTCTTCATGTGTGCGATGAGCTCGAGCACCTTGTTAGAGTAGCCGATCTCGTTGTCATACCAAGATACAACCTTAACGAATGTATCGGTAAGCGCGATACCAGCCTTGGCATCGAAGATAGATGTGCGGGTGTCGCCGAGGAAGTCAGAAGAAACGACAGCATCCTCAGTGTAACCCAGAACACCCTTCAGCTCGCCCTCAGAAGCTTCCTTCATAGCTGCACAGATCTCAGCGTATGTAGCGGGCTTGGCGAGGTTTACGGTCAGGTCAACAACAGATACATCGAGAGTGGGAACACGCATAGACATACCGGTCAGCTTGCCGTTCAGTTCAGGAATAACCTTACCTACAGCCTTGGCAGCACCTGTAGAAGACGGGATGATGTTGCCGGAAGCAGCACGGCCACCGCGCCAGTCCTTCATAGAAGGTCCGTCAACGGTCTTCTGTGTAGCAGTTGTAGAGTGTACGGTGGTCATCAGACCGTCGGTGATACCGAACTTGTCGTTCAGCACCTTGGCGATAGGAGCCAGACAGTTGGTGGTGCAAGAAGCGTTAGACACGAACTGTGTACCCTTTACATATTTGTCGAAGTTCACACCGCATACGAACATAGGAGTAGCGTCCTTTGAAGGAGCTGACATCACCACGTACTTAGCGCCAGCGTCGATATGGGCCTGAGCCTTCTCCTGTGTCAGGAACAGACCTGTGGACTCTACAACGTATTCAGCCTCAACCTCGTTCCACTTCAGGTCAGCGGGGTTACGCTCTGCAGTTACGCGGATTTCCTTACCGTTAACGATCAGCTTGCTGTTCTCAACGTCTGCCTCGATTGTGCCTTCGAATGCACCGTGCATGGTGTCGTACTTCAGCATGTAAGCCAAGTAGTCAACCGGGCAAAGGTCGTTGATACCTACTACCTGAATGTCGTCGCGAGTCTGAGCTGCGCGGAAAACGAAACGGCCAATGCGGCCAAATCCGTTAATACCAATCTTAATCATTTTGTTTTTGTTTATTTAAAAGGGTTTATAAATACCTATGTTTTTAAATGTGCCTCGTTTATCCTTACTACCAAAATGCTGTCATGTTAGGCCTTTCCTTCTATTGAGCACGCATTACGGCAGCCCACTTTTGCATTATTTTCCTTTTTCGGGCGCAAAGTTACAAAAAAAAATCTATATTTGCATGCAATTTCTGTATTAAATAATATAAAAATCTTCGTTATGAGTCAATTTCTGAAAGAATTCAAGGAGTTTGCGGTGAAAGGAAACGCCGTGGACATGGCTGTCGGTGTAATCATTGGCGGTGCCTTCGGTAAGATTGTCACATCCATTGTCAACGATGTCATCATGCCGCCCATTGGCTGGCTGATAGGCGGTGTGAAGTTCAGCGACCTGAAATGCACGCTGCCGTCGGTGGACCTGGGCATGGAGAAACTGGAACCCGTGACCATCAACTACGGCAACTTCATCCAGACGCTCTTCGACTTCATCATCATCGCCTTCTGCGTATTCCTCCTGGTAAAAGGCATCAACCGACTGGCACGCAAGAATGCCGAGAAACCGGCTGCGCCTCCGGCTCCTCCGGCACCGTCGGCAGAAGAAAGACTGCTCACGGAAATACGTGACTTGCTCAAGCAAAAGTAAACCGCATGTGCGGCAAGCGGGAAACTGGACCGGTTTCGCGCCTGCCGCTTTTTCATTCCGCCAACCGGCCTGTCCCTGCCTTCCCTGTTCCCGTCTGCTTCACGAAACCGTGAAAGCACAGGCACTGGTTCCCGGTTTCCGGACGTTTCCGCCACATACAGGAAAATCAGAATGTCAGAATTTTAACACTTTTGCTTACACTTTGATTTTCCGGCCATTTCTGAAGATTCAGGCGAACACGGATTTTTACGCGCCAGCAGAAAATTCGGGTCTTGGAGACCTGTTTCGTAAACCGTTGATAATCAACGGAATAAGTTTTTACAACTGAAAAGTGTTAACAAAATTCGCCCGATTTTAACATAAAATCCGTTAAATTCATGCACAAAACAACCAATTTGTGCAGTTTTCAGCCCCCATTTTCCGCACTTTCGGCCGGAAAATCGCGGTTTTGGGGCCGAAAAACCTGAGTTTTTGCCCCAAAACAGTTAAGTTTTACCTCAAAAACACTTAAGTGCAGGATCGAAAACAGTTAACTAATTTTCCGGAAACAGTTAAGTGTTTCCCCCCTAACACTTAACTGATTTTTCCATTTTGTGCAAAAAACCGACTTTTTGCACTTATTAACACGAAAATCGGTTCAAAACCACTGTTTTTCCAAGACCACAGAAAATCAAAGTGTAAGCAAAAGCGTTAAAAATCTGACACTTTGATTTTTCGCTTGACATACAACAAGAACAGCGCGTTGATATCCACATTTCTTAACATTCTTTTTGCACTTTAAACAGAAAAGGCTTACCTTTGCACACGGAAAACGGGGAACTGGCATTCCCTGCAGTTCAGGACAACACACATACATACACCACATGAAAGCATTCCAATTCAAGCCCAGTCTGCTGTCGTGCCTGAAAGCATACGACAGGAAGACCTTCATGGCCGACCTCATGGCCGGTATCATCGTAGGCATCGTGGCCCTTCCGCTGGCCATAGCGTTTGCCATCGCCTCCGGCGTGTCGCCCGAAAAAGGCATCATCACCGCCATCGTGGCTGGTTTCCTCATTTCCGTGACCGGCGGAAGCAAGGTGCAGATAGGTGGCCCCACGGGCGCGTTCATCATTATCATATACGGCATCATACAGCAGTATGGCATGCAGGGACTGACCATCGCCACGCTCATGGCCGGAGTGTTCCTCGTGCTCTTCGGACTGCTGCGGCTGGGCACCATCATCAAGTACATCCCCTACCCCATCGTCGTGGGCTTCACCAGCGGTATCGCCGTCACCATCTTCACCACACAGATCAAGGACCTCTTCGGGCTGAGCCTGGAAAGCAACCCGTCGGATTTCGTGGAAAAGTGGATGATTTACCTGAAGGACTTCGGCACGGCCGACCTCTGGAGCACCATCGTAGGCCTGGCAAGCATCGTGGTCATTGCCCTGGCCCCGCGATTCAGCAAGAAGATTCCCGGTTCGCTCATCGCCATCATTGTCATGACCATCGGCGCGCTGATACTGAAGAACCAGTTCGGCATCACGACCATCGAGACCATCGGCGACAGGTTCTCCATCAGCAACGAGCTGCCGGAAGCCGCAATGCCGGCCATGACTTGGGAAACCGTCAAGAGCCTCGTGTCGCCCGCACTGACCATCGCCATCCTGGGAGCCATAGAGAGCCTGCTCTCGGCCACTGTGGCCGACGGTGTGACCGGCGAACACCACGACTCCAACACGGAGCTGGTGGGACAGGGACTGGCCAACCTGGCATCGCCGCTGTTCGGCGGCATACCTGCAACAGGCGCCATAGCCCGCACCATGACCAACATCAACAACGGCGGACGCACCCCCGTGGCGGGCATCGTGCATGCCGGTGTGCTGCTGCTCATCTTCCTGTTCCTCATGCCCCTCGCCCAGTACATCCCCATGGCCTGTCTGGCCGGAGTGCTCGTGGTAGTGAGCTACGGCATGTGCGGATGGCGTTCGTTCAGGGCACTGCTGAAGAATCCCAAGAGCGACGTCACAGTGCTGCTCATCACCTTCTTCCTGACCATCATCTTCGACCTGACCGTGGCCATAGAGGTGGGACTGATCTGCGCCTGTCTGCTGTTCATGAGACGCATGGCCGAGACCACTGACGTGAAGGTCATCAGCGACGAGATAGACCCGAACGACGACCTGGACATCAAGGCGGGCAACCTGGAACACCTGACCATACCAAAGGGCGTGGAGGTCTATGAAATCAACGGCCCCTACTTCTTTGGCGCAGGCAACCGCTTCGAGGAAATCATGGCCGCCTTTGGCGACCGCCCCAAAGTGCGCATCATACGCATGAGAAAAGTGCCGTTCGTCGATTCCACCGGCATACACAACCTCACCAACCTCTGCGCCATGAGCAGGCAGGAAGGCATAGAGGTGGTGCTCTCAGGCGTAAACCCGAAAGTGCATGCCGTGCTGGAACGGTCGGGATTCAATGAGCTGGTCGGTGAGGAGAACATCTGCAGCCACATCAACCTCGCACTTGCCAAAGCCCGGGAGATAGTGGGCGAGAAAGCATAGGCACAGGCCGGAAAACACATATATACGCGAAAAAGCCGCCGTCTGCAAAAAAAAACAGCCGGCGGCTTTGTGTTTTGGAAGAATCGGGCTATTTTTGCAGACAATTAGACAATTTGACCGTTTTTATTCAACCCTGCTCTACCGGATATGCTTCAGTTCATCATGATTTTCATGCTCTGCCTCCTGGCATCAAATGCCCAGGCCGACAACAATGTGGAGGTAAGCCACAGCAAACTGGGCGAAAACGCATGGCCGGATATGCAGCACACCGACACCGCCACAACAGGTTCACGGCACTGGGGAGCCGAACTTGAACTGAATCCCGGCCATGTCATCAGCATGGACATCTACCAGAAAAAGATGATGAAACGGCAGGGCAACATGGCCATCGGCCTGAAACTGAACCACATGGCCCTGCCCTCAGACAGCGATGACTATGCCGCCGACTTCGGGTATCCCACCATCGGACTGGCACTGAAATACCATTTCAACCACAACGTGACCATGCACCGGGAAGCCGACCCATGCTGGGGACAGCTCGTACCGGTGGACTACGACACGAGACTTGGCAATATCGTCTCAGCGTTCGGATCCTTCTCAAGGCCGCTGTTCAGGAACCGTAAATGGGAAGCTGACTACAGCATGAACTTCGGTATAGCCTATAGCCACAGCAAGTACAATACCCACAATGCCATAGACAACGACCTCATCGGGTCGAGATGGCTCATCTTCTTCGGGGCTGGAGCACACATCACCTACGCCCTGACGCCGGAATGGGGACTGAAAGCCGGAATAGACTACTACCACCACAGCAACGGGGCACTGAACAGGCCGAACAAGGGCGCCAACTATGTAGGCCCTTCATTGGCACTGTGCTACAGGCCCTATTATGAGGAAATCGTACAACAGCGGGAACGCTACCGGAGCCGGAAGTTCAGCAGATATGCCTATATGGACCTAGCATTTGGCGTGGGGGCAAAAGTCATGAACGAAGACTGGCTGAAGACACAGTTCAATACAGCTCCCGGAGGAAAAGACTATCGTACCAGCCGCTTCCGGATGTACGCAGCCTATTCCGCCCAGGCCAGCTTCATGTACAGGTACGCACGGAGGTGGGCCTCAGGAATCGGCGCGGATGCCTTCTATGGAACGTATGCCGACCATGTGGCGCAGCTGGACAAGGAACAGGGACATGACCTGAAGCACGACCCCTGGTCACTGGGCATTGCAGCCAAGCATCAAGTGTTCTACCACAACCTGTCGCTGGCCATGTCGCTGGGCTATTATCTGCACCGGGAAATGGGAGCCAATGCCAAGGAAATAGAAAAACCCTATTACGAACGGATAGGACTGCACTACACATTCAGCAGACTGGGAGGGCTGACCGTGGGATGCAATGTAAAGGCACACCTGACCAAAGCCGATTTCACGGAATTCGTGGTAAGTGTCCCGATTGTCGTGGCCGGAACACGTGTGCACTGAATAACATTTACAGCATAGACGCCACAGATGCATCGCCAAGACAAGGCACGGCAATTCTTCCGCCCTGCTACAGCGAAATCTGCAACAAAATTCTTGCATCTGAAAAGTTTGCACTATCTTTGCACTGAATGAAGAAAACATTGTCCTTCAAATGGATTGCCATAGCCACATTGTGTGTGATTATGGCTTCCGTACTGCCTCACCACCATCATCATGGAGAGGCATGCATGGCCATAGAACGATGTGAAATGGACCATACGGACAATGACCGGCATACACAACACGATGATGACGGCTCCACATGCCTGGAAGACATTGATTATAGAGCGGCACAACAACTTCAGGTTCCGTCCGCCATTCAGTTCGCCTTCAGCGCACTCCATTCCTCATCCCCGATGACAGGACAATGCGGAGAAGGCATCCGAATAGGCTATGGGAACGGAGAAGACAAGCGTTTCCACCCTTTCAATGATGGCATGATGGCCATGGGGCTACGCGCTCCTCCGGCTTTGGTTTGATAAGCGAGTTTTTCTGTACACCCCAAATTTATCAAACTGAAATAGCAAGACAATAAAAATGAAAGCAATGTATCTTTGTGCTGCGGCCAGCCTGGCCGTTGCCACAATATTGTATGGTTGTGGACATAATCACAGCCATGCCGAAGGAGAAGAAAAAGAAGACCACCATGACCATGAGAATGAAATAGTAGTCAGCGAAGCACAGCAGAAGTCCATGGGCATAACAGTGGAAACCGTGGAAGAGCGACCTTTTGCCTTTGTATTGAAAGCATCCGGACAAATAGTCTCTCCACAAGGAGACGAACAGACCCTAGTAGCCACTGGCTCTGGAATAATAACATTCAAAGACAATGCGATAAGTGAAGGCACCGCGGTGAAGCAAGGTGCATGCCTGGCAACAGTCTCAGCCCGTTCGCTACAAGACGGCGACCCGGATGACAAGGCACGCATTGAACTGAATACAGCAGAAAGCGAACTGGAACGTGCAGAACGACTGGCTGAAGACAGAATCGTGAGTGCACGGGAACTGGAAGCAGCCCGGGACCGATATGAAAAGGCGAAAACAGCCCTATCCGGAACAAAGACAGGAGAAAAAAGTAACAGAAGCATCTGTTCACCTGTCACAGGATATGTGAAACGGCTACTTGTTACCCAAGGACAATATGTTGAAATCGGCCAACCTATAGCTGAAGTGACCCGAAATGGACGCTTGCAGCTACGTGTTGATGTGAGCGAACGCCATGTCTGTGACCTGCCATACATCAAAAGTGCAAATTTCAGGACTGGAAGCTCAACGGAAACGGTTCAAGCAGACAGACTTCACGGAAAAATCATTTCCTATGGACGAACCGCCGAACAGGGTTACATCCCCATGATTATCGAATTGGACAATGTGGGCAATGTGCTGCCCGGCAATTTTGCAGAAGTATGGCTGTTGGGAAAAGAAGACCTGAAAACAATCACGATACCCTTGCAGTCGCTGATTGAAGAACAAGGTGTTTATTCCGTATTCGTGAAAACTGAAAAAGATGCTTTTGAGAAACGTGTCGTGGACAGAGGACACGATGACGGTTTGCGTGTACAGATTACCAGAGGAATTGAAGTCGGCGATGTCGTTGTCGTTAATGGAGCACGACTGCTAAGGCTTAAATCCATGAACACGGCCATACCACATGGCCACAGCCATTGAACGCCCCATGCTGAACAGAATCATACAGTTTTCACTGCGCAACAGACTTGTTGTGCTTGTGATGGCCGTCTTGCTCATGATGGCAGGTCTCTATACATCTACACAGATGGATGTGGATGTTTTTCCTGACCTGAATGCTCCAACAGTAGTTGTCATGACTGAAGCCAGCGGTATGGCTCCGGAAGAAGTGGAACGCCAGGTGACCTTTCCCATCGAAACAGCAGTAAATGGAGCCACAGGCGTTAGACGAGTACGCTCAACATCAACAACGGGGTTTTCAATCGTATGGGTTGAATTCGACTGGGGTACGGATGTCTATCATGCACGTCAGACCGTAGCAGAGAAGACGTCACTGATTGCCGATGAACTTCCCAAAGGAGTGGGTAGGCCTACATTGGGTCCACAGTCCTCCATTCTTGGAGAAGTAATGTTTGTAGCACTCACTGCTGACTCAACCTCCCAGCAAGACCTACGCACACTAGCCGACTGGACCATACGTCCCCGGTTATTAGCCACAGGCGGCGTAGCACAGGTCTCTGTAATTGGAGGAGAGAAAAAAGCCTACCAGATATTGCTCAACCCCGACCGTATGAGACAATATGGTGTGGGGCTACAGGAATGCATTGAAGCAGTTGACGCAATGAACAGGAACGCTTCAGGAGGAATACTTAACGAATATGGCAACGAATACATCGTCCGGGGAGAAATGGCAACCAACGATACCATAGCCATAGGCCATGCTCCAGTCAAAATGAACGGGAACAAGCCCGTAGTTCTGTCCGACATAGCCCAAGTAGGCGTTGGTAACGAAACACCCAAGACCGGTGTGGCTTCCGTAAACGGACAGAATGCTGTCGTGATTACCGTGACAAAGCAACCCAACACCAGTACACTTGAGCTGACAAGTAAACTGGACAGAACACTTAAAGAGTTGCAGCAGGAATTGCCCTCTGATGTAAGACTTTCTACAGACATATACCGGCAGGAGCGTTTCATAAACAGTTCTATAGACAACGTGAAGAAATCCCTCTGTGAAGGTGGACTGTTTGTGGTGATTGTACTTTTTCTTTTCCTCATGAATGTACGCACCACTATCATATCACTTGTTACCATTCCCCTATCCTTACTGGCAGCCGTCCTTGCTCTTCACGCCACGGGACATACCATCAATACAATGAGTCTGGGAGGACTGGCCATAGCCATTGGGTCGCTCATCGATGATGCCATTGTGGATGTAGAGAACGTGTTCAAAAGGCTAAGGGAAAACGAAGCGTTGCCATTATCCCTGCAACGCCCAAAGATTGCAGTCATATACAATGCTTCCAAAGAAGTGCGGCTACCCATACTCAACTCCACACTCATCATTGTCATGAGTTTCCTGCCACTATTTTTCCTTTCCGGTATGGAAGGACGTATGCTCAAGCCACTTGGCATTGCCTTTATCATGGCACTTGCAGCATCAACTTTAGTCGCGCTGACCCTAACACCTGTGCTTTGCAGTTATGTGCTCGAAGGAAAGCGGAAAGGAGAGGCATTACGCGAACCGGTTGTCGCATTAAGGCTGAAATCAGCCTACACAGGCATACTCAAATGGTCATTACGTCACGGTCGTCCAGTTCTCATCGTCTCCGGATGTGCACTGATTCTGGCATTGGCATTATTTGCTACAATGGGACGAAGTTTCCTTCCACCATTCAATGAAGGCTCCTTCACCATCAACGTCAGCACCCTTCCCGGGGTTTCACTGGAAGAGAGCAATGCCTTAGGCATGCGTGCGGAACAAGCCCTGCTTTGCATTCCGGAAATCAAGACTGTAGGCCGGAAAACCGGACGTGCAGAACTCGATGAACATGCCTTAGGCGTAAACACATCGGAGATAGAAGCTCCATTTGAACTGACGGACAGGCCGAAAGAGGAAGTCGTGGAAGAAATCAGACATAAACTATCTGACATTCCTGGCGTTAACATAGAAGTCGGCTCTCCTATCACACACCGCATAGATGCCATGCTTTCCGGGACAAGAGCAAGCATTGCCATCAAGATCTTCGGTGATGACCTGAACAGAATGTACAGACTGGGGCAAGACATCAAGGAAACCATCCAGGACGTGGAAGGCGTTGCCGACCTTAATGTGGAACAACAGGTTGAACGTCCTCAACTCAAAATCACTCCCCGACGTACCATGCTACTGAATTACGGGATGACGATACCAGAATTCAGCCGTGCCGTCAATGTACTGTTATCCGGCGAAACCGTGTCGCAAGTCTATGAAGGCGAACGCACTTTCAATCTCATCATGAAAGCCGAAGACAGTTTCCGCCATTCAGCAGAAGGAATCGGGAATCTTTGCATGGATACACGTTCCGGTAAAATACCACTGTCCGAACTGGCCGACATCACGGTTTCTGCAGGCCCCAACACCATCGGGCGCGAAAACGTTGCACGCAAAGTGGTCGTCTCCGCCAATGTTTCCGGTCGGGATATCGGCAGCGTAGTGGGTGAAATAAGGGAAAAAGTTGAAAAAAGCATTGACCTGCCAGAGGGATACCACATAGACTACGGTGGACAGTTTGAGAGTGAGCAGAAAGCGTCGCGCACCCTGTTTGTCGCCTCAGCATTCGCCCTGCTGGCCATCTTCATGTTGCTCTACAATCAGTTCCGCAGCATCCGCCTGTCCTCTATCATCATGGTCAACCTGCCCCTGGCACTCATCGGCGGCGTTGTTGCTGTAGCATTGAGCGGAAATGTGGTAAGCATCCCGTCCATCATCGGCTTCATATCCCTGTTCGGCATAGCTACGCGAAACGGCATGCTATTAGTGGAACGCTACAATGAACTGATGAAACAGGACCTGTCGCTGACAAGAAGCATCTTACAAGGTTCACTCGACAGACTGAACCCGATTCTCATGACGGCACTGACCACGGCACTGGCCCTTATACCACTCATAGCTGGAGGCGATCTGCCAGGCAATGAAATACAAAGTCCCATGGCCAAGGTCATCCTCGGAGGTCTGTTCACCTCCACACTGCTCAACGGAATTGTCATCCCCATCATCTATGCAGCTGTCCAGCAAAGAAGACGCAGACGCGCACAGAGCATCAACAAATAAGATAAACCGCAAGAACAATACGAAAATGAGAAAGAACATCCATCTTGCAATATGGGCTGCATCCCTTTTCGCAGTTTCCCCCATTCAGGCACAAGACCATCTCCAGTCTATTCTCGACAGCATCGAACATAACAACACCACCCTCACCGCCTTTCGGAAGACTGTAGATGCAGAAAAGCAGGCGAACCGCACAGACATATTCCTGGAAGACCCGGAAGTAGGCGTTAACTACCTGTGGGGTTCGCCGCTTGCCATCGGCAACCGTACAGACATCAGTGCCAGCCAATCATTTGACATGGCTACAGTGCTGGGAAAGAAAAGACAACTTGCCCGTTCCAAAGACGCGCTGCAGGAGTTATCATACTTTCAAGTGCGCATGAACATCCTGCTTGAAGCAAAGTACCATTATATTGACATTATATACGCCAACAGCCTTCTCAGGCTTCTGGACAAACGTCTGGAACAGGCTGACAGGCTTGTCGAACTAATCAACAAAAAGCTGGAAGTAGGAGAAGGCAACCAACTGGAATACAACGATGTAAGGTTAGCCCGTTCATCTGTCAAAGCGGAAATGATGACTATCCAGAGCGACCGGGAAGCGGCCTTGAGCCAACTGCGGCGACTCAATGGCGGAAAGGACATAGAGGTGGAGGACGCTTCGTTTCCACCCTCGGCACTGCCTTCAGATTTCACTTCCTGGGTGGAATCGTCTGCCGCCATCAACCCTTTGGCAAAATACGTAAGACAGGAAACCGACGTGACAAGGAAATCCCTGGCCGTAGCCAAAGCTTCTGCGCTGCCTACCATCTCCATGGGCTATATGAGCGAAAAGGTTGCAGGGGAACATTTCCAAGGTATCAGCCTGGGCATGAGTGTTCCTTTATGGAGCAACAAGAACCGGATAAAGAAAGCCAAAGCCGATATCGCCGCCGCCGAGGAACGCCAGAACGATGTACACACACAGGTCATCGGGCAACTCAAGACCAGCTACCGGAAAGCCCAGGACCTGCAGCGTGTAGCCGAGGAACTGAATTCGTCCCTGCAACAATCCGACAACACGAGACTGCTCGACAAGGCCATGCAGGAGGGAGCCATTTCCATCATAGACTACCTGAAAGCGGTACAGCTCTACTATGACCACGTGGGCAAGGCGCTCGAAGCCGAACGCGACTACCAGAAAGCGCTGGCCGAACTGTCGGCCGCAGCACTCTAAGCATCAAGCCATTCTTCCTGTACAGCAATTGCTGCGCTGTGGAAGAATGGCTTTTTTCATTGGCTCACAGTGAAAGTATGGAGACCATGGGAAAAGGCATAGCCTATGGTAAGCCCACTTTCCTCACACACCGATTTCACGATAGGCAACCCCAATCCAGACGACGCTTTCCTGCCGGGAGTATGATAGAAACGCATGAACACCTTCGTGGCATCAAGCGGTTCTGTACCGCAGGTATTGGCTACGGTCAGCGCATGCCTGTCAAGCACGAGCCTTACCCTGCCGTGCGGCTCATTGTGCACGAAGGCGTTTTTCAGCAGATTGTTCACCAGCATGGCGGCAAGAGCTGTGTCCATGGACACTACAGGCCCGTACATCCCCTCCACTTCCACCTCTATGCCTTTCGGTGCATACACCGTCTTCAGGTCATTGAGCAGTCTGAGCGACAATGCGCCCAGGTCCACCTCCCTGCGGTCTGAATAATGGCCGTTGTCAATCTTTCCGAGCAGCAGCAGCGAACGGTTGAGCCGTGCCATGCCGCGGAGCGTGGAGAGCGTCTTCACCACCTCCTCGGCCTGATGCTGCGTGAGCTGACCCTCATCAAGCAGCATCTCCAGCCGGTTCTGGCATACGGCGATTGGTGTCTGGAGTTCGTGTGAGGCATTGCCGATAAACAGTTTCTGCTCCTCGGAATAGCGGTGTGTACGTTCCACATAGTTGGCCACCGTCGTATTCAGCCGCTGCAGCTCATCAATCCGCGTGGGATTGCTGAACACCGGCATCGGCTTGCCCACCTTATAGGAATCGAGCCACCCCAGCAGACGGTGAAGCGGGCGGATGCTGTGTCTCACCGTGACAGCTGTGAGCACGGCAATACCTACGACAAACACCATCCAGAGGAACAGCATCCAGAGCAGGATGGCCTCCTTCAGGTCATCCTTGTCAATGGTGGGCACAAACACCTCCACCTCAAAGTGCCTTCCATCATTGTCCGTGAACAGATAAGTGATGATTCGTGCCGGCTCAAACTCATGCTTCTCCTCGATATACACATCGCGGTCTTCATAGCGCACGTGCTTGTGGGTGCGTGCATGCTCATCGCTCACCTCACGGATGAAATACTGGTTGTTGGTCCCGTTATCGGCCAATGGCAGCGGCAGTCCAGCCAGCTTGCGGCGGATGATGACCTCTGCATAGTCCTCAAGCGAATCGTCCACCTCATCGTTCACCTCGTCAATGATGGCAAAGTAGAAGAAAACAGACCATGCAGCAAACACGATGACGAACATGGCCTGCAAGCGGAGAGAAATATGGTGTGCCAGTTTCATGCCTTCAGCAGTTTATATCCGAACCCATACACCGTCTTGATCTCAATGTCGGCACCGGCAGCCTTGAGTTTCTTGCGCAGGTTCTTCATCTGTGCATATACGAAATCGAAGTTGTCGGCCACATCCACATAGTCGCCCCATACACCTTCCGCCAAGGTCTCCTTGGCGATGAGCCGGCCGGCCCGGTTCATGAAATAGAGCAGCATGTCATATTCCTTGCGGCCCAGTTCCAGCGGCCTGCCGCCGACCTCCACACAGAGCCGGTCGGTATGCAGACAGACATTCCCCATGCACACACTGTTCTCACCGCCCTGCATCTTGCGCCTGAGCACACTCCTGAGCCGAGCGTGCAACTCGGCCAGATGGAACGGCTTGGCCAGATAGTCGTCGGCGCCCAGGTCCAGTCCCACCACCTTGTCATCGATGGAATCGCGTGCCGACAGTATAATCACATTCACCTGCCTGCCCTGCCCCTTCAGCTCGCGCAGCAGTGTCAGTCCGCTACCGTCGGGCAACATTACATCGAGCAGAATGCAGTCATATTCATACACAAACGCCTTGGTACGAGCCGTGGCATAGTCGGCAGCAGTCTCCACCACATAGCGGTTCTGCTCCAGAAAACGCACGATGATCTCGCGCAGGTCTGCATCGTCTTCAATCACAAGAATCTTCATCTTCTATCTCCTCAATGATGGGCAAAGATAGAAAGAAATTCTGAAACGAATCTGAAATGTCAGCTGAAAACAAATCCTTTAAGGCCAGGCCCACCATCCCATGCCCCATCCAAAAGTAAGGAAGAATCACCCTAAAGCCCATTCTAAGGCCTGTCCTGACCCTCCCGGTAGAAGAAAACGATTGCTTGAGCGTTTTCTTTAGGAAACCAGATAAGTGATTTTACAAAGTGTCAGAATTTTAACACTTTTGCTTACACTTTGATTTTTCGGAGTTTTGGAAAACAGGTGGTTTTGGGGCGATTTTCATGTTAATAAGTGTAAATTACCGGTTTTTTGCACAAAACGGAAAAAT
>JBJEHA010000051.1:0-10939 GCA_051875605.1 Prevotella sp. | reverse complement strand
CGTGAACACTATATTTCACGGCGTGAACACTATATTTCACGGCGTGAACACTATAGTTCACGCCGTGAAACAGAGATTGGACTTCACACTCCGGAAGATTACACTTCGCTCTTCCGGACTTTCCAGTCCGGTGTTCCGGCTTTTCCCTCCCGCCCCCGCCCCTGCCGTTTTTCCCTTTCCGCGCCCGGCCCGGGCATGGCCTTTTCCGGGAGTTTTTTGGCTGTTTCGATGATTTTTAGTAAGTTTGCAACCCCAAAACAGAAAAGCAACAGAAGATTATGATTGTCTGCATTGCCGAGAAACCCAGCGTAGCCAAGGACATTGCCCGGATTCTGGGCGCAACCCGTTCGCAGGACGGGTATATGGAAGGCAATGGCTATCAGGTGACATGGACATTCGGCCACCTGTGCACTCTGAAAGAACCCCACGACTATACCGACAGCTGGAAGCGATGGAGCCTGAGCGCACTGCCCATGATTCCGCAACGCTTCGGCATCAAGCTCATCGACGACACCGGCATCAAACGGCAGTTTGCCGTGATAGAACGCCTGATGCAGCAGGCCGACGGCATCGTCAACTGCGGCGATGCCGGGCAGGAAGGCGAGCTGATACAGCGGTGGGTGATGATGAAGGCCAAGGCCACCTGCCCCGTGAAGCGGCTGTGGATATCGTCGATGACCGACGAGGCCATACGCGAGGGCTTCAGCAAGCTGAAAGACCAGGCCGACTACCAGCCGCTCTACATGGCCGGGCTGTCGCGCGCCATAGGCGACTGGATCCTGGGCATGAACGCCACCCGCCTCTACACGCTGAAATACGGACAGAACAAGCAGGTGCTCTCCATCGGGCGCGTGCAGACCCCCACGCTGGCACTCATCGTGAACCGGCAGAAGGAAATAGACCATTTCCAGCCTGAGCCCTACTGGGTGCTGTCCACCATCTACCGGGACACGCTCTTCACGGCCACAAAAGGCAGATATACCGCCAGGGAAGAGGGTGAACAGGCCTTCGGGGAAATAGCCGGCAAGCCTTTCGAGGTGACAGACGTGAGCAAGAAGAACGGCACGGAGGCACCGCCCCACCTGTTTGACCTGACCTCGCTGCAGGTGGAATGCAACCGCAAGTTCAGCTACTCGGCCGAAACCACGCTCAACATCATCCAGGGACTCTACGAACGCAAGTTCACCACCTATCCGCGCGTGGATACGCAATACCTGAGCGATGACATCTACCCCAAGTGCCCGTCCATCCTGCAAGGCCTGCGCGGCTATGAAGCAGTGATTGAACCGCTGAAGGGCAAGCCGCTGAAAAAGAGCAAGAAAACGTTTGACACGTCAAAGGTCACCGACCACCACGCCATCATCCCCACCGGCGTACCGGCCACCCACCTGTCCGACATGGAGCGCAACGTCTATGACCTCATAGCCCGGCGCTTCATCGCCGCCTTCTATCCCGACTGCCGCTTCTCCACCACAACCGTGCTGGGCAAGGCAGGAGAGGTGGAGTTCAGGGTGAACGGAAAGGAAATCCTGGCACCCGGATGGAGAGACGTGTATGCCAGGGAAGAGCAGCGCACAGAAGACGACGAGAACAGGAAGAACGAGACCGAACAGACACTGCCCTCGTTCGTGAAAGGCGAAAGCGGAACGCACACCCCCACACTGACGGAAAAATGGACAACCCCGCCCAAATACTACACGGAGGCCACACTGCTGCGCGCCATGGAAACCGCGGGCAAGTTCGTGGAGGACGAGGAACTGCGCGCAGCACTGAAGGAGAACGGCATAGGCAGACCATCGTCGAGGGCCGGCATCATAGAGACCCTGTTCAAAAGACACTACATCAGAAGAGAGCGCAAGAACATCATCGCCACGCCCACCGGAATGGAGCTGATAGACATGATCAAGGAGGAACTGCTGAAAAGCTGTGAACTCACCGGTATATGGGAAAAGAAACTGCGCGACATAGAACACAGGAAATATGACCCGAAGGAATTCATAGACGGCCTGAAGGAACAGATCACGACAATCGTGAACGAGGTGCTGAGCGACAATTCCAACCGGCACGTGACCATTCTGACAGACGAAGACCTGAAACCGGCCAGGCAGAGAAGAAGCAAACCGGCAGCCACAACCAGGAAACCAGCGCAAAAGACCGAGGGCAAAGCCGCCAAGCCCCAGGAACCGCAGGTGGGAGCACCCTGCCCGCTGTGCGGCAAGGGCACCATCATCAAGGGAAAGACAGCCTACGGATGCTCGGAATGGAAAAACGGATGCGCCTATCGCGTACCTATTAAAGGATAAAAGGCAATAAACAGCGCGCCTTCAACGTTAATCAAACAAACATCACCGGAAAACCCATGAGCATACGCCAGACCATCCATACAGCCCTACTCGCGGCACTGTGCAGCATCATAGCATCCTGCGGAGCGGAAAAGAACCTGAAAAAAGCGGAAAAATACCTGGCCATAGGCGAATACTATGACGCCGCGACACAGTTCAAGCAAGCCTACACGAAAACCCCGTCGAAAGAAAAGGAGAAACGCGGACAGAGAGCACTGAAGATGGCCTACTGCTACGACCGGATCAACGCCACACAGAAAGCCATCGCCGCCTACAGGAATGCCATCAGATATAAGCAGGCCAGGCCCGAAGACGAACTGGCCTATGCCCGGCAGCTGCTGAAAAACGGGGAATACAAGCTGGCGGAAACACATTTCCTCTCCGTGCTCGACTCCATGCCGGACAATGTGCTGGCCAGGAACGGGCTCACCTCGGCACGCAATGCGGCAAAATGGAAAGCGGAAGGCTCCAGATATACGGTGAAGAAAATGGATGTGTTCAACTCCAGACGCGCAGACTACAGCCCGATGCTCCTCGGCAACGAGTCCGAATACCTTTACTTCACCTCGACAAGAAACGAGGCCAACGGCGACGAGCTGAGCGGAATAACAGGAGCAAAGCCGTCGGACATATTCTGCTCCACGAAAGACGACAAAGGCAAATGGACAAAGCCCGAGGTGGTGACAGGCGGACTGAACACGGCCTTTGACGAAGGGGCATGCTGCTTCTCGCCGGACGGCAGGCAGATGTACCTGACACAGTGCCAGACAGACGCAGCCTACCCGCGCTATGCACAGATAATGACTTCCAACCGGTCGGACGCAGCATGGAGCGCGCCCGTTTCGTATGAGGTGTCAAAAGACACGCTGTCGAGCTTCGCACACCCGGCCGTATCGCCCGACGGACTATGGCTGTACTTCGTCTCGGACATGCCCGGAGGAATGGGCGGACTGGACATCTGGCGCGTGAGGCTGACAGCCGCAGGACCTGGAGGCGTGGAGAACCTGGGAGCACCTGTCAACACGCCGGGCGACGAGATGTTCCCGACATTCCGGCCAAACGGCGACCTGTACTTCTCCAGCGACGGGCATCCGGGAATGGGTGGACTGGACATTTTCATAGCGACAGTGAACAGCCAGGGAAGATATGAGATAGAACACCCGGGATTCCCCCTGAACTCACAGGCCGACGACTTCGGCATGACCTTTGAAGGACCGCACAACCGGGGCTACTTCTCCTCCAACCGGAACGACGGGCGCGGATGGGACCATATCTACAGCTTTGAATATCCGGAAATCGTGCAGACCGTAAAGGGATGGGTGTATGAACAGGACGGATATGAACTTCCGGCTGCACAGGTATATATGGTGGGCAATGACGGCACGAACCTGAAGCTGAGCGTGAAAGGCGACGGCTCGTTCGAACAGGTGGTAAAGCCCAATGTGGAATACATCTTCCTCGCTACCTGCAAAGGCTTCCTGAACCATAAGGAGGAACTGAAGGTGGAGGTGGCGGAAGAGTCGGAAGAACATGTCCTGCAGTTCCCCCTGGCCTCAATCACCGCTCCGGTATTGATTGACAACATATTCTACGACTTCGACAAGGCCACACTCCGACCGGAATCGACCGTCGCCCTGGACGAACTGGTGGAACTGCTCAACGAAAACCCGAACGTCACCATAGAACTCAGCGCACACTGCGACTACAAGGGCAGCTCGGAATACAACAAAGGACTGGCACAAAGACGCGCGGAATCTGTAGTCACGTATCTCATAGACAAAGGCATCGCCGCCGACAGGCTTAGTCCCGTGGGCTACGGAAAGGAGAAACCGAAGACCATACGCAAGAAACTGACTGAAAAGTATGACTGGCTGAAAGAGGGCGATGTGCTGACGGAAGAATTCATCAAGGCACTGGACGAGGAAAAACAGGAAATCTGCAACCAGCTGAACCGGCGCACGGAATTTATCGTGCTGCGCACGACGTATGGCATGTTCGACGAGAACGGACAACTGAAAAACAACAGGCAACAGCCAAAGCCACAGAAGAAAGAACCGGAAGACGACGACTTCATCTTCATGGAATAGCATAGAATCAGGAAAGGCAGACTGAAGGAAAAGAAAAGCTCCATTCTCCCACACCAGGTGTGAAGAGAATGGAGCTTATCTGTGTAGCGGCTGTTCCTTCAGGTGAAGACGTTCACCATTGGGACTTTGCCCGCAATCAGTTGTTTTCCGGCCTGAGCTTGCGGACAGTCTCTGCCGTGCGCCACATTTCGCTCTCACGCATGGCCTTGAGTTCAGCATTGAGCTTCTCGCGGTAGTCCGGCTGCGAGTTGCTGTCGATGGAAATCTGAGCCTCGTTGCCAAGTTTCACGCTCATGTACAGCCATTGCATGATGGGCTTTATCGCATCATGGAAACGGGGTGCCCAATCAAGCGCGCCACGCTGTGCCGTTGTAGAGCAGTTGGCATACATCCAGTCCATGCCCTTTTCGGCAAACAAAGGCATAAGGCTCTGCGTGAGTTCCTCAACGGTTTCGTTGAATGCCTCCGAAGGAGAATGGCCGTTCTCACGCAGCACCTCGTACTGGGCAAGCAGCAGACCCTGGATGGCACCCATCAGTGAACCGCGCTCACCGGTCAGGTCGCTGGTGGCCTCACGGTTGAATGTCGTCTCAAACATATAACCGGCTCCGATTCCGATACCGAAGGCAAGTGTACGGTCCTTTGCCCTGCCCGTTGCATCCTGATATACAGCGTATGAGCAGTTCAGTCCCCTGCCCTCGCAGAACATGGTACGGAGCGAGGTGCCTGAGCCTTTTGGCGCAACCATGATCACATCAACGTCCTTGGGAGGAACCACACCTGTCCTGTCGCTCCAGTTGATGGCAAAGCCGTGAGAATAGTAGAGCGCCTTGCCCGGTGTAAGATAGGGCTTGACCTTGGGCCACACCTGAATCTGACCGGCATCGGAGAGCAGCATACATACTATCGTTCCCTTTTCTGCCGCTTCCTCAACAGAGAAAAGTGTCTTTCCAGGTACCCATCCGTCGGCTACAGCCTTGTCGTAGGTCTTACCCGGACGCTGGCCCACGATGACATTGAAACCGTTGTCACGCAGGTTGCATGCCTGTCCCGGACCCTGGATTCCATAGCCCAGCACTGCAATGGTTTCATCTTTCAGGATTTCGCGCGCTTTCTCTAAAGAAAACTCTTTGCTGGTGACAACATTCTCGACAACGCCACCAAAATTCATTTCTGCCATATTTGTTTAAAGTTTTATGCAGCAAAAGCTGCGGTTCATAAATATTATTCCTGAGATTCATCTGAAGACTATCCTGCATCTGCAGACTTCAGACTCATTATCGGCTGACTTCCTTGTCGTACGTATGAGGAAAACCCCTTCACTCTCCTGCTCACGATAGAAATGCAGTTCGTCTCCGCCGTAGGCCTCTGCCACATAGGCGACATCTATACGCGAGACAACATGCGAGCGATACCACTCGACAGGCCAAAGGTCGAGCATGTGCTCAATATACTTCACGCTGTTGACATGTCCGTTCACATCCACATCACTGTAATGGGTCCTTACACTTCCGGCATACTGTGTATCCGAAGATATCCGGACTCTCTTGCAGCTTTCTATCGGACAGGGCTTGTCCGTTTCCACATATTCCGAAATCAGTCCGTCGTTGATCTGGAAAATGTCCGCAGGCTGACGGGTCTGGGTGTCGATCATGGCCCATACACTTCTCCCATATCCCATGACATTCCCGTCATGGGATACGACAGAGAAATTCCTGTTCGTAAAATAGCGCATCACGGACTCCACCCAGGTTTCCACGGTGAAACGTTCATAGGAAACCGGCATTTCACGCATCTCTATCGACAGACGTGACAATACCCAAGTGCGATGTATCGGGTTAAGGGCATTCATGCCATAACCACGGTCATTGGAATGGAAATCGGCTGCATTCAGCAGATGATTACCCAGATGACCCATAAATAAGCGCATACCGAAATCGCAGTGGAACGGCTCGGCCAGAAACTCATATCGCCCGACTTTACTCAACAGCTGCATGTTCTTTCCGGTCCTGTTCGTCAATAAAATCAGTTATCGGCTCCTCAAAACTGCGTGTCACGGCAATACGACCCGACCGTGTGTACTGAAGCAGACAGCCAAAGGCATCCAGACAGTGATAGAGGTCGGTGACATCTTCCGTAAGCCCGGCCAGCAGTACCGTGCTGTATGTGGGATTGACTTCCATCATGCGTGCGTCATGCTTGCGGATGGTTCGGGAGACTTCCGGATTGTCCAGCAGTTTCGGAGTGGATATCTTGTATAAGCCTATCTCGTGAATGAAGATCTCGTCATCGGTATAGAAGTCCGCCTTGACCACGTCGATTTTCTTTTCTATCTGCTTCGTGATCTTGACAATCTGGTCGGGGTCACTCCATGCCGTAATGGTGTATTTGTGTATGCCCTTGATACTGGATGCTGAAACGTTCAGGCTCTCTATATTCACCTGACGACGTGTAAAGACAGCAGTAATCTGGTTGAGGATACCGGCAATGTTTTCAGAATAGACCAGCAATGTATATAGTTTCTTGTCCATAGTCGTGAATTATCCGTTAATTTCAAGCAACATGCCATCGACACTACTTCCCGGAGGAGTCATCGGCAACACATTGTCTTCTTCCTTGACCGCACACTCCAGCACATACGGCCCTGGAGTATCCAGCATCCGGGCAACGGCCGCATTCAGGTCTGCCCGTTCCGTCACCACACCATAGCTGATGCCATAGCCCCGGCAGACCGTCTCATAATCAGGATTCATCATACGCGTGAACGATTTCCGGTGATTGAAGAACATGTCCTGCCACTGCCGGACATTGCCCAGATAATTGTTGTTGAGCAGGATAATCTTCACTGGAGACTGCTGTTCCATGATGGTGCCCAGTTCCTGAATGCTCATCTGGAACCCGCCATCGCCTGTAAAGAGGCATACGGTACGGTCTGGCGCGCCGAATGTAGCTCCTACGGCAGCAGGCAGTCCATAGCCCATGGTTCCAAGTCCGCCACTTGTTGCAATGCTGCGCTTCTTGTGGAACTTGAAATAACGGCAGGAGAACATCTGGTTCTGTCCCACGTCCGTAACAAGGACAGCCTCCCCGTGCGTCGCCTCGGCCACGGCATTCACGATTTCGCCCATCAGCAACGGACCGTTCTCCGGATGTATGGCTGGGCATATGACAGCATCATATTCCTTTTCCGCATACGGCAGGAAACTGTCACGCCATGCGCGATGTCCGTTCTTCTTCAGTAATCTTGTAATGGCCGGCAATGACATCTTGCAATCGCCCACCACTGCAACGTCTGTACGCACATTCTTGTCAATCTCCGCAACGTCGATGTCCAGATGGATGACCCTGGCCTGTTTGGCATACGTGGAAAGCAATCCCGTAACGCGGTCGCTGAATCTCATTCCTATGGCAATGAGCACATCGCACTCCTGCGTCTTGATGCTGGGGCCATAGTTGCCATGCATGCCAAGCATACCCATGTTCAACGGATGGTTGGACGGCAATGCCGACAAGCCCATGAGCGTGCGTGCCGCTGGTATGTCCGCCTTTTCCAGGAACTCCACCAGCTCGCTCTGGGCATGTCCCAGTTCCACGCCCTGGCCTATCAGCGCGAAGGGCCTGGCAGAACCGTTAATCAGGTCGGCAGCCCGTTTCACGGCCTCAGCATCGATGGACGGATAGGGTATGTAGGACCTCACATGTGACACCTTGACCGGCTGCCATTCCGTGGTATGTATCTGTGCATTCTTGGGGAAGTCGAGCACCACAGGCCCTGGCCTGCCGCTCCGTGCTATATAAAAGGCCCGGCTCACTGCCCAGGCCACATCCTCCGGCCGCCTGATCTGATAGCTCCATTTTGAAATGGGCTGGGAAACGCCCACCAGGTCCACTTCCTGGAAAGCATCGGTACCCAGTGCGCCTACGCTTACCTGTCCGGCTATGACGACAATCGGAGTAGAATCCATCATTGCATCGGCCACCCCTGTCAGTGTATTCGTTGCACCGGGCCCGCTTGTGACAAGGCACACGCCCACCTCGCCACTCACCCGTGCATAGCCTTCTGCTGCATGGGCGGCGGCCTGTTCGTGCCTCACCAGTATATGGTTGAAAGCCTTGCCTTCGCCTCGTGTGTAATCATAGAGTGCATCGAATACGGGCATGATAGCCCCACCTGGATAGCCGAATATCGTTGTCACGCCCTCTGCCATCAGAGAGCGCATCAACGCCTCGGCACCGGTAATCATTTCCTTTGACATTATATCTGTGTATGTATATGAAAAATGTTATCCTTCAATTATCCTCACGCCGCCTTTGTCCGCCGAGCTTACGCTGTGGGCATAGGCTTTCAGGGCCTTGCTCACCACGCGGTTGCGCCTCAACGGCTGCTGGGGGCGCATGGCCAGTTCCTCATCGCTCAGCAACACGTTGATGCTGCGTCCGGGAATATCTATCTCTATGATGTCGCCATCCACAATCCTGCCGATGTTGCCGCCTGCTGCCGCCTCGGGTGAAATGTGCCCGATGCTCAGCCCGCTCGTACCGCCGGAGAAGCGGCCATCAGTAATCAATGCGCACTCCTTGCCCAGATGCCGGCTCTTGATATAGGATGTGGGATAGAGCATCTCCTGCATGCCGGGACCGCCCTTGGGACCTTCATGGGTGATGACCACGCAGTCGCCCTTATTGACCTTTCCGCCCAGAATGCCCTCACAGGCATCTTCCTGCGAGTCAAACACCACAGCCGGCCCGCGGAAATGCCACAAGGACTCATCCACACCCGCGGTCTTCACCACACAGCCGTCCTTGGCTATGTTGCCGAACAGCACGGCCAGTCCACCGTCCCTGGTATAGGCATGCCCAATATCCCTGATACAGCCAGACGTGCGGTCGGTGTCGAGCATATCCCATTGGGACGACTGGCTGCCCATTGCCGTGGAGAACCGGTTGGCCGGCGCACTACGGTAGATAGTCTCAGCCTCCTCATCGGGAGTTCCCTTCGTGATGTCGTATTTGTTCAAAGCCTCAGCAAGGGTCAACCCATCTACACGGATAGCCGAACCGTCAACCAGTCCGCCCTTGTACAGCTCGTTCATGATGCCAAGGATGCCACCTGCACGTCCACACTCCTGCACACTGTATTTCTGGGTGTTGGGAGCCAGCTTGCACAGACAGGGCACCTTACGGCTGAGCATATCAATGTCGGACAGTGTAAAGTCGGCGCCGGCTTCCTGTGCAACGGCCAGCAGATGGAGCACAGTATTGGTACTGCCGCCCATGGCAATATCAAGCGACATGGCATTCAGGAAAGCCTGCCTTGTAGCTATGCTGCGCGGAAGCACACTGTCATCACCGTCCCTGTAATAGGCCATGGCGTTCTTCACAATGGTCCTGGCAGCCTTCCGGAACAGCTCTACCCGGTTCGTATGGGTAGCCAGTATGGTTCCGTTGCCCGGAAGAGACAACCCCATGGCCTCTGTCAGCGAATTCATGGAGTTGGCCGTGAACATGCCCGAACAGCTTCCGCATCCGGGACATGCACATTCCTCAATCTGAGCCAGCTCATCATCGGACACCGAATCATCGGCACCCTTTACCATAGCAGTAATCAGGTCGGCATTCTCACCCTTCCACCTTCCGGCCTCCATAGGTCCGCCAGAACAGAAGACAGCCGGAATGTTGAGCCGCATGGCGGCCATGAGCATGCCGGGCGTCACCTTGTCACAGTTGGATATGCAGATCATGGCATCCGCCTTGTGGGCATTCACCATGTACTCCACGGAATCGGCAATGATGTCCCTCGAAGGCAGCGAATACAGCATTCCGTCATGCCCCATGGCTATGCCATCATCAATGGCAATGGTATTGAACTCCGCAGCATAACACCCGAGCTTCTCTATTTCCTGCCTGACCACCTGGCCGATCTCGTGCAGATGTGTATGGCCGGGCACAAACTGCGTGAAGGAATTGACCACCGCAATAATGGGCTTGTTGAACTGTTCGCGCTTCATGCCCGTTGCCACCCACAATGCACGGGCACCTGCCATTCTGCGACCCTGTGTGCAAACCGAGCTTCTCAAAGGAATCTTATATTCTTGATGTTCCATCATCTTTTATTTTTTTATTAACAGGCGTCGGCAATCATGATGACTACCGACGCCTTCTTGCCTGAAAAACGCTGCAAAGGTAATCAGATTTTACCGAACAACCAACAATTTCATATATAAATTTCGCCCAAACTATACAATTTGTAAGAAAATGGAATAAAAAAGTAACAATCCAACATAAATAATACACATTTTCCTTACAAATGTGCACATAAAACAAAATGTCTGTGTTGTCTGAAACCAGAAAAGCAAATATCACATGTGTAATACATGAAAAATCAAAGTGTCAGAATTTTAACAGTTTAGCTTACACTTTGATTTTCCAGCCATTTCTGAAGATTCGGTGGAAAGCGGATTTTTGCGCGCCAGCGGAAATTTCGGGTTCCGGAGACTTGTTTTGTAAACC
>JBJEHA010000050.1:0-49775 GCA_051875605.1 Prevotella sp. | reverse complement strand
AGATGGGGTGCATCATCTTGCATGGCTGGCACCATGTGGCGAAGAAATCGACCAATACCAGTTGGTCGCCTGATATAACGTCTTTGAATGTTTCCATCATTATTAGTCTATTTCTGTAAATCGATTAAAAGTCCTTCCGTCTCTGGTCACTTTCTCGAAAAACATCTTTTCAGGACGAACGCAGTAGGCCATCTCTCCGTAGAGAGCCTGATAGACCACCATTCTCTCCTGAGTTTCGCTGTCGAAAGCAGAATGAATATATTTGTACATGCCATCAATGCCCTTTCCGCTTCCAAGGTTTATATACAGATACAATGGTTACGACGGTCAGCAATACTATTTGGAGCAGACCAGCATAGGCATTTGCCATCACGTTCTGCCAGTACTGCGCCACATCACCGTTTCCCTCTATTATAGCCTTGCCTATCAGTACATTCTCTTTTACCAATCGTCCCATATAGAACGTGCCGAAAAGAATCATAAAGAGGGTTAGCACCCATTTCACCGTGAGCCATCTATGCTTGAAGAAGCCCCAGTTGGTGAAAACACCATAGACAATGCCCGTGAGCAGGCAGCCTACAGCTCCTGGCACCAGTATCTTCATGTCAATGGCTTCCAGTATCTCTGCCATCCAATACATTCTCTGTAGTTGAACAGTTAGTCTGGCTGCTGCCCGTCGTGAGCCTTCCATGCACATTCGGTCAGCTTCATATCGGTAAAGACTGCCTTGAACGAAGATTGCTCTGGAGAACAAGCATATATACCGAATTGTATTTTGCCTCCGCCCTGATGCATGTGGCAGACGCGCATCTGGGTGAAATGTTCACCGTCCTGCGAGCACTCTATGCAATAGTCATCCTCACGGCGCGAGAGGCGATACCACATCGTCTTTACGTCGGCGGGAATGGCGGTGGTTGCCCAGTCGGAGTAACCGTTGTTGGTGACCACGCTACCTAAGTGCTGAAACTCCTCGTTCTCGTATTCCACACTGCCTTTTAGCCAGTTTTCGCTATCGAGATACATCACGATGCCGCATTGGTCGAAGCGATGGTGGCTTTCGGTGAAGTCGGTCTTGACCACGAAGCTGAAGAACTTCTCCTCTGTTTCCATCTGAAACACAGGGGCGTTGTCATTTCTAAAATGATAGTATGTTCGTTGCCAAAGGTCTGTACCCGGCTTTGTAACAACTTCAATGGTGTCGTTCTTGATGGTGCAACTCTCTGGTTGTCGAGTCCATCTGAAATAGTCGATATTCAGTGTCATAACCTTGTTGTTTTGTTCTACGTTCTCTTGGCGTTTGCCGTTGTTGTTGTCGCCGCATGCCGTCATAAGTGCCAGCAATGCGAAAGGAATGATAAAGTTTTTCATTGCAAATTCTATTTTTTATGTTGGATTTCATCTCATCTCTCGTAGCAAATGTCTGATGGCTGCAAGTGGATGATAGAGTATCATCCTTGGCCCCGACCAACGCATGACCATCTTGATTCTTTCCCTCATCTCAGGTCGATAGCAATGGGTTGGGCATTTCTTGCAGGTTGGCTTATCCTCACCGTAGCGGCATCTGTCAAGCCGACTGTGGGCATAATCCAGCAGTTCCCTACAGCTTGGACATAACTCGCCATGTCCTTCGCTCTTTCGACAATACAGCCGTATCATCTGCTCCACGATATTCTTCTCTTCTTCTATGCGTCGGCTTGTCATCGATATAGAATTGTATGCAGATAAACCATTAAGGCGACCTGTAAGATGATTATTACGGGTATGCCATACTTCCTTTATCCTCTCATAGATGTCTGTACGCTCTGCCATAACCTTGTCCTGTTGTTTATTCCGTCAGAGTCCAGCCGTGGTCACCATGGTAAATCATCTGTTTAGTCATTCCACCGTCGATGCAGATGTTCTCGCCTGTTATGAATCCAGCCTTGTCCGAGCAGAGGAACATCACCATATTGGCGATGTCCATCGGGTTGCCCACACGTCCTACCGGCTGCTGTATGGCATCTGGACCATCGTATTCCTTATAGTCTGTGTCAATCCATCCCGGAGAAACGGAGTTGACCCTTGCCTTGCCCCGCAGTGTGACGGCAAGGGCATGAGTGAGGGCGGCAATGCCTCCCTTGGCTGCCGTGTAGCTCTCTGTCTGCGGCTGACTTATGCGGTCGCGCGAGGACGATATGTTTACTATCGATGCTCCTACGGCAAGATACGGAGCAAGTAGCTTGACAAGATAGAAAGGTGCAGTAACCCCGACTGCCAAGGCATATTGAAATTCCTCCCAAGTACATTCATCCAACCCCTTCATCAGAGGAAGGGCATTGTTGATGATGAAATCCACCTTGCCATACTTCCCGATTACTTCATCTGCAAAGGCTTCCAGCACCTCCTTCTTGGAGATGTCTCCAACGAAGTGGTCGCCCTCTCGCACATCAATGACTGCAACAGAAGCCCCTCTCTTCCGGAACTCCTCAGCGATACATTTGCCGATGCCATGCGCACCGCCGGTCACGATTGCTACTTTATCCTTATATACCATTATTGTTCAACGCTTTGTGTATGGTTAGTATGTGTTTCAATTTATAGGAGTCAATAGATGCCAGTTGAATCTAAGATTAGCTGATATCTATGCCGAACATGGTTTCAATCATCCTTATTCCGCTCTCTGTCCGGAAGATATTCCTTCGAACTGCACGTATAGCATTCGCCGATTCATTGTCTTCAAGCAGATTCACTAAGAAATCAGCCTCTATGAGTATCTGATAATCCAAGTCCTCGCACACATGGTAGGTATGGTGGTGGGCTACAAGCCAGCAGATACGTTCTGTCTGTTGGCCGGTATATCCTCCGAGACATGTGAGCAGCTCACGGGCCACTGCGGGACCTTCCTGTTCCTGCAGTTTGCCGTTCTGATGCCCGAACTTCTGTTCACTTGCCCTGATACCAATGTCATGTACGAGGGCTGCACTTTCGAGGATGAACAGCGTTTCCTCGTCCAGTCCTTCGCATTTGCCAATCAGCGCAGCATAGGCATGTACTTTGGTCGTATGCTGAATGCGCTTCGGGTCGCCATGGTTATAGTCAATCATGGCGAGAGCCAATTCTTCAATCTTTGTCATTCTTGTGGCAAAGATAGTGTTTTTCTTTCAATAATACCATCTCCCGTGTACACAAAAAAGCCGTGACCATTATTGGCCACGGCTTTTATGTTTCTGTTATGCTGTCTTTGTTTTACTTCACCTTGTCAACGATGGCCTTGAAAGCCTCGGGATTGTTTACGGCGAGGTCGGCGAGCACCTTGCGGTTGATTTCAATGCCTGCTTTGTTCAGTGCACCCATCAATACCGAGTAGCTCATGCCTTCCAGACGGGCGGCAGCATTGATACGCTGGATCCACAGTGAGCGGAAGTTGCGCTTCTTGTTGCGGCGGTCGCGATAGGCATAGGTAAGACCTTTCTCCCAGGTGTTCTTGGCTACGGTCCATACATTCTTTCTTGCACCAAAGTAGCCTCTGGTGAGTTTCAGGATTTTCTTTCTTCTTGCTCTTGAAGCAACGTGATTGACTGATCTTGGCATAATTTTTTCCTTTTAGATTTGTTTGACTGATAAAAAATTAACGAAGGCAGAGCAAATCACGCACCTGTTTCAGGTTGCTTCTGTCAACGATGGTGTCATGCACCAGGTTTCTCTTCTGCTTCTTTGTCTTTTTAGTCAGGATGTGACTGTGGTAAGCGTGCTTTCTTTTGATCTTACCAGTACCGGTGAAACGGAATCTCTTCTTTGCACCGGAGTTTGTCTTTACTTTTGGCATTTTTTCTATTATTTAAATTGTTATCAAATGAGTGGCAACGCATATACCGGGCGTTACGCACTTCTCTTCTTCTCAGTCTTCTTGTCCTTCTTGCAGCTTGCGCAGTGCCTCGTCACTGATTTTCGCATTGGCCAGAATGCCTCCCTGCTGCTTCACGTTCTCTTCGTGTGCCAGCCTTGCGGTTTCCTTGGCCTCGGCCTCGCGCTTCTCGCGGTCAACCTTCTGCTGGCTCTTCTTGGCCACACCGGCTTTCTTGGGTGCCAGATAGAGGAACATCTTCTTGCCGTCGAGCTTGGGCAGCTGTTCCACCTTGCCATACTCCTCAAGGTCGTTGGCAAATCTCAGCAGCAGCACTTCTCCCTGTTCCTTGAAGAGGATGGATCGCCCGCGGAAGAACACGTAGGCACGCACCTTGTTGCCCGCGTTGAGGAACTCCTGGGCGTGCTTCAGCTTGAACTGGTAGTCGTGCTCATCGGTCTGCGGTCCGAAGCGGATTTCCTTGATGTCCACTTTCACCTGCTTGGCCTTCATTTCCTTCTGGTGCTTCTTCTGCTGGTACAGGAACTTGGAATAGTCGATGATACGACAAACCGGAGGTTGTGCGTTCGGTGAAATCTCGACAAGGTCAACGCCTTGTTCGTGTGCCAAATCCAACGCCTGCCGGATGGGCATCACTGTTGACCCGCCTTCACCTACAACGCGCACTTCCCTGACGCGAATTTGCTCATTCACGCGGTACTGGTTCTTCATTTTGTCATTTTTCATTCAACTATTTTACGTTAAGCGGCTGCAAAATTACGTTTTTTTGCTCAACTGACAAAAAAAAACTTGTCTTTTTTGAATTTTCTCAGGTGATATGGGCGCAGATGGAGGTGAATAGGTGGCAGATTGCGGCCTACTTCCTGTAAATCAGTGGATAATATTCCGTGTGGAGTGTACAGTTGTCAGTATGCGTGTATAATAACTGCAGAATCTGTATTATATATTAATATGGTATTAATATGGTGTAGCTTTTGAAGGCATTGGAATGGGTATTGGTGTTCTGTGCGTTGTCCGTTCCGGTGAAATGGCTTTTTCAAAGTGTCAGTTTTTTAACACTTTTGCTTACATTTTGATTTTCGGGCGTTTTCTGAAGATTCGGATGGAAGCGGATTTTTGCGCGCCAGCGGAAATTTTCTGTTTCAAAGTCCTGTTTTGTAAACCGCTGATAATCAACTGGATAAGTTTTTGCAGGCAGAAAGTGTTAACAAAAACCGTCTGATTTTAACCTAAAATCCGTTAAATTCGTGCACAAAACAGCCGGTTTGTGCAGTTTTCAGCCCTCATTTTCCGCACTTTTGGCCGGAAAATCGCTGTTTTGAGGCCGAAAAACCTGAGTTTTTGCCCCGAAACAGTTAAGTTTTTCCTCAAAAACACTTAAGTGCCGGATCGAAAACAGTTAACTAATTTTCTGGAAACAGTTAAGTGTTTCCCCCCTAACACTTAACTGATTTTTCCGTTTTGTGCAAAAAACGGACAATTCACACTTATTAACATTGAAATCGGCTCAAAACAGCCGTTTTTCCAAGACCCTAAAAAATCAAAGTGTAAGCAAAAGTGTTAAAATTCTGACATATTGATTTTTGGGTGCAAGCCGGTCTCGGATACAGAAAAATGTCGGGACATGCCACTGGGGGTGTGGGCGTCCCGCCCGCACATTGCCAGACAGTTCAGCCGATGTCATCATGATGCTTTGTGTACGGGTCGGTGTGACAAGTGCGGGCGAGACGACCACACCCCCAGAGGAACGGTCACGCTGGGGTGGCCTTTCTTTCTCCTTAGGGTGGGGCTTGGGGTTGGCCTTGTTCTTCCTGCTTCCCTGGTCTAAGGCATTGCTGTTGAGCTCTCATCCGTGCCAAATGAGTGCCGTGTCCTGTCTGGCATCGGCTGTGAAAGGGCTGGAAAAAGCAAAAAAACAGGCCATTGCTCCGCTATTTGATGGAAAATGCGTAATTTTGCCGTTGTTTTACAATAAACGCACAAAGAAGATGATGCCAAGATATGAAGAAATCGTTCAGCTGAAAGCCTTTGCGCGCATTGACGGTGCGCTGCTTGCCCTGTTGTGGATTGTGGGCTTTCTTGCTGTCATCTATATGCCGGCCAGCATTGTGGGCAACCTTCTGGTGCTCTCCACGCCGTTTTTTGTGGGCTGGCGGCTGTGCCGTTTCCGCGATTATGCCCGTGACGGAATCATCAGTACCAGACGTGGCTTTGTGTATTCTTTTTACACTTTTGTCTATGGAACGCTGCTGTTCGGCCTTGCCCAGTTCGTCTATCTGCGCTTCATTGACGGCGGGGCCTTTCTCTCGCTGCTTACGGAGACGATCAATGCAATGATCCCGCTTTACGAGAAGAACGGTCTCTCGACCAAGGAAATCAAGGAGACGATGGACATGATGTCGATGCTGTCGCCCATCCAGTGGGCGGTCATGTTCATGCTGCAGAGCTTCATGGCAGGCCTGTTGCTGAGCCTCCCCATTGCAGCAGTCTGTTCGCGCCGTTTCAGGGTGGGGCATTGACATGCCGTGTGTGCGGAACCGGAAAAGTAGGTAATAATTGGATTCCAATGGATATATCAGTCGTAGTACCATTATTTAATGAAGAAGAGTCTCTGCCCGAGCTGTATGCCTGGATAGAGCGTGTGATGCAAGCCAACGGCTTCAGTTATGAGGTGCTGTTTGTCAATGACGGCTCTACAGACCGTTCCTGGCAGGTCATAGAGGAACTCGCCGCCAGGTCGGAGCACGTGCGGGGGATAAAGTTCCGTCGGAACTATGGCAAGAGCCCTGCGCTCTATTGCGGTTTCAAGGAGGCTCAGGGCAATGTCGTCATTACCATGGATGCCGACCTGCAGGACTCTCCTGACGAGATACCCGGCCTTTACCACATGATAGTTGACGATGGCTATGACCTGGTTTCGGGCTACAAGCAGAAACGCTATGACCCGCTGTCGAAGACGCTGCCCACCAAGCTGTTCAATGCCACGGCGCGCCGTATCAGCGGCATACACAACCTGCACGATTTCAATTGCGGACTGAAGGCCTATCGCCGTGATGTGGTGAAGAACATCGAGGTCTATGGCGAGATGCACCGCTATATTCCCTATCTGGCCAAGAATGCGGGCTTCGACCGCATAGGCGAGAAGATTGTCCACCACCAGGCCCGGAAATACGGGAAGTCGAAATTCGGGCTCAACCGTTTCTTCAACGGCTACCTCGACCTCATCACCCTGTGGTTCCTGAGCAATTTCGGCAAGAAGCCCATGCACGTGTTCGGTTTCCTGGGGACCATTGTCTTCCTTATCGGCTTTGTCTCTGCGTTCATTATAGGCGTCGATAAGCTCTGGTGTCTGGGCCATGGCATCCCGCAGCGGCTCGTCACCTCGTCTCCGTATTTCTATATCTCGCTGACGATGATGGTCATTGGCACCCAGCTGTTTCTTGCCGGTTTCATTGGCGACCTTGTGAGCCGCTCGTCTTCCAGCCGCAACGACTACCAGATTGAAAAGACCCTGCGATGCGAAAGTTAGTCCCCTGCCTGTTGTCCGCCGTCCTGCTGCTTGCGGCGTGCTCGTCCATAGACTGCCCGCTGAACAACAGCGTGATGGCCGTATATAAGTTCGCCGACGGCACGCTTGCGCCTTCGGTTCAGCTCACGGTCTCTTCACCGCGTGCAGATGGCGTTGACACGGTCCTTGTGAACAGGATAGAGCTGGTGGACAGCGTCAGCGTGCCCATGAGCTATGCGCATGCCGAGGACACGCTCCTCTTCGACTTTACCGTAGCCGAGAGCGAACAGTCCGTTGTCGATACCCTGTATGTGGGCAAGACCAACCAGCCCCATTTCGAGTCGGTCGATTGCAGTCCGGCCATGTTCCATGAGATCCTTACGGTCCGCCATACCACGAACGTCATTTCGTCTGTGGAGATAAAGAACAAAAACGTAACCTACGCCACCAATGCCGCACATGTCATCCTGCATTTCAAGAATAGCCAGCCTTAGTCTTTTCCTGTTCGTACCGTTAGCAGTGCTGTCACAGTCGGGAAAGAAGAAAATGGTAGTCACGGAAACCGATACCATCCCTTTGTTCCGTGGCGTTGCCGTCTCGGCCGATGCCGTAGGCGCACTGCAGATGGCCTTGGGAAGCTATGGCCAGTATGAGGCCGCGCTTCGCGTAAACCTGAAAGACAAATACTATCCCATCGTGGAACTGGGTCTTGGCAAGGCCGATGCCGAGAATGTGGTCAAGGGAATGAGCTACAAGACCAGTGCACCGTACGGAAGGGTCGGGCTGGACTTCAACCTGCTCAAGAACAAGCACGATGACTACCGTCTCTATGCCGGCGGACGCTATGCCTATACTTCCTATAAGTATGACGCGCAGGGAAGTGGTATGAAGGACCCTGTTTGGGGAGAGGAAGTGCCGTTCGAAGTGAGGGACGTGAAATGTTCCTATCACTGGCTTGAGATGGTGGTGGGCGTGGATGCCAAGATTGCCGGTCCGGTGAGGCTGGGCTGGAGTCTGCGCTATAAGCGGAGGCTCATCCATGACGATGGAGACATGGGCAACACCTGGTATGTTCCTGGTTACGGCAAGCAGGGCAACACCCGGCTCGGCGGGACCTTTAACCTGATTTTCGAACTCTGACAGGCATTTCTGTCGATACTAAACTTTTATATCCATCATGCACAGGAAACGGAATTGGAAATGGCATGTGCCGTTTCTGGCTTTTCTCATCATCGCTTCAGTCATCATTGTCAGGCAGAACATGAATGCCCCGTTCCAGAATGACAGGGGATTTGTGTTCGGCACCGTCTATGACATAAAGTACCAGTGCCATGAGAACCTGAAAAAAGGCGTAGAGGCGGAACTGAAAAAGGTGGACAACGCGCTCTCGCCCTTCAACAAGGCATCGGTCATCACAGCCGTGAACAATGGTGACACGGTCGTTCCACGGACGCAGGAGGGCGACATGTTCATGGAGGTCTTCCGCCGTTCTGTCAGCATTTCCGAGGCTACGGACGGCGCATTCGACATCACCGTTGCCCCGCTGGTGAACCTCTGGGGATTCGGTTTCAGCAAGGACAGTGAGCCTACCCGGCAGAAGGTGGATAGCCTGTTGCCTTATGTGGGTTACCGGAATGTGAAGGAGTGGGAAACTGGCAGCCGCAGAGGAATCCACAAGGCGTCCAGGGAAGTCCTGCTCGATTGCAGCTCCATTGCCAAAGGCTACGGCTGTGACGTGGTGGCGCGCTACCTGAAAGGGAAAGGTGTGGAAAACTACATGGTGGAAATAGGCGGTGAAATCATCGTTGCCGGACATAACAGCCGGGGAGAGAAATGGAATGTCGGAATCGTGGAGCCGGAAGACGACAGTCTGGCTGTGAAGAGCCAGGTGCAGCAGGTGCTCCGGCTGACGGGGAAAGCCATGGCTACCAGTGGAAATTACCGGAACTTCTATGTGAGGAACGGCAGGAAATTTGCCCATACCATAGATCCGGCCACGGGATATCCGGTGCAGCATACGCTTCTGTCCACGACTGTCCTGGCCAATGACTGTGCCACGGCCGATGCCTATGCCACGGCTTTCATGGTCATGGGCATGGACAAGGCCATACAGCTGCTGGAGAAACATGGGGAACTGGCGGCCTATTTCATTTATGCCAAGCCCGACGGCACCATGGGTGTATGGTATTCTTCCGGAATCCGAAATCTGATCGGCCAATGACAACACCTCCTGCCAATATCTATGACCGTCTGCTGCAACTCCCGCTGTTCCTTGGCATGAGCCGTGCAGATATCAACCGTGCCGTGGGTCACGCCAGGCTGGATTTCTTCTCCGTGCAGGACGGGACAACCGTGGCTTCTGAGGGCGAGCCCTGTGGGCATTTGCTCTTCCTGATGCAGGGCAGTCTTTTGTCGGAGACCTTTTCCGATGACCGTGGCTACAGCTTCCAGGAGGACATACCTGCTCCGGCGGTGCTGCAGCCGGAACGGCTGTTCGGCCTTACCCCACGCTACTCTTCCTCTTTCACTGCCATGGGCGAGTGCCGTGTGCTGTCGCTGGACAAGCACGATGCCATGCGCATGCTGGCGGAGTCGGAAGTGTTCAGGCTCAATGTGCTCAACCTGCTGTCGAACGGTGTGCAGAAACTCTGGCATCTCCATTGGCGCAGTGCGCCCCAGACGTTGCGCATGCGCATCGTGAGGTTCTTCTTGTCACATTGTACACGACCGGCCGGGCGGAAGCAGTTCCACATCAAGATGGTGCGTCTGGCAGAAGAGATGAATGACAGTAGGCTGGACATATCGCGTGAGCTGAACCGGATGGAAGCCGAACAACTGGTCGTTTTGCGCAGGGCTGTCCTGGAGATTCCCGCCATTGAGCGTCTGCTGTAATCAGTAAAAACAATACCACGAACGACATGATAGTCCTTCAGTTCTGCCACATCATTCCGGAGAGCTTTTTCCACGGTTCGGGAATACGGTTTCAGCTGTTGAACCAAAAATAAGTTAAAAAGCAGGCAGCATGAGCGCTTCTGGCATATTTTTCTTAAATTTGCATGATTTTATCGCAGGGTGTCGCAAGGTTGTGAGGGAACTTGCTTTCTGAGGAAAACAGCCTACTACTTGCAGTCGATGGCAGCACCCGTAAACATCAGTTAGTGTTATGAATACGAATAGCGAACGCAGGAATGAATGTGACTCCCGTCGAAACCCTTTCTTTGAACCTTATGATACTCCACACTCCACCGTGCCGTTCGACCGCATCAGGATTGAGGACTATGAGGAGGCGTTTATGGAGGGCATACGGCGCGATAAGGAATTAATAGAGAAAATCATCTCCAATCCGGATAAGCCCACTTTTGACAATACCATCATCTATCATGAGGAGGGCAAGGAATACTATTATGACTTGTTGTCCAGGGTGTCCACAGTGTTCTTCAATCTGCTGAGTGCTGAAACCAATGATGAAATGGATGCGCTGGCACAGAAAATGCAGCCCATATTGACAAAGCATGCCAATGACATCAAACTTAACAGGCAGTTCTTCGAACGCGTGAAATATGTGCACAGGCACCATAGGAAACTGACTTCCGAGGAGAAGAAACTGCTTGAGGATGTTTACCAGTCGTTTGTACGTAGCGGTGCAATGCTCAGTGAAGAGGGAAAGTCATATCTGCGGGAACTTACGGAAGAGGTCGCCGGACTGTCACTGCAGTTCTCGCAGAACTTGTTGAAGGAAAACAAGGCCTATTTCTTGCATATCACTGAAGAGACGCAGTTGGACGGGCTGCCCGACACAGTACGGGAGGCTGCGGCCATGGAGGCAAAGGAGCGTGGCCTGGAAGGATGGGTGTTCACGCTCGACTCTCCTAGTTTCGGACCGTTCATGACCTATTGCAAGAACCGTGAACTGCGTAAACGGCTATTTATGGCTAAGAGTACGGTGTGCATGCACGACAACGGTGAAAACAACTTCGAGATATGCCGGGGACTCGTCAATGGCCGCATGAAGTATGCGCAACTGTTGGGTTTCCGGACCTTTGCCGATTATGTGTTGAAACGACGCATGGCCACAAAACGGCAGGAGGTGTACAGACTGCTGGACAGTCTGGCAGATGCCTACAAGCCGACGGCAGTCAAGGAACAGCGTGCCATCTGCTCCATAGCCAGACGCTTGAGGAAACCGGCAGAGCGGAATGAGGAGGTTGAGGCGTGGGACATGGCCTACTATGCCCATAAACTCAAGCTGCAACGCTACGATATTGATGCGGAGATGCTGAGGCCGTATCTGGAACTGAACAGGGTCATTGAAGGTGTTTTCGGATTGGCCAACCGGCTTTATGGCATAACGTTCAAGGAAAACAAGGATATACCTGTGTATCATCCGGACGTGAAGGCGTATGAGGTGTTTGACAAAGACGGCTCTTATCTTGCAGTCTTTTATGCCGATTTCCATCCGCGTAAAGGTAAACAGGGGGGGGCATGGATGACAGAATACCAGGGGCAATGGATAGACCGGAAGGGTGTGAACGTCCGGCCGCACGTCAGTGTGGTTATGAACCTGACAAAGCCTACCGAAGACAAACCGGCCTTGCTGACGTTGGGTGAGGTGGAGACCTTCCTCCACGAATTTGGCCATTCGCTGCATGGCATGTTTGCCAATACCCGCTTTGAGAGCCTGAGCGGAACAAATGTGGCATGGGACTTTGTGGAACTGCCTTCGCAGTTCATGGAGAACTATGCGATTGAGAAAGAATTTTTGCGTACTTTTGCCTTCCATTATCAGACTGGGGAAGCATTGCCCGATGAACTGATAGACCGGGTAGTGAAGAGTAGCCGATTCAATGTCGCAATCAGTTGCTTGAGGCAGCTGGCTTACGGTTATATAGACATGGGACTTTATTGTCGTACGGAGGAACTGGATGATGCCCGCAGACTCCAGGAACTGGAATGGAAAGCCGTGGATAAGGTAGCATTCAAGGCTCCTGACAAGGATACTTGCATGACGGTACAGTTCAGTCATATTATGTCAGGTGGCTATTCTGCGGGATACTATAGCTATAAGTGGGCAGAAGTCCTTGTGGCTGATGCTTTCAGCGTATTCAAGCGTAATGGCATCTTTGATCGTGCCACAGCAGAGCGTTTCCGCGAATGTATCCTGTCGAAAGGTGGAACCATCCACCCCATGACATTGTACAGACAGTTCAGAGGTGGAGAACCTACAATCAACGCCATTCTCAGAAGGGACGGAATCAAGGGCAAGGCAGCTGTCAATGCCGTGAAAGACCAGAACCGTGCGAGGAAACAGAGTGGGGCTAAAAGTAAGGAACGGGAAAAATGAAGAAAACAGGGTTAGGGAAAATGGATAAATATATAGACAAGCAATGCGAACTTGACTTGCGCTATCTGCGTATGGCTCGTATTTGGGCCGAAAACAGCTATTGCCAGCGCCGTCAGGTAGGTGCACTGGTCGTCAAGGACAAGATGATAATCAGTGATGGATATAACGGAACTCCCAGTGGTTTTGAGAATATCTGTGAGGATGAGAACAACTTGACCAAGCCCTATGTGCTCCATGCCGAAGCCAATGCTATAACCAAACTGGCACGTAGCAACAATAACAGCGAAGGCTCTACGCTCTACGTGACTGCTGCACCATGTATAGAGTGCGCAAAACTCATCATCCAGTCAGGTATCAAGCGCGTAGTATATGGCGAGAAGTACCGGCTTGACGATGGGATAAGGCTATTGCAGAAAGCAAATGTAGAAACCATATATTTAAATCCAGGTGAAGATGAAGCAAAGTAGATTCGGACGTTTCATGCCATTAATCATGGCTTTATGTGTGGTCATTGGAATAATGATAGGAACTTTCTACGCCAACCACTTTTCCGGTAACCGGCTCAATATCATCAATTCCGGAAGCAACAGATTGTCCAACCTGCTGCATATCATAGACGACCAGTATGTGGATAAGGTGAACATTGATTCATTGGTGGAGACGGCCATACCCCAGATCCTGGCTGAACTCGACCCGCATTCCATATATATAAGTGCCAAGGATGTCCAGGCTGCTAATGATGACCTGAAAGGTTCATTTTCCGGTGTGGGTATTGAGTTCACTATACGTGAGGATACGATTCATGTACAGAACGTCATCAATAATGGACCGGCAGAACGTGCCGGAATTCTTGCAGGTGACAAGATTGTATCGGTAGATGATAAGCCGTTTGTCGGGAAGAGCGTGACTAATCAGGAAGCGCAGCGCAAGCTGAAAGGTCCTAAAGACACGAAGGTCAAGATAGGGGTTGTAAGGTATGGCGAACAGAAAGTGCTGTCGTTTACGGTTACTCGAGGTGAGATTCCTCAGAAAAGTATTAGTGCCACATATATGCTTGATGAGCAGACGGGATATATACGTATCAAGAATTTCGGTGAGACGACCTATCCGGAACTGCTGATTGCGCTGGCAAAACTGTCACAGGAGGGATTCAGGAACCTTGTGGTGGATTTGCGTGACAATACAGGGGGATATTTCCCCACTGCAGTGCAGATGGCTAATGAGTTCCTGCCTAAGAACAAGCTGATTGTCTATACCCAGGGAAGGAAATCACCGCGTCAGGATTACCGTTCGGATGGTCATGGCAGCTATCAGAACATTCCGCTTGTGGTACTGATCAATGAAGGGTCGGCATCGGCATCCGAGATTTTTGCCGGAGCTATGCAAGACAATGACAGGGCGACAATCATAGGACGCAGATCCTTTGGTAAGGGGCTTGTACAGCAGCAGATAGGTTTTCCCGACAGAAGCATGATACGTCTGACGATTGCGCGTTATTATACACCGTCAGGCCGATGCATACAGAAGCCTTATGTCATGGGCGACCATGTGGGGTATGAGCAGGATTTGCTTGACAGATATGAGCATGGGGAATTCTTCTCACAGGACAGTATCAAGCACACGGGGCCAGAATATCATACGACAAACGGAAGGACGGTATATGGTGGAGGAGGTATCACTCCGGACATCTTCGTACCTGAAGATACATTGAACATGACTTCCTACTATAAGCAAGCCAGTATGAGTGGACTGATTCTGCAGTTTGCATACACTTATACGGATGACAATAGACTGAAATTGAATAATTTCAAGGAAATGATGGAATTGTCTGACTACCTTGTCAAGGAAAATACAGTGGAGAAGTTTGCCGCGTATGCAGACAAACGTGGACTGAAACGCAGGAATCTCATGATTAGGAAGTCGCACAAACTGCTGGAGAGATATATTAACAGCAGGATTATATATAACATGCTTGACGAAGAGGCGTGGATGAAATACTTAAATCAGGATGATCCAACTATAGAACGGGCTCTGAAGGTGTTTAGGGAAAATGCTGCTTTCCCCAGTAATCCTGAGCCTTCGATGAAAAAAGGCGAAAAGAAAGATCAGACTTCATGGTCCAATCATGTGGATTCTTTCCGTGGAATTCTACCATCAGTGAGGTTTATGTATGCTTAAAGCAGAACTGCGTGAACAGATGCGTAGGAAAAAAAAATCCTACACTTCAGGACAATTGGCTGAAATGTCGGACGATATCGTACAGAAGTTGCTTGCTCATCCGCGTATCTCCAAGGCCAGGACTGTCATGATGTATGCTTCATTGCCGGATGAGGTGAATACACACGGATTGATGGATAAACTGGTGGGAATGGGGAAAAAGGTGTTATTACCTGTCGTCATCGGTCCGGGGAACATGGAGTTAAGGCTTTATTCGGGATCTTCGGAATTACAGGAGGGAATGTTTCACATTATGGAGCCTGTTGGTTCACGTGTTGATACATACGGGGACATTGATGTCGCTGTAATTCCTGGTATGGCGTTTGATGTACATGGAAACAGATTGGGCAGGGGAAAGGGGTTTTATGACCGTTTCCTCTGCCTTTTATGTCCATCTACATATAAGATAGGTGTATGTTTCCGTTTCCAGAAAACCGATGCGGTTCCGGTTGAGTGTACAGATGTGCCGGTGGATGAAGTGCTGACGAATGACTGACTGTCAGAAAAGCCGCACTTCTGTGATAATCATGGCACCGCATTCTTCGTTTAGTCTTTTAACCAGTTGCTTACGCATCATAGACAGGTCCTGCCTTAATGCCGGACTTGTGATTTTCACGTACAAGGTCTGGTTCTTTATGAATTTGTCTTCCGTGTAGTCGTTAACCGTGTGGCCAACGACTTTTTCCCATGCATCAATTAGCCTTTTCTGCCTTAGAGGGGTTTCAAGTCCTTCTTTGCGGAGGTATTCGTTCAGTATATTGCCAATGGACTGCTCTCTTTTTCTAAACATGCGCTTTTTCTTTGATCTCTCCGTCGTTTACGATGAAAATCTTATAGTCGAATGAATTGTTCTTAAGAATTTTGTCTAAATGTTCCCGGTTTGTGTCTGTGATGAAGATCTGTCCATAGTTATCGTTGGATACCAGTTTTACGATTTGTTCTACCCTGTCTGCATCCAGTTTGTCGAAAATGTCATCGAGCAGCAATAGGGGAGTGGTGTGGGAAACAGTACGGCGCAGGAAATCGAATTGTGCCAGTTTCAATGCCAGCACATAAGTTTTCAGTTGACCTTGACTGCCTTCTCTTCTCATCTGAAATCCGTCAATAAGCATTTCCAGGTCATCCCTGTGGATGCCATGTAGTGAGTAGCCCACTGCTCTGTCCTTGAATCTGTCCCGGCGGATTACGTCAAGCAGCTCGCCACGTTGTCCATGGGAAATATAGTTCAGGGAGACCTCCTCCTTGTTTCCGGAAATCCTGCGATAGATATGCTGGAATATGGGTATCAGTTCCTGAATGAACTGTTCTCGTTTTCTGAAAATTACCGTACCTTCTTTGGCCATACAGTCTTCCCATAGCTCAAGCAGGGTCGTGTCCGGTTCCTCTTCAGCCTTGAGCATGACGTTGCGCTGTTGCAGCGCTTTGTTGTAATTGGCCAGCGCGTCGATGTAGGTACGGTCGTATTGTGCTATGGCGACATCCATAAATTTCCTGCGTTCCTCGCTGCTGCCGTCAACGATGGAAGTATCTGCGGGCGATACAATGATCAGCGGAATCAGTCCCAGGTGCTGTGACAGTCGCTTGTATTCTTTTTTGTCACGCTTGAAGTGTTTTTTTGTGCCTTTTTTCATTCCGCAATACACCGATGTCTCTCCATGTCCATCGTCATCGTATAGCCCGTCCAGCATGAAGAAATCCTGGCCGTGTGTAATGAGTTGGGAGTCAATGGGATTGGACGCGCTTCTGCAAAAAGAAAGATAATACACTGCATCAAGGAAATTTGTCTTTCCAGCACCATTGTGCCCGATGAAACAGTTCATTTTCGGTGAAAGCAGGGTGGTCGCTTCTCTGATGTTTTTATAGTTCAGTATGGATAGTTTCCTGAGAATCATGCTAAGATGTGCAACTTTCTTTCCTGCAAAGGTAGCGGATTTCCGACTGAAAAGCAAAAAAGTGTGCAATAAATTTTTTATTGTTACAGAAAATCATTAACTTTGCGCCGCATTTTGCCTAATGCGCTGAAAAAACGTTTAACGTTATTCATTCTTTTCAGAAACAGAATAAAATAAAACAATATTAATGGCAAACAAAAAGGAAAACGGGGCACTCGACGTTAACGAGACCCTTAGCAAGTCAGAGGCTTTCTTCTTGAAGTACAAGAAAGCGATTATCATTTCAGTTGTGGTTTTGGTTGTAGTCATAGCAGGTGCTTTCGCCTACAATTCCTATGTGGCAGTACCGCGTGCAGAAAAGGCAAGCACAGCATTAAGCCAGGGACAAGAATACTTCGATATGGAGCAGTATGACAAGGCTCTCAACGGAGACAGCACCGGCTATGTTGGTTTTGTGAAAATAGCCAGTGACTATAGTGGAACTGATGCTGCCAATCTGGCCAATCTTTATGCTGGTCTCTGCTATGCCAATCTGGGCAAGTGGGAAGAGGCTGTGAAGTTCCTCGACAGCTACTCTCCTTCTGGTGATGCCATGGTCAGCCCTGCTGCTGTCGGAGCGTTGGGCAATGCCTATGCGCAGACAGGAAATGTGGACAAGGCTATCAGCACGCTGAAGAAAGCTGCAAGTATGGCCGATTCAAAGGCATTGGACGGTGTGAATGTCAGTGTTTCACCCACCTTCCTTCTGCAGGCTGGTGTGTTGCTGGAGAGCCAGAACAAGAAGGCTGAAGCGCTGGAACTGTATAGGGACATCAAGAAGAAATACGTTAACTCCCACCTGGTACAGAGTGGCGAGATTGAGAAGTATATTGCCCGCGTTTCTGAATAATGGCTACGGCATTACACAATCTTTCCGAATACGATGTTGCCCGCATTCCTGATGCGAGCAACATGTGTTTTGGTATAGTGGTTTCCGAGTGGAATCCCGAAATTACCGATGCGTTGCTCAATGGAGCGGTAAGTACGCTTGAAAAGCACGGCGCCTTGCCCGAGAATATCCATGTCAAGACGGTTCCCGGAAGCTTTGAGCTTATTTACGGTGCCCATCAGATGGTCCTGCATGGGGGCTATGATGCTGTAATCATTCTCGGCTGCGTCATCCGTGGCGAGACTCCGCACTTCGACTATATCTGCCAGGGCGTTACTTTCGGTATGGCCAAGCTGAATGCCATCAGCGAGATTCCCATCGTCTATGGCTTGCTCACTACCAACGACCTGCAGCAGGCAAAGGACCGCAGTGGCGGCAGGCTGGGCAACAAGGGTGACGAATGTGCCGTTGTCGCCATCAAGATGGCCAAGTTCTGAACGGGAGAATCGGACAGCGGACGAGTTTGTCCTGCTGTCATGAAAATAGGAAAGCGGTTCCGTTGGAGCCGCTTTTTTGTTGCAGTATTTATTATGATGTCTTCTATGCGCCGTCCTCCTCGTCTCCTTCGTCCTCACCTTCGTCGTGTCCGGATTCGTCGGGCGTGTCGCGCAGGGTGTCGTTGGAGATGGCCACAGTTCCTGTACGTGATATCGTGAGCACAAAGGGCATGTATTCATCGCTCATCTTGTCAGGCGACCCGATGCTTGCCGCGAACCTGATGGCGTTGTCTGTCACGCAGTCATACACAATGCCCAGCAAGGCTCCCTTTTTGGCTTCTCCGGAAAGGTGTGCCGCAAAGTCGTTCTTTGTAAATGTGCGGTTGAAGAACACCGACCCGTTGTCGCGTTTCACGGTGACCGTGATCCTGTTGTCATAATACAGGTTTCCTGCCCCATCGTCCACCATGGCAAGTGTGCTGTCTGCCGTGCGTTCCATGATGATAGTGTATGGCTTGTCACCCCAGTTCACTTCAAGATCCTGTTTGTAGTTGCCTGTTACCTGTGTGCCTTTTTTCTCCGTTTTCACGGTTTTCGTGGTGATGATGTCCGTAGATTCTTTCTTTTCCTTGCAGCCGGGCAATGCCAATGCCAATGCGAGGACCATCCAATTTGCGGTCGATTTCATAAATGTTCAGATTGTTTCTGCAAAGATAGTGCAATCCGGAGACAAAAAGGAAGAACCTGCCTCATAATTTTGTCAGAAAAACCGTTTTCGTCATTTTCCCTGAAAATCAATGTGTCATTTTTTTAACACTTTTGCTTACACTTTGACTTTCTGCCCATTTCTGAAGAATCGGACGAAACCGGATTTTTGCGCGCCGGCGTAGATTTTCGGTTTTGGAGGCCTGTTTTGTAAGATGTTGATAATCAATAGGATAGATTTTTAAAGGCGCGAAGTGTTAACAAAAATCGCCCGATTTTAACCTAAAATCCGTTAAATTCATGCACAAAACAGCCGGTTTGTGCAGTTTTCAGCCTCCATTTTCCGCACTTTTGGCCGGAAAATCACGGTTTTGAGGCCGAAAAACCTGATTTTTTGCCTCGAAACAGTTAAGTTTTGCCTCAAAAACACTTAAGTGCCGGAACGAAAACAGTTAACTATTTTTTCGGAAACAGTTAAGTGTTTCCCCCCTAACAGTTAACTAATTTTTCCGTTTTGTGCAAAAAACCGGCAATTCACACTTGTTAACATGAAAATCATTCCAAAACCGCCTGTCTTTTAAGGCTCCGAAAAATCAAAGTGTCAGAAAAACCGTTAAAATTCTGACACTTTGCAAAATCGGGCTAACGGACTTTCCGGATCACCATTCACTTGCGTTTGCGACATCCTCCTTTGGGGAGGTTCTTGCGCTGGCCTTGTGGTGGAGTTTGGCTTTGTTTGAACATACGCGATTAAATGTATCCATTAAAATGGTTTAAATGTGTTTTGCTATTGGTTTCGGCATGTAAACCTTTTTGCAGATATTGTGTGTTATTAACAAAAAAATGATTAACTTTGCACGCCGAAATCAATTCTGTGCAATGTTTTTCTCTACCGGTGCTTTTGCATGGAGGCTTTTCAATGCTGTTGAGGCACATTATAATAATTATTATATTTTATGAATTTTATCTTGTTTATCACCGTTTTGTTAACGGCTATCGTGCTGGTAGCTGCGGCCTATGTCATAGCAAAGCTGATAGGCCCGCGCTCATATAACAAGGTGAAAGGTGAACCGTTTGAGTGTGGTGTGCCCACGCGCGGATCGTCCTGGCTGCCTGTTCATGTGGGCTACTACCTGTTCGCTATTCTGTTTCTCATGTTCGATGTGGAAACCGTGTTTCTGTATCCATGGGCTGTGGTGGTCAAGGAATTCGGTGTGATGGCTATTGTCAGCATCGGGTTCTTCTTGTTGGTACTTGTATTTGGCTTGGCCTATGCCTGGCGGAAAGGAGCTTTGGAATGGAAGTGAAGAAACCTGTGATCAAGAGTATTCCCTATTCGGAATTCAAGGACAATGCCACGCTGGAGCAGCTCATCGACCAGCTGCATGAAGGTGGCGTGAATGTGGTGACAGGCAATCTGGACCAGCTCGTCAACTGGGGGCGCAGCAATTCGCTGTGGTCGCTCACGTTCGGTACCAGTTGCTGCGGTATCGAGTTCATGGCTGTGGGATGTGCACGCTATGACTTTTCCCGTTTCGGCTTTGAGGTGACGCGCAACTCGCCCCGTCAGGCCGACCTGATCATGGTTGCCGGTACCATTACCCACAAGATGGCTCCCGCCTTCAAGCGCCTGTACGATGAAATGGCCGAGCCCAAGTATGTTGTGGCTGTGGGCGGATGCACCATCAGCGGTGGGCCGTTCAAGTCGAGCTACAATGTTGTGAAGGGCATTGAGGAGATTGTTCCTGTCGATGTCTATATTCCCGGCTGCCCGCCCCGTCCGGAGGCCATTCTTTATGGCATGATGCAGTTGCAGCGCAAGGTGAAGGTGGAGAAGTTCTTCGGTGGCGCGAACCACAAGCAGACGGCTGAGGAGCGTGAACTGGGCTTGTCGAACGAGGCCATAGCATCGGGCTGGAAGAAGCCCATGGTGGTGACAGAAGTGCCGGAAGACTTTGTGGAAAACATTAAAAAGGAACAGGAGGAAGGCAAATGAAACTCGATAATCTTGTATTTGACTTTGACAGGTTTGCTGCTGAGATGGCAAATCTCAAGGAGCAGAAGCATTTCGACTATCTCGTCACTATAATTGGAGAGGATTTCGGTGCAGAGGAAGGCCTCGGCTGTATCTACATACTCGAGAACACGGCCACCCATGAGCGTGCCAGCGTGAAGATGCTGGCCAAGAGGGTGGGAGAGGAAGACTTCGTGGTGCCCACGGTGTGCCATCTGTGGAAAGTGGCTGAACTGCTGGAGCGCGAGGTGTTCGACTTCTACGGCATCAAGTTCCTCGACCATCCAGACATGCGTCGTCTCTACCTGCGCAACGACTTCAAGGGTCATCCTTTCCGCAAGGACTGGCAGTTTGACGACTCCTATAGCCTTGAAGACGATGTAGAGCCGGACTACACGCTTGTCTATAGCCTTGATGCCGACGGCAAGCTGGTGAGCCGCCAGCGCAGGCTTTTCGATGACGATGAGTTTGTCATCAACATCGGTCCCCAGCATCCTTCCACCCACGGCGTGCTCCGCTTGCAGACGGTGGTCGATGGCGAGACCGTGAAGCGCATCTATCCTCACCTGGGATATATCCACCGCGGTATCGAGAAGATGTGCGAGAGCTACACCTATCCGCAGACCTTGGCACTAACCGACCGTCTGAACTATCTTTCTGCCATGATGCACCGCCATGCCTTGGTGGGTGTGGTGGAAGAGGCCCTTGGGGTAGAACTCACCGACCGTATCAAGTATGTGCGCACCATCATGGACGAGTTGCAGCGTCTCGACTCTCACCTGCTTTACTGCGGTTGCTGCGCTCAGGACCTCGGTGCCCTCACCGCGTTCCTCTACTGCATGCGCGACCGTGAGCACGTGCTCAACGTGATGGAGGAGACCACCGGCGGACGGCTTATCCAGAACTACTACCGCATAGGTGGCCTGCAGGATGATATTGACCCCAATTTCGTGTCCAACTGCAAGGCTCTGTGCAAGTATCTGCGCCCGATGATACAGGAATACATGGATGTGTTCGGCGACAATGTCATCACACACAACCGTTTCGTGAATGTGGGTGTGATGGGGCGTGAGGATTGCATCAACTATGCCGTCACCGGTCCGGCCGGACGCGCAGCCGGATGGGAGAACGATACCCGCAAGCGTCATCCATACGACATGTACGACAAGGTGGAGTGGAAGCAGATCACCATGACGGGATGTGACTCCATGGACCGCTACCTCATCCATATACAGGAGATGTACCAGAGCCTCGACATCATCGAGCAGCTCATCGACAATATTCCGGCAGGCGACTTCTATGTGAAGCAGAAGCCTATTATCAAGGTGCCTGAGGGACAGTGGTACTTCTCGGTTGAAGGAGCAAGCGGCGAGTTCGGAGTGTATATCGACTCCAAGGGTGACAAGAGCCCGTGGCGATTGAAGATGCGTCCGATGGGACTCAGCCTCACCGGTGCTCTCGATCCGATGCTGCGCGGACAGAAAATTGCCGACCTCGTGACTACATGCGCTGCGGTTGACTTCGTTATTCCTGACATCGACAGATAAGGTTGAGGAAACGAAGTACGATGACAGTCAATTAAAAGTTAAGAATTAAGAAAGACAACTTATATGTTTGATTTTAGTATAGTTACAACATGGATTGACAGTCTCCTGCGCGATACTCTCGGGCTGGGGGATTTCTGGTCGATTCTTATCGAGTGCGTGCTGGTGGGCGTGGGTATCCTTTTGGCATACGCCCTGCTGGCCTGCGTCTTGATATTCATGGAGCGCAAGGTATGTGCCTATTTCCAGTGCCGTCTTGGCCCGATGCGAGTTGGTCCCTGGGGTTTGCTGCAGGTCTTTGCCGACGTGCTGAAGATGCTCATCAAGGAAATCTTCTTTGTCGATAAGGCCGATAAGCTGCTCTATATCCTTGCCCCGTTCCTTGTAATCATAGCTTCTGTGGGAACTTTCTCCTTCTTGCCGTGGAACAAGGGCGCAGAGGTCCTGGACTTCAATGTCGGTATATTCCTGGTGACAGCCGTCTCGGGTATCGGCGTTGTGGGCGTGTTCCTTGCAGGATGGGGCTCCAACAACAAGTATTCCGTGGTATCTGCCATGCGTGGTGCAGTACAGATGATATCATACGAGATGTCACTCTGTCTCTGCCTGATCTCTGCAGTCGTCCTTACCGGTACCATGCAGGTCAGCGGTATCGTGGAGGCACAGACCGGACCTTGGCGTTGGCTCATTTTCCAGGGACATATCCCTGCCATTATCGCTTTCCTGACCTTTCTTGTGGCCGGTAATGCGGAAGCCAACCGTGGACCGTTTGACCTTGCGGAAGCAGAGAGTGAGCTGACGGCCGGATACCATACGGAATATTCCGGTATGGGCTTCGCCTTCTATTATCTGGCAGAATACCTCAACCTGTTTGTCATCTCAGGTATCGCAGCGACTGTCTTCCTGGGTGGCTGGGCACCGGTGAACATCGGTGTGGAGGCATTCGACAGTATCATGGACTACATCCCCGGAATCGTATGGTTCATGGGCAAGACGTTCCTGGTAGTCTGGCTCCTGATGTGGGTGCGCTGGACCTATCCCCGTCTGCGTATCGACCAGATACTGAAACTGGAATGGAAATATCTCATGCCGCTGGCACTGATCAACTTGGTGCTGATGACTGTGGTTGTAGCATTGAAATGGAATTTCTAAAACTATTGAAATGGAAAAGAACAATTCATATTTCGGAGAAATAGCCAGTGGCGTGAAAACTTTGGTCGTGGGACTGAAGGTTACGCTGAAAGAGTATTTCACGCCTAAATCCACGGAACAGTATCCGGAAAACAGGAAGACCACTCTTCATGTCTCTTCCCGCCACCGTGGACGTCTTGTCTTTGTGCGTGATGAGGAAGGCAACAGCAAGTGTACAGCATGCACACTCTGCGAAAAGACCTGTCCGAATGGCTCGATTACCATCAAGACAGAAATGGTGACTGATCCCGAGACCGGTAGGAAAAAGAAAAAACTGGTTGACTACAGGTATGACCTGGGCGACTGCATGTTCTGCCAGCTTTGCACCAACGCCTGCAATTTCGGTGCAATAGCATTTACCAATGATTTTGAGAACAGCACGTTCAGCCGTGAGTCACTTGTCCTGCATCTGGACAAGGAACACTATGAGGGTGGGTCGCTCCCGGGAATCATTGACGGTGGTGCACCGCTTGAGATCGGTAAGTTTAACACTAAAACGAAATAACTTACAATGGCAAATATAATTATGTTTCTGATCCTTGCTGTTGTCATTCTCGGCTCTGCCGTAATGTGTGTGGCAACCAAGCGCATCATGAGGGCTGCAACGTTCATGTTGTTTGTCCTTTTCGGAGTGGCAGGGCTTTATTTCCTGCTTGACTACACCTATCTGGGTGCAGCTCAGATCAGTGTGTATGCCGGAGGTGTCACGATGATTTACATCTTCGCCATACAACTGGTGAACAAACGCACGCTTCAGGGACTTGTGGAGCGCGTGAAAGGTAAGCGTGTTATCGTAGGGGCTTTGGTTACACTGACAGGTTTCTTGACGGTGACTGCAATTTTGTTGAAGAACAAGTTCCTTTTCCTCGGCAATACGGTTGCCGATGTCGAGGTGCCCATGGAGACAATAGGCAGGTCGTTGTTAGGAAGTGAAAAGTATCAGTATGTGCTTCCCTTCGAGTTTATCTCGGTATTCCTGCTGGCATGTATTATAGGTGGAATAGTTGTAGCACGTAAAGAGGAGGAAAAGTAAAATGATACCAGTAGAGTTTTATTTTGTACTTAGCACATTGCTGTTTTTTATTGGCGTATTTGGTTTCATTACCCGCCGTAACCTGATTGCCATGCTCATTTCCATTGAACTGGTGCTCAATGCGGTGGATATTAACTTCGCTGCATTCAACAGGTTGCTGTTTCCCGGGCAGTTTGAAGGTTTCTTCATGACGCTGTTCTCCATAGGAGTGAGTGCAGCGGAAAGCGCGGTGGCCATTGCCATTATTATTAATGTTTACCGTAATTTCCATAGTGATCAGGTGAACAGTATCGAGAACATGAAATTATAATTATTGTTATGGATTACAGTTATGCATTTTTGATTCTTCTCCTGCCGCTTTTCTCATTCCTTGTGTTGGGTCTTGCAGGCATGAAGATGTCACATAAGGCAGCCGGACTTATCGGAACGTTGTCACTGGGTGCTGTAACGGTATTGTCATATTATACGGCATTTACCTATTTCACGGCAGACCGATGTGCAGATGGCTCGTTTGCCACCATCGTTCCTTATAATTTCACGTGGTTGCCGATGGGGGCTTTGAATTTCGATTTGGGTATCTTGCTCGATCCGATCTCCGTGATGATGTTGGTGGTGATATCCACAGTCAGCCTCATGGTGCACATCTATTCATTCGGCTACATGCACGGTGAGAAAGGTTTCCAGCGTTATTATGCTTTCCTTTCGCTTTTCACCATGTCCATGCTCGGACTGGTAGTGGCCACTAATATATTCCAGATGTATCTGTTCTGGGAATTGGTGGGTGTAAGCTCGTATTTGCTTATTGGTTTCTACTATCCATTGCATGCAGCGGTCGCAGCATCCAAGAAGGCATTCATCGTGACCCGTTTTGCCGATTTGTTCTTCCTGATCGGTATCTTGATTTTCGGTTATTATACTCAGTCTTTCAGTTTCTCGTTTGTAGAGAACCTGCAGATGGCTCCTGGAACCACGCCGTTCATACCGGTTGACCTCTCACGCTTTGTTGCCGGTGGATCGATCATATTGCCCACAGCATTGGTATTGATGTTTATTGGAGGTGCTGGTAAGAGTGCGATGTTCCCATTGCATATCTGGTTACCGGATGCTATGGAAGGCCCGACACCTGTGAGTGCGCTTATCCATGCTGCGACAATGGTTGTGGCTGGCGTGTTCCAGATTGCCCGTTTGTTCCCGCTATGGATCGAGTATGCACCTAATCAGATGAATATCGTTGTAGTCGTGGGTGTGTTTACAGCATTCTACGCAGCAGCGGTGGCCTGCGCTCAAAGTGATATCAAGCGTGTGTTGGCTTTCTCTACCATTTCCCAAATTGCTTTTATGATGGTTGCGCTTGGCGTTTGTATGCCGGGACAACATGGTGAGGTAATAGACAATCATGCTTCACTGGGCTACATGGCATCCATGTTCCATCTGTTCACTCATGCCATGTTCAAGGCATGTCTTTTTTTGGGTGCCGGTTGTATAATCCATGCTGTACATTCCAATGAGATGGCTGCAATGGGTGGATTGCGCAAATATATGCCTGTTACCCATGTCACATTCCTTATATCGTGTCTTGCTATTGCCGGCATTCCTTTCTTCTCAGGATTCTCATCCAAGGACGAGATCATTACGGCATGTTTCGAATACAGTCCGGTAGTAGGGTGGATAATGACAGGCGTTGCTGCCATGACTGCATTCTACATGTTCCGTCTTTACTACGGAATATTCTGGGGTACGGAGAACAAGGAACTTCATGCAGAACATACACCACATGAGGCTCCTCTTACAATGACCATTCCACTTATTGTGCTGTGCGTAATCACAGTGGGTGTGGGTGTCTATACCACCATCGCCGGTTTTGTAGGATGGGGTGGCAGTTTCGGAAGTTTCGTTTCTGCTACAGGCCAGGACTATACTATCCACTTCGACTGGCAGGTTGCTCTGACCTCTACAGTAATTGCAATTCTCAGCATTTGTCTGGCAACATATATATATAAAGGTGAAACACAGCCTGTTGCCGATAAACTGTACAGGAAATTCCCGCGTTTGCATCGTGCTGCTTACAAGCGTTTCTATATGGACGAAGTATATATGTTTGTTACTCATAAGATTATATTCCGTTGTATTTCTACTCCGATAGCATGGTTCGACCGCCATGTCATCGATGGTACGTTCGACTTTATCGCATGGGGAACAAACGAAGCTGGAGAAACCATACGTCCATGGCAAAGTGGCGATGTACGCCAATATGCAGTGTGGTTCCTGACAGGAACTGTTGCTTTAACATTAGTATTACTTTGCATATTATAAGAAAATGAGTATATTAAGTTTATTCGTAGTAATCCCGGTTCTGATGTTGCTTGGGCTATGGATGGCCCGCAATCTGAATCAGGTTCGTGGTGTGATGGTAGCCGGCTCAACATGTTTGCTGGCACTGTCAGCATGGCTGACCATTGCCTTTATACAGGCGCGTCAATCAGGTGTCAGCGATGCAATGCTCTTTACCTATAGCATACCCTGGTTCAAACCTTTGAATATTGCTTACTCTGTTGGTGTCGATGGCATTTCCGTTGTCATGCTACTGTTGTCAAGCATCATTGTTTTTACCGGAACGTTCGCTTCATGGCAACTCAAGCCTTTGACTAAGGAATATTTCCTGTGGTTTACGTTGCTGTCAACAGGAGTGTTCGGTTTCTTTATCTGCACTGATCTCTTCACCATGTTCATGTTCTATGAAGTGGCACTGATACCTATGTATCTGCTTATCGGAGTGTGGGGTAGTGGCAATAAGGAATATGCAGCCATGAAACTGACCCTGATGCTGATGGGCGGTTCTGCTTTGCTCATTATCGGTATTCTTGGTATCTATTTCTTCAGTGGCGCAACAACAATGAATGTTTCTGAAATTGCACAGATGGGCAATATCCCTGTTCACATTCAGAAAGTGTTCTTCCCGTTCATTTTTATCGGATTTGGCGTTTTGGGTGCTTTGTTCCCGTTCCATACATGGTCACCTGACGGTCATGCTTCGGCTCCTACGGCTGTTTCAATGCTTCATGCCGGTGTGCTGATGAAACTTGGAGGATATGGCTGTTTCCGTGTTGCTATGTATCTTTTACCCCAGGCAGCACAGGAATTGGCATGGATATTCCTGATTCTTACCACAATTTCCGTTGTATATGGTGCATTGTCTGCATGTGTCCAGACCGACCTCAAGTACATCAATGCCTATTCATCCGTATCGCATTGCGGTCTTGTGCTGTTCGCATTGCTTATGATGACCAAGACAGCTTGCACCGGTGCTATTCTCCAGATGCTCTCACATGGTCTGATGACAGCATTGTTCTTTGCCTTGATTGGTATGATTTACGGACGTACTCATACACGTGATGTCCGTAAGCTTGGTGGTCTCATGAAGATTATGCCATTCTTGAGTGTTGGATATGTCATTGCCGGTCTTGCGAATCTTGGATTGCCGGGATTCTCTGGTTTCGTGGCAGAGATGAAGATTTTTGTCGGCTCGTTTGAAGTGAATGATTCTTTCCACCGTACTGCTACAATCATTGCATGTTGTTCTATTGTCATAACGGCAGTGTACATTCTTCGTGTTGTTGGAAAGATACTTTTCCAGAAGGTTGCAGATCCACATTATCTGGAACTGACAGATGCAACATGGGATGAGCGTTTCTCCGTATGCTGTCTGATATTCTGTGTTGCTGCTCTTGGTGTAGCTCCGTTGTGGGCAAGCAATGTGATTGAAGGTGCCGTTGGGCCAATTCTAAATGTCATTAATTTCTAAAGCAAAGCAAGATGAATTACAGTCAGTTTTTAAATATGTTGCCTGAAGCCACTTTGATGGCTATACTGGTCATTGTTTTCATTGCCGACTTTGCAATGAAGAATTCTCCACGTAAGAACTGTGTCCTTTACACACTTACGGGTGGCTTGATGCTGCTTCAGCTCATTCCCTGTGCTATGGCCTGTCCGGTTTCTGCATTCGGTGGGTTGTACATAAGCACACAGGCTGCGAATGTCATGAAACTTATCCTTACGGCAGGCTCTTTGATTGTGCTTGTCATGTCACAGCCATGGCTGAACAGGGCTGATGTCAAGAACAAGTCCGGTGAGTTCTACATGCTTGTCGTTTCAACATTACTGGGTATGTACATGATGATGTCTTCCGGACATTTCCTCATGTTCTTCCTTGGTCTTGAGATGGCGTCTGTACCTATGGCTTGCCTTGTGGCTTTTGATAAGTTTCGCAAGAACTCCGCGGAGGGAGCAGCCAAGTTCGTACTGACGGCAACGTTCTCAAGTGGTGTCATGCTTTATGGTATCTCTTTTATCTATGCTGCCACGGGAACCCTCTATTTCGATGATGTGGTCACACGTCTGACGGTAAGCCCTCTCACCATTATGGGACTGGTATTCTTCTTTAGTGGATTAGGATTCAAGATTTCTCTTGTTCCCTTCCACCTCTGGACAGCTGATACTTATCAGGGTGCACCTACCGCAGTGACGGGTTATCTTAGTGTCATTTCCAAAGGTGCTGCGGCATTCACGCTGATGGCTATACTCATGAAGGTATTTGCTCCGATGGTCGTTTATTGGGAGTATCTTCTTGACATTGTCATTGTTCTGAGCATTACTGTTGCCAACCTGTTTGCGCTCCGTCAGGGTGAACTCAAACGGTTCATGGCTTTCAGTTCAATTTCCCAGGCCGGTTATATCATGCTTGCCGCTATTGGAAACAGTCAGATGGGAGTTGCTGCACTTACCTATTATGTCTTGGTATATATAGTTGCCAATATGGCTGTGTTTACTGTTATCAATGTTGTGGAACAGAACAATAACGGTACAACAGACATGAGTGCATACAATGGCCTGTACACTACGAATCCGAAACTGGCGTTCCTTATGACACTGGCACTTTTCTCTTTGGCCGGTATTCCACCATTTGCGGGAATGTTCAGTAAGTTCTTTGTCTTCATGGCAGCAGCCGAACAAGGCTCTTTCTGGGCATACTTCGTGGTGTTTATTGCTTTGATCAACACTGTAGCCAGCCTTTATTATTATCTGCTCATTGTCAAGGCCATGTACATCAAGGATTCCGAGTCACCTTTACCGCAGTTCAAGAGTGATGCCAACACGAAACTGGCACTTGCACTTTGCATCTTGGGTATTGTGGCGTTTGGTGTCTGCAGTTGCATATACGACTGGATTTATGCAGCTGCATAAATCCCGGTCGTGCTGAAACATGAACGTCTGTTTCCAGTAAGAGGGAAACAGACGTTTTTTATATTGGCTGTAGAAAAGAACAGCGCACAAGTAATGCTGTCTATCGCATTGGTGTGCGCTGTTTTTGAATTTGCAAAGGTATTGTTGAGTCCTTACCCGTTCAGGGAATTCCATCCCTGTGCTTTCAGTTCAAACTCCTGATTGTCTCTTGCCACAAGCATCTGCCCCAGTTCTTTCTTGGTTATGTGTCCAATCAGTCTCACATTATCCATCTGCTCAATCTTCTCATAGTCTCCTATAGGCACGGTGAACAGCAGTTCATAGTCTTCCCCGCCGTTCAGAGCGCAGGTCGTGACGTTCATGTTCAGTTCTTCAGCCATTACCGCAGTCTGATAGTCTATGGGCAGGTTCTTCTCGTAAATCCGGCATCCGCAGTTGCTTTGCTTGCAGATATGCATCAGTTCGCTACTCAATCCATCGCTGATGTCCATCATTGATGTCGGTCTGATGTTGAGTTTGCTCAGTTGTGCGATGATATCACCCCGTGCGTCCGGTTGAAGCTGTCTTTGCAGCAGATATTCCTTTCCTGCGAAGTCGGGCTGGAAGTTCTTCAGTTCCTCTATTCTTTTGCTGTTGTTCTTTTTCCTCGCCTCTTCCAGTTGTTGGTAATACACTGCCTTCTCACGTTCCAGCAATTGCAGACCCATATAGGCAGCTCCGAGGTCACCGCTCACGCAGATGATGTCTGTGTCTTTGGCGCCGTTCCTGTAAACGATTTCATCCTTATCGGCCTCTCCGATGCAGGTGATGCTGATGGCCAGTCCGGTATAGGATGCTGTGGTGTCACCCCCTACGATATCAACTCCCCACTTCTCGCATGCCAGTTTCAGCCCTGCATAGAAATCCTCCATGTCTTCCACCATGAATTTCTTGCTGAGTGCAATGCTGACGAGCAGCTGTCTGGGAGTGCCGTTCATGGCGAATATATCGCTGATGTTCACCATTGCCGACTTGTATCCCAGGTGCTTCAGGTCTATATATGTCAGGTCGAAATGGATGCCCTCCATCAGCATGTCGGTCGTCACCAGCACCTCCTTGTCAGGATAAGACAGCACAGCGCAGTCATCGCCTACGCCGTGCCTTGTTGACAGGTTCTGTGTCTTGATGTCTTTTGTGAGATGGTCTATCAGTCCGAATTCTCCCAGTTTTGCTATGTCCATTATAGTGTCTGTTCTGGGTTTCAGGCTCTGTTGATCATTTCGCGCATGATTTCCGTCATCAGCGGCTGGGCCTTGTTGGCCGCCACCTGCACTTCCTCATGGCTTACCTCCACCGGCTGGTCTTCCAGTCCCAGGTCGGTGATGATGCTGATGCCGAATGTCTTGATGCCGCAATGGTGCGCCACGATTACTTCCGGAACGGTGCTCATGCCCACTGCATCGCCGCCGAGCCTGTGGTACATCTTGTATTCGGCGGGTGTTTCGAATGTCGGACCCTGCACGCCTACATATACGCCGTGAACCACACGGATGCCTTTTTCCTTGGCTATCTCATCGGCCTGGGCAATGAGCTGCAGGTCATAGGTCTCGTGCATGTCAGGGAATCTCGGTCCGGTGGGGAAGTTCTTTCCTCTCAGCGGATGTTCCGGGAACAGGTTGATGTGGTCTGTGATGACCATGAGGTCGCCGATGCGGAAGTCAGGATTCATTCCCCCTGAGGCATTGGACACGAAAAGCGTCCTGATGCCCAGTTCATACATCACGCGGATGGGGAATGTCACCTCCTTCATGTCATAGCCTTCATAAAAATGGAATCTTCCTTGCATGGCCATGATGTCCTTGTTGCCCAGTTTGCCGAATATCAGTTTTCCTGAGTGTCCTTCAACGGTTGATACAGGGAAGTTGGGAATGTCCTGATAGGAAAACTCGTATGTATCAGTTATTTCTGAAGCTAATTGTCCCAGGCCTGTTCCCAGAATGATGGCCGTCGTGGGGCTTGTCGTCATTCTTTCCTTGAGCCAGGCTGCTGTTTCTTGAATTTTTTCGTACATAGTCAATGATTTTATTGTTGAATTCGTTTTCTTTTCCGAGCATGAATCTGATTTCCACAGGCAGCACATAAAGGCTGTCACATACTTCCTTTCCCATCAGCTGCCTCATGTGTTCCAGCCGTGTCTTGTCTTTTTCTGTGGTAATGATGATTCTTGGCGGTTCCAGTTCGTTGAAGGCCTGTTCCACGTCATGCACGTCCTGTTCGGTAAACTGATGGTGGTCGCCGTATTCCATGTGCCTGATGTCCTTGTTGTACGGTCTCAGGTCAAGCATCATCTGGTCTGGCGAGGCGATGCCGGTCAGCAGCAGCACGTTCTTGCGTGAGAGTTCTTTCAGCTCCATGGTCCTGTTTCCGAACATCTGCTTCAGCCGTCCGTATTTCAGCGTGGTGAAATAGAGGCTCTGAAACGGGTACAGTTCCATGGCTCTGGTCAGCACCCTGAACTCCATCGGTTTCAGGTCTGCCGGGCATTTGGTCACTATGACCATGTCGGCCCTGTTCTTGCCTTCTTTCGGTTCGCGCAGACGGCCTACAGGCAGCAGCTTGTCATAGATGAGCAGCCGGTGGTAATCCACCAGCAATATGTTCAGTCCCGGTTTCACGTAGCGGTGCTGGAAGGCATCGTCGAGCACAATCACCTCCACGTCCCGGGTCTCCGGGTCGTTCATCAGCCGCTCTATGCCTTCCTTTCGCTTCTTGTCCACGGCTATGTATATGTCGCTGAACTTGCACTTCATCTGGTAAGGCTCATCGCCGATCTGTGCTGTCGTGGAGTCTTCCCCTGCCAGTACATAGCCTTTGCTCTTCCGCTTGTAGCCTCTGCTCAGCACGGCAACCTTAGCCTTGTCCTTGAGCAGCCTTACGAGATACTCCACGTGCGGTGTCTTGCCCGATCCGCCTACGGTGATGTTGCCGACCGATATGACCGGCAGGTCGAACGAGTGGCTTTTCAGCACACCCATGTCGAACAGCTGGTTCCTGAAGCGCACAGCAATCCCATATAGCCAACTCAGTGGGGCCAGCCATTCATTGAGCCTGATGAAATCGCCTTCGCTTCTCATTGCCACCCGTTCATTTCAGGTTAACCACGAACGGAAGCCGTGCCTGCAGGGCATGCTGCTGGTCCATTTTCCTGATCGAAACGAAGGGTTCGTAATATTCGCCCAGTGTCTGGCGCAGCTGTTCGTCCAGATAGTTACCGCCATCCATTTCGGAGAGCAGTGTGTCCATCCAGTCGGCAGGAGCCGGGTAGTCCACGGTCTTGTATTCCTTTATCTTGGCCAGTTTTGCGGCCTTGGCCACAGCATCGTCCAGTCCTCCCAGCTGGTCCACCAGTTTTATGCCTATGGCATCATTGCCTATCCACACGCGGCCTTGCGCTATTTTTTCAATGTCTTCCTCCTTCTGCTTGCGGCCGTCGGCCACACGTTTGCGGAAGAGTTCATAGCCGCGGTTTACATTGCTCTGCAGGTAGGCCAGTTCCTCGTCGTTGAACGGCCGTGCCATGACGTTGCCGAACCCGCTGTTGCGGTTGGTCTTCACCTCGTCGAACTTCACGCCGAGTTTCTGCGTCACCAGCCCGCTGAGGTCGGGTATGGCGGCAAATATGCCGATGCTTCCGGTCAGCGTGTTGGGCTGTGCCACGATCCAGTTGGCCGGACAGCTCATGTAGTAGGCACCGGATGCCGCCACGTCGCCCATGGAAACGACTACCGGCTTCTTGGCTTTCAAATTGCACACCGAATGCCATATCTGTTCCGAGGCGTAGGCATCGCCACCGCCCGAGTTGATGCGTATCACGACAGCCTTCACCTCATCGTCCTTGGCCAGGTCTTCCAGGTCCTTGCACACTGCGTCGGCCACAATCTGTCCGGAGCTGGAGAACGGCGATGCCATGCTGCTCTGAACGATGCCTCCCGAAGCATAGTAGATGGCTATCCTGTCGCCTTTCTTCTTCTCGCCCTTCACGTTGCGCATTTCGGCCATGCCCACCTGGTTGATGTGCTTGTCCTGGTCTATCTTCAGCATTTTCCTGATTTCGGCTTTCAGCTGGTCGGTGTAGAGCAGCTCGTCCACCAGCTTGTATTTCTTCAGGTTCTCTGTCGGTTCAAAGGTGATGAGCCTGTCAGCATAGGCGTTGAGCGAATCCGTGCTCACCTTGCGGCTGTCGGACACGTCCTTGCAGATGTTTGTCCAGATGCCGTTGATATAGGCTGTCACCTGCTGGCGGTTGGCATCGCTCATCTTGTCCTCCGTATAAGTCTCGGTGAAGCTCTTGAATGTGCCCACCTTCACGACCTGGTATTTCACACCCACTTTGGCGTAGAGGTCTTTCAGGAACTGTGGCTGCGCTGCCAGTCCGTGCCAGTCGAGCATGCCTTTGGGGTTGATATATACCTTGTCGGCCACCGATGCCACGTAGTAGGCTCCCTGTGTGTAGCTGTCGGCGTAGCTCACGATCCATTTCTTCGAGCGCTTGAAGTCGGCCAGCGTGTTGCGCAGCTCCTGCAGCGTGGCGTATCCTGCGCTGAATATCCCGGCTTCTATGTATATGCCTTTGATCCTGTCGTTGTCCTTGGCCTTCTTTATGGCAGCCACGATGTCGTTCAGCCCGGTCTCTCCGGCCTGGTTCCCCATCAGTTCTCTCCAGGGATTGTCTTTCCCCTGCTCATTGATGGTGCCCGACAGGTTGAGCACGAGCACGCTGTTGTCGCTTACGTTCTGTGTGGCCTGTGTGGAGGAAATCATACCCACAATGCTCATCATGCCAATGATGCCGATGATGACGAAAAACACGAACATGCCCACCACTGTGGCAGATACTTGCTTGAAGAAATTTTTCATTTTTCAGATGTTTCAATGGTTATGTTTGCAAAGATAGTGCTTTTTGTCGAGAAAAAGAAAACCGTGCCGATTTTTTTGCCCATGCGTGCAGGGCGTGAATCCGGCGTGGTAGGGCATTGCCGGCAGCGTTGTCCTGCGGTCTCCGCGGAAGTGGACGGTAAAGTCGGGAAAAGCGAACTGCAAAGTCCGGAAAAGTGAAGTGTAAACTTCCGGAGTGTGAAGTCCAATCTCTGTTTCACGCCGTGAAATATAGTGTTCACGCCGTGGAATATAGTGTTCACGCCGTGAAATATAGTGTTCACGCCGTGAACTACAGTTTATGGTTAACAGTTGGATTTTTTCCACTTGGCTTTTCCGGACTTTGCAGTTCGCTTTTCCGGACTTTCCGTTTCATGCCTCCCGGCAACCGGTTCCGGCGCATCCGTTTTCCGGGCTGCTTGCCGTCTCCCGTCCCCGAAGGTTTCCCTCCGACGGACTGCAATAAGAACGTGTCACGGAAACCGTATTGTCTCCGTGACACGCCGTGTGCATGGGGGCTTGGCCGTCTGCGGCTTCATCCCCTCCGTTTGTTTCCCTTTACAGGGTTCAGTGCTTCCTGTAGCCGCATTTAGGGCATGCTCCGTTCTCGTCGAGAGCAATGCCGCAGAGCGGGCAGCGGTCTATGTTCTTCCTTTCGCTGAAATCGGCTGTTGCAGCGTTCACGCCGCTTGTGAAGGTAAGTTTGGCAATGTTCAGCTTGTCCTTGAGCAGGTCATATACAATCTTTATCATGCCTTCCACGGTCATGGTCTCTTTCGTCACTACCAGCCGTGCATCGGGATAGGCCGTGGCCAGCTCGGTCTTGAAGGCTTCTCCCTTCATGGTGTTGCATGGATGCCCGTCCTTTATGCCTTGCTTCTCATAGACATCGAGAATGGCGGGCAGAAGCGGGTCGTCCTGGCGCAGGACCAGCGCGTGGTCAAAGTTTTTCAGTACGTTCCATGCCACTTTCTGGATCTCGTTGCAGGGATATACCATGTTCACACCCTCGTTGACGCTGTCTTCCACCTCGATGGTCAGAACGCCGGTGTGGCCGTGAAGATACTGGGCTTCGCCTTGGAAACCGTAGAACCTGTGTGCATACTGCAGGTCGAATTTCGTGATGCTTCTCATAATCTGAACTCCTTTCTTTTGTTTGATTGATTTTTTTATGTGTTGCAGCTGTCGGGCTGCTTTTCCTGTTGCAAAGATAGTCATAAGACCGGGCTGCCGCCAACAGACCTTACCTATATATATATAGAAAACATCTATTTATTCCTTTCCGGTTCTTGTCTGTTGATGGTGGAGGACAGTGTCCGTGAAACGAGGGGATTGTCCTTGCTGTGTGCGGTAACGGACATCTGCTGTTTGCGTTAACAAAAATTATATATTAGTAATCTGTTGAAAATCAGTGTGTTATAAAAAAGTTACAAAATCGCCTGAAAAAAAAAGAAAAAAAAGATACAACGTATTGAAAAAATCCTTACCTTTGCATCGTTTTAATAAACAAATGATTGTTTTACAGATTTAAAAAGCAAAGAAAATGAAGAAATTAGTTTTTATGTTCGTAGCTATCGCAGCTATCTCTTTCGCTTCTTGCGGTAACAAGACTGCTGCTCCTGCAACTGACGCTGACACTGTTGACACTGCACTGGTTGACACCGTTGCTGCTGACACCGTTGCTGCTGACACTACTGTAGTAGCTGAATAATCTACGTCAGTCGAACTGAAAAAGAGAGACACCGTCAGACCAATCTCTGGCGGTTTTTTCATGCCTTTTCGCGAACGCCCCATTGCGCTTTTCCGTGTGCAATGGGGCGTTAGGCGTTTACGGCCGGCGTTCAGTGCCTCCTGAGTGTCCGGAGCAATGCCTTCTGTTCCGGTGTAATGCGGTAGCTCTCTATGGCTTTCTGTATGGACTTGTTGTGTGTCCATTTTTCCAGCATGTCTTTTTCCAGGTAGGGTAGCGTGTACTGCCATTGCTTTGCCAGAGCGGTGGCAAAGAACCATGCCACCATCATGCGCACATAATAGTGCTCGTTTCTTATGGCAGCAACCCAGTCCAGGTATGCAGGCTGGAAGGCATCGCCAAGGAAATGGGACATGAGCATTTCTGTGCCGAAACGTATGGTGAACGGCTGGTCTGAAGTCATCCATCTCCTGATGTCGTTGAGGAGCTGCTCCCTGTTCTCTTTCCGTTTGAATGCTTTGGGCGACAACAGGTCGCATGTGCCCCAGTTGTCGATGTGGGGCAGGAAACGTTCCAGCCGGTTCATCAGCAGACTGTAGTCTTTTTCTTCACAGATAATGAAACCGTGCAGGCTGCGTTCTTCGTAAAACCTGTGTGGCAGGTCGTCAAGGAACAGGCCTATGCGCGGGTCCTTGGCCATTTTTTTCGCTAACTTGCGGAGTTCCGGTGTACGCACGCCGATAATGCTGTCGGGAGGCGTGTCCGGTACCAGTCTGCTGTGGAAAGCCTTGTAGCCTGTGTCCTGCAGGGCTAACAGTCCGTTTCTGATTTCTTCGATTATTGTTCTTTCCATGACGCATTTATGAAAAAGAAGGCGTGCACGGTGTCTTGTGGAGCCATGCACGCCGTTGGTGGGTTACAGGTTCAGCCTGATGCTTCCTCCGGCCATTACCCAGATGCCTGGCTGCAGTACGCCGCCCAGGTCATAGTAGCGGTGGGACGTCAGATTGTCGGCCTTGACGAAGAGCTCGTATCCCTTTGCGCTCCATAGCAGTTTAGCATCCAGTTTGGCATACGGATGGAAACCGTTCATGCGCTGTTGCCACCGGAAAGTCCAGTGTGCCGAGAGCCGGCTCACAATCCTGTGGTCCATTTCTGCGGTGAGTTTGTGCCGCAGGTATTCCAGTGCATAGAGCGACTTGAATATCTGTGCTTCCGTTTCATGTTTCTGGTGGATATAGGCATAGCCCAGCTTCATCCGTGTGATGATGCTGTTGTGCCACAGTTCGGCGGGATGGAAGGCCAGGTCCACTCCGGCTCCCATGTTGTCGAGCTTGCCTATGTTCAGGGCGTGGTATTTTGTGCTTTCCTGCGTTTCATATACCCAGTCTATCATGTCTGTCCCGTTGCTGTAGAACACGCTGGCCGTGGCCTCCATGGCTGTTCTGCGGTAGCGCACGCCCCCTTTGTAAGTAGAGTTCTTCTCCGGTTTCAGGTTGACATCGCCCACCTGCACGGAATTGCTGGTGTAGAGGTCGGTGTAGGTGGGCACGCGGAGCGACTTGTTCCAGGACAGGAAGATTTTCCAGTGGTCGTCGGGGCGGTAGCTCACGTCAATGCCGGGGTAGAACCTGAACTTGTTGTCCAGTCCGGTGTTCCTGTTGGCCAGCATGCCCAGCGAAACTGTCAGCCCGCCGGCAATGATGTCGTGCTCGGCAAACACGCTTGTGTTGGTGCGTTCGCCCTTGTGGTCGTAGCGTCTGTCGCTGCCGCTTATTTCCTTCCAGTCGGCCTCGGGCAGCAAGGTGCCGAGGGCCGTACTCCATATCTTTTCCTTTCTCACGTCCACACCCACCGCGGTTGTGCCAAGCAGCCACGAGCCGTAGGCATCGACCGATGCGCCCAGCACATCCGTGCGGTGGTAGTTCTCGCCGTTGGCCGCTCCTGTCATGTTCCTGACGAGCTGGTAGTGGTCATAGTCACGGTGGCCATAGAGAGCCGGTCTGACTCTGATGGTGGTCTGTGGAATGGCGTACTCGGCATTGACCGATGCCAGCAGCCGCCTTGTCTCCTCGTATTGGTTGTTGAATTTCGCGCTGTAGAACGTGTTCGCGCCGAAATCCTGTGAACTGAACCCGGCCTGCCAGTCAAGTTTCAGCCGGGTGGCTGTCAGGTGCCCTTTGTAATAGGCTTTGCGGCGCTTGAAGTCGCTGTGCAGTGTTCCCCCGTCGCTTTGCGTGTAGCCTCCGCTGACCAGATGGCCGGTGTTTGCCGTTGTCAGGGTCAGCCCGGCATCGCCGCCGAATGTGCCGAACGAGCCGCCTTGGGCCGATGCCTTCACGCTGTTGGCTTCTGCCTGGCGCGTGACGATGTTCACGGCCCCGCTGAACGAGGACGATCCGAACACGCGTGCAGACGCGCCTTCGAGCACTTCGATGCGTTCAATGTCTGACAAGGAAACGGGGAAGTCGGCGGCATTGTGCCCGGTCTGCGGGCTGGATATGTTCATACCGTTGAGCAGGATGGTAATCTGGTCGAACGTGCCGCCATTGATGGAGATGTCCGTCTGTACACCAAAGCCACCACGCTGACGGACATCCACGCCGATGGCTGTTTTCAATAAGTCGTTGACACTCTCTGCCGCACTGCGCTCTATGTCGGAGCGCGTAATGACAGCAACGATCCTGGCTGACTGCAATTCGGTCAGCGGTGCCCGTGAGCCGGTGACAATCACTTCGTCGAGGCGCAGTTCCTCATGGCTGATGGAGTCCTGGGAAATCATTCCGGTGACGCTGATGCTGTTGGCCTTGGCAAATGTCAAGGTGCTCACACTCAGCGTTCCGATAATCACTTCCTTACCCAAGCAGCTGAACAAGGCATAGCCTTTGCGCGAGAAGTGGCGGAACACCACGGGCGGGCAGTAGTTGAATCTTTTTTTGTACATTACGTTGAATGATTAATAATTAAAAAAAGCCTTGCCTTGTGGCAAAGCGGGGGCAAAGTTAATCAAAAAAATGTGAAAAACCGCTTTCCTGCCCCCATTAACTTCCCGGTAATATAATAAGGTGGGGCGGAAAACCGTGCATTACTCCTCCTGCAGCCGGAAGCGGGCCACAAGCGGCAGATGGTCGCTGAAGCCGTTGTTGTAGGCCGGTCCGGAATAGTTGCGCTTAGGTTTCTGCCCACCGTATTTACTGTCCTCTTCCAGCAGGAAGGGCATGTCGTTCACAAAGCATTCCGTCAGGCATGCGGCCATGTTCGCGGAGGCCAGGATATGGTCCAGACTGCCCCAAAGCCCCCGGTAGCGGTAGGTACCTTTGGCTCCGTTCCGGCCTGTGGCGTTCCGGGAGATGTCCTGCAGACCCTTCCCGCACATCAGCCTGATGCTGGCATCTGTGGAGTAGTCGTTCATGTCGCCGGCCACGATGATGCGTGCTCCGGGCGACAGGGAACTGATGGAGTCGATGACCGCGCAGACTGTCTGTGCGGCATGGATGCGGTGGTTGCGTGTGGGCTGTTCGCCACCGCTGCGGCTGGGGAAGTGGGCCACCACGATGTGCAGGGTGTCGCCGTCGGATGTCAGACCTGCCACATAGAGCAGGTCACGTGTGGGCTTCATCCCCTCCAGTGCGGGGAGCCGTATGCTGTGGTGATGCAGGGGCATGAAGCTGAACGGCGAGTAGAGCAGTGCCACGTCTATGCCTCGCCTGTCGGGCGAGTCGGTCATGATGTATTCATAGCGGGCGTTGCGGAGCAGGGAGCGGCGCGTGAGGTCGGTGAGCACCGTGTCGTTCTCCACCTCGCACAGGGCCACAAGGTCGGGCAGCGACCAGTCCTTCCCTTCACCGCCACACGAGAGGATGGTCTGTCCCGTACGGTTCAGCTTGCGCCAGTAGCGTGTGCGTGTCCAGTGCATGTCGCCGTCGGGCAGGAATTCCGTATCCTCCTTCAGCGTGTCGTGCCGGCAGTCGAACAGGTTCTCGCAGTTCAGCTGCACAAGGGTGAGCAGGGTGGAAAGCAGCAGTGCCGGACTCAGCATGGCCGTGCATCCTTGTTGCTCAGATAAAGGCCGAGCAAGATGAACAATGTGCCCGCCACGAACCATGGCGTGATGTGTTCGTCCAGGATCCACGTGGCGAACACGATGGTGGCAATCGGGTTGATGTACACGTAGTTGGTGGCCTTGATGGCACCCAGCTGCTTCATGCACCAGGTCCAGGTCAGGAAGCACACCATGCTTGCTATTGCGCCGAGAAACAGCAGGTTGGCTGCCACCACAGGCCGGGACAGCACGTCTGTGGAGGGCATGCCCGGACAGAACAGGTAATAGGGCAGGATGGTGAGCAGACCGTAGAAGAACACCTTGCGCGTGATGAAGGCGGAGGAATAGCCCTCGCCCACGGTCTTCATGATGAGCGAATAGACGGCCCAGCAGATGCAGGCTGCCAGCGCAAGGCTGTCGCCGGCGGGCGAGAGGTGGAGCACGAAATGGCCGTTGAGCACCACCGCCACCATACCGGCAAAGGCGAAGAGCGTACCGGCCCACTGGCTCATGCTCAGACGGGCGGAGCGGAACAGCAACCTGAACAGCAGGGTGGTGAACAGCGGGCAGGAACAGACAATCAGCGACACGTTCGTAGCCGTGGAATACTTCAGGGCCACGTTTTCCGTGAGAAAATACAGCGAACCGCCAGTCACGCCCAGCAACAGCATGGTCAGTTCGTCGCGCGCCGTAGTGCACACCCATCTGCGGTGCGAGAAGCACACCATGAGCACGTAGGCCATGGCAAAGCGCAGGGTAAAGATCTGCGCTGCGGACAGGCCGTTCATGATGAGTACCTTGGTGGAGATGAACGTGCTGCCCCACACTGCAACGGTGAGGAAGGCCACAATGTGGGCCGTAAGGTTTCGGTTGATGCTGTCCATTGTCTGAAAAAACGTGCTGCACACTGTCCGTCGCATACGCACGGCTTGGCTTTGCGCGTACAAAAGTAAGGAAAAAATGCCACACACACAACATTGCCATGCCCTTTTCGGCTTGCCATGCCCGACATAGGTGCGTAACGGTAGGTGATGGACATCTGCGCGTCTGTCTTTTCCATCTTCTTGTTTTTACAAAATGTCAGAATTTTGACGATTTTGCTTACACTTTGATTTTTCGGGGTGTTGAAAAACAGGCTGTTTTGAGCCGTTTTTCATGTTAATAAGTGTGAATTGCCGGTTTTTTGCACAAAACGGAAAAAACAGTTAAGTGTTAGGGGGGAAACACTTAACTGTTTCCAGAAAATTAGTTAACTATTTTCGTCCTGACACTTAAGTGTTTTTGGGATAAAACTTAACTGTTTCAGAGCAAAAACTCAGGTTTTTCGGCCTCAAAACTGCGTTTTTCCGACCAAAAGTGCGGAAAATGGGGGGCGAAAACTGCACAAATCGCGTGTTTTGTGCATGAATTTAACGGATTTTAGGTTAAAATCAGGTGGTTTTTGTTAACACTATACGGCTGTAAAAATTTATCCCGTTGATTATCAATGGTTTACAAATTGGTCTTCCAAACCCGAAAATTTCCGCTGGCGCACAAAAATCTGGTTTCGTCCGAATCTTCAGAAATGGCCGGAAAATCAAAGTGTAAGCAAAAGTGTTAAAAAACTGACACTTTGATTTCCGGGAATACGCCTCGATTCCTGGAAGCAGAAGACTGTCGGGCATGTCGCTGGGGGTGTGGGCGTCCCGCCCGCACATCGCAAGGCAGGTACTGTCAGTCTGGCATTTTATTGCGGTATGGTGTGAGAAGTGCGGGCGGGACATCCACAGCCCCAGTGGCTGCGCATGAAGAGTTCCGCATGAAGTGAAACCCCGCAAGCGGATGGCAACCTGGTTGTACGCTGAGGGACAGGTCACTTCTGAGGGTTGAATTATTGATTGAAGAAACTCGTCATGAACCGACCTGTCACTGAAGGAAAAGTGGCTTCAATTAAACCCGCATTTTAGCGTAGGCACAGTTTTCGACAACAAATCAAGGGGCGCATCGAGGCGGACAGATGCCTTCGTGCGCTTCTTCCTCTCCCGTGAGGAGGCAGAGGCTTATGGCTGGTAGAGGCTTGCGGAACGTCATGTTGGCGGAAGGGTTTTTGTCAGGATGGAGATTGATTGAAGAGCGTTTTGCAGCCGTCAGAAATGGCAGAAGGAAAAGTTTGTGACTGGGACAGGCTGACGGACTTGAAACGTCATGCAGCATAAGACAATGTTATATAAAAAAGTTTATGATGTTGAATCCGCATTGCTGGTCTGTTGCAATGTACAGCCTCTTAAAAAGATGCAGGATATTTGTGGATATAGAGAAGTTCAGATTGAAAAACCCTTGTTTCGGGATTCAGCATTATGGAATTATCAAAAAAAATGTAAATACTTTTTGTGATGTCGGCCTTTTTTCATACTTTTGGCCAATAATCATATAAAAGAATCTTGGTTGTGAAGAAATTTCAGTTGTTTTTATTCTCTATATTGACACTTCCTCTCGCCACTTATGCCCAGAAAATAACGCTCGGTTCGTGTATTACACGCGACAATGGCCAGTATAAAGGCCAGATGCAGTCGGGGAAGCCCCACGGCAAAGGCATAACCGTGTATAAGAATGGTGACACTTATGAAGGTGAGTATGTGAAGGGACGCAGACAAGGCAAGGGTGTCTATTCGTTTTCGGATGGCGAAAAATATGATGGAGAATGGTTCCAGGACCAGCAGCATGGCTTGGGAACCTATTATTTCATGAATAACAACAAGTATGTTGGCCTTTGGTTCCGTGACTATCAGCAGGGACATGGCATCATGTACTATTACAATGGAGATAAGTATGAGGGCAACTGGGAAAAGGACAAACGACAGGGAAAAGGCCGGTACACTTTTGCCAGTGGCGCATATTATGACGGAAACTGGAAAGACGACCAGAAAAGTGGAAAGGGCTTTTTTGACTGGGGAGACGGTACTACCTATGATGGCATGTGGTCTGAGAACCAGCGTTCGGGGAAAGGCACTAACCACTATGCTGACGGTGATGTCTATATAGGTGAATGGCTCAACGATATACAGAACGGAAAGGGCATTTACAAGTTCCAGAGCGGTGATGTATATGAAGGCGACTATGTGCAGGGTGAACGCACTGGAGAGGGAATCTTCAAGTATGCCAATGGCGACAAGTACACGGGTCATTTCCGGGAAGGCGGCAAGGACGGACAGGGGGTGCTCGTGTGGAAGAACGGTGACACCTATACCGGACAATGGCTGGACGACAGGCAGAACGGCCACGGAAAACTCGTGAAGAAGAACGGAGACGTTTTTGAAGGCATGTTCAAGAACGGAAAGGTAGATGGGGAAATCATCATACATTATGCTGACGGCAGCAAGTTCAAAGGTACCTATCGCAACGGACAGCGCAACGGGACGGCCATAGAGGAAAATAAGGACGGTCTGCGCTTTGAGGGCTCCTATCGCGATGACCGCCGTGAAGGTCAGTTCGTGGAAAAGGACAGGAATGGCGTGGTGGTGAAGAAGGGGCATTACGAGAACGGAAGACGCTATGAGGACTGATTCCGTTGGACCTGATGTAGCGGCTGTCATGATGATGAAATCAGAACAACAACATTAATTACAATATGGCAACGAAAAAAACTGAAACAAGGAAACGGGGACGTGCTGAAAAGGCTTCCCAACATATAGGAATAGTCCGCAATGATCCGTATCTGGAACCTTATGAGGAGGCCATCAAGGGTCGTCACGACCATGTGTGCTGGGTGTTGGACAAGCTCACGAACAATGGGAAGAAGACACTTAATGACTTTGCTAACGGACATCAGTATTATGGACTTCACAAACTGTCGAGGGGATGGGTGTTCCGCGAATGGGCACCTAATGCGACTGATATCTACCTTGTTGGTGATTTCAACGGATGGCAGGAAGATGAACGCTATCGTGCCAAACGCATTCAGGGAACAGGGAACTGGGAACTGAAACTCAGTGAGAAAGCCCTGAAACACGGTGACCTGTACAAGATGCACGTGCACTGGAACGGTGGCGATGGTGAACGCATTCCGGCATGGTGTCGCAGGGTAGTGCAGGATGAGCAGACAAAGATCTTCTCTGCACAGGTATGGAATCCGGAGACTCCATATAAGTGGAAAAAGAACAAGTTCCGTCCCTGTAAGTCGCCTTTGCTCATCTATGAATGCCATATAGGCATGTCACAGGATGCGGAAAAGGTGGGCACTTATGATGAGTTCAGGACCAATGTGCTGCCACGGGTCATTAAGGATGGGTATAACTGTATCCAGATTATGGCCATCCAGGAGCATCCCTATTACGGATCGTTTGGCTATCATGTAAGCAGTTTCTTTGCTTCGTCCAGCCGTTTCGGAACACCGGAACAGCTCAAGGCACTCATAGATGAGGCTCATCAGAACGGTATAGCAGTCATTATGGACATCGTGCACAGCCATGCCGTGAAAAACGAGATGGAGGGCTTGGGTAATCTGGCCGGTGATCCTAACCAGTTTTTCTATGGAGGCGGGAGAAGAGAACACCCGGCATGGGACAGCCTTTGCTTTGATTACGGAAAGGATGAGGTGATGCATTTCCTGCTCTCCAACTGCAAGTATTGGCTGGAAGAGTTCCATTTTGACGGATTCCGCTTTGATGGAGTTACATCCATGCTCTATTATAGTCATGGCTTGGGTGAGGCGTTCTGTAACTATGGCGATTATTTCAATGGACATGAGGATGACAATGCCATCTGTTATCTAACATTGGCCAACCTGCTCATTCATCAGGTAAATCCCAATGCCATTACCATCGCTGAAGAGGTGAGCGGTATGCCGGGGCTTGCAGCCAGGTTTGAGGATGGCGGATATGGGTTTGACTATCGTATGGCCATGAACATACCGGACTTCTGGATAAAGACCATAAAGGAGTTACCTGATGAGTGCTGGAAGCCCAGTTCGATATTCTGGGAGGTGAAAAACCGGCGTGCCGATGAGAAAACCATTAGTTATTGTGAGAGCCATGACCAGGCGTTGGTGGGCGACAAGACCATTATTTTCCGTTTGATAGACGCCGACATGTACTGGCATTTCAGGAAGGGTGATGAAAACGGTGTGGTGCATCGTGGCATTGCCTTGCACAAGATGATAAGATTAGTGACTTCTTCGACTATCAATGGTGGATATCTTAACTTCATGGGCAATGAGTTCGGACATCCGGAGTGGATTGACTTCCCTCGTGAAGGAAACGGATGGAGCCACAAGTATGCACGCAGACAATGGAACCTGGTGGATAACAAGGATCTTGACTATCATTTTTTGGGAGATTTTGACCGCAAGATGCTGGAAGTTATCAAGAGTGTCCCTCATTTCCAGCGTACAAAAGTACAGGAAATCTGGCATAATGATGGTGACCAGGTACTGGCCTACATGAGAGGTGATTTGATATTTGTGTTCAATTTCAATCCTACACGTTCGTTCACGGATTACGGTTTCCTTGTTCCTACAGGAGCATATGAAGTCGTGTTGAATACTGATGCTGTGGAGTTTGGCGGAAACGGCTTGTCCGATGACACAATTACCCATTTCACAAACTATGATCCAGTTTATGTGAAGGATCACAAAGAGTGGCTTAAACTTTATGTTCCAGCACGTTCAGCTGTTGTATTGAAGAAAAACTGATGAATAAGTATAATGTGAAAAGCAGTATTGCCATGTTGCATGTGGCATGTACTGCTTTCTTTTGTTGTTTCGTATTTCTTTATCTATATTATTATCAGGCAGATGTGCTGGCTGTAGTTCAGCATACGCTTTCCAAAGGCCAGACCCATTATGACCGTACTATAGGAGCTTTGCTCATTACCATTGTGCTATATCTGGCTCATTTGGCCAATGTTCAGTTGTTGGGTCGGTCTAATGTTTGTTTTGCCTTCACGTTTTTTGTTCCGTTGTTCCTGCTGTCCCTGCTGACGGGCATAACGGTTTCTGGTGACAGTTTCAGTGTACGGTGGCTTATGCCGTTGCTGCTTGTTGTGGGGTTTCCGCTTTTGGGCGTTTTTGTGTCAAGGAAAATGTTCCTGTCAGAGGATGACCTGTTTCGTCATGGTACATTCTCGCGTATAGCATGGCTGAATTTTCTGGTGCTGTCACTGCTTTGTATCTTTTCTTGTATGTCGGTCGATGCGGACAGGCATACGCACATCTCCTGCAGTATGGAAAGTGAAATTGCGGCAGGTGATTATGGTAAGGCACTTGAGATTTCACGTCTAACCGATTGCCCTAATGCAGAAATCAGCATGCTTGTATGCTATTCCCTTTCCAGACAAGGACAGTTGCCCGACCGGTTGTTTAGCTATCCTGTTTCCGGACAGTCCTCTTTTCTTCTGCCCGATGGAGAACGTCTGCGTCTGCATTTGATTCCGGTAAACCAGCTCTATGACTATCTTGGAGGGCGAGTCAGCTGTCTGTCTTCTCCCATGGAATACCTGCGTCTCCTACAGCGTAAGGGCAGACTGAAGAAACCTGGTATTGATTATCTGCTTTGCGGATATCTGCTTGACTGCGACCGTGATGCCTTTGTGGATGAACTACCCAAATACTATGCCATCAATGATTCTCTGCCTCGGCACTATCGTGAGGCACTTGTGTTGCATACGCGTCATCAGATGGTTCCGGATGTGGAGTATAGGGATAATGTCATGGAAGCAGACTATCAGGACTTCCTGAAGATCAAGCGGTCAATTCCTGATCGTGTGAAGATGCTTAACAAACTGCGCGATGTCTATGGAAATACCTATTGGTATTACTACGAAGTCAACTGCAAATAGATAAGGCGTGGGTGAAGGTTCAGTGCAGACAGTCAGCACAATCCCTTCACCCACGCTTCGTTTGTTCTATGCCGTTCAATGTTGTCCGGCAGTTCCGTTTGGAGCTGTTATGTATCCTTACGGATTCATTTCCTTACGTCTTCAAGTGCTTTTACCCAGTCTGTGTCGAGCGAGAACTGAGTGATGAAATCCTCGTTGTCAACATAGCCGTAGATTACTTCTTTCTCCATGTCGTTGAACAGTGCATTCTGGATAGTGGCATTCTTGTATTTTGCCTTGATCAGTTCCTTTTCGGTTTTCTTTTTTTCCTGTGCAATACGTTTCACGTAAAGGTTCACGAAATCAATCATGGCGTTAGCCTGACATCCCAGTTCATATTCTGAGAATCCCGGTGTGTTTCCGGCCTTGTCAATCATGTAGTATAAGGCATCATTCTTGAAACAGGCCACTTTCCGCACTTCAATGTTCTTTGTCGTGTCGTTCATCAATGCCTCCACTTTGGCTTTGAGTCTTTTGACTTCATTGAAGATTTCCTGTGCAGAAACATTCAATGTGCTCATTGCGATTACGATGACCAATAAGATTTTTTTCATTTTTCTATTGTTTAATGTGTTATTGTATCTTTTCCAGTGTCTTGTAATGATCTATACAGGAGGGGAGTTCTTCCAGATAATGCGTGACCATGATGAGCGTCTTGTCCGGTTGTCTGCAGAAGGTGTCTATGATTTCCCTCACTTTCTGTGTGTTTGCGGTGTCCAGGCCGTGCATAGGTTCATCGAGGATGATGAGCTGTGGATTCTTCACGAATGCGCGTGCAAGCAGCACCAGGCGTTGTTCGCCGCTCGATATTTTCAGGAAGGACTTTCCTGACAGGTGGCTTATTCCGAAGACCTGCATCCAGAAGTCACATTGCCGGATTTGCTCTTCATTGGGTTTGATGTATAGACCCATGGAATCGTTTAATCCGCTTGCAACAATCTTCTCGATGGCGAGGTCACGGTGGTATGCCCTGTGCATTTCGGGCGACACATATCCTATGCCTTTCTTTATCTCCCAGATACTTTCTCCACTGCCCCTTTTCCGGCCGAAGAGTGATATGTCACAGGCGTAGCCTTGTGGATTGTCGGCGCAGACCAGGCTGAGCAGGGTGGATTTGCCTGACCCGTTCTTGCCCATGAGCGCCCAGTGTTCCCCTTTTCTTACTGTCCAGTCCATTTTCTGCAAAATGACGCGGTCTGCGTATCTGATTTCCACCTGCCGCAGATTCACCATCTCCCCGGCTTCTGTGTGTTGGCAGGGCAACTGGGCCATGCGTTCTTTCAGGTCTTTGTCCAGAAGACTGGCCGTTCTTGTCCGGTGTTTTCTGACATAAGTGCCTTTCTCCTGCTTCGCGCCTACGGTCATGTTGCTGACTTCCACCACATGCGTAATGAAAGCAGGCAGTTCTTCTGCCTTGCTCATGACGAGTATGATCTGCATGCTACACTCTCCGGCGATTGTACCGAGAAGTTCCTGGAACTGAAGGCGTGTTTCTGCATCAAGGCCGATGAACGGATTGTCTATGATGAGCACGCGTGGCATGGAGAACAGTGAACATGCCAGTTTAAACTTGCGCAGTTCTCCGCTGGACAGTGATATGACCATTTTCCCGTTCAGTTGGTCTAGCCCGAACAGCGTGCAGATGTTTTTCTTCAGTGCCTGTCTTTCCGGGCTGTCGTTTCCCGCCATCCGGTAGGCCTCTTCCAGTTCTTCCTCCACCATCGGTGTGTCGTCACTGATTTCAGCGTGGTTCCACCGTTGCTGCAGGAAATATGTACGGTCGTTTTCACCTCCGTAAGTGTCGCGGAAAGCTATGTACTTGATGTTTTCCGAGACCATTGTCCTGTTGCTCGGGCTGAAGTCATATTCCGGGAGCGGAGCCTTGACCGGATGGCTTCCTGTTATGATGTGCACCAGCATGCTTTTCCCTCCTCCGTTCGGGCCGATTATGGCGATGTGCTCTCCGGCGTTCAGTTCGAAATCCACGGGCTGTGCCATCTGCCATGCTTCCATCTTTGGTACGCCTTGTCTTATAGAGATGATTTTTTGCATATCCGTTGCTGGTTCTTGTTCACGAAATCCTTCCATCCGTGGTAGTGCACCTCGGAGACCGGATTGCCCGACTGCATGAAATGGCAGTAGGCCACCCCCAGCGCATCCGTGGCGTCCATGAATTTCGGCATGTCGTCCTTGTCTATTTTCAGAAGCCTTTTCAGCATATCTGCCACCTGTTCTTTCGAGGCCTGTCCCTGTCCGGTGATGGCCATCTTGATTTTCAGCGGTGCATATTCGTGTATGGGAATGTCCCGGTGTATGGCCGCGGCTATGGCCACGCCTTGCGACCGTCCCAGCTTGAGCATGGACTGGACGTTCTTGCCGAAG
>JBJEHA010000049.1:0-10974 GCA_051875605.1 Prevotella sp. | reverse complement strand
CTCTATTACAGGCCTTTTCTTCGGCAGGAAAGTATGGACCCAGTAATCGGCTGAGGCTACAGCCTGTTCCTCGTTGTCCTGTCCATTGACCTTGGACAGCGCAAGGGTGAGCTGATACGTTCCCTTTTCCTGAATAGGCCTGATGGGTATCTCCACATTCCTGGATTTTCCATAGGTTGCCTCTATGGCAGGAGTGATGTCGGCATGCCCCGTTGTCTGCTGTCCGTCCACCTCATATATATAGTCAATGGAGGTAACCGGTGCTGCACCATGATTGGCCAGCACAAACTGCAGGACACCATCCTCACCGGCACGCACATGGCCGGTATTTACCGATGCTATCCCAGCAGAGTTATCACCGAAATCTCCCGACACCCATACTTTCATGGCCAAAACAGCTCCCAGCGTTTCCGACTTAGCCTGCCAGCTGAGATAAGTGCGCGATGTGTGTACATAGAATCCGTCAGGACTGGTTTCCGCAGAAACAGCGACAGGCGGGTTATCGGCATCGACCGTTGTGACACTGAAGGAATAGCCCGCATAAACCCCTTCCTCTGTAATGGTATAGGGTTCGGGGAAGGTGATGTTGAGCACATTGTCCTGGAGCTCACCAGAGACCGTCACCACATCAGGCGCGTTTACCTTCTTTCCAAGAGCGTTCTTTTCCAGATTCAGTGTCTTGGAGAGCCATCCGGAAAAAGCTGTCACATTCACGGAAGACGGGAACGGAACAGACAGGCCTGTAATCTGCTTGCCCACAAGAAACGGATCGGCAATGCGTATGGCTATATCATAGTTTTCGGCCTTCGAGGTAGCCCAATAGAGCACATCGGATTTGTAGGCATAGGTATATCCGATGGTGGAGGCCACAGTCCTTGCGGTTGCCAGCACACTGACAACCATAATCAAGAAGAGTCTTACTTTCATAATTGCTTGCTTTTTCTTCTCCAATACAGACAGCCGAGGCAGTGCCTTCCGTGCAGCGAACCGGGAAACGGGCCACACAAAAAGGCTGCCTACACTGAAAAAAGAGTCATGTTACTATCTGTACCTGCCAACACCTATCTGACAACCAGCTTGTACGAACGGCTTGTCCCATCAGCATAGGTCACGGTCTTGACATTGAGGCCCTTGGCTGGCCTGGCCAATGTACGTCCTGCAAGGTCGGTAAAGACCTCCCTGACCGGCTGAGCCACAGACTCCAGCCTTTCAACGGCCGTATCCTCGCCATAATAGACTATGTCGGACGCGAGCACGGTCTCCCCATCCTTGTAGAGTGCCTGCACACCAACACGTTCGAAACCTGTAGCGTAGATATATACCCCGTGGGTGACACCATACACATAGAAGTCCCAGTCATCGGAGAAGTCATAAGGCACATCTGTCATTTCCTCATCAATCTCCGTGTATTCATCTGGATAGAACGTGACCACCTCATCGTCATAATAGATGTTATAGTAAATCCTGGAAGCATCGAGCAGCCTGCCGTTTACATCGAACTTGGGCAGGGTGAACTCCATATAGCCATAGCCATATGATTCATCGTACGGGAAGAAGTAATCGAAAACGGGATTGGCCGGACGTGCAGTCTCACCCGTCTGGAAGCGTATGACCGGACTGTCATAGGCATAGATGGGATTGGCACTGTTCTGACCGGCATTGAGCAGCAAATAGCTTTCTGCCACAAGCACCTTGCTGCCGGCGTCATAACCGAACGTGAGGGCTTCCGTGGGAAAATAGGTCGTCTGCTCATAGTCCCCATATTCCTCGTCCTCGATGATTTCGACATCAGCCGTTGACCCGAAGAAATAGACGTGGTAGAGGGTCTGTTCGTCTGCACCAAGATACTGCCTGCTGTCGAACACAGCCTTGTTGCCCAGCACGGTACCCCTGACCACGGCATCGGGCAGATTCTGGTAGAGCCCCTTCACATAGACATCAGAACCCGAGAACGCCACATCCACGAAATGGCCATCGTCACCATAGACAAAAGCCCACTTCTCATAGTCCAATCCGGACGGCTCTTCAACAGTGGCGGCTGTAAATGGTGTATAGACAATGGCTTCATCTCCATACCCCATCCAGTAGTCCTCGTCATCGACAAGTCCCAGCAGTTTTCCATCACTGGTCTGCACGATGGAGCCATCTTCCTGGATTTCAAACTGTATCTCGTCAGTCTCCGTGTCCACGACATAGCTCTGCTCATTCTCATCATAGACGAGCACCTTTATCCCAAATCGGTCATTAGAAATGTGTATTTCCGTGACCACGTCTGTAACTCGTTAATATACAATGCTTTTCTAAACTAATTTTCTAATGACCGCCATTAGAAAATTGCAATTACAAATTGCTATATATCTGATAGTTACAACTCATACCACGAAAATCAGTTCCTAATGACCGATTTGGGTTTATATAATAGTCGTAGGTCTCGCCATAGTATTCCTCAGAATAGATGTACTGCGGTGTCTTCACCGTAATGGTGTTGCCTTCCAGCGAACCTTTGAGCCAGGTCAGTGTGGCAAGGCTTGCAAGGGGATTCTTGAACCACACGGTAGAGGTGGCATCATCAAAGACCAAGCGTCCCACACCCTCCTCCGCCTGATAGGAGAACACCGTGTACCAATATACATACCATGCCGTGGCAGCCTTGTTATAGACCACCTCACGCCCTTCCGGCTGTCCGGTCACCAGTTCTGCACCGGCTACATCGGCCTTGGCGCGAACCCTCGCCGGCTTTGACGCTCTTTGTGGCTGTCCCGAAGGCACACCGCCCAGACGGCTCATGGCCTGTGCCTTGACCTGAGGAGCAGGAAGCGTTGTGGACAGACTCTTCTGACGTTCGGGGATTCTCAAGCTTTTCTGCGCAAAAACAGAGGCAGAAAGGATGAGCGCAATGAACAAAAGTGTAGATTTTCTCATACTGATAAACTTTTTGATTTGACAATGTGCGCCCCACAATATGGCAAGGCGCACGTAAATAACTTGTTTCGGCTTTTTGACATCAATTTTCCTGACAGCAAAAGTAAACAACAATTCTTATAATCTGTAAGTGATTTTGCGGTATTTTTATCTGTATAATACAAAAATACCACAAACATGGTACATGTTGTAATATGTATAATTTACGTTTCGGCAGCCTCAACCTAAGAGACTAAAAGGAGTCAGAAGTAGTTATTACTCCCTGCGGCCGCCAAGGAAGATAAAAGGCAAAAGTCAGCCTTAGACATAATACGTCCTTTATCTCCATTTATCTTCCTATGTCTCCTTTTTACTACTTCCGGAAGTTGAGTATAGAATATAAAGGCCATAAAAATGCCGCAATCCTGCTTTCACCCCAAGGACTGCGGCCTTTTACATATCCGTGTGACACCATTGCCCGGATTCGCCGGGCCTTCCCCTGCAAATGCGGAAGCGCAAAAAGGAAAAAACGGGAAAGCGAACTGCAGACTTCCGGTAAGCGAAGTAAAAAATTCCAAACACCTTACCTTAATCTGCATTTCACGGCGTGAAAGATAGTGTTCACGATGTGAAATATAGTGTTCACGATGTGAAATATAGTGTTCACGGCGTGAACACTATATTCCACGCCGTGAAACACAGATTTCACTTTGCCTTCCGGAAGAAAATACTTCACCCTTCCGGAGTTTACAGTTAACTGTTCCGGACTATATTTTCCGATAAAGCCTGGATAAGAGAATCCTGGTCTATTTCACCATTTTCACGGTCTGCACCTTTCCGTCAGTGTATGTGACTTTCTTGATAGACATGCCCTGTGCAGGCTCCTTGATACACCGCCCCATGCTGTCGTAGTATTCCACAGAGCGCACTATGCCCGTGCCTTTATCCAGGCCGGTAATTCCCGTAACCTCGGCACCCGTCACCGCAGCCTTGTTACAGTTGACCACTTCGCCCGTGGAATTATCTATCAGAATGGCCACGACACGCAGCTTCTCCGGATTCTGGATGAGCGGTGTTCCTGCCGACTTACCGTAATTGCACACGGCATCCGACGAATCGAAACGGTAACTGTGGGCATAAGGCTCACCGAAGCTGACGGCAGACGGCACACTGCCCTCAATGCCCTTAGCTCCAGAGTGAGCAACGGCCACATCATTGAAATGCAGTCCTGCGACAAGTGCCCTGCCCTCCACGAACGTGTCCATGCCAGGCAAGCCACTCCAGTTGGTATCGCCGCTATAGTAGTTCTGCTGCACCCAGTTGATGTCTGTATCGCCTCCATACAGGTCATCGGCCACCAGCACATAAGCCAGGCGGTAGTCCAGGTTCTCCATGTTGTCGGCAAAGACCAGTGTGGTGCTGACATCAATCATCCTGGGGTCATCGCTGTTCCAGTGTGCCTCCACGTCAATGTCGGCCTCAGCAAAGCGGGCAGCATGCTCTTCCCACAACTTGTCGATGCCGAAATGGTATCTGCCCAAAGTGCCGCAATAGGGGTCCGTCTCCCTTGAACGGTCCATCCACGATGACGGGTAGCCGGAAACGGTATTGGGCAGGTCTTCATCATTGAACGCCTGCATGATGTCCATGGTATGGTAGGAAATGGCCACGAAATCGTCGGGATAGAGTTCGTGCATGAGTTCAAGCCCGACAAAGCCCAACGGGCAGTATCCGCACCACAGGCCAGTATATTCCTCCAGCAACGGCCTGTGCTTCGGCTCCGCAGCAAAGACCCTGTAGCTGGTCGCTACAGGCGTGTTCTCGGCATTGACCACACCGTTGACCCTCGTAATGGAAAGGGTAAGGTCGTGGAGGCCGATTTCCTTGAGTGCCTTGATAGGCAGGTCCACCTCCACCTTCTTTCCATATATGGGTTTCATGGGAGAAGCCAGATCGACATGGCCTCCGGCCTTCACGCTTCCCACCTGGTAGGAATAGCCGATGGACGTGACCTCCTGCAGCCCGTGATTGTCTATTACAGCCCTGACACTGCCTTTTTCGTCCACTTTTGCCTTGCCCTCATCCAGTGACACCAGGCACACCGCGTTTTTCTTGAAGTCACCTTCCATCGTCACGACCATGGACGACACCACGCCTATCGTCTCCGAAAGGGAACTCCATTTCTGGAACGTGCGCGACGTATGCACATAGAATCCGTCGGGATTGACCATCTTCTGCACCACCACAGGGTTCTGTGTCCTGGTCTCCTCCGTAAAGACGGGTACCTTGAAAGAATAGCCCACATAGATGCCGCCTTCCGGAATGGTGTAAGGCTCGTCAAAAGTGACCTGGATATTCCTTCCCTCCGGCTCCACTGCCACAGCAGCCACATCAGGCACGTTGACCTTCTTCCTGGTATCCGGATCGGTCTGCAGCGTCAGTTCGCGTGACAGCCAGATAGAGTAATCTGTCTGTGCCTCGGGATAATGCAAGGGCACAGTGACACTGACAATCTTCTTGCCGATGAAGTTTGGGTCGTTGAGCCGTATGGCAATATCGTAGTCGTCTATTTTCAACGTTGACCAATAGTAACTGCCGCCCGTACCTACAGCGTAGGTGAAATCCATTGTTGCCTCAGCGCGTACAGCCTTGACAGAAAGGCCGCACAAGGCCAGAAACAGTATGAAAAACCTGTTCATAGAAGTGGTTTGAGAAAAATGATGAAGAAATGAATTGAACAGAAAAACGGAAGACTGTTGCCGTCACCATTGAGGCAATGCCACCAGTCTTCCGTTGGATTTATAGTTTCAAAGTATATGCCTGATTATTTTACCATAACCTTGAACGACCTCTTCGTGCCGTCAGAATAGGTCACGGTCCTGATGTTCAGACCTTTTACAGGAGCCTTCAGCTCACGGCCGGCAGCATCCGTAAGTCTCTCATATACAACGTCAGCACTGATTTGCTCTATGCCTGCTGACGGGTTGACGGACTCAGCTGCTTCAGACACGTATTCCTTGTCGCCATCCTTATAGACACTCACTACAGACACCTTGGCAGGAGCTGCATTGATCTTAACGCCATGGGTCTCCTCAGAGGCGTAATAGTAGATGTCGTAATCATAGTCAACGAAGTTGTAGGGAACATCGGTCATGTCGCTGACAGGGTTGCCGTTGGCATCATAGATGTTGGTGAATGTGTAGAGCTCACCGTCGGCATAGATCCTGTAGTACATCTTGGCGGGATCGAGCGCGTTACCGTTCTTGTCCACCTTCGGGAACTTCACGAAAATCTTGGTAGAGCTGTCCTTCCATGTCACAGAGCTGATGACCGGAGTTTCAGGATTGGCAACCTGGCCCTGATAAACGACATCAGAGAAATAGACCTCAGAACCATCCTTGTAGATGAGCTGCACACCGACCTTGGTGATGTCTGCAGCGTAAACCTTTACCTTGCGCTGTGTTCCTGTTCCCTGGAAATAATAATTGTCAATATAGTCATAAGGAACATCGGTCATGTCACGGCCTGTAGTAATGTCATAATCGGAAGCCCTGAAGGTATATACATCATCGCCCGCATAGATATTGTAGAAGAGCTTGCTCTTGTCCAGCACATTTCCATTGACATCGGCTACAGGAAGGTCGAAGGTCACCCACGGACCACTTGCCTGCCAATTGATTTCCAGAATGGAGGGATTTACGGGATTGCCGATTTCTACATTCGTGTTAGGAGCAGCGAATACCGGATTGACATACTCCATGAACATGTTGAGTGTCTTGCCCTTGCTTATCACCATTGTACCCTGTCCGCTGATTATCTTGTTTGCAGCGTCATAGGCCAGCACAAGTTTGTCGCACAGTTCATTGGCAGCATCCTTGGTCAGAAGATAGAAATGGTAGGCATCCACTCCGCCGAGATACTGGTTGCTGGCAAATTCAACATTCTCTCCGGTGATGGTACCCTTGATGCAGGCATTGGCGTTGTTGGGGAACAGTCCGCTTATATATACATCGCTACCGCTGATACCCACGTTCACCTTGCTTGGAGACTCGTTGTCGCTGGTCAGATTCCATTCTTCCATGTCCACGCCTTCAGGAGCGACGAGTACTTCGTCCGTAACCGGAGTGAGCACCTGATTGGTCTCAGCATAACCCGACCACGTCACCTTGTCAGTGACTACGATTCCCATCACCACATCTGTTCCGGTTTGGGTGAGCACACCGTTTTCATCAAGCGTATAGGTAATGGATGTATTGTCTGCATCAACCACATAATAGTTGCTGGCCTCATCGTATTTCAGACGATTTAAATACTCATATTGCATACCGCCATCCATGTATTCACACACTGTCTGCGGAGTCTCTACAGTCACTGTATTGCCTTCAATAGTACCTTTCACCCATGTTCTCTTGGAATTAGCGAATATAGGATCCTGAATGTAAACTGTCTTGTTGTCGTCAGCAAACACAACCTTCGTATTGATGCCATCGACAGGTGTCTTCTTTATCACCATGACAAATTTGCCGTCCTGGTAGTCCCATGCAACGCCTACCTGTTCTGCAGTCTTGGTATAACTGCGCAACGTGCCTTCCGGCTGTTGATTGATTACCGGCTCCTGTGCAAACGCATTCATCGCAACGAATGCCGTCAGGAGCAATGTGTAAAACTTTCTCATAAATAATGTTTTTAAAAAAAGTGGTAATTAGAAAAGTGTAATATTATCCGATTGTCCTTCCACAACCGGCGGATTCATATTTGCCTGTTTTTTCATCAATTGCATGCTGCCCGTCATTCTACTGCCACCTTGAACGATTTCCTGCTTCCATCGGAATAGGTCACGGTCTTGATGTTCAGACCTTTGACCGGAGCAGTCAACCGACGACCGGAAAGGTCGGTGTAATGCACAGAAACCGCATCCTCTCCATCCTGCACCTGTTCAATGCCCGTGGAATTGATTTCGTGATAGACAATGTCTGACCTCAACTCCCTTCCATTGTCCTTATAGATGAGCTGCACGCCAATTCTGTCGTATCCAGTCCTGTATATAGCCACCTGATGCTGCATGCCATCGGTCTTTATGTCACTTCCTTCCGTATAGCCATACGGTATGTCGGTCATGATTGATGACAGGTTCCAGTATTCGTCCGGATAGAAGTCCAGCACCTCATCATCGAGATAGATATTGTAATACAGTTTTCCGCTATCAAGCAAGGAACCCTCGACATCGCATACCGGCAGATTGAAATAGAGGTAATGCTTAGGCCTGGTAGGCGAATAGGTGTAGAAAAGCGTTATTTCCGGATTGGCCGGTTCATACGTCTCCGCATCATCGGCCTGACGACGGAACATCGGGTCCTCATAGGCATAAAGGCAATTGGCAGAGGTTTTACCTCCATTCACCGACAAGATACCTTTGCTCTTCATCGTCTTCAGGTCGGCATCGTAGTCAAAGACCAGCTTATCCAGGACATTATAGTCGTTGTCCAGTGCCACATAATAGAAATGATAGCCATAGAACTCATCCGGCCCGAGATACTGCCCGCTGGGGAACGTCACCTTTCCGTCTTCGACTGTTCCCTTGATACAGGCATCTGGAATATCAGGGTCTATACCTTTTATATATATATCATTTCCGGAAAAGCCCAGACTTACGAACGTCCCGTCTCCGCCGTCATGGGTCATGGCCCATTTTTCCATCTCCAGTCCAGCAGGCATCTCCACCACTTGGTCTGTGAACGGTGTATATACCATGTTCGCATCGCCATAGTATGTCCAGTCACCCGTTCCATCAGTCAAGCCAAGCATCACGTTTCCCTCTGTCTGGGTGAGCTGTCCCTCCTCCATGCTGAAAGTAATGTCTGTTGCATTGGCATCCACCACATAGGTTTGCTTGTCCTTGTCATAGACCATGCGACGCACATCATAGTAATACCATACGCCGTCCACCAGTTCCGAATAGACAGTCTGAGGAGTCTTCACCGTAACAGTATTGCCTTCCACTGTGCCTACAATCCAGGAATCAGTAGGGAAATTGATGATGGGATTCTTGATGTATATGGCATCGCTTCCTGCAAACACGAGGTATCCAAGCGCACCCTCTGCATGTGTCTTGACCACCTGCCCACTGATGAGCGGGAAAAACTGTGTGCCCGACTTCTCATATACTACATTCTGACCAAGAGGCGGAAACTTGATGATTTCTGTAGATTGTGAAAAGGCGGTAATGTACGCACATGCTGTAAGAAGTGCTGTTGCAAACAATCTCATATTCCTGAAAATGCTTTTAATGCTTTTTAATAATATCAATTAAAGGATAACACCGGATGCAGTCATCTACATGTCATTCCTAAAACTCTCTATCTGCGCTGCAAATCTAAGAAAAAGCTATGGTTTCTCAAAATAATTCCTCAAAAAATGCTAAATTTCAGGTAATAAATACCACCATAATTTGCAAAAATAGCAACTTAGTCCTACTGGATAATTATTCAGCACGTACCTTTATAAAGTCTTATTGTTCACTGTAATAGACGTTACAGACATTCTTTTCAGGAGAAATAAGAATGGTAGATATTGCCACTTGAAATTATGCTGTTTCTGTACTTTTATTCCATACTTTACGTCAGCAACTGGCACCAACGAAAACAGGCCGGCATTCTGCCGACCTGCTGTAATAAATGCCCTCACTGATGCTGTGCCTACCCTTCTGCTGCAAAGCGTTCTGCCTGCTGGCGAATCAGGTCGGCATCGTTGAAATAGTCTATCTGCATGGCCTTGCGCACCTCTTCCATAGTCTGAGCGGCCGTCTCGCGTGCTGCTTCCGTCCCCTTGCGCAGTATATTGTAGATTTCCGGGATGTCCTTCTGGAGTTCCTTCCTGCGTTGACGCATGGGTTCAAGCATATTGTTGATAATCGTATTCAGGAATTTCTTGCATTTCATATCACCCAGGCCGCCACGACGATAATGGTCCTTGAGTTCGTCAAGATTGTGGTATTCCGGCCACAGCTCAGCAAAATCGGCATCCGTGGAGAAAGCATCAAGATAGGTGAACACAGCATTGCCCTCCACCTTACCGGGGTCATCCACACGCAGATGGTCCGGATCGGTAAACATGGAACGCACTTTCTGCCATACTTCTTCGGCCGGGTCACTCAGATAAATGCAGTTACCCAGACTCTTGCTCATCTTCTCCTTGCCATCAGTACCCGGCAGACGGCGGCACACGGCATTCTCCGGCAACAGGATCTGCGGCTCCACCAGCACCTCTCCATAAGTCTGGTTAAAACGGCGAACCACTTCTCTCGTCACCTCAAGCATAGGTTCCTGGTCCTCTCCAGCCGGAACTGTAGTAGCCTTGAACAAGGCGATGTCAGCCGCCTGGCTCACAGGATAGCAGAAGAATCCAAGCGGAATGTTAGCCTCAAAATTGCGCATCTTGATTTCTGTCTTCACCGTGGGGTTACGCTGTACACGCGACACCGTGATGAGGTTCATCAGATAAGTGGTGAGTTCAGACAGTTCCGGTATCTGGCTCTGTATGAAGAGCGTGCACTTCTCGGGATCCAGCCCGGCAGCCAGATAGTCGAGTGCCACTTCTATGATGTTCTGCCTGATTTTCTCTGGATTGTCCGCATTGTCGGTAAGGGCTTGAACATCGGCCATGAAGACATACATGCGGTCAAAGTTGCCTTCGTTCTGCAGCTCCACCCTTCGGCGGAGCGAACCGATATAATGTCCCAGATGCAGTTTTCCGGTGGGACGGTCGCCAGTAAGAATGATTTTTCCCATTGCAGTAAGCAGTTGGTTTCGTTCAACATTTTGTTCGTGGCTGCAAATGTACGAAAAAAACACTGAACATGATCCTTTCATCACAAAAAGTTGGAACAAAGCCTCCTCTACCAGGCTTTTCCGATTCCATTTCAAGATGCATAATTACATGTTTTATTTTGTTGCCATACTTGCATCAGACACCAATATTAACGTGAGTTCGACAAATTATAAGTGCTTGAAAATTTGTGAAGCCTATTTTGAATTCATCGAACTCACGTAATCTTACAAAAAGTACCTTATGACC
>JBJEHA010000048.1:0-11129 GCA_051875605.1 Prevotella sp. | reverse complement strand
ACGTCTGCAAAGGTAACATTTTTATTTATAACCACACCTTTTTGCTACTGATCCCTTATTGATACTCTTTATTCAGAAAAGCTGATTCCAATAGAAGCAGAGCGTACATACAGGTATGATAATGGTAGAGATGAAACTGATATATCCAGAAAGCGGATAACCTTTAACGGTACAAGAATCCAACGCTACCCAGAAGGTTTTGTACCTAAGAGAAGAAAAATTAAAGCGAGACGGATTTCCAAAACGAAGAACGATTCAAATCCTAACAACCCTACGATTACCGTTTCTGAAGAAACTATATTGGTAAATGGTGAAGAGGTCCTTATCGCAGAGATTGGAGGCGGTCCTCGTTGGAAACAAGTGAATTTTCCCGTCGAAATCTTTGAGAACTTCTTTGGTGCGGAACGCGGGAACAACACCTATAACATTAAGCTGATAAATATCGCTAAAGACGGTTCCTTGGGCGATGTGGAAACACGGAAAGCTGTTTCTGTAAAGAGCCACAATTACCGTTTTGAAATACATTGTGCAGAAACAAATGGAGCATATCCTGGCGGTAACAAACGTCCCATCGGGTTGTTTATCAAGATAGACAATGATAAATTCCTGTACCAGGTTCTATTGCACGGCCATCCTGCATATAAAAGAATCAAGCAATATCTTTATACAGAAAGCAAGGCAAAAAGAGGAGGCGAGCTAAGAAGGCACATTGTGCATATTGAGGCTATACACGCCCTTTATCCTGAACTGATTATATAAATGAGCTACAATTTCCGAACGTTAAACTACCTCGGCAGTAAATATCGCTTGCTGGATTTCATTGAGGACAAGGTACTCAACATAACTCCAGAGAATGCCGGAATCTGCGACCTGTTCGCTGGTTCTGGCTGTGTGTCGCGCAAATTATCACAATATCACCCCATCGTTTCCTGCGATATCCAAAGTTACTCTAAGGTTATCGGGAACGCCTTGCTTAATAGATTCAATGTAAGAGATGAAGAAATAAACAAATTCTCAGAAAACATCAATACTGATTCTGCAAGAAAGTTGAGAGATATATTCCAGCCATTAGTTGACCTGGAACACGATGCGATAAAGGACAAGAATCTTGAAATGTTGACATGTATTCTTGAACATGGATCAATAGAGGTCTTTACCATTGAACATAAAGAATCACGTCTGTCTGACCTGTTACATCATGTCAACCAAAAGCTAAAGGCAGAAAGTCTAAACAATATCAGGTCATTGATAAGCCGCTATTATGGAGGTATCTATTTCTCATACAAACAAGCAGTAGATATCGATATCATCCTTGAAGGAATAGCAACATTGGTACCAAACGAGAATAGAGACTTATATCTTGCGGCCTTGTTAAGTACAGCAAGTAATGTGGTCGATACTGTAGGAAAACACTTTGCACAACCATTAAAGGCAAGGGATTCAAAAGGCAAGATTAAAGTAACTGTTTACAACAAAGCTGTTAAAGACAAAACCACAGACATAATGCCTCTCTATCGTGAATGGCTTTTCAAGTACAGGAATCTTTCAAAAAACAACTTTCACCACATAACATTACAGGGTGATTTCGAGCAATGTCTCATGACACTGCCCGACAGCGTAAAGACCGTCTATGCCGACCCCCCCTATACTCGAGACCATTACAGTCGTTATTACCATGTCCTGGAAACAATGACACTTCGGGATACTCCGAAGATTTCATTGGTAACTATTCATGGCTCAACCCACGTAAGCAATGGCATTTACCGTGAAGACCGTCATCAGTCTCCTTTCTGCATCAGGAGCAAAGCTCCAGTCGCTTTTCGCAAGATGTTTGAGTTGACTTCAACCTCGGGACGACATCTTATCCTATCATATTCACCTTACGATGAAACGAAAAAAACACATCCGAGAGTTGTGGCAATGCAGCAAATTGTCTCTTTGGCAAAAGAGTACTTTGAAAATGTTGACATTGTTTCAGCAGGTAGTTTCAAGCATAACAAACTTAATTCTGCGGAGCATTTTCTCGAAGCATCGAACGAGGCTGAATTACTTATAATATGTACAAATCATCATTAAAGCATCACATTCGTGGCATTAAATCATAACATAAAGTTTGTCTTTGACCCAAAGAACTCCATTGGAGATGAAAATTGTGAAAACATCTTGATAAAGGGGGACAATAAAGTCGTTCTCCCAGAACTCATGTCTTCATTCAGTGGGAAAATAAAATGTATATACATTGACCCTCCCTATAACAATGGAGACACCTATCATTACTACAATGACAAAATTTCCACCTCCGCATGGATTAAAGATATGCGGACGGTTCTTTCCGTATTGAAAATGCTACTAAAAAAAGACGGCAGTATCTGGATTTCCATTGATGATAAGGAAATGGCTTATCTGAAAATAGAAGCTGACAGGATATTGGGGCGTGAAAATTTTGCAGGAACGATTGTTTGGCAACAGAGGAAAACACGTGAAAACCGGGCGGTTTTTTCATGTAACCATGAATATATACTTGTTTATGCAAAAGATATTAAAACATTCAAGAAATCACGCAATTTGCTTCCTGTAGATAACGATTTCATCAACAGTAAATACAAGAATCCAGACAACGACCCTCGGGGGCCATGGCAATCCGTTTCTGCAAGCGTCCAGGCGGGTCATGCTGTAGCAAGTCAGTTCTATACCATAGTTTCTCCAGCGGGTATTGAGTTTAATCCACCGAAAGGGAGATGCTGGGTTTATAATCAAGAAAGAATGCTCCGGGAAATCTCACAAAATAACATCTGGTTTGGATTAGATGGCAGCAACACCCCACGTATCAAGAAATTCCTTTATAGCGCAAAGATAGGTTTAACACCTGAAACGCTGTGGGCAGGAGATAAATATGGCACTACAGACAGTGCCAAAAAACATCTGCTAACATTGTTTCCCGAAACGGAGAATGTGTTTGATACTCCTAAACCAGAGGAACTGGTCAAGCAGATTATTGAAATTGCCAGCAACGAAGGTGACTATGTCTTAGATTGCTATGTTGGATCCGGGACAACCGTTGCCACAGCTCATAAACTCAATCGACACTACATTGGCATAGAGATCGGCGACCAAATGACCAATCTTGTGGTTAACCGTATGAATTTAGTTGTCAATGGTGAGGAAGGCGGTATTTCGAGATTAGTCAACTGGCATGGTGGAGGCCAATTTGCTCTATACAAATTCGACAAGAATAAAGTTGACAGACACAACAGCCAAGAACAAAAGCAAGCCTCTTCGAAACGAAAAAATGTCCATCACCAACTTGACCTTTTTTAGTGCATTTAATCAATATGGAGAGAATCTAATTGCCAAGAACGGCATGGTTCATGAAGCAGTAGCCAATTATAAAATCAATTATGCTTACCATCAGCAGCCTATAGAATCTTCGCTAAAAACATGATTATCTGTAACGTGAAGAAAGACTACATGGAGGAATGCCCGTTGAGTTCATTTCTTCCCATTTCCTTGATATATTCCACAGATTTTACGTAACTTTGCACAAAACATAACAGAAAATCACAATCATGGACAAGAAAAGCAATAAGTACATTGCCGTTGCCTACAAGCTGTACGCCAGCCTGAACGGCACGGAAAGCCTCATTGAAGAAGCCACCGAGCAGCAGCCGTTCCTCTTCATCAGCGGTTTCGGTGTCACCCTGCAACCATTCGAGGAAGCCGTAGTGAACCTGGGCAAAGGCGAGACATTTGACATCACACTGCCCAAGGAACAGGCCTTCGGCGAGTTCGTTGACGAGCGCATTGTCAGTTTCGACAGGGAAATGTTCTGCATCAACGGCCACTTCGACCATGAGAACATCTTCAAGGATGCCATTGTGCCCATGCAGAACGAAGACGGCAACCGTTTCCTCGGCCGCGTACTGGAAATCACGGAAGACAAGGTGAAAATGGACATGAACCACCCCCTGGCCGGAAAAGAGCTTAACTTCAAAGGACACGTGGTGGAAAACCGCGAAGCTACCAACGAGGAGATACAAGCCATGATCAACAGGCTGAGCGGAGAAGGATGCAGCTGCGGTTGCGATGACTGTTCGGGCGGCTGCCACGAAGAGCATGAGGGACATGGCGACCACTGCGGATGTGGATGCGGCCACTGCCACTAATCGGATAACGGCGGAAACGTCCCAGAGAACAACAGAAAAGATGAGGAACACATTCGGCAATCTGTTCACCCTCACTACCTTTGGGGAAAGCCACGGTGAGGCCATTGGCGGCGTAGTTGACGGCATGCCCGCAGGGATCAGCGTGGACATGGACTTCATACAACATGAACTGGACCGGAGACGGCCGGGGCAAAGTGCCATAACCACCAGTCGCAAGGAAAGCGACAAAGTGAAGCTGCTCAGTGGAGTATTTGAGGGAAGGACCACCGGCTGTCCCATCGGATTCGTGGTAGAAAACACCAATCAGCACTCGGGCGACTATGACAACATGCGCAATGTGTTCAGGCCATCGCATGCCGACTACACCTATTATAATAAATACGGCATAAGAGACCACCGGGGAGGAGGACGGTCATCGGCACGCATCACCATCAGCCGATGCGTAGGAGGTGCGCTGGCCAAACTCGCGCTGAATCAGGCTGGCATCAGCATTCATGCTTATACCTCGCAAGTTGGTGATATCGGACTGGAGCGCGACTACAGGAAGTATGACCTGAACCTCACGGAAAGCAACAACGTGCGCTGTCCTGATCCGGAAACCGCGCAACGCATGGAAGAACTCATTGCAACTGTAAAAGCACAGGGCGATACCATAGGCGGAGTCATTACCTGCGTAGTAAAAGGATGCCCCGTAGGACTGGGTGAGCCCGAGTTCGACAAGCTACACGCACAGCTGGGCTACGCCATGCTGGGAATAAACGCAGCCAAAGGATTTGAATACGGGGAGGGATTCAACGCACCCTATACACGCGGCAGCAGCCAGAACGACCTGTTCCGCAGCAGCGATGGACATGTATCTACGCAAACTAACCACAGTGGCGGCATACAGGGAGGACTGAGCAACGGGGAAGACATCTACTTCCGAGTGGCGTTCAAACCTGTGGCCACTCTGCTCATAGAGCAGGAAACAATAGACAAGAGCATGATTCCCACAACACTGAAAGCGCGTGGAAGGCACGACCCGTGCGTATTGCCACGCGCCGTACCGATAGTCGAAGCCATGACTGCCATGGTGATACTTGACAACCTGCTGCTCAACCGTACACAAAAAAGCATTTTTGTGAACAAATAGGGCAAAATCATGATTAAAGTTGAAAAAAATGAGACTAATCGGCAAAAAAAATTGGAAAACTGTAGGTCATTTAAAAGAAAATGGCTACATTTGCACGGACATTAAGAGGGATTGTGAAATTCCGGTAAATGTTTAGTTAAGTCTAGTTTAGTTTTTGTGTTGGTTTAGGGCAGCTGTTTGGCTGCCCTATTTTTAATATCCAAGTGAAAACGGGAAAGGGACAGTTCCTTACTCTGGAACCGCCCCTTTCCCGTTTTCATTCAGCAGAATAGACTCAACAGTCGAGACAACCTATGATTTCCGTTACGGAAGCACACCCATGCGCATCAAGCCACGCACTGATTCCATCGACTACCTTTACTGTCACAGCCGGATCAATGAAATTGGCCGTGCCTATTTCTATAGCCGTGGCACCTGCCATAAGAAAAGCAATGGCATCCTCGGCAGTGCAGATTCCGCCAAGCCCTACAACCGGAATGGAAACAGCACGCGCCACCTGCCAAACCATACGCAAAGCCACTGGCTTGACTGCCGGGCCACTCAGCCCGCCCGTCGTAATGCTCAGCATAGGGCGACGATGCTCAATATCAATGGCCATTCCCATGAGCGTATTGATGAGCGATACGCTGTCTGCGCCCTCGGCCTCACATGCCTTTGCTATGCTGGCTATATCTGTGACATTAGGTGAAAGCTTCACGATAAGTGTCTTGGGATAGCGTTTGCGCACAGCCCGCACCACACTGGCAGCCCCTTCACACGTGACACCGAAAGCCATGCCTCCCTGACGCACGTTGGGACAGGAGATATTCAGCTCTATGGCCGGAATACATTCCAGACCGGCTATCCGTCCAGCACACTCGGCATAGTCTTCAGGAGAAGACCCACTGACATTGACAATCATGTTCGTGTCTATATCCTTGATCTGGGGATAGATGTGGGAACAGAAATAATCTACACCCTTGTTCTGCAACCCTACACAGTTGAGCATTCCCGAGGCGGTTTCTGCCATACGCGGATATTCGTTACCCTCGCGCGGATAAAGCGTTGTCCCCTTGACAATGATACCGCCGATACGGTGCAAGGGCACAAGGTCGGCAAACTCCAATCCATAACCAAAAGTTCCGGATGCTGTCATCACCGGATTCTTCAATGCAAGGTTCTTGATATTGACTCTTAAATCTGCCATAACAATTGTCTGATATTAAAAACAGGTCCTTCCGTACATACACACACGTGGCCACGCCCGGTGTCCTCTACACAACAGAGACAGGCACCAAGTCCGCATGCCATATTATTTTCCAGTGAAACCTCGCATTCTACACGGGCTTCCTTTGCAAAACGCGCCACGGCAACCATCATGGGCTTAGGTCCACAAGTGGAAATCCGGGTGAAATGCTCGTTCTGGAGCAATGAATGGTCGGTTACAAATCCCTGTTCGCCCAGGGAACCGTCTTCTGTTGTGACAAAGACGCGCCCAACAGCCCGGAAATGGTCGAGCTCAAGCAAGTCGGCAGCCGTTCGCGCTCCCAGAAGGAATGTAGGCTCTCCTCCCATAGCCTTGATCTGGCGACCGAAATAAAGTAGTGGAGCAACACCGACACCACCGCCCACCAGCAACACCTTATGGGCAGGATCTGACGGCATGGTGAACCCGTTGCCCAACGGAAGCAGACAATTGAGCCTGTCTCCGGGCACAAGACGTGTCAGCCTACGGGTTCCATCGCCCACGGCAGCAACCAGCAACCACAACTCATTGCGTGTGCGGTCAACATTATTGATTGAAATTGGACGCCGGAGAAATGTAGTGGGCGAATCATCAATCCTGATTTCAACGAACTGACCAGGCACCATTTCCGGCAAAGGGGCATTGTCGGTCAGTCGGATGAGCACGTGTTTTACACTCAACGCCTCAACAGACGAGACCGTAAGGTCAAGAAGGTACTTTTTCATTTATAATAAGGAATTATTTTCTTATAAAGCTGGACTTTCTACACACAAAACACATGCGAGAGGCAGAACACACCGCTTTTGTATGCAAACTTAGTCATTTTTTCCGAATAATCCTGATAAACACTCACAAAAACCCGCTCCTGCCTTAACAAGAACAGGGTTTTGCGTTATAGACCTATGGAAAATGCCTCACAGACTAAATTATATTCTATCTTTTGCAATATTCGGAACTTCTCCGACAAAAGTATATCACTTTTTGGGCACAAATGTCTCCCAAGTCTGATCATCATAGAAAATGCGGATTTCAGTAATCTGACGTTGGGGTTTCTCCACCACATTCACAACCTGAGTAGGAACCTGAGCTGTCTGCACTGCAACAGACGAAACATGTCGCTGAGGAGCAACCTGAGAGGGAGCAGGGGAGTCAACAAAATCAAGCGAACCTTGTATGGCATCTTGTTGATCAGCCTGCTGATCGTTGCTCTCACCGGAACTTGAACTATACATAGAACCTCTTCCGAACATCAGCCATTCGGTTGATATATTCGGAATCTTGTTACAAATAGCTTCGACAATGTTGAGTGTCGGTTTTGTACGTCCATTATAAATGCTACTCAATGTAGCAGGAGAAATCTGAATAAACTCTGCAAATACTTGCTGAGACATGTGCTGACTCTCCATGACAGTTCTGATTCTATCTTTCATACGTGATCTTTTACTATGATTGGCCAAAAAACAGGCCATTTTCTTAGATTTTACAAAGGTAAACACAAATTTCGAGATACGCAAGGACGTCTGTTAAGTTTTTGATATCAAAATATTTAAAACTTAAATCAAACTTTACAAATCGGAATGCTGAATTCTTTGCGTTTTGTATTTTTATTTATAAATGTAAATTTATAATACAAAATTGTCGTTTTGTATTGAATTAATGAATCTACTCAATTTATTGATTTACAATGAATTATATTGAGTTTTACTGGTAAGCATGGGAATATACTGGGTGTTCTTTTGAAGAAAAGCTTGGATTCTTAGAGAATATGTTCAATTTAAGAAGTAAATGTGCTGGTTTTCAATTTATTATGGGATAAAATAACAAGTTTGATATTTATACATTTAGTTTTTTGAAGGAAAATATTTAAATTTCAAATATTGTATTTGACTTCAAAATTGTGTTGTTTTTATTATTGGTTCGTTTTGTTTGATAAATTGCGTGTTTATATGTGTTTTTAAATTTTGCCTTCTAAATTTAGAAGATAAAATTCAAAAATTGGTTAAATATAAATTGTTGAGTTCCCAAGCGAATGATTTTTTGCTATTTTTCGATTTTTCGGACAAAAGTGCGAGACGCTTCAGAAAATCAAAAAATGAAAGGGGTTTAAAATGCTAAAACGCCCTGTACATCGGGGTTTCAGACCAAATTTCCGATAACGCGAAAAAGCCTTTTTACACACCTGAATCTGAATTTTTTATATCAAAAAACTGATTTTCAGTACGAAAATCAGTGCAAAATGAAGAAAACAAGCTCTTTCATCAGGTCACTTACAGATGTATTCAGATTGTCCAATCCCTTGCTCTTGGCATCCGTTTCCCTAATCTTCGAAATGATTTCCAAAGTTTTCGACGCCGAATAGTTCCTCATAGCCAAAATATAGTCTTTGGCCAACCAGGCAGACCTCAATTCCAGGAATTGTGCCACATCACTTTCGCTGTTCCTGTCAGGTGCATAATAGGCCACCATGAGATTCTGGAAGAAATTAAAGATTAATGGCATGAAAGCGTAAAGCGAACCCGACTTCGGGTTTTTCTCAAAATAGCTGATGATTTGGTTGGCCTTGAATGAATTCTTGCTGATGATGGCCGAACGCAACTCAAAGGTATTGAAATCCTTGCTCACCCCTATCTGCCTTTCTACCATCTCCGGCGTAACCATCCGCTGACCATCCATCATAGAGAGCACCAGTTTGTCCAGTTCTGAAATAAGACGACTCAAATCGGCACCTATATGTTCCACAATCATCATAGCAGATTTGTTGTCTATCCCCACACGCTGCTGTTTCAGATAACTGGCAATGAAAGTGGGCAACTCATAATCGCGTTTCTTCTTGCTTTCAAACACCACTCCCACAGCATCAGCTTTGGCCACAATCTTCTTACGACGGTCTATGCTCCCATTCTTGTGGCAGAGCACCAGCACTGTCGTGGACACAGGCTTGTCAAGATATTTCTCCAGCAGCTCCAACGAACGCAGGTTCTGTGCCTCCTTGACAATCACCACCCGATACTGCGCTGGCATCATGGGATAGCCTTTGGCCAAGTCGGTCACCTGCGAGGCGTTCACATCAGAACCGAAGACCACCGTCTGGTTGAAGAAGCGCTCATCCGGCTGCAGCACATTCTCCTCGATATACGAGGCAATACGGTCAATGTAATAAGACTCCTCTCCCATCAGCACATAGACAGGAGCGAACTTGCGCGCCTTAAGGTCGCGCATGACAGAATCAAACGATACGGTATTCCTTTCAGCCATTTCCGGTTTATTGTTTCTGCAGCCCCAGACCCATCCGTTGCCACACCAGATGATTTGTCCTCTATTCAACGGGAACTAGATGAGCCTTAGCTGAAGGCAAAGTTAAGGCTTTTCCATCAGAAAACCAAGGAAACTTCCCTTTTTGGACGTTCTTTCGTTTCTTTATTGTACCTTTGCATATCTTTACAAAATCCAATTCCTACCATGACGCACCTGAATCTTCCCTCCTATCCCTACCACATTTCTGGCACGCCTCAGCATCCCACCATTTTCGATGTGCTGCGACGCAAATACGTAGCACTTACACCGGAAGAATGGGTGCGCCAGCATTTCGTGCATTTCCTCATCGGGCACAAAGGCTATCCGGCAACACTCATGGCAAACGAAGTCCAGCTACAGTGTGGAGGGAAATCACTTCGTGCTGACAGTGTTCTTTATGGAACAGACCTACATCCACGCATGATCATTGAATACAAGGCTCCGACCGTGGCCATCACCCCACTGGTATTTGAACAGGTCTGTGCATACAACCACCTGCTCCACGTGGATTATCTGGTCGTAAGCAACGGACTAGAACACTATTGCGCCAGAACAGACGAAAACGACCGTATCCAATCATTCATGCACGAAATTCCCGACTATCTGGCTCTTTGATGGCCTTCCACACCCCAATATTCCCTGGCAGAGAGCCGTAACCGACTGTCCGGGAAAAGGAACGGGGGAATCCGGAACCATCTATAGATTCGGATTCCCCCACCTGTACATACGGGTCATTCCACACTCTGACCTCAACCTATGCTTTCATTCGGTCCTTCCACGCCAGCATCAGAAATCCAGAAGGGCATGGTCTGGATTATTGTATATCTCCACAAATTTCTCCAGGTCATCAAGCGGTGACTTTATGACAATATTACTGATACCCTGCAAGGCGGCCAATATCATTTCCCTGTAACCGCTTACCATGGCGTTATCCATCTGCTTGTAAATCTGTCGCAGTGTGCCGTCTCTTTCACCGAAAGCTTTCTCCAGAAAAGACTGACATGTTTTATACTTAGCAAGGGGCTATGCCATCTGCACATCGCTCCATGACTTTATCTGCTGTGTGTGGACACGTATGGACCGACACTGTCTGTATAGCGACACAATATTCTGCGCAGTGTTTGCGACAGCATTCAAGAGCGACTGAATTGTCTGTACCTTCTGCACCAGACTACCCCTACTGACAGGCTCAACCTGGACTTCTTCATAATATTCCTGTACCTCTTCATACGGAACTAGTTCTCCGTACTCATATTATCTTAACGTGAGTTCGATGAAATATAAGTGTCTGTAACTGCCCCTGTACACAGCCATT
>JBJEHA010000047.1:0-50797 GCA_051875605.1 Prevotella sp. | reverse complement strand
TCTTTCGCATTGCTAAACTTTACGCCTACCCACACTAAATAGCTACTGAGCCTTTTATTGCTCCTTGCATTGCTGCTGGCATGTCCCTGCCAGAAGGTGCTGTCTGACAATGTCAGCCAGGACCGCGACCAGTACCGCAGAAGTTCGTTATGCCTTATCCTCATCAACCATACGGATAAGAAGTATGCCGCGCAGATGCAGCGGGTGTTCAGCGATTTCCCGTTGCCAGCCCGCTACAATGAACACAACATCAGCAGCCTGCGCGTGATCAATGTGAACCGGAAACAGTCGAGGAAGGACATTGACCAGCTCCTCAAGGACCACCGTATCGCCCAGCAGGTAGTAGGGCGGTGGTTCAACCGCGATGCCGTGACAGGCCAGATGAACATGGACCTCATCCATGAACGGGGCGGTTACGGCGCGTCCTATGCCGACTACGAGACTTCGCTCAGCAACGTGCGCGGGACAGCCATGCTGCGCGATGAGGGCATAGAGTTGCTGCAAAGCACATTCGTGCTGGTGTGTGACATGAACTACATAGACAAGAGCAAGGGCTCACGCTGGGGCGCGCTGGGACTGTCGCTGCTCAGCCTGGGGTCGGCCGTCATGTCGGGCGTGGAGCAGCAGAAGGCCAACGAGGAGGCACGCAAGGGCAATTATGAGAAGGCCTACCAGAAACAGAAATCGGCCAGCACCTGGATGGCAGGCAGTGCGTTGGGTGCGGCGGGTGCAGCAGTCGTGGCCGATATCGGCGGTTTCCGGGTGAAGATGCAGGCCTATCTGTACAAGCTTCACTGGGACGATGCCATGACCCAGTCCATGTACGGCGACTACTGGTGCGACAGCCTTACGCCTGAGAGTGAGCAGGGCAGCAGGGTGGCGCGCTTCAACAATGCTGCCGGAAAGTTCACGCTCGATTTCATTGGCCAGTACAAGGCCACCAGTTCCAAGACTATACTCAGAAGCTGGAGCAATGAGGACGAGGTCATCCTGGACGTGTGTGAACGCTGCGTGAACAAGGGCATGAAGGAACTGGCCAGGTCGTTCGCGACTTTCCGTCCGAGAGCGCCTTTCTATTTTGACGGCGGAAGGGTCTATTCCCATATCGGGCGCAAGGAGGATGTGACCATAGGCAAGAAGTACGAAATCCTGCAGCCTTACAAGAACAAGAAAGGGGAAATATGCTACAAGCGTGTGGGTAAGGCCGAGGCCGGGTCGCCATGGAACAACAGGGACATACGTTTCGACGAGTATTTCAACACAGAGGAGAAGGGTACACTGTTCTATTGCCAGAAGTCCTCGGTGGACCTGCATACACCTGGACTGCAGCTGAGGGAACTCTGACCGGCAGCCGTGGACGGGCTGAAGGTAGCCCCTTGGCACTGCTCCGTCGGGGCCGGCAGCCGCTGTGGATAAATATCAAGACAACATCATCAAAAAAATAACGCAATGAACATGAAACATCTATTGTTATGGCTCGCGCTCCAGTTCTGCTGTGTGCTCTGCAATGCGCAGGAATACACCATCAGGAGTGCAGGGCAGGGTAAGACAGGCAACTACCTGGTGGACATCGTTGTGAGCACAAAGAAGCAGCCCAAGGCAGAGGCCGGGAACCTGGTGATACGCTATGCTGTGCACGGCGTGCTCTTCCGTGGCCTTATGGCAGCCGATGGCTACGGTGAGCAAGGCCCGATGGTGAAGGACCCTGACGTGGAGGAGACAAAGGCCCAGTTCTTCACGGCATTCTGGAATGAGGGACGTTACAAGACCTACGCTTCCGTGGTGGGCTCTTCGCTCAGCGTGATGAAGAACAAGCAGACCAAGATGTACGAGACTTCGGCCAAGGTCATGGTGAACAAGGAGGCGTTGCAGCACTACATGGAGGAGTCGGGCATCATTACGGGATTCTCTAATCTATGGTGAATATGAAAAGACTGTTTTTCCTTTTGGCAGTGCTGTGCGCCAGTATGGGCAGCATGGCACAGGAGCGCGTGATAAGGATGCCGGAGACACCGTCGCGCGGAGTGAATATCGCGGAACAGGAGCAGGGCTACTGGTGTGCCATCGAGGCAGAGGGTGGCTCCACGCTCATGGAGAACCGCAGGAATGTTGCACTCGTGGGTGCATCGTTTGTCAACGGATTCAGGTTCAGCCAGTATCTGAAGGTGGGTGCAGGTCTGGGCGTGCTATATTATCCCAACAGCAGTAACGTGCGCAATACGGACGGCCATCTGGCCATGCCGCTTTTCCTGAATGCGCGTGGCAACATGCTTTCCGAAAGCATCAGGCATACGGTGCCCTACTGGTCAGTGAACGTCGGGGCCACGCTGCCGGACGGATTTTTCCTCACCCCGGCCGTAGGCTTGCGTATAGGCGAGAAGCGTTCGGCTTTTCTCGTAGGCATCAGCTATACGTTCAGACAACTGAAAGTCCTCCCGGGAGAAAAGTCCGGCTACAGTGGCGCCATGGCGAGAATAGGATACGAGTTTTAACGGATTATTCAATAGCGGCAGACAGTTGCAGGTCTGCCATCAGTACAGGAAATGAAAAAGACAATTGTTATCAGTGCAGCCATGGCATTGCTTATGCTCTCTGGCTGCAAGAGCAAGCAGGAGGTCTCGACCGCCGCGTTCCATCAGTACACCACCGAGTGCATGGGAAAAGGCATGGACGGGACCCATACCCTGCGCGTGTGGGCTTCCGGACGCAACAGGGCCGATGCTATAGAACAGGCCAGGAAAAAGGCAGTCTATGACATGGTGTTCACGGGCATATCGGCTGGCAGCCGGGAATGTAATGCCTATCCGATAATCGACGAACCTAATGCAAGGACAAAGTATGAGGAATATTTCGACCGCTTCTTTGCCGATGGGGGAGCCTATGGTAAATATGTATCTACGGAAAACCAGAAGACAAAGTCAATGCAGTCTTTCAAGGGCGACGGCAACCAGACTTATGGCATTGTTGTCAGGGTGGACCGCTCGGCGCTCAGGAAGAGGTTCGAGGACGACAACATTATCGTAAAATAACAGCAAATAACAGCAAATAACAGATAACTATGATGAAACGAATAATGACTGCTTTTGCCATGGCTGTGGGCATCATGGCCACAACATCTGCGCAGAAAGCAATGACAGCACCGCATGTCATGGTGGTTCCAGACTACATCTACTGTAAGAACCACGGCTATGTACAGCAGTTCAACAACAACGGGGTGGAGGAATACGTGCCCGACTATGAAAAGGCCTTGAGCGAGGATCCTTCGTTACACGCCGTGCTTACGCAGGTGGAACAGCTCATAACCGACCGCAATTCGGACATTGTCATTATAGACCTGCTCCAGGCTATCAACAGTGCAAAGGCCGATGCCGCCATGGCTGCCGCCAATGGAGGTGACCAGTCTGAAAGCATAGACGAGGCCATCATACGTAATTCTGAAGCCGATATCCTGGTCAAGGTGCAGTTCGACTTGCTGAAAAGCGGGCCACAGTATCAGGTCTCCTACACCTTGACAGGAACCGATGCCTACACCAACGACAAGTTCGCGCCGTTTGAAGGAATGGGTGCACCGTCAACATCAGCCAATCCGGTGGTGTTGCTGCGTGAGGCAGTGTATAGTGGAATGGATGCTTTCCTTGCAAAAATGCTGGCCTACTATTCGGGCATGAGCACAAAGGGGCGCATGGTGGCTTTTGAAATCAAGACGACGTCAACGGCTTCTGTCAGCATGTCGAGCAAGGTAGGTGAATACACTTTGCGGGAACAGATAGAAGATTTCCTTTACGACAACTCCGTTGAGGGAAAAGGGCTTGAGCGTGTGCAGAGCGGAAGCACGTTCCTGCGCTATCAGGGCGTGTACATCCCGCTGACCGCTACTATCAGGGGACGACAGCGCAAGCAGGGCGCAAAGGATGTAGCCCAGAAACTGGTGAACTATCTTGAAGGAATGGGCATAAATGCCGACTTCAAGATCAGGGGATTGGGAAAGGTAAACATATATATCAAATAAATAAAGAAGTCAGGATATGAAGAAAATAATGTTGTCGCTGTTGCTGGCTTTCGCCTGCTGTGTGGTAAAGGCCGGCAACGACTGCGTGGTTCCCATGATGGTGCTGGTGCCGGAGCAAGTCGATACGCTCGCTCCCATGGCTCATGAGAAGCTGGTGTCGAAATTGCGCATGCTCCTCACGGAGAACGGCATGGAGGGAGGGGCGAGGTTTTCTGACTTCAGCGTGGTGGCCACACTGGTGGAAGGGTCAAAGGAAGTGCTGAGCGGTACAAGACCGCTTGTCGCGCTGACTGTTGACCTGGACCTGTTCGTAGGTAACAACTACACTGGAGAGAAATTCGCTTCAGTCTCCATCACGCTCAACGGTGCTGGACGCAACGAGTCTAAAGCATACGGTGCTGCATTTTCCAGCATAAAGAACAGCAATGCTGAGTTGCGGGGATTTATGGCAGAAGCCAAAAGGAAAATCAATGAGTATTATGAGACACAGGTGCCTGGCATTATCCGGAAAGCACAGTCTTTTGCCATCAGGCACGAATATGAGGAGGCTCTGTGTCTGCTCACTTCCGTCCCGACATGTTGCAGTGGATATGATAAGGTGGAGCAGTGCATGCTTACCGTATTCCAGGACTACATAGACTATGACTGCGCCGTCAAGGTGAACAAGGCGCGTGCTGTCTGGAACGCCAGTCAGGACAAGGAAGGTGCAATCTTGGCCGGTGCGTATCTTACAGCGATAGCCCCGTCTTCGTCTTGCTGGGGAGAGGCACTTGAACTGGCCGAGTCCATTCGCCAGCGTATAGGTGATGACTGGGAGTTCTTCAAGGAACTCAAGCGTGAGGAGGTGAATATCGACAAGGCACGCATAGAGGCCATAAGGGCCATAGGGGTGGCTAACGGAGAGAACCAGAAGGCGCAGACGTTCAATGACCATTGGATTGTGCGTTGACAGATGTACCGTCTCCTTGTGATGCACAGGCTGACGGACACCAGTGGTGGAATGGATTTTTTTACATGTAAGGGAAATTATAACGAACAAGAAACAAGAGACTATGAAAAGGAAAATTCTGATAGCCCTGTTTGCCGTGCTTCTCGGACTGGGCGGTAGCGTGCAGTCCACAGCTCAGGACAGCGGTCAGCTTACATCTGAGCAGAAAGACGAAATCAATGCTTTCAAGAAGCAGAACAAGACCATGCTCAAGCAGCTGAAAGACCAGTACGATGCCAAGCCCTCGGTGATGATGACGAAGGACGGAGCATTCTACATCGTATTGGAGAAAAGGGTGAACAAAGTAAGCAAGTACCTGCTGGCCGATGAGAGCGGAACGTTGCTGTTGCAGGACGAAATAGACTATTATAAGCCAACAGGCACTTCCTATTTCTTCGTGAGCCGTTTCAACGGGGAGTCCGCACCTTATGGTGTCGTAAGCCTGAAGGGTGAACTCATCCTGCCAATAGAGTTTGAGGAAATCACAAGAATCATCCCGACAGAAGCAGGCACATTCAAGCTCAACGGCTTTGAGCATTGGCATCCGGCCAACGAAGAAGTCTGGATGACTTACAACAAGTCGAAGACTAACCCTGTGTGCCGTTTCTATTCGACCGACGGAAAGACGATGCTCTGCGAGTACATGGCCATACCCGAGCGTACATACACGTATTTCTGGAAACTGACTCCGGCCAGCCATGAGGCAAAGTCCAACGATGTCGGGCTGCTTACCAACGACGGAAAGGTCATTTATCCCATGGAATACAGCCGTTTCTACATAGAGTCTTCTGGCCTGGTGAACTGCATCAAGGTCGAACCTGACGGGCTGGAACTCTATGGTGGCAAGATGCTGGACAGCAATATCTCCGACATAGAGGTGAAGCCTGCCTTCCGCAATGTCACCTACAATACCACCAGGAAGGAAATCATGGTACAGCTCCACCGTGACGACAGTCTGCAGGTCTATGACCACAACGCCACCTATACGCTCTCTTACCGTGACCAGGGTGAACGTTACTACGACCAGGGCAAATACCAGGAAGTCATTACCTTCTATGAAGGCGAGGGATATGGTGCTGCATGGGGCGACTATTTCATGGGACTTTCTTCCGAGCGGCTGGCCAAGGTCGAGGTCAACAAGCTGGACAATGTCATCAGTACGCTGAAGAGCTCCACCAACTACTATCTGCCCATCAAGAATCCCGAGCGTTATTCGTTTGACGCAGGTACGGCCTCGCTCATGTACTCCAACGCCCGTACTTATCTGGAGAAATACCTCAACAATGCTGACATACCTGATGATGACCCCACAAAACTCAAGGCGCGCAAACTGCGTGGTGAGGTAGTCACGGCATCCAATTCCCTGACCAGGAAAATCGAGGAATATGGCACAGCCCTCTCGGCGGCCACGACCAAGAGCATAGAGCGCGATGCTGCCATTGCCAGACAGCAGGCTGCGGATGATGCAGCTGCCGACGCGCTGGCCAGCGGTCTTACCAAATTGCTTTTCGGAGGCGCCAAGAAAAAGTGAGACGTGTGTGCTGAATAGGACAAGAGGATACAGACAATCAAGAATGGCCCATCATGAACATCGTTTTCAATAGATGTCTTGCGGTGGTCTGCGTGCTGTTCTGCGTGGTCATGGCAGGGGCGCAGGTAAACGATGCGTTCAATGGTGCACGGCAGAAGGTAGGGGGCGGACAAGGTTCTGCCTTCAACCGGAGCCGTGCTGGCAATTTCAATGACTACAGGCAGAAGCTCAATGCCGAGTATGTCAGCAGGTCGCGCCAGCCCTGGAAATCCTTCAACTCCTTCCGGGGAATAGCCCTGCCCGACAGGGACAGGAAGCCGGTAGTCCCTATCAGTATGCCTGATGATGAGCTCAACAGGCAGAGGCAGGACAGGCAGCTGGAATACGGCAGCATTGCTGTGCCGCGGAAGGACAAGGGCACTCCACAGCCTGTGGCCCCGGTAGAGGAAGTGCCACAGGCTGACCCTGACTACATCGCGTTCACTTTCTGCGGTACGCCACTGAAGGTGAGACAGCCACAGGCAGGCATGCCTTCTGTCGGGACGCTCACGGAGAACCAAGTGGCCGATGCGCTCGAAACGCTGTGCGGTACGGCTTTCAACAATCTGCTTATAGACTGCATACGTCTGCGCTCCAGGCTCAATCTCTGCGACTGGGCCTACCTCCGCATGCTCCAGGCTGTGGCCGACACCTGGTGCGGGCAGCAGACCGATGTCTCCACGCTCCTCGTGGCCTGGCTCTATAGCCAGTCGGGCTACCGCATCAGGATGGCGCAGCGCGACGGCCAGCTGGAAATGCTTTATGCCAGCTGTCACGATATATACAATGTACCTTATATAGAAGTCGATGGAGAGAAGTTCTTCTCGCTTTCCGGCAAGGAGGGCAGCATCAAGGTCAACGAGGCGCGCTTCCCCAAGGAACAGTCGCTGTCGTTGTGGATGGGCACCGAGCCGCAGGTGGCGTTCCAGCCCACACCTGCACGCACGCTCACAGCACGCCGCTATCCGCAGATGTCGGTCAAGGTGAGTGTGAACAGCAACCTGCTTGACCTCTTCTCTTCCTATCCGCCCTCCGAGGTGGAAGGCAACTTCATGACCCGGTGGGCCATGTATGCCAATACACCCATCTGTGCTTCTGCCAGGGAGGAACTCTACGGCCAGCTGCGCCCCCTGCTTTCGGGCCTTTCCCAACTGGAGGCCGTGGAAAGGCTGCTCAACTGGGTGCAGACGGCATTCGTCTATGAGTATGATGACAAGGTGTGGGGAAGAGACCGCGCCTTCTTCCCCGATGAAACGCTCTGTTATCCTTATTGCGACTGCGAGGACCGCTCCATCCTTTTCACACGCATGGTGCGCGACCTCCTTGGCCTGCGCTGTCTGCTCATATACTATCCAGGACATCTGGCATCTGCCGTGTGCTTCAGTGAGGAGGTCAAGGGCGACTATCTTATGGTGGGTGGCAGGAAATACATCGTGTGCGACCCTACTTATATTGGTGCAAGGGCAGGATGCACCATGCCCGACATGGACAATGCTTCGGCAACGGTCATCACGCTCGACTGATTTTCCTGCCTGAAGAACTGTTTCAAAGTGCGTACCGGCTGCATATAGCCATGCCGGTACGCGCTTTTTCTCATTGCCGGTGGGGAGGGGCTGGAACGGAAAGTCCGGAAAAGCCAGCTCAAGACTTCGGAAAAGCGAAGTGTAATCATTCTGAAGGCGAACGGAAAACTGTGTTTCACGGCGTGAAATATAGTGTTCACGCTGTGAAATATAGTGTTCACGCCGTGAAATATAGTGTTCACGCCGTGAACTACAGATTGCAGCCCGGTTTTCCCAAGATAAAAGCGGAACAATAGGAACTTTCCGCTTTACTGTTCCTGATTTTCTCTTTCGCCTGTAAAAAGCCTGAAAAATGTTGTGGTAAAATTTGCAAATACATGACAAATTGTTTAAATTTGCAGTGAACAGGAACGGGTTTCCCGCAGGCTGCTCCAAGGTTCATCCTTCCCGCTGAAAAACATCCTTCTGTATATCATCAGACAGGTCGGGAGGTCAATGCAAACCGCCATGGAAAACGGATGGGACTGTTCCGGATGTTCAGGATAACAACATAATATACTATCACAATCAAAAAATCATTAAGCCATGGAGAAGATGTATGATGTTTGGGTGAAGAATTCCTTTAGGTTTACTGGATGCGCTGTGGAGATGGTGGACAATCTGGACAGGATGTGCCAGGATCTCGATGCGTTTCTTCCGTTCCTGATCGAGACCATGAGGTGGCACGCTGAGGAAGGTGACGACGAGAAGATGACCAGTGTGAAGTATGCCATGCAGGGCATGTGCCGTGCGCTGAGGATGGCGCGGTCCATATCGTGCATGAGGCAATCCGTGCTCTGCGACCAGCACAGCGGGCTGTTCGAGTCGGTCGTGAGGGCAGTGGACAAGGTCGTGCTGCACATGGAGCGCTTCATGGCGGATGTGGAGAAGGAACTGGAGAGACTGATGCGTGACGACAGGTACAGGGAGGACCTGCAGAGCCTTCTGGCGGCCTTGCAGAAGGGCGTGGAATGGGTGAGTGTGCTGCTTGCCGAGCGCGATGTTGTCGGCATGGCACATAGATGCAGGCTGGATTGGAACCTGCATTTCCGTGTGCCCTCGGGCAACATGGTGTGCAAAGACCTGTCTTCCTGTGTGTGGATGGCGTTGATCGGGCTTCTGCTGCTGTCCTTGCCGTATGTGCCGGCACGTGATGAGGAATCGTGGTGCGGGCTGTTCGACCGGACCTGCAGCCGCTTCCTCCTGAGCCAGAGGTGGAAGACCGTGGTGCAGTCGTACAAGGACACGCTGGAGAAGCAGATGCTGAAGAACTGTACAGGAAGGAGAGGCCGCAAGGCGTTCCTCGAACGCCAGATGAAGAACAACGAGAAGGCCATGGAAGAACTGCTGCGCAATTATGGCATGGACTATCCGGGCACGGCTACTGCCCATGCCAAGGCGCGCCTCTGTTCCATGCTTTTCTGTCGGCTGAACGGTCTTCCGGCATCCTATGGCCTGGTGACGCTGCCCGGCGGAACAGGGAGCAATGCGTGCTGCATGGACAACGCGGCGCTGCTTGAATACCTTACGCGTGAGGCCAAGCAGAAAATGCTTGCTGAAATGGTGGAACGGATTACTGTGGAGGCACCGCTCCACCGGTGGCCTGACAATGGGAGCTTTGCATCCGATGCTCCGCTCGATGCCATTCGGCAGGCCATCTACAGGACCATCACCCGGAAGTCGGACAATGGGATGCCCCTGTTCCGGACACAGACCCAGTGGCTGGCCATCTACAAGGTGCTGGAGCACTACGGGCTGGTCAATGGTGAAAAAGGGTCGCTGAAACGCTTTGCCGAACTGATGGCCATGAAGTGGTTCCCGAAGGCTGAATGTCCGTGCAGCTATGACTCCATGCGCAATCTGAAATGCCGGGAAATCAGGACTGCGCCCTATGCACGCTGGAAAGAGGAATTCCGTAATCTTCCTGTGGCGCGCCTTTATCTTGCCGTGGCTCGTGAAATGGAGCTTCAGCTGGTCTCACAGCATGTGATAGACGAACCCGGATGAAGGCCGGAGAGACCGCCCGGCTGCAAAAAGACAGTCCTAAAACGTTTTTTTTTAGGTTTAAACTGCGTTAATCAAAAAATATTTGTACCTTTGCAACCCAAAAGTCCGTGTGAACCGCCAGAGCGTTTCCGTCAGGACCTGTTGAGACATGTGTGGCTTGGAGTCATTTAAGCTTGACCTGAAAAGGTTGGAAGAAGGCACGAACGCTTTGCAATTCACCCTTGACAACGCCTATTTCAAGGCCATGGAGTGCCCTGAAGTAGAGCGTGGCAACGTATCTGTAGATATGCAGGTGAAGCGCACGGGCGACATGTTCGACATCAGCTACCATGTGGATGGCGTGGCCATAGTGCCCTGTGACCGCTGCCTGACCGACATGGAACAGCCTGTGGAGGCCGACAGCCGTGTGGTGGCAAGGTTAGGCCAGCAGGACGGGGAGGACGGCGAAGTCATCGTGGTAGATGAAAACGACGGCACGCTCGATGTGGCCTGGATGCTCTGCGAAACCGTTGCACTGGCACTGCCCGTGAAGCATGTCCATGAACCCGGGAAATGCAATCCCGAGATGGAGGAAAAGCTGAAGCAACTGGCCGCTGGAAACGGAGCCGACAATGCTGCAGAAGGGGCAGATCCCCGATGGAGCAAGCTGAAAGACCTGAAAATATAAAGTTTAAACAATAAATTCATAAGAAAATGGCACATCCTAAAAGAAGACAGTCAAAGACTCGTAAACTGAAAAGAAGAACCCATGACAAGGCAGTGGCCCCTACACTGGCAGTATGTCCCAACTGCGGAGCTTACTATGTTTACCACACGGTTTGCCCCACATGCGGATATTACAGAGGCAAGTTGGCTATAGAAATGGAAGCTGCTGAATAACAATGGGCAAAATCAATGCGATAATCACCGGCGTGGGAGGCTATGTGCCCGACTATGTCCTCAACAACGAGGAACTGTCGCGCATGGTTGACACCAGCGATGAGTGGATTATGGCACGTGTGGGCATCAAGGAACGCCACATCCTGGCCGAGGAAGGACTGGGCACCAGCTACATGGCCCGAAAGGCCGCCAAGCAGCTTATCAGGAAAACCGGGACCGATCCGGACACCATTGATGCGCTCATCGTCACTACGACCACGCCCGATTACAAATTCCCCTCGACCGCGTCCATCGTGCTCGGGAAACTGGGTCTGAAAAACGCCTTTGCCTTCGATTTCGAGGCTGCATGCTGCGGCTTCCTCTATTCGCTTGACGTGGCCGCGTCCATGATCGAGAGCGGAAGGTACAGGAAAATCATCGTCATAGGCGCCGACAAGATGTCATCGCTGATCGACTATACCGACCGGCAGACCTGTGTGCTCTTCGGTGACGGTGCAGGAGCAGTGCTCGTTGAGGCTACCGAAGAAGAGGGCATAGGCGTACAGAACTCCTACCTGCGCACTGACGGCAAGGGGTTGCCGTTCCTCCACATGAAGGCGGGAGGATCGGTGTGTCCACCGTCGCATTTCACTGTTGACCACCGTCTGCACTACCTTTATCAGGAAGGACGTACCGTGTTCCGTTACGCTGTGACCAACATGGGCGATGACGTGCTGGAGATGATGAAGCGCAACAACCTGACCGCGGACGACGTGAACTGGGTGGTGCCTCATGAGGCCAATCTGCGTATCATCGAGGCCGTGACCAAACGTGTGGGCATCGGCATGGACAAGGTCATGGTCAACATAGACCATTACGGCAATACCAGTGCAGCTACCATCCCGTTGGCATTGTGGGACTTCGAGCACAAGCTGAAGAAGGGCGACAATGTCATATTCACGGCCTTCGGGGCTGGTTTCGTGCATGGTGCCTCCTACTACAAATGGGCATACGACGGAGCCGGGAAATGAACAGCCTTACCGAAAGGTAATCACGATAAAAACGCACCTTATCATATATGAATAGGATGCGTTTTTTTGTCTGACAACAACTAATCATCCAATCATCACATTCCCAATCATGCACAAGGCAGGTTTTGTAAATATCGTGGGCAATCCCAATGTGGGAAAGTCAACACTCATGAACCAGCTCGTGGGCGAGCGCATCAGCATAGCCACCTTCAAGGCACAGACTACACGCCATAGGATAATGGGCATCGTCAACACTGATGACATGCAGATCGTGTTCTCCGACACGCCCGGTGTGCTTAAGCCCAACTATAAGTTGCAGGAGTCCATGCTGGCTTTCTCTGAATCGGCACTCACCGATGCCGACGTTCTGCTTTATGTGACCGATGTAGTGGAGAATCCGGAAAAGAATGCTGACTTCCTCGAAAAAGTGAGCAAGATGACGATACCGGTGCTGCTGCTTGTCAACAAGATTGACCTCAGTGACCAGAAAAAGCTGGGTGATACCGTGGAGATGTGGCACAAGCTTCTGCCCAATGCGGAAATCCTGCCTATATCGGCCAAGAACAAGTTCGGCACCGACATGCTGCTCAGACGTATAAGGGAACTGCTGCCTGAATCGCCGGCATTCTTCGACAAGGACCAGCTCACGGACAAACCGGCACGGTTCTTTGTCAGCGAGATAATCCGTGAAAAGATCCTGCTCTATTATGACAAGGAGATACCTTATTCGGTAGAGGTAGGGGTGGAAAGCTTCAGGGAAACGCAGAACAGCATACACATAAGAGCCATAATCTATGTCGAACGCGACTCGCAGAAGGGCATCATCATAGGCCACCAGGGCTATGCCCTGAAAAAAGTGGGGTCGGAGAGCCGGAAAGCCCTGGAGAAGTTTTTCGGCAAGAGCATCTTTCTGGAAACCTATGTGAAGGTGGACAAGGACTGGCGCAATTCCAAGAAGGAACTGAATAACTTCGGATACAATCCGGAATAATAAAGAACACAAATGCCCTGAATAGAGAAGAGGGCGCACTCTCCTGCAGGAGCAGGAGGGCCGAAGAATGTATAACTTCAGTAATTAAACAAAGGACAATGGCAAATCTTGTAGCGATTGTGGGTCGGCCCAATGTGGGTAAATCGACTCTTTTCAACAGGCTCACGCAGTCGCGTAGGGCTATAGTAAGCGATACGGCCGGAACTACGCGTGACCGTCAGTATGGCAAGTGTGAATGGAACGGAAAGGAATTCTCCGTTGTGGACACCGGAGGATGGGTGGTCAATTCGGATGATATCTTCGAAGAGGCTATTCGCCGTCAGGTGATGGTGGCAACGGAAGAAGCGGACCTCGTGCTCTTTGTCGTTGATGTGAAGACGGGCGTGACCGATCTTGACTCGGATGTAGCCAATATCCTGAGACGGACAAAGGTGCCTGTCATCCTTGTGGCCAACAAGACTGACAACAACGAGCAACTGTATGATGCGGCCGAATTCTATTCGCTCGGCCTGGGCGACCCGCACTGTATCAGTTCTATCTCAGGCAGCGGGACAGGCGACCTTCTGGATGTGGTGCTTTCTGAACTCAAGCCGGAAAGTTCGGAACTGCTTGAGGACGGCATACCACGTTTTGCGGTTGTCGGTCGTCCTAATGCAGGAAAAAGCAGCATCATCAATGCGTTTATCGGTGAAGACCGTAACATTGTCACGGAAATCGCCGGTACCACGCGTGATAGCATATACACACGTTTCGACAAGTTTGGCTTTGACTTCTATCTTGTCGATACGGCTGGTATAAGGAAAAAGAACAAGGTGACGGAGGACCTGGAGTTCTATAGCGTGATGCGCTCCATCAGAGCCATAGAAAACTCGGATGTGTGTATTCTCATGCTTGATGCCACACGAGGCATTGAAGCACAGGACATGAATATCTTCCAGCTCATACAGCGCAATAACAAGTCTTTGGTTGTCGTGGTGAACAAATGGGACCTTGTGGAGAACAAGGACCAGAAAGTGATAAAGACCTTTGAGAATGCCATACGCGAACGCATGGCGCCTTTTGTGGATTTCCCCATCATATTCGCTTCTGCCGTTACCAAGCAGCGCATCTTCCGTGTGCTCGAGACGGCCAAGCAGGTGTATCTTAACCGTACCGCCAAGGTGGGCACATCGAAGCTCAATGAAGTGATGCTCCCACTTATCGAGGCTTATCCGCCACCATCAACAAAGGGAAAATACATCAAGATAAAGTATTGCACCCAGTTGCCTAACACGCAGATACCTTCTTTCGTGTTCTATGCCAATCTGCCGCAATACGTGAAGGAACCTTATCGCCGTTTCCTGGAGAACAAGATCCGTGAGAACTGGAACATGCACGGATGTCCAATCAATATCTTTATCAGGCAGAAGTGATGCGGAAACCTGTGTCTTTCGTGTTCCTGTCCCTGTTCGTGCTGTCTTTCTCATGTACGAGGGACGTTGACCAGGCTGAAGTGGCTGCGCGGGTGGCCAAGCAGTATTATGACCAGTTGCTGCAGGGACAATACGAAAGCTTTGTTGACGGCACGTTCCGGGAAGACAGCATCCCCGATTCCTATCGTGCGCAGCTGATAGAGAATGCGCGCATGTTCGTAGGCAACCAGCAGGAAGCCCACGGGGGAATCTGTGAGGTACGTATCGTCAATGCCCTGGCTGATACGGCTCTTCATAGTGCCAATGTGTTCCTGCTCTTTTGCTTTGGCGACAGTACGAGTGAGGAAATGGTCGTACCGATGGTTCAGCACAAAGGAGTGTGGATGATGAAATAAATGAAGGGGATGTCTGTCATCCCCTTTTTTCGTGTCTGTTTGCTTTTTCCTTGAATAACTGCAGCTCCCCTTAAATTCAATGGCTCCGGTGGCTGTGGCCGGTCATCATGGATGTGGATATGAAAAAAGGAGTTACGTAACCTGTAACTCCCCATGCTCCAGTGTAGCGGGAGTGGGACCCGAACCCACGACCTCCGGATTATGAATCCGACGCTCTAACCGACTGAGCTATCCCGCCAATGCCTGTTTTGCGGGTGCAAAGGTATATAAAAAAAAACTTACATCAAAATTATTTCCCTGTTTTTTCTTTTATGAGCAGGTTTTTTCTTATTTTTGTGACGGAATACATTTTTTTCCGCTAATACACTATTGAACATGAAAAGGGTAAAGATTGAAATCAGCAGGGAGCTTTGTTCCAATTCTCCGGGTATCATCTGGAATCTGATCGGTACGGCCGACGGGCTGTCCAAATGGATTGCCGACGATATACAGCAGGATGGCGACCGGCTGACGTTCACATGGGGAAACGTGTGGAGCCACCATGAAACGCGTCAGGCCACCATTGTGCAGGTGAAGAAGCAGAAACTCTTCCGGTTCAAGTGGGATGATGAGGAGGAAGGCACCTATACGGAGCTGTCTATGGAGAGGAGCGTCATCACCAACGACTATATGCTGACCATCACTGATTTTGCGGAGCCAGGCGATGAGGACGGGCTGCGCGATATTTGGGACGACAATCTCGAGAAGCTTCATCACAGTACGGGTCTCTGACCGGATGTCCCGTGCTGTCTGTACGGTCTTCCTGCGGCTCCTGGCAGCGGGAGGATCTGGAACTTCTGCCCTATGGAAACTGGTGATTGGCAGAAATCAAAGTGTCACGGAAACGGCTGTTTTCGTGACACTTTGATTTTCATAAGTTCCTGATTCCGTGTTAAAATGTATTTACCAACGGGCCGATCGAATTTTCCAGGTCTGGAATGGGTGAGATGTAACTCGTTGATAATCAATGATGTGGTATTTTTGATGAGAGAATTGTCAATAAGAGTAGTTGGATTTTAACTTAATATCCTTTAAATTCGTACACAAATTGGCTGTTTTGTGCAGAAAATGGCTCTGTTTTTTGGCTGGAAACGGGGGTGTCTTCGCATTTTGGTCCGAAAAACCGAAGTCTTGAGGCCTTAAAACTTAGTTTTTTTCGTCAAAACACTTAAGTCTGAATCTGGAAACACTTAAGTGTGTATTCCAAATTAGTTAACTAATTTTCCGGAAACAGTTAAGTGTTTCCCCCCTAACACTTAACTAATTTTCTTGCGGGAGCTGAAAATGCACAATTTTGCGTTCGTTAACATTGGAATTCGCACAGAATGCTTGTTTCTGAGCGGTGCTCAAAAATCAGAATGTCACGAAAACGGGCTGAAAAGTGACATTCTGTCAAAATCGGTATGTGCAGGATGCCCTTTGTCCCGTACTGTCTTCTTTCTTGGTTGCCTGCTGGCTGCTGTGTTGCCTGTATATAGGGCTGTGTGCCCCTGCGTGGCCATAAAAATGCGAAAAAAGATGCTTTTATGGTTTTTTTGTGCTAATTTTGCAGACCGAAGCCGGAAGGCTTGACAAGTTTGTGCAGGAACGCATGTTCAGATTCAAGAAATTAGACGTTTTCATAGCCAGGCAGTTCTCGCTGTTGTTCATAGGCACATTCTTCATCTGCCAGTTTGTGCTGATGATGCAGTTCCTGTGGGCAAGGGTCGATGACCTGATTGGCAAGGGCTTGTCGATGGATGTGCTGGCCCAGTTCTTCTGGTATATGGGACTGATGCTTTTGCCGCAGGCCCTTCCGCTGGCCATCCTGCTGTCATCGCTCATCACGTTCGGCAACCTCGGCGAGAGCAGTGAGCTGACGGCCATCAAGGCGGCCGGCGTGTCGCTCATGCAGGCTTTCCGCTCGCTCATTGTCATCAGTGTCCTGGTGTGCTTTGTCTCCATTTTCTTCCAGAACTATGTCGCGCCTTCGGCCAACCGCCACCTGGCGCAGATACTGATGTCGCTGAAGCAGAAGAGTCCGGAGCTGGAGATTCCTGAGGGGGTGTTCTACGATGGCATTCCGAACAGCAATCTCTATGTGCAGCGCAAGGACGTGAACACGGGCAAGCTTTACGGCATCATGATCTACCGCATGACGGGCAGCTATGAGGACCAGGCCATTATCCTGGCGGACTCCGGCATGCTCCAGGCCACGGCCGACAAGAAACATCTCAAGCTGACGCTATGGAGAGGGGAATGGTTCGAGAACATGCGGTCGCAGGAGGTGAGCCGGAGCGCGGCAGTCCCCTATCGCAGGGAGACCTTTGCCCACAAGCAGATCCTGCTGGACTATGACGGCGATTTCAACATGGCCGACGCTTCCATGTTCTCCAATGATGCCAGGGCCAAGAGCTTTGCCAAGATCAGGCACGACATGGATTCCATTGCGCTGGAATATGACAGCATAGGGCGTGTGATATACGCCGAGGAAATGAGCGGGATGCGCGCCATGCAGTCGAGCGTGTCGGAGAAGGACTCCCTGGTGGCCGTGAAAAGGGCTTCGGGAGTGGCCTACAATGTGGACTCGGTCTATGCGCACCTGCCTTCCGACCAAAAAAAGACACTTCTGAACGCGGCCATGAACAGGGTGCAGTCGAAGGCGGGCGACCTCGATTTCAAGAGCCTGCTCACCAACGATGGCGACAGGCTCATCAGGCAACACCGGATAGAGATCATCAACAAGATCTCGCTGGCCTTGTCGTGCCTCATCTTCTTTTTCATCGGCGCGCCGCTGGGTGCCATCATCCGCAAGGGCGGACTGGGTGTGCCCGTGCTCATCTCCGTGCTGGTGTACATAGCCTACTACATTCTTGACAATTCCGGCTACCGCATGGCGCGAGGCGGCATGTGGACGGTGTGGTTCGGCAAGAGCCTTGCGCCGGCCGTGCTTGTTCCGCTGGCGGTATTCTTCACGTACAAGGCCATCAATGACTCTGTGGTGTTCAATGTGGAACTGTACCGCGGACTGCTCATGAAGTTCCTCGGACTGCGCAGCAAGCGGCATGTGTTCATGAAGGAAGTCATCATCAACGACCCTGACTATGCCGCCGACCGGCAGAAGCTGGAAATCATCAACGGGGAGTTGGAGGCCTACTCGCAGCAACACAACCTGAAGCACGCCCCCAACTGGCTGAATGTGTTCTTCCGCTATGAACCGGACCACGACATAGAGCGCATCAGCGACGAGATGGAAGCCATTGTGGAAGACCTGTCCAACAGCAAGGACCGGCAGGTCATAGGCCTGCTCAATGCCATGCCCGTGCTGGCTACCAAGGCCCATACGCGGCCTTTTGAGCGGCAGTGGCTCAATGTCGTGGCAGCCGTTGCCGTGCCTGTGGGCCTGTTCCTCTATTTCCGCATGTGGAGCTTCAGGATCAGGCTGCTGCGTGACCTGCGTGACCTCAGGGAAGCCAATGCCGGCATCATTGCGCGGATAGGCGAGTGCCACGCCGGATGACGGTCATCCCGCACTTTATATTATATAATAAGGTATAGAACCAGACAGGATAAAGAAACAAAACCAAGGAATAGTATATGGAACCGTTCGTACTAAGCCGCATCGAGGATGCCGTGAGTGACTTCAAGGAAGGAAAGTTCGTCATCGTGGTAGATGACGAGGATCGGGAAAACGAGGGCGACCTGATCATTGCCGCAGAGAAGATAACGGCCGAGAAGGTGAACTTCATGCTGAAGAACGCGCGCGGTGTGCTCTGTGCACCCGTCACGCTTTCACGTTGCGAAGAACTCGACCTGCCCCATCAGGTGAGCGACAATACGTCTGTGCTGGGCACTCCGTTCACTGTGACCATCGACAAGCTGGAAGGATGCTCCACCGGCGTCTCTGCACATGACCGTGCGGAGACCATCAAGGCACTGGCCGACCCGGCATCGACCCCCAAGACCTTCGGCCGGCCCGGCCATATCAATCCGCTCTATGCACAGGACAACGGCGTGCTGCGCAGAAGCGGCCACACCGAAGCCACCATTGACCTGTGCAAGCTCGCCGGTCTCTATCCGGCCGGTGCGCTCATGGAAATCATGAACGAGGACGGAACCATGGCACGCATGCCACAGCTGCAGAAGATGGCCGCCGAATGGGGACTGCGCATCATCACCATCAAGGACCTCATCGCCTACAGGCTGAAGAAAGAGTCGCTCATAGAAGTGGGCAGCAAGGTGGACATGCCTACCCAGTATGGTCATTTCAGCCTGGTGCCGTTCAGACAGACCAGCAATGGGCTGGAGCATTTTGCGCTGATCAAGGGCGAGTGGACGGAAGAGGAACCCGTGCTCGTGCGTGTGCATTCGTCATGTGCCACCGGCGACATACTCGGCAGCATGCGCTGCGACTGCGGCGAACAGCTTCACAAGGCCATGCGCATGATAGAACAGGAAGGCAAAGGCGTGCTCATATACATGCAGCAGGAGGGCCGGGGAATAGGACTGATGAACAAGATTGCCGCCTACAAGCTGCAGGAAGAAGGGTATGATACGGTAGAGGCCAACATACATCTCGGTTTCAAGCCCGATGAGCGAGACTACGGATGTGGCGCGCAGATGCTCCGCCATCTTGGCGTGCACAAGATGAGGCTGCTCACCAACAATCCCGTGAAGCGGGTGGGACTTGAGGCTTATGGGCTGGAAATCGTGGAGAATGTGCCCATAGAGGTAACGCCCAACCCCTATGACTACAACTACTTGCTGACCAAGAAGGACAGGATGGGGCACACGCTGCATCTGGAGGGCGAGAATAATCTGAAAATCACGAAATAAAAAAACATTTCTTACGTTTAACTGAATAAATTGCTTAAATTTGCAATTGTTACACAATATCCGACAGAATATGACACAGTTATCCGACAGACTGAATCGTCTTGCACCCTCGGCAACGCTTGCCATGTCACAGAAAAGCGGAGAAATGAAGGCACAAGGCATAGATGTCATCAACATGAGTGTAGGTGAGCCGGACTTCAATACGCCCGACCATATAAAGGAAGCTGCCAAGAAAGCTGTAGAAGACAACTTCTCAAGATACTCGCCCGTTCCTGGCTATCCGGAACTCAGAAAAGCCATCGTAGAGAAACTGAAAAGGGAGAACGGGCTGGAATACGGGACAAACGAGGTGCTCGTGTCAAACGGAGCCAAGCAAAGCGTCTGTAATACGGTCATGGCGTTGGTCAACGACGGCGAGGAGGTCATCATTCCCGCACCATACTGGGTCTCCTATCCGCAGATGGTGAAGCTGGCCGGAGGCACTCCCGTGATTGTCAGGGCCGGATTTGAACAGAACTTCAAGATGACCGCCCGGCAACTGGAGGAAGCCATTACCCCCAGGACCAGAATGCTCATACTCTGTTCGCCCAGCAATCCTACAGGAAGCGTCTATTCAAGAGAAGAACTGGAGGCACTGGCCTGTGTCATCAGGCAACACGACAACCTGTATGTGCTGGCCGACGAAATATATGAACACATCAATTATGTGGGCAGACACGAGAGCATAGCCCAGTTCCCCGGCATGAAGGATAGATGCATCATTGTCAACGGTGTTTCCAAGGCATATGCCATGACAGGTTGGCGCATAGGCTATATCGCTGCACCGGAGTGGATTGTCAAAGGATGCAACAAGCTGCAGGGACAATATACCAGTGGACCTTGCTCCGTCAGCCAGAAAGCGGCTGAAGCCGCATACAATGGCAGTCAGGAGTGCGTGGAAACCATGAGAAAGGCCTTTGAACGCAGAAGGAATCTCATCGTAGAACTTGCAAAAGACATTCCGGGACTGGAGGTAAACGTGCCGGAAGGTGCATTCTACCTTTTCCCGCGGTGCAGTTCGTACTATGGAAAATCCTATCAGGGGTATATCATAAACGGCTCGTCGGACTTTGCCATGTATCTGCTTGAACAGGCACATGTAGCCACCGTAGGAGGGGATGCTTTCGGCGACCCCGACTGCTTCAGGATGAGCTATGCCACCAGCGACGAAAACATCAGGGAGGCTATGGCACGAATGAAGAGCGCGCTGGAAAAGCTGAAATAAGGTGAAAGCATCTAATTGAATGCAAATGGGAAAATAATATTGTTAAATTCCTTTAATTGTTTCTCCAATTATCTGTAAAATGCTATCTTTGCCTTGCAAAAGACAAAACACAACAGCACTAATCAGCATGTCAAGGAAATAACCGAAAAAACAATAACTTAAATTTATTAATCAAAAAATTAAAATTTCAAATTATGGCAACTACAAAACAAACAGCCAGCCCGAAAAAGGGCTTCCAAGGAGTTAGAGATGCAATCTGGATCATCGTGGTCTGCTTTATTCTTGCAGTAGGCTTCTATGAACTGTTCCTCGGTAATGGCGCAAACTTCCATGGTGGAGACAACAGTAACGAACCTGCAAACCTGCTCGGTACAATCTACAAGGGTGGTATCGTCGTTCCGGTGATCTTTACCTTGCTTTTCACTGTTATCGCACTCGGTGTTGAGCGTTATCTCGCACTCCGTTCTGCATTCGGTAAGATGAAACTCGCAGATTTTACAGCAAAGGTTAAAGTTGCCGTTAAGAGCGGTGATTTCGCTGAAGCCCACAAGCTTTGTGACAAGATGCAGGGTTCTGTTGCCAATGTGGTCAACGCTTCTCTGAACACATACGAGGAGATGGAGAAGACAGCTGGCATCAAGAAGAGCCAGAAGATCGCCAAAATCCAGCAGGCTCACGAGGAGGCAACTCAGCTTGAAATGCCTACTCTGCAGATGAACCTCCCGATTGTAGCTACCATCGTTACCCTGGGTACTCTTACCGCCCTTTTCGGTACCGTTGTAGGTATGATCCGTTCATTCGCCGCTCTGGCAGCCGGTGGTGGTGCTGACTCACAGGCATTGTCAACAGGTATCTCTGAGGCCCTCGTTAATACCGCTTCCGGTATCTTGACCTCATGGTTCGCTGTTATCATCTATAACTTCTTCACAAACAAGATCGACAAGCTGACATACGCTCTCGACGAAGTTGGTTACACTATTGCACAGACATACGAGGCCAACCACGGAGAAGAGGCTTGATTTTTGCTAACCCTTTAACAATTTATCACTATGGGTAAAGTAAAAATTAAGAAAAATGACGTTTGGATAGACATGACTCCTATGTCCGACGTGATGGTACTTTTGCTGACATTCTTCATGTTGACATCTACATTCGTGAAGAATGAGCCAGTGAAGGTGGTCACTCCAGGCTCGGTATCGGAGATCAAAGTGCCTGAGAAGAACGCCATGTACATACATGTTACCAAAGAAGGCAAGGTGTTCCTGAGCATCGACAACCTCAACGATCTCGTGTCTGTAGCCAACGCTATGACAGAAAGATGGGGTGTGTCTCTCACGGGTGCACAGTTGGAGGCGCTTAGGAAGCATCCGATGCTGGGTACCAATATGGAGCAGTTGGCTGCATATCTGAGCCTTCCAGAAGATAAGATGGCTGATGCCATTCAGAAACTGGGCGTTCCAACCGATAGTATCGATGATGGAACTGGTAACAAAGGAAAGAGTGAATTCCAGCAGTGGGTGACTGAGGCCGTGAATACAATTGATGACATCAAGATCTGTATCAAGGCCGACCAGGATACACCATACGGCGTAATCAAGACTGTGATGTCTGAACTTCAGGACATGAGTCAGAACCGTTACTTTCTCATTTCTTCACTAAAAAAAGAGGAGGACTAAAGTATGGCTAAGCAGAAAGCAAGTAAACAAAAGAAAATGACTGTCCGCGTGGACTTTACGCCTATGGTGGACATGATGATGCTTCTTATTACCTTCTTCATGCTCTGTACATCTTTGTCAAAGCCTCAGACAATGGAGTTGAGTATGCCGAGTAACGACAAGAACCAGACCGATGAAGATAAATCTGTGGCAAAGGCCTCATATACTATTACAATATATGCAGGTGATAATGACAAGATCTACTATATCGCCGGTATTCCTAAGTATGATGACCCAACATGCCTGAAGGAAACGACATGGGGTAAGGATGGCATCAGAAAGGTGCTTATCACTCACGTGACAGAAGATGGTACACAACCAGTTCAGCAGGTCATGCTGGCTAAGGCAAAACTTGATGAGAAGAAAGTCCAGAACCCGAATATGCCCGACTCTGTGTATAATAAGGAGTTGTCAAAGATTAAGGGTGGTGAGATTGATGGTAGGAAAATTTCTACTATGACGATTATCATCAAGGCTACAGACAAGGCCAAGTACAAGAATATGGTTGATGCTTTGGACGAGATGCAGTTATGCAGCATCGGTAAATACGTGATAGACAAGATTAACCCGGACGACCAGAAACTCCTTGACAAAGCTGGAGTGAAATAAGTCGTACATGTTTAACCATTTAAAAAGAAGACTATGTCAAAAGTAGATTTGATATCGCACGACTGGGTTGATCTGGTATTCGAAGGTAAGAATCAGGCTTATGGAGCATACCAGCTACGTAAGAATACTACCCGAAGGAATATTTATGCTATCATCGCAGTTTGCATATTGCTTTTAGCTGCTTTCATCTTTTTGACCATTAAGAATTTCGTTGATGAGCAAAGAGCCAAGGTCGCTATCACTCAGGTAACGGAATTGACCGCTTTGGAACAGCCAAAGAAAAAAGCTGAAGTAAAGCAGAAGCAAATCAAGATTGAAGAGCCTAAGGTCGTTGAGCGTGTAAAGAGTTCTATCAAGTTTACCGCGCCTGTCATCAAAAAAGACGATGAGGTAAAGCCTGAAGAAGAAATCAAGACACAGGACGAGCTTATGGAAAACAAGGCTGCCATTGGTACTTTCGATGTTAAAGGTAATGATGATGCCAACGGAGAAGTACTTAAAGCCAAGGAAGTCATTGCACCTCCAGAGCCGCCTAAACATGAAGAAGAGCAAAAGGTGTTCGATGTTGTTGAACAGATGCCTATGTTCCCTGGTGGTGATGCTGCTTTGAAGAAGTATTTGAATGAGAATGTGAAGTATCCGGTAGTGGCACAGGAGAACGGTGTTCAAGGCCGTGTTGTGATTGGCTTTATCGTAGAAAAAGATGGTTCAATCACAGATGTTAAGGTTGTGAAGTCCGTTGACCCGTCGCTTGACAAGGAAGCCTTACGTGCTGTTTCAAATATGCCACGATGGACTCCTGGAAAGCAGAATGGACAGTCGGTACGTGTTAAGTACGTTGTTCCTGTTTCCTTCAAGTTGCAGTAACCATTAGTTAAATGAGTAAAAATACATCTTACATAGTTGTAGGATTAACACTGTTCGTGATTCTCATCGCTTCTTGTCAAGGGAAAAAGCGTAAGGATGGAAGAACAGACACATATTCGTCAGGGGTGATTAGTTTCACCTCTGACGAAAGTTTTAGCCCTATAATTGATGAGGAAATTCAGCTTTTTGAGTTTACTTATCCTAATGCGAAGGTCAATCCGATTTATACAAATGAGTCGGAGGCTATTAACATGTTGCTTAGTGGAAAGACTTGTCTGGCAATCACAGCGCGTGACTATAAGGCCAACGAACGGCAGAATCTCAGGGACAGGAAGTTCAATCCACAGTCTTTTGCCTTAGCCTATGACGCCTTGGCATTGATTGTAAATAATTCTAATAATGATACCTGCATTTCTGTTAAGGATTTTGCTGGTATTTTGAACGGAACAATAAAAAAATGGTCTGATTTGAATCCGGCATCGGCTTCAGAAGACATTGTCCTTGTTTTTGATAACAAGAATTCAAGTACAGTACATTTTGTGGAAGATAGCATTCTTGGTGGACACCCAATCAAGAACCCCAATGTTTATGCAACCCAAAAGACGGCAGACGTCATTGATTATGTGGAAAAATCGCCAAATGCTATTGGTATTATAGGAAGCAATTGGCTAAATGATAAAAGAGATTCAACCAATCTCACATTTAATAAGAATATTCGCGTGATGTCGGTAACCCGTTCGGATAAGGCTACACCAGAGAACAGTTGGAAACCGTATCAATATTATATATATAATGGAAATTACCCCTTATGTCGTACGATTTATGCATTGCTTAATGATCCTTTGCGTGGGTTGCCGTGGGGATTCTCACATTTCATTTCCTCTCCCAAGGGTCAGTTAATCGTATTGAAGACAGGCCTGTTACCTGTTCAGGGGAACATCACCATTAGAGATGTCAACATTACTGAGAATTGATTGTATAATAATCATTTGTTCATCAATAAATACTTTGAATTATGAAAGCGATTAAATATCTTTTAATTGGAGTTCTTGTTTCTGCATTCGGAACTCCTCTTGCAGCTCAGGAAGATACAAAGGCTGTAATTGAGCAGATTGCTAAGGTGATTAAGTCAAAGGCATCCAATACGGATAGTCAGGTAAAAGAATTGTTCAAGCCTTATAAGAAGGATGTGACGGTTATGGTAGGCATAGGTAGGGCTTATCTTGATGTCAAGGATACTCTTAATGCACAGAAGTATGCTGATATGGCCATGAAGCGTGATAAGACTTGTGGAGCTGCCTATGTGTTGGCTGGTGATATTGAAGTTGCTAAAGACAACGGTGGAGCCGCTGCTGCATGGTTTGAACAGGCTGTATATTTTGAGCCGAAGAATCCTGAAGGATATCGTCGCTATGCTCAGATTAACAGTAAGGCAAATCCTAATCTTTCTGTGGAAATGCTTGAAAGACTTCGTGAACAGCGTCCTGATTATCCTGTTGACATTATCTCTGCTGAGATTTATGACCGTGCAGGACAGATTGGGAAGGCTCTTGAATACTATAGCAAGGTTGATAAAGCCAAGATGAATGAATATCAGTTGGCTAACTATGCTACAGACTATTATCTGAAAGGCGAGTTTGAAAAGAGTCTTGAAGTTTCACAGTTTGCCAACCAGAAATATCCGCGCAATGCTGGTTTGAATCGTGTTACTTTCTATAATCTTACAGACCTTAAGCGTTATGATGAGGCTGTCAAGGCGGCTGATGTGTTCTTTAATCAGTCTGATAGTCTGAAGGTTACAGAGAATGACTATCTGTATAAGGGTCATGCATGTCTTGGCGTGAAGGATTATCCTGCTTCTCTTGATGCTTTCCAGAAGGTTTCAGAAGTCAATCCAGAAAATGTGGATTGTATCATTTCAGCACAAAAGGGAATTGTGAAGGTATATCAGGGAAGTGAAGACTATCCTAATGCAATTGCTGCACAAGAGAAATATCTGACAATGGCCAAAAAGATTACGGCTACAGATTATTACGAGCTGGCTCTGCTTTATGTAGGTATGTCTGAGACAGTGCCAGCAGAGGAGAAGGCTGAAGTTGTAAACAAGGCTGATGCTGTTTATGGGCAGTTGGCAGAAAAGTTCCCGAGCGCTGCAGATTTTGCTACGGTTCAGCGTGCACACCTTGCCTTTACGCTTGACCCTGAAAGTACAGAAGGTTTGGCCAAGCCCCATTATGAGAAACTGATAGAAATCATCAAGTCGCATTCAGAAAAGGGTGAGCGTGATGATGAACGTTTGGTTGAAGCATACAGATACATGGGTTATTATTATCTTCTGCACGATGACAAGGCCAATGCAGATATCTATTGGCAGAAGGTGCTTGAGATTGAGCCTGACCATGAAGGTGCAAAGCAGGCTTTGGGAATCAGTGAATAATATTCTTTATATTTAGTTTATAAAGGTGGAATCCAATGAAGGGTTCCTCCTTTTTTGCTTTTGTGCTACTTATTTAGTACTTCTTATTGTGTATTTCTTTTGGTTAATGGACATTTCTTTTTATTTTGGAAACATGTTTTCCGTGTTTGAAGAAATCTGTTACGTCTATGGTTCACCCAATAATTGTCATGTAAACACCAGGTCGGTAGAAAATCCTTACGGATTAACCCAAATCGGTCATTAGGAACTGATTTTCGTGGTATGAGTTGTAACTATCAGATATATAGCAATTTGTAATTGCAATTTTCTAATGGCGGTCATTAGAAAATTAGTTTAGAAAAGCATTGTATATTAACGAGTTACAGACGTGGCCACGGAAATACACATTTCTAATGACCGATTTGGGATTAATCTACTGCTGCCCGTAAAATCCATAGCAAAAAAAAGCGATGTCCACATGATTTTGCGGACATCGCTGAACCTTTTCTGTTCAAATTTCTTATTTCGGAAGGCTGATTGCCTCAGAAGGACAAACATCTGCACATGTGCCACATTCTGTGCACATATCCGGATCGATTGAATACTTTTCGCCTTCGGAGATAGCTCCCGACGGACATTCGTCAATACAGGTACCGCATGCAATGCAGTCGTCACCAATTACGTAAGCCATAATGTTATTGTTTTATTGTTAATAATGTTTTGTATATGTCCGATGAAGTCTGTTGCCTCAAATGAACATTGCAAAGTTACGTTTTTTATTTTAAATACCTACAATGTGGTAGTTGTTTTTAACTTATTTATACAGCGTGCGAATAAGCTCTTATGCAATAAGTAGGTAGTTCCAGCGTTATTAAAACAGTATGAGACTGAAAATCATTGCTTTTGTATTGGCTTTGTCTGTTTCCAGGCTTGTGTATGCTCAGGAACGCATAGTGCAGAACAAGCCCTATGCCGATTTGCGTCCGTTTCATTTCGGTGTTATTGTAGGCACCCATTTTCAGGACATGGAGTTGCTCAATGCCGGTCCGCAAATCATTACGGCAGAAGACGGGACAACGGTAGAGAGTGTTGTAGCAGCCGACCAGGACCGTTGGGATATGGGTTTTACTGTCGGTGTGTTGGGTGAATTGCGTCTGAGCACGCATTTCCAGTTTCGTGTGGCTCCCACCATGTATTTCGGTACGCGCCATGTGCTTTTTCACGATTTCACCAATGTTGATGCTGAGGGCAGGGCGCGTGAAATGAAGCAGGAGCTCAAGGGTGTGTATGTAGCCAGTTCGTTCGATATCATCTTTTCCGCTCCCCGTTTCAACAATCACCGTCCATATCTCATGGCTGGTCTTGTACCTATGCTCAACTTGAGTGGGAAAAAGAGTGACTGTCTGCGTCTGAACCGTACCAGTCTATATGCCGAGGTCGGCCTTGGCTGTGATTTTTATCTGCCGTTCTTCAAATTGCGCCCCGAGCTCAAGTTCATGTACGGTTTGGGCAACCATCTTCAGAGCGACCATGCCAGCGAACTGCGCGATGTCAATTTGCGTCGCTATGCCCAGTCGGTCAGCGAGACCCGCACCAAGATCATTGCTCTCAGTTTCTATTTTGAGTAGTCTTTTTCCAGTGTAAGCACCATTTTTCCCACGTATATGGCGTGTTTACCGTTCTGGTCAACGCCCACTTCCTGTCCTTCTTTGTCTTTCACTGTCTCCAGATGTTCCATGTAGGTATGCGAATGTCCGCCCAGCACGAGGTCTATGCCTTGTGTCTCCTCTATGAGTTTCCGGTCGTCCATTCCCTGCACGTCCCATCCTAAGTGCGACAGGCAGATTACCACATCACAGCCTTCTTTTTCGCGCAGTGTCCTCACTGTTTCCTTCGCTGTTTCTATTGGGTCCAGATAGGCCACCCCTTCGCAGTTCTTGCTGTCCACCAGTCCATCCATTTTTGGACTTAGTCCGAAGATGCCCACTTTCGTGCCCTTTCTTTTCAGCACCACGTATGGTTTTACTGTTCCCTCTACCGGTGTTCCACTGAAGTCATAGTTGGCGCAGACCACTGCAAAGTGGGCTTTCCTGAACAGCCGTGCCATGTTTTCCAGTCCGAAGTCAAACTCATGGTTGCCTATCGTTGCCGCGTCATAACCCATGAGGTTCATCAGTCCCACCTCCACATCACCTTTGAACAGTGTGTAGTAGGGTGAGCCTTGCGAGAAGTCCCCGCTGTCCAGCAGGAGCAGCTTGTCGTCCTTTTCCCGTTCGTCCTTCACGACCTCCATCCGTCTTATGAATCCTCCTCTTCCAGCCTTCATGGTGTCGGCCAGGTTCTTGTTGAGCGGATAGATGGTGCTATGAGCGTCGTTGGTATGCAGAATGGTCAGGGTTCTCTGTTCCTGTGCGTCTGCAGTTGTACATGTTGCCATTATGAGCATGGCCAATATGGTTGTCTTCATGCTTATATACATATTTCCTGGTTATTTCCTAACGGTTATCCTTCCTTCCACTTCAGCGGTCACGGCTTTTCCCTGTGCTGCCTTTTCCTTGAAGTAGTCCATGATGAGATAGCGCACATTGTTCCTCTCCTCCTCGGGCATCACCACATCCTTTTTCTTCTTGAACGCTTCCATCTTGTCGTTGCCCTGTGCCAGATAGTCCAGTGTTGCTATGCGGTAGGTCTTCCCGGCCTCCGGCTGTTTGCCGTTGAGCCTTGCTGTGAGCAGTTTCCTGTTGCTGTCCACGGTCAGTTCTACACCGTGGCTCACGCCTTCTCCTCCTACCGATGCTATCTGGCTGAAGAGTTCCATCACTTCCTCCCCGTCCAGACTCAGGAAGCATATCTTGTTCTCGAACGGTGCCACGTCAAGCACATCGCCTGTTGTCACGTCGCCCTGTGCAAAGGCAGCCCTCATGCCTCCCATGTTATATACTGAGAAGTCCGGCTTTTCGCCGTATCTTTCCGCTGCCCATATCAGCACATCAGCCAGCAGGTTGCTCAACTTGCTTTCCGGCCTTTCCGCGGCCATGTAGCAGGCAGCCTTGCCCACCACTGGGCTCATTATGCTGTCCACCTGCTGCCTGTAGGGTTGCATGAAAGCTTCCGCCCTGCTGTCCGTATGTCTGTCGTAGGTGCTGTCCACCAGTATGCGGCTTCGTTCTGTTTTTGTCACCGTCATTGGTGTGGTGCAGGCCGCCATTATTGTCACGGCTGCCAGAGCCGCCGTTGCCATCTTTTTCTTCATGTTTCAGTTGCGTTTATCTTTTATAGACCCATTTGTTCAGTGTGCCGTTGTCTGTTTTCACCACGAATTTGAAGAATCTGCTTTCCTTGTCCACATCGTCCATCTTCACGCAGAACCCGCCATTCCCGGTCTCCGTTGTCCCCATTTCCAGCCATTTGTCCGGCTGTCCCTGTTTCCGGTTGTTGGTGCCTGTGGCATATACCGTGGCTTTGGCCTTTCTGTTGTCGCATTTCCACGTCAGCACCACGCTGTCGTCATGTTGCCGGGCCTGCAGTCCGTATATGTCGCAGTTGCCGTAGAATGTCTGCCCGTCCAGTTCGAAGGCATTGTCCTGCGGAATGTCAAAACCCATGAACCGGCATATCGTGGGCACGATGTCCACCTGCGAGAGCGATGTGCTGCCGAACCTTGAGTTCAGTTTTTTCTGGTTGGTGGCCATCCACACCGTGCGTTCCCTTTCCGACTGTCCGCCGTGGTCATATCCGCAGTCAGTGCGTCCGTGGTCGGTGGTCACTATGACGAGCCATTCCTCGCCGTTTCTTTGCTCGCGCTGCTTCACGGCTTCCCACACCTGTCCCAGGTCCCTGTCTGCGCGCATCACGCTCTTGTCGGAACGTTGCCCGTTGCCGTAGAAGTGGAAGGCATCGTCCGTGTACCAGAGGTAGATCCAGTTCAGGTCGGGTGCCTCCTGTGCTATACATCGGGCGGCATCTTTGCATACCTGTGCGTCTATTTCCTGTATGTGCAGGTCACCCTCCTTGTCGGGAAACCGCTGTTTGTCCAGGTCATAGCCGTCATACACATGGTCAATCCTCAGATGCCCGGTTTCCGCTTTCCCTTCTCCCAGCAGCACTGTGCGGTTGTCTGTCCAGCTGGAGTATATGGCAGTCTTCACTTCCCGTTGCTGCATCTTGGCCAGTTGGAAAATGGTGGGGTAGTTGTAGTTCTCCTCGATATTCTCGTTGCCCCTTACGTTGTGCTTGTTCATCCATGTGCCCGTCAGTATGTTGGCATAGCCTATGGCCGATATGGTCGGTGTCTCGCTGTAGGTGCCCGTCTCTCCCCCTGCGTATGCACGCGCGTACCTTCCTTTTTTGGCAATCTCGCTGATGGTAGGCGGTTGCAGACGCTCCAGGCAGTCGGCCGGTATGCCGTCCACTATCACGAAAAGCGTCTTCCTGGTCTTTGCCTGTGCCATGTCTGCGCATGCCAGCAGTACCAGTACCACGGGCAGCCATTTCCTTGCAATGTCCTTTATCATGGTGGTGTCTCTGTTTTGTCTGTATAATGAATGATCAGGCATATTGATTCCCTCATGATCCTTCCGGAATCAACATCATTTCATTTTCCTGTTGCACATCAGAAAACTGTAGCTATAGTCCTTTCATTGGTGTCGAGGATGGGTTCAGGTGGTGCTGAGCTGTGTCAATTTTTTTTAAACATTCGCTATAATTGCACCAAGGCTGAATGTGACAGCATTTTATGTGCGTGAGTATGTATGCAAATTTACATAAAGTCTGCGAGATTTCACACCAACAGCATAAAGAAAATTGTTCTTTAGGGGAAGTGCACTCTTTTTATTTTGAAATATCGTTGTGATAGGTTTCAAGAAAAAACCGGTGAGTAAGGGTGAGAAAGCGTTGCAGGAAAATTCTGGAATGCGGACAGGAATATCTGGTAAAAAAACCAGAACGTTTGGCTATTGAGAACCAGACAGTGCTTCTCAGTCAGAGCAAACGCTCATCTTCAGTTTATCTCAAAATCGTGATGAGTTTCGGGAAATCAAAATGTCAGAATTTTAACACTTTTGCTTACACTTTGATTTTCTGGCCATTTCTGAAGAATCGGGCATAATCTGATTTTTGTGTGCCAGCGGAAATTTCGGGTTTCATAGGGCTGTTTTGTAAACTGTTGATAATCAACAGGATAGGTTTTTGTAGATGCAAAGTGTTAACAAAATTCTCCCGATTTTAACCTAAAATCCGTTAAATTCGTGCACAAAAAAGCCAGTTTGTGCAGTTTTCAGCCCCCATTTTCCGCACTTTTGGCCGGAAAATCGCAGTTTTGAGGCCGAAAAACCTGAGTTTTTGTCCCAAAACAGTTAAGTTTTACCCCAAAAACACTTAAGTGCCGGAACGAAAATAGTTAACTAATTTTCTGGAAACAGTTAAGTGTTTCCCCCCTAACACTTAACTGATTTTTCCGTTTTGTGCAAAAAACCGGAAATTCACACTTATTAACATGAAAATCGGACTAAAACCGTCTGTTTTCCAATAGTTTGAAAAATCAAAGTGTCACGAAAACACCCGGAAATGTGACAAAGTGTAAAATAGGCTCGTCTGGTTCTGCATGGCCAGTCGTCACGTTACCATTCGATTCAACACTGACCCCCAAAAAGCCATATTCATTCCGCTTGCGCCTTCTTTGGTCTTGCTGATGCACGAAAAAACACAAATCTGCGCCTGGAATGCACCAAAAAGGCGCGAAAATTTTGGCGGATGCGGAAAAAGCACTAACTTTGCACCCGCTTTTCGGCGTAACCGCTGGCAGCAGAAGAGTTGCTTGCCATGTTGCGTTGGAACGATAAAACAAATTTAATTATCAACAAGATGGATTTAATTAAAATTGCTGAAGAAGCATTTGCAACCGGCAAGGTGGCTCCTGAGTTCAAGGCAGGTGACACAGTAACTGTCGCTTACAAAATTATCGAGGGTACAAAAGAGCGCATCCAGCTCTATCGTGGCGTGGTCATCAAGATTTGCGGCCATGGCAACAAGAAGCGTTTCACTGTACGCAAGATGTCCGGCACCGTGGGTGTAGAGCGTATCTTCCCCATGGATTCTCCCAACATCGACAGCATCGAAGTGAACAAGCGCGGTAAGGTGCGCCGTGCCAAGCTCTACTATCTGCGCAAGCTCACGGGTAAGAAAGCCCGTATCGCAGAAAAGAAGTACGTGGCTACAGAAAAGTAATCAGGTTCCGGAGGCACAGTTCTCCGGCCTATACTGTTCAACACACACAAGGAAAACAAGTCCCATTCCTTTCCTCATGCAGGAAGCGGAATGGGATTTTTCTTTGCTTGCACAGCGGTGGCCTTTATTCCAGTCCGTCGGATGTGCCGTGGAGTGCTTCCTTGAAGCTTTCCCAGTCCTGGAAACCTACAAGGAGAGAAATCTTGTCGAGCGTTTCGCGTGTCGGCTTTTCCTTACCCGATATGTAGCCCACGAGCTTTTTCAGCACCATGGGTTTCATCGGCTTGAGCTTGAGCTCCTTTTCTGCGGCCTCAAGCAGTTTTTTCAGTTCCCAACGTTTCTTTTCCATCGGAATGCCATTGTATAGAAAATATGGTGCAAAAGTACGACAATGACCTGAAACGGCAAAGGGAAACGGCCATTTTCTGAACATCTGTTTACCGGCTTCGGCTGTCCCGTGCACTTCTGGGGCGGGTGATTTTCAGGAAAGGCGGCGTGTTTTCTTGCCAGTGTGGCGGAAATAGCCTATTTTTGCACGGACAAACAAGTGCAGAAATGAACAAGAAAGGCAGCATACTGGTTGTTGACGACAACCGCAATGTGCTCATCTCCGTGAAAATGCTACTCAAGGATGTGTTCAGCGAGGTCGTGACCACACCCCATCCCAGCAGCATCCCCGCCAGGCTGCGGGAGCAGAAGCCCGATGTGGTATTGCTCGACATGAACTTCGGCAGTGGGGTGAACAGTGGCAACGAGGGGCTTTACTGGCTCAGGCACATCAGGCAGGCACGGCCCGAGACGCAGGTGGTGCTCTTCACCGCCTACGCCGACATTGCGCTGGCAGTGGAGGGCATAAAGCAGGGTGCGGCCGACTTCATCGTGAAGCCTTTCGACAACGGCAAGCTGATGGCTGCGCTGACCGGCGCGCTGAACAGTTCCCCGACGGCCAGGACGGTATCCGGAAACCGCATGTTCTGGGGCACGGGCGAGAAAATGGCTGCCCTGCGCACAATGGTGGAGAAGGTGGCCGCTACCGATGCCAACATTCTCATTACAGGAGAAAACGGAACGGGCAAGGAGGTGCTGGCATCGGAAATCCACCGGCTTTCGCTACGTGCCTCGCGACAGATGCTCACCATAGACATGGGGGCTGTGAGCGAGACACTCTTCGAGAGCGAGCTGTTCGGCCATGTCAAGGGTGCTTTTACTGATGCCAAGGCCGACAAGCCGGGCAAGTTTGAACAGGCGGAAGGCGGTACGCTCTTCCTCGACGAGATAGGCAACCTCTCCTATTCCCTGCAGGCCAAGCTGCTCTCGGCATTGCAGAGCCGCACCATCGTGCGTGTGGGGGGAAGCCAGCCCATAGACATAGATGTCAGGCTTATATCGGCCACCAACCGCGACCTCCGGATGATGATGGGGCAGGGCACGTTCAGGGAAGACCTGCTCTACCGCATCAACACCATTCACCTACATCTTCCACCCCTGCGCGAACGCACTGAAGACATCCTGCCCCTGGCCAGGCTTTTTCTCGGGAAGTATGCCGGCATGTACAACCGCAGCGGCATAGAATTCTCGTCCGAGGCTGAACGGAAAATGACGGCCATGCCCTGGAAGGGCAATGTGAGGGAACTGCAGCATGTCGTGGAAAAGGCAGTGATACTCTGCGATAGCCACACCATTGCCCCCGACGACATAGAGGCTCCGCTGACCATGGGCGGAACCGGAACGGGCGGGGTGCACGTCAGCGGAGACCAGCACACACTCGATGAGATGGAGCGTTCCATGATTGCCGGCGCAGTGGACGAGTGCGGGGGAAACCTTTCCAAGGTGGCCACAAGGCTCGGCATATCGCGACAGACCCTTTACAACAAGATCAAGAAATACGGACTGTGAACCTGATTGCCTGCATCCTCATCCTTTTGCTTGCAGTGGTTGCCGGAGTGGCCCTGTGGCTTTGGCAGCGTGAACGGCGCACCGTCAAGAAGGTATGGTTTCTCTTCGATGCCATCGACAGCGGTGACTACACGTTCCGTTTCCCCATCCGCGGACGGCATGCCGAACGCTTGCTCAACGATGCGCTCAACCGGGTGAAGAAGGTGCTGCAGAACGCACGCGATGCGCAGATAGAGCGCGAGAGGTTCTATGAAACCGTGCTCCAGGCGGTCGATACCGGTGTGCTCGTGGTCGATGCCGCGCGTGGGCTGGTCCTGCGCCATAATGCGGCTGCGCTGCGCATGCTCCGGCGCGATGCCGTGACCCACATGTCACAGGTGGAGGGCGCACTCGGGACATTCTCCGTTCGTGAGACGGAGGCCACGCTGCAGGGTCGCACGGTACGGGTCATCGGGTTCAGCGACATCAAGAGCGAACTGGCCGACCGAGAGACAGAAAGCTATGTAAAACTGATACGGGTGCTCACGCATGAAATCATGAACAGCGTCACACCTATCGTCTCGCTCAGCGAAACGCTCCTCAGACAGGCGGAAGGCGAACAGCGGGACGGGCTGCAGACCATCAGCCGCACCGGCTCCGAACTGATGGCCTTTGTGGAAAACTACCGGCGTTTCACCCATATTCCCGAACCTCACTCTACGCTTTTCTATCTGCAACCGTTCCTGCAACGCATGGCTTCGCTGGCCGGAAGACCAGTGGAGGTGAGCGTGTGTCCGGCCGACCTGATACTCCATGCCGACGAAGGACTGGTGGCCAGGGTTGTGTCCAACCTGCTGAAGAACGCGGTCCAGGCCACGCCGCAGGAAGGAAATATCCGGATGCAGGCCAGTCTGGGCGAGAAGGAAGAAGTGGTCATAGATGTCACGGACAACGGTCCGGGCATTCCCGATGAACTGGCGCAGCAGATTTTCGTTCCGTTCTTCACTACAAAGAAGGAAGGGAGCGGCATAGGGTTATCCATTTCCCGGCAGATTATGCGCAAATGCGGTGGTACCATTGCTCTTGTCAGCGATGCGGAGCACGGTCTCACCACCTTCCGGCTGGTGTTTCCCTGAAGGGAAACACCAGCGGCGCAGAAGAAGAGCGGGACGCAGAGCATTTGCCCTGTGTCCCGCTCATTTTTTTTGCAGAGCCGGGAAAGTGGTGCTGTATAGCCGTCCCGGTCGCCGTCCTTGTTACTTCACCACATATTTCTTGCCTCGACGGATATAGATGCCCTTCTTCGGGGCATTCACCCTACGTCCTGCAAGATCGTATATGGGGCTGTTGTCATCTGTGTCCACGGTCATGTCCTGCTCCATGCCTGTAGTGCCGCCTCCGAAGGAGAAGGCCAGCATAGTGGGGTTCACCTGTCCTTCATACACATAGTAAGCCTTGTGGGCCGCGAGTACCGTGTTATTAAGATAATAGAACGCCACACGTCCATTCTTCTTTCCAAGTATGAAGTAGTTGGCATTGGTAGAAGGATCATAATCTGTAAACGTCTTCTGACCAAGTGTTCCATTGAAACCTGTCGTCACAATGTCATGATGTTTTGCTGGTTGCAAATAGATTGTCTTCGATGCTGGATAGGTAGAACCTTCTCCACCATCAATGCTCAACAGTACAGGAGTTTCGTATGGCAGGATATTATCGGTAAGTGTAAGTTTCTCTAATCCTACTACCTCGTTCTCATTGTTTTTAGGACCAGTTATCTTGTATGCAGTAACACCATCAGGCAATATAGAGGCAAAAGGCAACTTCAAGGTTGCATAGTAGTTATAATCCTCAGCTGTGACAACTGCCTTGCCATCATCGCTACGTGCAAATTTTACAGGGAAGTCGTAATGGGTTGGGCTATCCCAGGTGCCATATTCATCTAATCCTGCATAAGTAACTTCGTTTATCTCAAAGTCAGTGGTCCAATATGGAGGCTCTTCGGTGTTCGAATATTCACCCTTTACAGTATGGTCAAACCAGTTTATAGCACCCTCCTCACTTACAGCAACATATCTGTAACTACTACCGCTAACGAACTTGATAGCATATCCGTCCAGCAGTACAGCTGCATCACCACTAACAGTCTCCTGCTTCACAAATCCTGTTATAGCGAATGTTTCACTATAATTGTCTGTACATATAGGTATATTTTTTTTATTCGCTTCCGGATCTGTCTCGTCTTCGATACTATAGTCACGGCCATATCCTTTACCTAAATATCCGTCACCCTTCAATGAAGAAAGATAGTATTTTCCTGTATCTGTGTTTTTGGAAATCACCCAATAATAGCTATAGTCTGTTAATGTAGGCTCTTCTTCCTCAACCTTCAGGTTCAGACCTTCATTAATTCTGATTGAGAATAGCGGGGATGCGATAGTATCTGCTATCAGTACCACATTTAAACAACGTTGTCTGCGCATTGGCTGAGGCATTCAGCAACAGACCGGAAATGAATAATGTGAGAAATCTTTTCATTGTTTTGTCTTTGTTTTGTCGTCTGTTTTCTTACTCTTCCATTTTGTCATCGTCCCAGAGGCCGGTATCCCAGACAGAGGTTTCTTCTTCGTCCATGATTTCGTTCTCTTTTCCCAGGGCATTTTCTCCATCTTCGCCTCCGCTGGCGACAACGGGTCCCATCGTCTTGCCCTCGAGGACAAGATGAATGGATGTGACAACTGGCATCGAGTACTTCTCTCTACGTATTGTTCTCATAAAGCAAATAATTGAAAGACTCTCCTTGTGAGTCACTTAAAATTTATGTTATTATTGTTATAATGTATCGCGCACGTGAGTTTTGACTTATGCAGCATGTATGCGCAAGGTTCTTATTTGTCAGAAGAGGCATCACAGTCTCACGACTCCAATGCCCGAAGATGAAAATTTTAAACTCTAGATAAAAAATATCTTGTGATAGTGTTGGCCGACGGGTCCGTATTCTTAAGGCTGAAGATTCCTGAGGATGTCGGTTCCAAATCCCGCTCTCTTCTGCTGACGGCTCCACCGGCAGCCCCGATCATTTGCTGTTGCTCCAGATTTCGTGGATATGAAGTGCCCACCTCTGCACAAGAGGTGTATGCGGTTTCGCAAAACTCTGTATATCAGTAACTTGCTGGATTTTAAAAGAAAGAAAATATGTTAATTCCTTATGTTCCATGCCTTTGTGGCTGAAAAAAAAGAAAGTGAAGAATTTGCTGAAAGTCAGATTTTACTTAACTTTGCAGCATAAATCAGAGCTTAGCCTATAGTCCTCTTGCACAGAGGCTTTTGGATTAAAGGTTAAATTATATTAATCACCATACGTGTCAGCCTTGTTGGTGGCATTTGCCATGGGCAGCTTCTCTTTCTTTTTTATGTGTTGCTCCGGTCGGGCCTTACAGTGTCTATTGCTCCCTGCGGTCGTTAAGGAAGATAGGAGACAACAGCAAACGTCCAGCTTGGACATGCGCTTAGGCAAACGTCCTTTTGTCTCCTTTTGTCTCCTTTTGTCTCCTTTTATCTCCTTATACTACTTCCGGAATTTGAGTTAAGTAAAAACTTCCCGAACCTTAACTGAAAAGTTCCTGTAGGCTCACTGCAATCTGTAGTTCACGCCGTGAACTATAGTGTTCACGCCGTGAAATATAGTGTTCACGCTGTGAACTATAGTGTTCACGCCGTGAAATGCAGTTTGCCCTTAGATGTTGGAAACTTTTCAGTTCACTTTTCCGAGGTTTCCGGTTAGCTTTTCCCGACTTTGTGCTTTTGTGCCGGTTCGGTCTGTTCCCGGCATAGCTGCGGGCTTCCTCCGCTGAGTGTCTGTGCATGGCCTTCTGCAGGGAGAAAGTGTGTGGGGCGATGCCGGCGAAAAGTCGGAACGTGGGTCTAAAAATTTTGATTATTGACAAACTTGTCGTAACTTTGCAGAATTGAATGCCATTACAAGGCGTTCGTGAGGAGATTCCATACACGATGAAGGTTACGGAGATACTTGATAAGGACAAGGAGGGACGGCACATCTCGTTCGAGGTGCTTCCTCCGCTGAAGGGCACCGGCACGGACAAGCTGTTTGCCACAATCGAGCGGCTGGGTGAGTTCAGCCCGCTCTACATCAACATCACCACCCACCACAGCGAATACATCTACCGGGAGCTGGACAGCGGCCAGTACGAGCGGCTTCGCATCAGGCGCAGGCCGGGTACGGTGGCCATTGCGGCTGCCATACAGAACAGGTTCCGCATACCGGTTATCCCGCATGTCATCTGCAGCGGAACGACAAGGGAGGACATTGAATACGAGCTGCTCGACCTGCAGTTCCTGGGCATAGAGAACCTTCTGCTGCTCAGAGGCGACAAGGCCAAGGACGACTCGCGGTTCGTGCCCACGGCAGGGGGGCATACCCATACGACGGAGCTTATAGACCAGGTGAACCGTTTCAACGAGGGCTTCTTCCTCGACGGCACGGCGATAAGGAATCCCGGCAACCCGTTCTGCTATGGTGTGGCGGCCTATCCGGAAAAGCATGAGGAGGCGCCGAACATGGACATGGACATGGCGTTCCTGAAGCAGAAGCAGGATATGGGCGCGAAGTATGCCGTGACACAGCTGTTCTATGACAACAGCAAGTATTTCGGATTCGTGGAGAAAGCACGGCAGATGGGCATCACGATTCCCATCATTCCCGGCATAAAGCCCTTTGCCAAGCTGTCGCAGCTCACGGTGGTACCCCGGACGTTCCACTGTGACATGCCGCAGGAGCTTGCAGCCGAGGCCGTGAAGTGCAAGACCGACGAGGAGGCCAGGGCACTGGGCGTGGAATGGACTACAGAGCAGTGCCGCGGACTCTACAAGGCCGGGGTGAACAACATACACTTCTATACCGTGTCGGCCGTGGACTCCGTGTGCGAGGTGGCGAGAAGGCTGCTTTGAGTCCAGGAGACGGGACGGACGGTGCAAGGACAGACACAGGAGGGAACAGATGAAACGCGATGAGGTAGTAGGACAGCAGGAGGTGCTCGACCGCCTTTGGGCCATGAGGCAGGAACAGAGACTGCCGCATGCGCTGATGCTGTGCGGGCCGGAAGGCTGCGGCAAGATGGCTGTGGCACTGGCCTTGGCTTCCGAACTGCTGGGACACAGTCCGATGCTGCGTAACTGGGCGCATCCGGACCTGCACTTCACCTATCCCACCGTCAAGCTGCCGGGCATGGGCAGTGAGCACCAGCCCGTGAGCGATGACTTCGCTGCGCAATGGCGCGGCCTGCTGGCCAAGGGGCCTTACTTCAGCATGGACCAGTGGATGGTGGCCATGGGCGCAACCAACCAGCAGGCCGTGATTACCGGAGCCGAAAGCGATGCGCTGGCCCATAAGCTGAGCCTGAAGTCCAGTCAGGGCGGCTACAAGGTGAGCATCGTATGGTTGCCGGAGCGCATGAACCTGACATGCGCCAACAAGCTGCTCAAGCTGCTGGAGGAACCGCCGGTACAGACGGTGTTCATCATGGTGTGCGAACATCCCGAACGGCTGCTGGAAACCATACGCAGCCGTACACAGCGCATGGACCTGAAGCGCATAAGGCCGGAGGACATAGAACGTGCCTTGGTGGAACGGAGAGGGCTGGAGCCACAGGTGGCGGAACGCATGGCGCGCATGGCCGGAGGCAGCTGGCTGAAGGCACTTGAAACCCTGGATGCCAACGGGGAAAGCCGTGAGTTCCTGGAACTGTTTGCACAGTTCATGCGGTCGGCCTACAGGCGTGATGTCAAGGAACTGAAGACCTGGTGCGAGGCCGTGGGAGCATACGGCAGGGAGAAGCAGAAAAGGCTGCTGGCCTATTTCGGACACATGGTCAGGGAGAGCTTCATGGCCAATTTCCACGAGCCGCAGCTCAGCTACATGACCATAGAGGAAAGCCGTTTCACGGAGCGGTTCGCCCCGTTCATCAACGAGGCCAACGTGATAGAGATGGCCGAAGTCTTCAGCAGGGCGGAACGCGATATCGGGCAGAATGCCAACGGGAAAATCGTGTTCTTCGACCTCGCGCTGAAGACCATCCTGCTGCTGGTCAGGAAACCGTGATGCACGGTGACGGAAGGACCATCCGGAAGACAGTATTCTTATACATTATTATATAATACATATCATAACATAGAAAAAACATCAAGGCATGACTGATTTCAAAGACAAGAAATTCAAGATATTCCGCGGTTGTGACAGAGGGCTGTGCCATAGCGGCTGCGGCAGGCAGAACATGCAGCTCAACAGCTATGACTGGCTGGCTGAGACACCTGGCAATGCGGAGAGCACCGACCTTGTGGAGGTGCAGTTCAAGAACACCCGGAAGGGCTATTACCACAATGTGAACGGCCTGGAACTGAAAAAGGGCGACATCGTGGCCGTGGAGGCCAGCCCGGGACATGACATAGGCGTGGTGACACTGACCGGACGGCTGGTACAGCTGCAGCTGAAAAAGGCCAATCTGAAGTCGGCCGATGACATCAAGCGGGTCTATCGCATAGCCAAGCAGGTGGACATGGACAAGTATTTCGAGGCCAAGAGCCGCGAACACGGCACGATGATCCAGAGCCGACAGATAGCCAAGGACCTGGGACTGCAGATGAAGATAGGCGATGTGGAGTACCAGGGCGACGGCAACAAGGCCATCTTCTACTACATAGCCGATGAGCGTGTGGACTTCCGCCAGCTCATCAAGGTACTGGCCGATACCTTCCATGTGCGCATAGAGATGAAGCAGATCGGTGCGCGCCAGGAAGCCGGACGCATAGGCGGGACAGGACCCTGCGGCAGGGAGCTTTGCTGCGCTACATGGATGAAGAACTTTGTGAGCGTGGGCACCAACAGCGCGCGCTTCCAGGACATTTCGCTCAATCCGCAGAAACTGGCGGGCATGTGTGCCAAGCTGAAGTGCTGCCTGAACTACGAGGTGGACGACTATGTAGAGGCTTCAAGAAAACTGCCCGGGAAGGACGTGATACTGCAGACAAAGGACAGCGACTACTATCTGTTCAAGAGCGATATCCTGGCAGGACTTGTCACCTACTCGACAGACAAGAGCATTGCCGCCAATCTGGAAACCATCACGGCACAGCGGGCAAAGGACATCGTAGAGATGAACAAACGGGGAGAGAAACCCGAATCGCTGACAGAAAACGGAAAGGCCAAGGACCAGGGAAGGTCGGCCGACTTGCTGGCAGATGCCGACTTGAGCAGATTCGACAAGACCAAGCGCAAGAAGAAGGGCAATAGCCCCAAAGGCAAGGGCGGAAAAGGCCGGCCCGGCGAGAACCGTAGCGGTCAGCAGCCCCGGATCGAGAACAGGCAGCCCAATCCCAACAGGCCGAGAAAGGAAAAGAAGAACACACAACAGGGCGAAGAACCACAGAAATGAGGACATTGTCGCTGACTGTTGTGGCCATAGTGGCTTTTCTCCTGATGTCCTGCACCAACCGGACGGCGTATGACACCTATCAGCATACGCCGACCGCAGGATGGGAGAAAAACGATACCATATCCTTTGATGTTCCGGCGATGGCAGCGGCAGGGGAATATACGGCAGAACTGGGGTTGAGGATAGACAATTCGTTCCCGTTCATGGGCGTTACGCTGATCGTGGAGCAGGAATCCTTTCCCGGGAGAAGGGTCTGGACAGACACGCTGACCTGTGAGCTGATAGACAAGAAAGGCTATGCAAAGGGACAGGGACTGAGCTATTATCAGTATGCTTTCCCGATAACAACACTTAAACTGGAGAAAGGCGACAGCCTGCACGTCGCCGTGAGACATGACATGAAAAGGGAAATCCTTCCGGGTGTAAGCGATATAGGATTCAAGTTAAGTCTTCGCTGATTTTCTTCCTGCATCTATGCGCAGGAAGATGAACAGCAGCAATGTGAATCCCCATAGGGAAGAACCGCCATAGCTGAAGAAGGGAAGGGGTATGCCGATGACCGGAGTCAAGCCTAATACCATGCCTACATTGATGAAAACATGGAAAAGGAATATGCTTGCTACAGCATAGCCGTAGATGCGGCCGAACTTGAACGGCTGGCGTTCCGACAGATGGATGAGCCGCAGTATGAGTCCAAGAAATAGCAGCAGGACGGCAGCTGAACCCAGGAATCCTTCTTCTTCGCCAACGGTGCAGAAGATGAAGTCAGTGTCCTGTTCAGGGACAAACTTCAGCTTCGTCTGGGTGCCGTTCAGGAATCCCTTGCCTTTGAGTCCGCCTGAACCGATGGCAATCTCACTTTGATGTACGTTATAGCCAGTACGTGCGAGGTCTTCGTCAAGCCCCAGCAATACGTTGATGCGGTCGCGCTGATGGGCTTCCATGACATTGTTGAGGACATAGTCGGCTGAATAGAAGAATGACATGGAACCAATGGCGAACATGGCAATGAAGAAGTAGGTGCGGAGACGTTCGCGAAGACCTCGGTAGATGAGCCATCCGACCAGCCACATGGACAAGGCCAGCTGCACCCATACAATGTCGAATGGAATGACGAACTCGGAAAACAGCAAGGCCAGTAAGGAAAATCCCACGCAGTAGGCGGACAGGCTCCAGAACATTTTCCTGTCTTTGCAATAGACCGATACCATGGACGCAGAAAATACATGTACCATGAGCAAGACGATAAACTTGCCCACCGAAGTAGGCGTATCCCATAACAGGACCTGTTCGTACTTGACACCGATGACAAAATAGGCCACCATGGCCACGCCTGTGAAAAGGATGCTCCCGGGCATGCCTTCGCGGTAGAAGACCAGGAAGAACGACAGATAGACCAGTGCAGACCCCGTCTCCTTCTGCATGACAATGAACAGCATGGGAATCATCACAACGGCACAGGCTGCAAGGAAATCCTTCCATCGGTGTATGTTGAATCCGTAGCTGCTCATGAGCTTGGCCACGGCCAGTGCGGTGGCGAACTTCGCGAACTCGGCCGGTTGCACACGGAGCGGGCCAAGTACAAGCCATGAACGTGAGCCCTTTATTTCGTGTGGGTTGAATATCGTCGCGAAAAGCAGGATGAGAAGAAGACCGTAGATGATGTAGGAGAAGGTATCGAAAAAGCGTGTGTCCATCATCAGCAGTACGAATCCCAGACAGAGCGATGTCCCTATCCATACGATTTGCATGCCTGAACGGGTGCTCAGGCTGAATATGTCGGTATCGCCATAGGTATAGCTTGCACCGCATACACTGATCCAGCCGAATGCCAGCAGTGCAATGTATATGGCGATGGTCACCCAGTCGAGCGACCGGAACACGCTTTGTTTGTCATCTGGTCCTTGTACCATAAGCTATTCTGCGTTTTTGGAAATCTTCCGCACGTTTTTCACTTTCCGGGGAGAGAGAGCCATTGATGTATTGTTCCATCATCAGTGAACCGATCGGGACACCGTAGTCTGCGCCGAAGCCACCGTTTTCAACGTAAACGGAAATGGCAATCTTGGGATTGTCCATGGGCGCGAATCCCATGAATATGGAGTGGTCCTTGCCATGGTTCTCCGCTGTTCCGGTCTTTCCGCACACCTCATAGTCGGCTCTGTTGGCGGCCCTGCACGTTCCCTTCACCACCGCCGACCTCATTCCGGCCACTACCTGTTCGTAGGCTTTCCGGCTGGCTTTCGTGTAATGTTTTCTTGTATATGCAGTGTCCAGCGGTTCTCCCTTGACTTTTCTCACCACATGGGGTGTGTAGTAATATCCGCGGTTGGCGATTGTTGCGCCCAGATTGGCTATTTGCAGCGGTGTGAGCATCACTTCGCCTTGCCCGATGGATATGCTGATTATCGTGAGGCCATTCCAGTAGCCGTGGTAAGCATTGTCGTAGTAGGAAGCGTTGGGAATCATGCCTCGTTTCTCTCCCGGTAGGTCCACCCCTAGCTTATAGCCGAATCCCATGCTGACCATGTAGTCGCGCCAGGTATCCATGGCTTCCATTTTGGAAGGGTACTTCTTGCGGTTGCCTATCATGTAGTACAGTCCCCAGCAGAAAAAAGCGTTGCACGAAGTGCTGATGGCACCTTGTACGGGCAGCGGGGATGCGTGGCCATGGCATCCGAGATGAAGTCCTTTGCAGTAGAATCCGTGATAGCATGGAAAGGCTGTTCCGGGGCTGATGATACCCTCCGAGAGGAAGGTCAAGGCCTGTGAGGTCTTGAAGGTGGAGCCGGGAGGATATTGTCCCATGATGCTTCTGTTGAGCAATGGCTTCCAGTTGTCACGCGACAGTAGCTTGTGGTTCTTTCCGCGTTGTCTTCCCGCCATCATGCGCGGGTCATAGGAAGGTGCCGACACCATGCAGAGCACTTCTCCGGTCGAGGGCTCTATTGCCACGATGCTGCCGATTTTCCCTTCCAGCAGACGTTCGCCCAAGGCTTGCAGCTTCAGGTCTATGCTGAGCGTGAGGTCTTTTCCTGCTACAGGTTTCCTGTCATACCTTCCGTCCTGGTACTTGCCTTGTATGCGTCCTTTCGCGTCACGGAGCAGTATCTGTACGCCTTTTTCTCCGCGCAGCTGTTTTTCGTAGGAACGTTCCACCCCAAGTTTTCCTATATAGTCACCGGCCTGATAATAGTCGTCTTCCTCTATGTCGGCAGGGGAGACTTCGGCCACATCGCCCAATACGTGTGCTGCATAAGGGTACTGGTATTGTCTGATGCTTCGCCGTTGTACGTAGAAACCCGGAAAGCGGAATATTTTTTCCTGGAAGAAACTGAATTCTTTTGTTGAGAGCTGGCTCATGAACAGCTGCTGTGTAAAACGTGAGTAGCCCGGGTTCTTGTTCCGGTCCTTGATGTCGTTCATGCGCTGTATGAAGAATTCCTTGGTGATGCCCAAGGTGTTGCAGAACTCCATGGTGTCGAGCCTACCTTTCTCCTCGTTCATGATCACGGTGATGTCGTAGGCCGGTTGGTTATATACAAGCAATGTGCCGTTGCGGTCGGTGATGATGCCGCGTGACGGATATTCTATTTTCTTGAGAAAGGCATTGCTGTCTGCGTTTTTCTTGTAGTCGTCGCTGAGCAGCTGCAGGGTGAACAGGCGCACCAGATAGACAATGACAATGAGTGTAGCCACACCGCCAATGACATATTGCCGGTTCTCAAGATTATAGTCTTTCATGTCTATTTCCTGACATTTTCAATTACAAGGACGAGCAGCACCGTCAGCAGAGTGCTGCCACCGACACATGCAAGCCACTGAAGCCAGTTCTGGAAATTGAAGGCCTCGAGCGAGAAGAACGCGAGGCAGTGCACCAGGACCAGTATGGATACATAGGAAACGTATTTTGCTGTGCCGAGAGTGCCAGGCGAGGGGCGCAGGTCGTCAGGACTGTCGTGTTGCACAAACAGAGACAGTACGCCGGGCTGCAGCAGTCCCAGCAGGGTCATGGATGCCGCGGCCATGCCGGGCGTGTTGGAGAAGATGTCTATACATATACCCATGGAAAAGCACCACAGCAGCGTAGCCCAGCGTTGGCTGCTCTTGCGCATGGGGATGACAAAATAGACATAGAGCAGTGGCGTGGCACAGTCGAACAGGTGTATGTGATTGAACACCAGTGCCTGTACCAGCAGCAATATGATGAAGAATGCCACATTCCCGACCGGCGACAGGGAACTTCCTGAGCCTCCTGTGCCTGCTGAAGGTTTGTTCTGTGGGGAAAAGTTGGAAAAAGCCATTGGGAATAGGTGGATGGGTGTGGTGGGCTGTGCTATCTTCTGTCTGGTGTCTTGTTCCCGTCGCGCACCGGCCTTTTCAGGTTCAGTGCGATGTCTTGGGTTTGATGGAGTCCTGTGCCGCCTGAAGCACTTTCATGCGTTCTGCCATGGCATCATCGGCAATCACTGCCACGTCGCGAAGGCAGCCGAAGTCGGTGGAAAGTTTTACCTTGAGCCTGTATGAAAGGCCGTCCGACGAGTTATAGGTAGCCACTATGGTACCGACGAGTATGCCTGGAGGAAATACCGAGGAGTAGCCGCTTGTGACGATGGCATCACCGCCCCTGAAGCGTGCGTGTCGCGGCACGTCATCGACGTATGCCACATCGGTGGCACCGCCTGTCCAGTGCAGATAGCCGAAATAGCCGCGGTTCTTTATCATGCAGCTGATGTTCGACTGGGAGTGTATTACGGGTATGACTACGGAATAGTGGGGACCTGCCAGATAGACAATTCCCACCACGCCGTTGCCGCCCACCACGCCCATGTCCTTCTGCACGCCATCGGCTGTTCCCTTGTCAATGGTCAGGAAGTTGTCGGCTTTGTCGAGTGAGCTGCTCACCACCTTGGCCTTGACGAGTTTCAGTCCGTCGAGCGTCTGTTGCCTGAGCCGTTGTGCAAAGGCCGAGTCGTTCTCCTGCCGTTGCAGTTTCTCGGCCATGATGGCGGTCTGGCGTTCCAGGTAGATGTTGCGGGTGGCCAGTTGGCTGTTTACGTCTTTCAGCGCGAAATACTGTGTGATGCCGGAACTCCATTCATACACTTTCCCGGCCACGGAATTGGCTGTCGAGAACCATACGCTGCCCTGATAGTTGTTGTATCTGAACAGCAGCACGATGCTGATGGTCTCCAGCGCGATGAACACCAGCCAGTGGTTGTGGCGTTTCAGGAAATCGACCAGGTTTCGCATAGCCTACAGCTGCGGGCTTTAACGCATGAGGAACGAGAAGCGGTCCACGTTCTTCAGGGCGATGCCTGCGCCTTTGGCCACGCTGTGTAGCGGGTCTTCGGCAATGTGGAACTTGATGTTGATCTTGTCTGTGAGGCGTTTGTCGAGGCCGCGCAGCAATGCGCCTCCACCGCTCAGGTAGATGCCGTTCTTCACGATGTCGGCATACAGTTCGGGCGGAGTGTTCTCCAGTGCCGAGAGCACGGCATTCTCTATCTTTGCCACTGTCTTGTCCAGGCAGTGGGCTATCTCCTGGTAGCACACGGGCACTTCCATGGGGAGTGCGGTGATGCGGTTCGGACCGTGCACCACGAAGTCCTGAGGCCCTTCCTCGCCGAGGTCGGTCAGTGCAGAGCCTACATTGATCTTGATGCGCTCGGCCATGCGTTCGCTCACGCGCACGTTATGCTGGCGGCTCATGTATTCCTGGATGTCGGCGGTGAGGTCGTCACCGGCGGTGCGTATGGAGTTGTTCGACACGATGCCGCCGAGCGAGATCACGGCGATTTCGGTGCTTCCGCCGCCTATGTCCACGATCATGTTGCCTTCCGGTGCCTCCACGTCGATGCCTATGCCTATGGCAGCGGCCATTGGCTCGAAGATGAGGTACACGTCGCGTCCGTCGGCATGTTCAGCCGAGTCGCGTACGGCGCGCAGTTCCACCTCCGTGCTGCCCGAGGGCACGCCGATGACCATGCGCAGGGTGGGCGAGAACAGACGGCTGCCCGTGTGCACCATCTTGATCAGTCCGCGCATCATCTGTTCGCAGGCCGTGAAGTCAGCTATCACGCCGTCGCGCAGCGGGCGGATGGTGCGTATGTTGTCGTGTGTCTTCTCATACATCATCTTGGCTTGCTTGCCCACGGCTATCATCTTGTCTGTGCGGCGGTCAAGTGCCACGACCGAGGGTTCGTCCACCACAATCTTGTCATCGCTGATGATGATGGTGTTGGCTGTACCCAGGTCCATTGCTATTTCCTGTACAAATGAAAAGAATCCCATGAATATGTCGTTTTATTTGTTATTTTTTGGGGTTGGGGAACGGTTGTTGAGGGAAGTGTCAAGGATGTTGAAGAAGTAGGGTACATCGGTCTTTCACCTTCTGCTGACAGCCACGGAATATGGGCTTTTGCCCTTAGCTTCTTTAGCTTCCTTGACTTCCTTTTACCGGAATGGCTATTTAGCAAACCACTCGTGTATCGCCGTGTCATAGTGGCTGCTCACGCCGAATGCCCGCTCGGCAAACAGCTTGCGGTCGGCCAGGTCGGTGCATGCTCCCTTGCGGTTGAGCACATCGAGCAACAGGCTGTATTCCGCCTTGCTCGGCACGATGACCACGTCGTTGAAGTTCTTGGCGCCGGCGCGGATGAGCGAGATGCCGCCTATGTCTATCTTCTCGATGATGTCGGCATCCGATGCGCCCGAGGCCACCGTCTGCTCGAACGGGTAGAGATCGACTATCACCAGGTCTATTTCAGGAATTCCGTACTGTGCCATCTGTTCCCTGTCGCCAGCGTTGTCTCGACGGCCCAGGATGCCGCCGAACACTTTGGGATGGAGCGTCTTCACGCGGCCGCCCAGGATGGAGGGATAGGTGGTCACGTCCTCTACCTTCTGGCAGGGGTAGCCCAGACCTTCGATGAACGACTGTGTGCCGCCTGTTGACAAGAATTTCACTCCTTCTGCATGCAGTTTGGCCAGAATTTCCTCCAAACCGTCTTTATGGAAGACCGATACCAGCGCGGTCTTGATTTGCTTTGTTTCAGCCATTATTATCCTTATTAATTATTTGAGGATGCAAAGTTACTAAAAAACTGATGAAAGGGCGAAGAAATACATGAAAATCGGGTATATTTTTTGTCTGGACCTGTGATGGGCTTGCGAATCGTCTCTGTTTGTTCTGTGGTACGGTTGAATGATCTTGTTGTCATGGCCCTTGTGGCATAGTGTGCCTGTTCTTTACTTGAACGAGTGTAACCGCGGCGCGGTTACACTCGTTCAAGTAAGGTTCGCCCTGCTCCATGCCGCACATGGTTCTGGCAGGTGTGAGGTTAAGGCGTTCTCATGGTGTGGGTGATGGGGAGAAGAAGGAGGCTGGAGCGGTCATGTGTCAAAGAACTGGAGAGAGAACTTCTGTCGTGACAGCTCGTCCATCCCGTCCGTGTATTCTTCTTCCAGGGTGTGCGTGTGGTGGTGTGTCTTCTGGTTGATGATGTACTTATACACGTTGTCAAACCCTTCGCTTCCTACGGTCATGGCACAGTACTCCCTTGACCATCCGGGAAAGCCGGGCAGGAGTTCTTTCGCGTGAATCATGAGCGTGGTGGACCTTTTCACGTCTCGCACGAAGTCGGCTATGCACATGTCCTGAGGTATGCTGACGAGCATGTGCATGTGGTTTCCAGCAGCGTTGATGCGGAAAAGCCTCACGTTCTTCTTCTTGGCCAGCGACCAGATGTAGTGGAACAGTTCCGCTTCCTTATCCTCTTTTATCGCCTGTTTCCTGTTTTTCACGACGATGACGATGTGATAGTATAGTTTGGTGTAGCTCATGATGCAAATTTACATAAAGTCTGTGAGATATTACATCGACAGCATAAAGAAATTTTTCTCTTTAGATGATCGAGTGTAACCGCGCCGCGGTTAGTCCTCATGTCCCACGCCCGTCCCCACATAGTCCGGCTTCGCCGTCGCAATGTGGGGTTACGAGGGAATGGAACCGCGCCGCGGTTCTGGATGCAGCAAGGATGTGGGTCGGTGGAGCAAGTGTCTGTCAGACGGTCTGCCACGGCTACCATAGACATAGGACAGGCATCTGTCGAGCAGACAGCTACGGCCATGTCACAGGACATGCTTCTATCAAGTGGTCAGCTATGACTACACCATCTCCACCGGATAAGCTTCTGTCGAGCAGACTGTCACGCCACCGTCATGACCGGTAGAAGAATCTGCGCCCATATGTGTGGATGGCGTATTATGGTGTGGTGATATGGCTTTTACCTGGGAGGATTTGCCTGAACGAGTGTAACCGCGCCGCGGTTAGTCCTCATGCCCCACGTCCGTCCCCACATAGTCCGGCTTCGCCGTCGCAATGTGGGGCTACGAGGGAGTGGAACCGCGCCGCGGTTCTGGGTTCAATGAAGATGTGGAGTGGCAGGGTAGCCTTCTGTCAAACAACCGTGGCCACGCCACAGGACAAGTATCCATCAGTCAGACAGCTACGGCCGTGTCACGGGACATGCGTCTTTCGAGAAGTCTGCCACGGCTACCATAGACATAGGACAGGCATCTGTCGAGCAGACAGCTACGGCCACACTATAGTGCTAACATCTGTCGTGAAGACAGCGTTGAAACCTTATGGTCATGGAGTAATCCCGCAGATGTGGTCGGCATGAAGCCACGCAGAACCGTG
>JBJEHA010000046.1:0-11610 GCA_051875605.1 Prevotella sp. | reverse complement strand
CGTTAAATTCGTGCACAAAACACGCGATTTGTGCAGTTTTCAGCCCCCATTTTCCGCACTTTTGGCCGGAAAATCACGGTTTTGAGGCCGAAAAACCTGAATTTTTGCCCCAAAACAGTTAAGTTTTACCTCAAAAACACTTAAGTGCCAAGACGAAAACAGTTAACTAATTTTCCGGAAACAGTTAAGTGTTTCCCCCCTAACACTTAACTAATTTTTCCGTTTTGTGCAAAAAACCGACAATTCACACTTATTAACATGAAAATCAGCTCAAAACCACCTGTTTTCAAACACCCCGAAAAATCAAAGTGTAAGCAAAAGTGTTAAAATTCTGACACTTTGATTTCTTGGGTGGGGAGTTCAGAGGAGGTCCCGAAGTTCGTGGCTGCGGATTTTTTTTGCGCTGTCTCGCACATTCTTTCAGCCTTATGCTGTATCTTTGCAGACGGGAAGGGGAAGGCGGAAGAGGGTGAGGCTTGCGGGCCGGCAGATAAAGGGAGCTAAGGAGTTGAAGGGAGTTAAGGAGTTAAAGGGAGTTAAGCCAAAAGTTATTGTGCTTATATCCAAAGGCTCAAGGCTAATGGCTTTTTCCACAAGACTCAAGGGAACCCCTCCCACCGACCGCATGGGGCGATAACTCCTTAACTCCCTAAAACATCAAGAGCTTGCGAAACTTGAATTATATAATATATCAGGTACATAAACATTGCACATGAACATGGAAAAAGGAAACAAGGTGCCGGAGGTTCTCGGACTGGACCAGGACGGCAAGGAAATCAGGCTGAGCGATTTCAGCGGAAGAAAACTCGTACTCTACTTCTACCCGAAGGACTCCACGCCCGGATGCACATCGGAGGCCTGCAACCTGCGCGACAACTACAGCAGACTGCAGGAGAACGGCTATGAGGTGGTGGGCGTGAGCGTGGATAGCGACAAGTCGCACCGCCGGTTCATCGAGAAGAACGCGCTGCCCTTCCGGCTCATCGCCGACACGGAAAAGAGACTCGTGGAGGCATTCGGCGTGTGGGGCGAGAAGAAGATGTGCGGACGCACCTACATGGGCACATTCCGCACCACTTTCATCATCAGCGAAGAGGGTGTGGTGGAGCGCGTCATCGGTCCGAAGGAAATCAAGGTGAAGGACCACGCCGCCCAGATCCTGGACTGAGTCCCCTCTGACGGAGCGTGGAATGACCCCTTGCAGGGTGGGTCGCTATGCCATCTGGCAGAACCGGCCGCCTGTGCGAGGGGCTTTTCTTTTGTACAAGCCGACAAAAAGTCAGACAACACCGACAAAAAGTCAGCCAAAAGACTGTGGGCACATAATTTGAGGCAGGACAGGCAGAAACACTGGAAAGCAAAGAAAGGAGACAAGAATATGACATTTGACAAATTCACCATCAAGGCGCAAGAAGCCGTCCAGGCCGCGCTACAGACTGCACAGCAGATGGGGCAGCAGACCATCTGCCCCACGCACCTGCTCAAGGGTGTGCTCACCAAGGGCAAGGACGTGGCCCAGTTCCTGCTGCAGAAGACCGGCGCCAATGCCGCACAGATAGAACGGCTGGTGGACCAGGAACTTCAGCATCTGCCCCGAGTGCAGGGCGGACAGCCCTATCTGGACAATGATGCGAACACCGTGCTGCAGAAAGCCACGGAGATTGCCGGAAAGATGGGCGACGAGTTCGTTTCCATAGAGCCCATCCTGCTGGCGTTGCTCAGACATGGCGCAACGGCCGGACGCATACTGAAGGATGCCGGGCTGACCGAAGAACTGCTGCTGGCCGCTGTCAAGGAACTGAGGCAGGGACAGAGTGTGGGGTCGCAAAGTGCCGACGACAACTACCAGAGTCTGCAGAAGTATGCCAAGAACCTGGTGGAAGAGGCGCGCGCAGGAAAGCTCGACCCCGTGATAGGGCGTGACGAGGAAATCAGGCGCGTGCTGCAGATCCTCTCGCGCCGCACGAAGAACAACCCCGTGCTCATAGGTGAGCCGGGCACCGGCAAGACCGCCATCGTGGAAGGGCTGGCCGAGCGGATTGTGCGCGGTGACGTGCCCGAGAACCTGAAAGACAAGCAGCTCTACTCGCTCGACATGGGTGCGCTCGTGGCCGGTGCCAAGTACAAGGGCGAGTTCGAGGAACGCCTCAAAAGCGTGGTCAACGAAGTGACGAAAAGCGAGGGCCGCATCATCCTCTTCATCGACGAGATACACACACTCGTGGGCGCAGGAGGAGGCGAGGGCGCCATGGATGCCGCCAACATACTGAAACCCGCACTGGCGCGAGGCGAACTGCGCAGCATCGGTGCCACGACACTCAACGAGTACCGGAAATACTTCGAGAAGGACAAGGCACTGGAGAGAAGATTCCAGACGGTCATGGTGGACGAGCCGGACGAGCTGAGCGCCATATCCATACTGCGCGGGCTGAAGGAACGCTACGAGAACCACCACAAGGTGCGCATACAGGACGATGCCTGCATAGCCGCCGTCAAGCTCTCCGAACGCTATATCAGTGACCGCTTCCTGCCCGACAAGGCCATAGACCTGATGGACGAGGCCGCGGCCAAGCTCCGCATGGAGCACGATTCCGTGCCCGAGGAACTGGACGAGACCACCCGCAGGCTCAAGCAGCTGGAGATAGAGCGGGAAGCCATAAGGAACGAGGAACGAAGGAACGAGCATGCCGAACCCGCCGCGGGCGGAAAGCTGGAACAGCTTGACAGGGACATCGCCGAACTGCGCGAACAGGAACATGCCATACGCGCCAGATGGGAAGGCGAACGGCAGCTCGTGGACAGGATACAGCAGGACAAGCAGCAGATGGAGCAGCTGCGCTTCGAGGCCGAAAGGGCTGAACGTGAAGGCAACTACGAAAGGGTGGCCGAGATACGCTACAGCCGGTTGAAGGCACTGGAGGACGACATCGCCTCCATACAACAGCAGCTGAAGAACGCGCAGGGCGGCGACGGACTGGTGAGGGAGGAAGTGACTGCCGACGACATTGCCGAGGTGGTGAGCCGTTGGACAGGCATACCCGTGACTCGCATGATGCAGAGCGAACGGGAGAAACTGCTCCACCTGGAAGAGGAACTGCACAGCCGCGTCATAGGGCAGGACGAGGCCATCAGGGCCGTGAGCGATGCCGTGAGAAGAAGCCGCGCCGGACTGCAAGACCCGAAACGCCCCATTGCCTCGTTCATCTTCCTGGGCACGACAGGCGTGGGAAAGACCGAACTGGCCAAGGCACTGGCAGAATACCTGTTCAACGACGAGACCATGATGACGCGCATTGACATGAGCGAATACCAGGAGAAGTTCAGCGTGACACGCCTGATCGGCGCGCCTCCGGGATATGTGGGCTATGACGAGGGCGGACAGCTCACCGAGGCCGTGCGCAGGAAACCCTATTCGGTGGTGCTCTTCGACGAGATGGAAAAAGCCCACCCCGATGTGTTCAACACACTGCTGCAGGTGCTCGACGACGGACGGCTCACAGACAACAAGGGGCGCGTGGTGAACTTCAAGAACACCATCATCATCATGACCTCCAACCTGGGCAGCCAGCTCATCAGGGAGGAGACACAGCGACAGGGCGGAACACTCACCGAAGCACAGGGCGAAAGGCTGAAACAGACCGTGTTCGGCCTGATGAAGCAGACCATAAGGCCCGAATTCCTGAACAGGATAGACGACATCATCATGTTCCATCCGCTGAACAAGGACGAGATAGCCGACGTGGTGAGACTGCAGATGAATGCCGTGGCACAGATGCTGGAGCCGCAGGGCTTCACCTTGCACACCACGGACGCAGCCATCAGTGTGCTGGCCGATGCCGGATATGACCCGGAGTTCGGTGCACGCCCGGTGAAACGCGCCATCCAGGAAATGGTGCTCAACGAACTGTCCCGGCAACTGCTGGCCGAACAGGTGAGCCGGGAGCAGCCCATCGTCATTGACGCGGAAGCCGGCAGACTGGTGTTCAGGAACTGACAGGCAGGACAATACGGCACGCCTGTCGCGACAATTTGTCCGCCGGGCGTTCTGGTACGTTTTTTGCAGTGATACATACAGCATACTTTAACCCACTAAATGTACAGAACTATGATTACAGAAAAACTACAGGAAGCCATCAACGGGCAAATCGTTAAGGAAATCTGGTCGGCCAACCTCTATCTCTCCATGGCCTTCTACTTTGACAAGGAAGGATTCACGGGATTCGCCAACTGGATGAAGAAGCAGTCGCAGGAAGAAATGGACCACGCCTACACCATGGCCGACTACGTGATCAAGCGTGGCGGTACGGCCAAGGTAGGCCAGATTGACGCCGTGCCGCAGGAATGGGCATCGCCGCTGAGCGTGTTCGAACACGTGTATGAGCACGAGTGCTACGTTTCGCGCTGCATAGATGAGCTGGTGGACCTGGCCGCCGCAGAGAACGACAAGGCCACACAGGATTTCCTCTGGGGATTCGTGCGTGAGCAGGTAGAGGAAGAGGCTACCGCTTCGGGCATCGTGGACCGCATCCACAAGATGGGCGACACAGCCATCTTCAACCTCGACCAGCAGTATGGCAGCAGACAATAACCGGACAGACTGACATCCTGTCAACAGGACAAAACAGGAAAACACGGACAGCAAGGCACAGCCAAAATGCGCTTGCTGTCCGTTTTGTTTGGCAGTTCGGAAAAATATGCCTATCTTCGCACACATCAACAGGCATGGCCTGACAGACAAGATAAAGACACACGAAAGATCATGAGAATAGACATCAGCAACATCAGGAAATGCTTCGGCGACAAGACTGCCGTGGCCATCAGCGAATTCAGTGTAGCGAACGGCGAGATTCTGGGACTGGTGGGGAACAACGGTGCAGGAAAGACCACGCTGTTCCGTCTGCTGCTCGACCTGCTCAAGGCCGATGAAGGAAGCGTGACGCTCATACCACAATCCACAGACGGAAGCGAACCGGTGGGCATTGACCCTTCGGCCAGCGAGGAATGGAAGAAAGACACGGGCGCATATATAGACGAGGGATTCCTCATCGACTTCCTCACACCGGAAGAATACTTCGAGTTTATCGGGAAAGTGTGTTCACTGACAAAAGAGGAAGCCGAAAGCAGGCTCGGGGATTTCGTGCAGTTCATGGACGGTGAAATCCTGGGGCAGAAAAAGCTTATCCGCGACCTGTCCGCCGGAAACAAGCAGAAGGTGGGCATCATCGCCGCACTGTTCAACCATCCGCAGCTGGTCATCCTGGATGAACCGTTCAACTTCCTCGACCCCAGCAGTCAGCATATCCTCAAGAAACTGCTTAGGGACTACAACGAGAAGACAGGTGCCACCATTCTCATATCCAGCCACAACCTGCAGCATACTGTGGAAATCAGTTCGCGCATTGCCTTGCTGGAGCACGGAACGATTATCAAGGACCTGCCCAATGACGAAGGGCGGGCGGAAAAGGAGCTTGAAGACTATTTCAATGTGTGAGCATGCCACGCACACCGCGTCAACCGGCACGCCACATCTTATAAAGATATTCCGATAGCACGCAGAAGGCGACTATCAGCATATACATCAGCATCAGCTGCCATAGGTTGATGCTGATTTCTTCTATGCTTGCTCCGGGTAAGGTGGAGAGAACTGCCAGTCCGCCGTTCATGAACCTTACCAGCAAGGACAGCACACCTGCCATCCACCCGCCCAGTACAGGAACAGCCATGAAAAGCAGGAATACCGGGAAAAGATACAGGATGAGCATGGAAAGGGGTATGACAAAGAGATTGGTCAGGAGAAAATAGCAGGAAAAACGCCCGAAGTAGAACATGACAAGCGGTGCAACACCCATCTGTGCCGACAAGGACAGGGCGCAGAGCTGCCACAGTTTACGTCCCAGCCAGAACCTCCCGATCCATTGCGGCATGAATGTCTCGCCCAATCGGGTGAAACAGAGCAGGATGCCGAGTACAGCCAGGAACGACAGTTGGAATCCTATATCCCACAGCAAGAGCGGATTGCAGACCAGCATGGCCAAGGCGGCCAGGGAAAGGCTGTTAAGTGATATGCGTTCGCGGTTGAGCAGGGAGGCCACTGCATATACGCTGAACATGCTGACCGCACGCACCACACTTGAAGGAAGACCGGCCATGAAGGCATAAATCCATAAAGCCGTTACCACGGAAGCCTGGGTAAGTACGGCGTGTTTCCTTCGCCAGAACAGCAGGAGCAGTGTGAAATAGACCACGCCCACGTGAAGTCCGGAAAGCGCCAGGATGTGGGATGCTCCAGTTGTGGCATAACGGTCTTTCAGCGTGGGTGAGAGCGTGCTTTTGTCGCCCATGGTCATCGCGGCAAGCACTGCGTAGTCATCGCCTTGCAGCCCACTGCTGCGGTATTTGTCGAGGATGGTCTGCCGTAACATGACGGCACGCAGCCGCAAGCGGTCGGCCAGGGATACTTTCTTCAGGCTGACCACGCTTTTCTGCCAGTTGCCTGTCCTGATGAATGTGCGTGCAGAGAATCCCTGTACCCGTACCCATTCACGGTAATTGAAATGTTCACTCGGACGGTAATCTTCAAAAGGCTTTATTTGTGAAACGGCATACAGTCCGTCGCCCACACTTAACCGTCCTCCTCCGGCAAGCGTATCGCGCCCTATGCTGGCCTTGACTTTCCTCCCGGTCATTGGCCCGGAGACCACCACAAGGTCGCAGCTGATGTTCTTTCCGCGTTCCTGTGGCTGGCTCATCAATACGGCTTCATACTCCATCCAGCCTTCGGGCAGAGGTCTGTCCAGCTTGGCCATGGCCATTCCGCAGAGCCACGCGCCCACGGAGAATGCGCTCAGTAGCAGGGCACAACCTGAAACCAGCGGCCGCTTCATGCAGACACAACCCACTCCGCAGCACACGAATGCCGCGGTGAGCCATACCCATGCCGGGACGTATGTGTGCAGATATCTGCCGAAGACTATTCCTGCGATGAGTACAACACTGAAACGCAGTGCCGGATAGAACTGTATGCTATTGCTGACTGTCATTCATAATCGTCGATGACCGCGTTGACGAAATCCATCATCGGCTTCCCCACCATGAACACTTCAGCCATTTTCTCCAGCCACTCGTCGCCTTCAAAGAAGTCTTCTGCAACGGCTGTCCAGCAGCAATAGTCTTTCATGCGCAGGTAGTCGATGTAGGCATAGTCACGGGGAAATCCTGCCGGACAGGTCTTCAGTCGTTCCAGTCCGAAGCCCTTGTCACCTTCCCACGCGCCTTCTCCCGCTTTTCCGAACAGCTTCAGGAACCCCGGGTTCTCCACCCTTCTGCGCCATTCGTCTATGTTGCCCATGATTTCGTTGCGGCAGGAAGTCAGCACGTTCGTGGGCAGCCAGTAGTCGCCACAGGCCAACAGGCAGTGGCCGGGTTCCAGGTGCAGATAGTAGCCACCGTGCAGTGACTTCTTGCCGTGGGCGGCAATGTAGGCACCGAAGTGTCTTTTGTAGGGTGACTTGTCATTGGAGAACCGTGTGTCGCGGCTGAACCGGTAGGTAGCGTCTTTCACGGTGATGTGGGCAATGCTCTGGTCGAATCTGGCTATCCTGTTTATGGCTTTGGCCACTCCGTCCTCGAAGTCGGCCCTTACGGCCAGGTATTCGTCCTTGTGTTCTGCAAACCAAGGCCGGTTGTTGTTGGCGGCCAGGTCAGAAAGGTAGTTCAGTATTCTTCTTGTCTGCATGATGTAGGATGGGGATAAGGGTTAAGGATTCGTGTCATTCTGCCACACCCGTTTTCGGGCACAGTCCGCTGAGGTCGCACTTCCCGCACTTGGGCTTACGGCTGGTGCACACATACCGTCCGTGCAGCAGCAGCCAGTGGTGGGCCTGGGCCACGTCCTCTTCAGGAATGTGCTTCACCAGTTCCTTTTCCACTTTCAGGGGAGTGTTGGCTGCCTTTGGGACAAGGCCTAACCTGTGGCTCACCCTGAACACGTGGGTGTCAACGGGCATGGCCGATTTCCCGAACGCCACAGCCTGTACCACATTGGCTGTCTTCCGGCCTACGCCTGGCAACCGTTCCAGCTGTTCGGCTGTCTGTGGCACCTCGCCTCCGAACTCACTGACAATCATGCGTGACATTTCCGCCAGATGGCGTGCCTTTGCATTGGGATAGGACACGCTGCGGATATATTCATACAGTTCTTCCGCCTCGGCCTGTGCCATGCTTTGTGCATCGGGATATCGGCTGAAGAGAGCCGGTGTCACCTGGTTGATGCGCTTGTCCGTGCACTGTGCGCTGAGCAGTGTGGCCACCAGGAGCTGGAATACACTGCCGAATTCGAGTTCCGTGCTCACCACGGGCATTTTTTCCCGGAAGTAGTCCAGGACCTGTTCATAGCGTTCCTTTCGTTTCATGGGTGCTTGTTTTCCTAAGGGTGTAAAAAAATGAGTAATGCGCAGCTTTCAGGCATTACTCATTTTCTTTTCTCGGGATGATTCTTATTTCTTCTTTTCTGTCTCGGTAGCCTTTTCTGCGGGCATGGGCTTGTAGGCCTTGTTCAGTCCGGCAATGACCTCGTTGGTGATGTCGTGCGCCTTGTCGGCATAGAGGATGTTGTCACCGGCCTTGCTCAGGATGAGGCTGAACTTCTTGTCCTTGTTATATACGGCCAGATAGTGCTGTATGCTGTCGCGCAGTGCATTGTTGTATTTGTCGGTTTCGGCCTGGAACTCCGAACTGAGCCGCTGGTTGAGTGCCTGGAGGTCGTTGTCCTGCTTCTGCAGCTGTGCCTGTATGGCCTGTGCCTGTTCGCGTGTGTAGGCGTTCTGCTGGATTTTCTCCTGGAAGTTGTTCAGTGCTGCTGCCAGCTGCTGCTGCTTCTGGGTCAGCGTGTTCTGGATGTTCTGTCCTTTCTTCTGCAGGATGAGCGAATAGTCCTTGCAGAACTTGTACTGGGTCATGATGCTGTCCACTTCCACGTAGGCGATTTTGGTTTCTGTGGGAGCCAGCTGGCCGGATTCCTGCTTGGTGTCAACCTGCGGCTTCGACTTGTCGCACGATGTCATGGCACAAAGGGCTATGGCCGATACTGCGACCATGCGCAAAATGTTCTTTCTGTTCATTTCGTTTCTGTAAAGTTTTATTTCAGTTATGATGATTCAGGGCTACTCCTGTCAGCAGGCTTTGCCTTTCCTGCGCGCGTCGCGGTCCTGGCGCAGCACGCAGTGGATGCCTTGCTTGCGCAGCGCGGCACTGTCGTGGATGTGCTGGGAAGAGAACGTGCCTTTCCTGGTGAAAATCACCTTTACGGCCAATAATGCAAAGCATATTGCAATTATTAACACGCTGATAAGCAAAGTTTCTGCCATTTTTTATAATTTTGTGGCTACAAAGATAGTGCAATTCGCGCAGAGCACAAAATAATTTATTTATTTTTAGCGCATGGCAACACCTATTTCGCCGCTTTTACACCCCTTTTTACATACTGCCAATGCATTTCACCTGCATTGCATCCTGCACACCGGACCCTGACGGCATCCGGGCGTTTCGCCTTTTGCGATGCAGAAACGTATTCCATTCACGCATTTCATTCATTATTCACCAACTAATAACAAATTCAACATGAACGACATCCAACTGAAACCGGCGCGTGTTTTCGAGCAGTTCGCGAAAATCAACGCCATCCCCAGACCGTCCAAGCACGAGGAACTGATGATTGAATACCTCAAGGAGTTCGGAAAGGCGCACGGACTGCCCACAAAAGTGGACGAAACCGGAAACGTGCTCATCAGCAAACCGGCTACACCGGGCTATGAGGACCGCCCTACACTCATCCTGCAGAGCCACATGGACATGGTGTGCGAAAAACTCGCCGACCTTGACTTCGATTTCTACAGACAGCCTATCGAGACCTGCATCGAGGGCGAGTGGATGAAGGCAAAGGGAACAACGCTCGGAGCCGATGACGGCATTGGCTGCGCCATTGAGCTGGCACTGCTTGACAGCGATGACATAGAGCACGGACCCATCGAGTGTGTCTTCACACGTGACGAGGAAACCGGACTGACCGGGGCTGAGGGCATGAAGGCCGGATTCATGACGGGCGACATGCTCATCAACCTCGACTCCGAGGACGAGGGACAGATCTTTGTGTCCTGTGCAGGAGGGAAGACCACCACAGCCCGCTTTAATTATAATAAGGTGGAGGCACCGGAAGGCTACTTCTTCCTCAAGGCTTCGGTCGATAAGCTGCTTGGCGGCCATTCAGGCGACGACATCAACAAGAAACGCGCCAACGCCGTGAAGCTCATCGCCAGGTTCCTCTACAAGGAACAGCAGAAGACGGAGCTTTGGCTGGCCGACTTCAACGCCGGAAAACTCCACAACGCCATCCCGCGCTACGGATATGCCGTCTTTGCCGTACCGGCTGACCAGAAGGAGAACGTCAAGGCCGACTGGAACATTTTCGCCGCCGATGTGGAGGAGGAGTTCCACGTGACAGAGACCTCCATGGCCTTCCGCATGGAGAGCGCAGAGGCCGCACCCGTGTTGCCGCAACCCACATCCACCGCCGTCATACGCGCACTGCAGGCCATAGACAACGGCGTGTTCGCCATGTGTCAGGACGAGGCACTGGCCTGGATGGTGGAGACATCGAGCAACGTGGCCAGTGTGGAGACCACGGACAGCTGCCTCACCATAGTGGCCAGCCAGCGTTCGAATGTCATGAGCAACCTGGAAAACCAGGCCAACACCGTCAAGGCGCTCTTCCAGCTGGCAGGAGCCGAAGTGACACAGGGCGACGGCTATCCTGCATGGAAGATGAATCCCGACAGCAAGCTCACCAAGGTGGCCGTGGAAACCTACCGCAAGCTCTTCGGAAAAGACCCGAAGGTGCTGGGCATACACGCAGGACTGGAGTGCGGACTGTTCTCGGAACGCTATCCCAACCTGGACATGGTGTCTTTCGGGCCTACGCTCAGGGGCGTGCACTCACCTGATGAACGGCTGCTCATACCTACTGTGCAGATGGTGTGGGACCACTTGGTCGAAATCCTGAAAAACGTCAGATAGCATGAAGACCGTACCCATTGCCGCCACCATCCTATGCGCCATCCTCTGTCTGGCCTCCTGCCGGCAGAAGACAGCTGCCGACAGGCTCATTGGCGACTTCTTCAGGGAGAATACGGCCGACAAGGATTACCGCATAACCGACATCTCCTCTGTCGATTCCACAGCGTTCATCACCGACAGCACGCTCCATGCGCTCACGGAGGAAGTACTGGCCGACCCGGTCTTCCTCCGTCCGCTGGCCATTGGCATACCGCCAACCGCTACCTCCAAGGCAACGGCCGCACCAAGGCGCATGCTGTACTATGCCACGGTAAGTCTGCGGTCGGCAGAGGGAAAGACCGCACGCTACACCTGCTACATGAACCGCCAGCAGACGGCTATCATCGGGTTGCGGCGTGCCTTCGGCGAGTAATCGCCCTGCCCGCGGCTACAGAGAGCGGCTCCACATATACGATCCAGACTGTAAGGAGGCAAATCTCTAAAATCAAAGTGTCACAAAAACAACCGTTTTTGTGACACTTTGATTTTTGGGCACTCCGG
>JBJEHA010000045.1:0-51919 GCA_051875605.1 Prevotella sp. | reverse complement strand
CGAACTTCTCCCACTTCTGATGAACGGGCAAGTATCGGTAAATTCTGATTTATCGCTCGATTAAGTTCAATCTTACGATCGAGACTACGAAGCAGCTTGCCAATACGTTTCTGCTCAGTTAATTCAGGAATCCACACGGTACAATCCCTGATTTTATCAGGCGAAGTATGACGAATTTTGGTTTGTTGGGCAGCAGCACTTAATTGTTGTTTGACTAAAGTAGAAGATATGAGATAGAAAGCGAAATCCTTGTCTAACATTTCTTCTTTACAAATAATCTTTGCCACATCTTGACTTTGAATATATTTACCGCTTTCGGGGATAATGGCGGTAGAGCCAAGCAGACCAATAGCCTGTTCGGTCAGAGGGGTAATAATATCTCCTTCTTCCATTAAAAACTCCGGTTTGAAATCACCGATGTAGTATAGGTTGTCTTTTGACTTGTTTTCCTTGAAGCAATTATTCTGATAGTCGAAGTTGCCGCAAGTCAAACGGATGTATTTTCCCTCAGTGGCGTAAAACTCGCCACTGAGACTTGCCCCTCTTGTAACATCAAGTATTTCTCCCAATTTATATTTTTTCAATTCCATCACTTCATCTTATTACTTTTCACCCAACATTCCCCTAACTTCTTTATCGAAGTCAGAATCAATCCGTTGGGTTTTATTGAAAATATCGTATTCTCTTTCTGCCTTTGTCTTGGCTTGTGCCGCAGATATTCGTCCTTTATCCGGCAATATCTGATATTTGCGGAAGGTCAAGAACTCGTTGACACTGGCAGCAAACTGCTCCATATTGAACGTGTTTTCACGCTCGATAAGGTCTTCTATATAATCAAAGAAACCTGTTACAGCACGTTCCAACTGGCGGATTTCTTTTTCCTGCAAATAGTTCTTGGCTATTGATACGTCAGACTTCAATATACGTCCATCGGGAGCATTCTTCCATGTAGTCAGCCCCATGTGTTCTTTGCTATGGTCTGCCTTTGTATAGATGATTTCCGCAGCCGTCTGTCCTGTAATGGCATAATGAAAACGGTTCTGTATCATAGCATAAAAATCACGTGTTGTGGGCGAGTTCTTGTCATAGTCAACACTACATTCTGCATATATATCAGTAATTTGTTGCCAAATACGCCGTTCACTGGTACGGATAGAGCGTACTCTTTCCAGTAATTCACGGAAATAGTCTTTCCCGAAGACCGCCGTTCCTTGCTTCAAACGCTCATCGTCAAGTACAAATCCTTTCTTGATGTACTCATTAAGAATCTTGGTTGCCCACTGGCGGAACTTGGTTGCTTTAGGCGAAGAAACACGATAGCCCACTGCAATAATCATATCCAAATTATAGAAGTCAACTAGCTCTTCAACCTCACCTCTGATGCCTCTATTCACGACAGTTGCAATTTTTGCAACTGTCGTGTCTTGCCGCAGTTCATCTTCTTTAAAAATATTGGATATGTGGCGACTAATACCAGACTTATCAATACCGAAAAGCTGCGCCATAGCCTTTTGAGTGCACCAAATCGTTTCGTCTTTGATAACGACTTGCACCTTCCCTTGTTCATCAGGCAGGCTATATAATAAAAACTGTATCTCGTTACTCATTGTTCCCTACATTTGTGTTGAACTGCAAAGCATTCAATTGCTTCATTATCTCAGCTTCCAATCGGTGACTCTCTTCAAATTGTTGTGCCAGTGTCTGCTTGTACTCTGTCATGCGCCTATTGAATTCCTCTTCTGTAATATCTACATAGTCAATCTTGATGTCAAAATACTGTCCGGCAGAAAGAGAATATCCCTTTTCTTTAATCTCATCGTAGGTAACAGCCACTGAAAAATCATCCACAGCTTCCTTTCGCTGGAATGTGCCTACGATATTTTCTATCTCTTCATCGTTCAACCGCACCTTTTTCAATCCATTGGCATCCTTGTATTCCTCGCCCAATTTGCTGGCATCAATCAGGATTACTTTATCTGTAGTTGCGGACTTGTCGAAGAACAAGACACTGACATTCGTACCTGTATTGGCGAATACATTACTTGGCATGGAGACACAACCATATACTATCTTGTCATCTACAATTTTATGAAGAATCTTATTTTCAATACCACTTTTAGCCGTTATAAAGCCTGTCGGAATGACAATAGCTCCCTTTCCTGTCTTTTTCAATGAATTGATAACATGCTGGATAAAACAGGTATATATTGCCATTGATTCTTTCTTCTTGGCTGGTACATTGGGGACTCCTGCCCAAAAACGTGCAGGCATGGCTGCAATCTTCTCTCTAGTATCTGAAAAGTCCATCTTGAAAGGAGGATTGCTCACCACAAAATCAAATTGGCGTAACTGTTGTCCATCATCGCTTTTGTGATAAGGGCTTACAAGCGTGTCGCCTTGAATGGCATTGTCAAGTGAGGACACAAGTCCATTGAGCAACAAATTCAATTTCAACATCTTGTTGCTTCGCTGGGATATGTCCTGCGAGAAGATGGTACAGCGGTCCTCACCTATCTGATGGCTGAGTGCCATAAGCAATGTACCCGTTCCTGCCGATGGGTCGTAACACTCCATGCTATGTAGGTCGGCATTATCCCCAACCAGTAAACGTGCCATAATGGTAGCAATAGCATGAGGGGTATAATATTCCGCATATTTGCCACCCCCAGCGGTATTATAGTCTTTGATTAAGTATTCAAAGATACTGGAGAAGAAATCGTAGTTCTGTGCAAATGCCTCTTCAAAAGAGAAATTCACAAGTTTGTCCACCAACGCACGGGCAAATGGCGCACGTTGTGCCGTATCGGTCACAAAAGGCGTAAGAGGTTCAAACAGGGGAATCTTCGTATTAGCTGTTGTTTGTGTGGAGAAAATATCTGCATTCTTTTCCGCTATATCCGTCATCGTGGAATCGAAGATAGTATCAAAGTCCCCCTTTCCTTGCTGATTCCACAAATAGGCTATCAAATGATAAGGTTCGAGCATCGGGACATCGGGCGATATGGAATTCTGAATCAGCATACGCTCATTATCAGAAAGATTCTCGTATGCCGTTTCCCATTTTTCATCACCATTCAGCTTCTTGGCAATGTCACTTTTCGCATTCTTTAGTTCATAGCCGAATTTGTCATTCAGGAATTTATAGAGAAATACCTGAGTGATAATTTTATATTCGTTACCATCGTTACCCATGCCGTATGACTGGCAAGTGGCTTTCAGACCATCGATGAGCTTTAATGTTTTTTCTTTAATGTCAGACATAATTTTTATGCAATGCCGTAAGTGGCGTTATATTGGTTGATATATTGTTGTGAAATACGTGTTTGGATAAACTTGTAGTCCTCCATTTCCGGCTTTATCTGTGGAAAATGATACAAGCATCCATTGATAAGTGCCATCACTGTACGATTAAAATAAGCATCCTTTTTTAGAATGTCGTTACGGTCATATACTTTAGCATCCACATCCTCTTTTATGATATTGAGAATGGCTGCAATCTCTTCATCAAGGAAAGAGAACATGGGCTTTTGTCCTTTCTCCTCTCTCTGTTTATTTACTTCACGTATGCGCTTGTGCACACGGGCAAACTTCTCGTCTCCCTTATACTTTTTCACTAACGCATTGTTTCGTTTTTGCAGGTCTTGCAGGCAAACTATGATTTCATCCAATGCTTGGGTTTCTTCATTAAACTTTGCTATAGAGTCAATCACAAATCCATGTTCTTTGAATCGTTCCATAAAAGCGTCACGCAACGAAATGAATTCAGGATCGTCTTGGTCGAAGTTCTGCGTGAATGAAGTAATGGTACGCTGCCATTTTTCTTTCAGTTCTATTCCTCCCGATATAAGGTGCATTTCTTCTTGCCCAATTTTAGAGAAAGTGAACTCAATATCCATCATGGCTTCGTTGATAAGCGTTTTTGTCTCATCACCTATGCTAAAAGCCTCCTTTTGATTGATGATACCAATGCGCCTTTGTACTTCAGACAACAGTTGCGGCAACTTGGTAATTTCAAGTTTTGCGAATTGCTCTTTCATATCATCGTCGCCAAAGGTACGCACAATATTCGCCATATTCTTCGCTGCCTCTAATGCTTGCTTTAGGTCAAGAAGTACAGCTTTGTCTTCCTCTGTGGAGATTTCGGACGAGAACTCTTCCGCATTGTCATAAGAATAATCAAAAAGTGTCTGACGCACCTGTTTCATTTGCTTTAAAATCTCTTCTTTATCCTCTATGACTTGGGTAAACGTGTCAGTGGCAGCATATTCTCCGGTTTCATCCACGTCATTAAAACGGTTCAACTCTTGCAAATATGCCTCGTTTGTTTCCTGAAAATTGCGTTTGATGTCGGCGAAATCGATGACAAAGCCGTAACGCATTCCCGGATAAGGACGATTCACACGGGTAATGGCTTGGAGCAAATTATGATCTTTCAATTTACGACCAAAATATAGACGCTTCAAACGCGGTGCATCAAAACCAGTCAAAAGCATATTGAAGACAATGAGAATATCCACTGTCATATTTTTCTTGAAGTCTTTGACTATCTGCTTGCGAGTTTCCTTGTCATCCGTATCGTGAAGAATGATTCCAGCTTTCAGCGGTCTGTATTTTGATTTGTAATCCACTTCCGGTTCACCCACTACATATGAACCATCGGAAATTTTTACCTTGATGGGCTTCGGCTGATACTTCTGCCATTCTTCTTGAAATACATCATAAAGCCGCCTTGCCTGTTCGCTGGTTTCACAAATGACCATACCACCTAAAGTATCATCTCCTTGTATCTTGCGAAACTCTTTTAAGTCCGTCATAATGTAACGGGCTAACTCGTTTACATAACTAGGATGCTCTATGATTTCCGACTTACGAATGTCTTTCTTTTGCACAAGGGTTTCCAGTTTATCGTACACATCAGACAAACGCTCTTTATAGGAGGTTTCTATATCTTCACGTATGATTTTCAGCGTGTAGCCATCCGCAATGGATTTATCGTAATAATAGGTATGCAAATAGTTTCCGAACACCTTGCAACTGGCACGTTCCTCCTTTAACAGTGGTGTACCTGTAAGTGCGATTTTAACCGCATCGGTATCGGCATCAAAGAGATTGGCAAGAAAGCAGCCGCCGGGTTTATACCCTCGGTGTGCCTCGTCAAGAATGAAGATACGTTGAAGATTGGTTGCATAATCGCTGATGCGTACTTTTTCTTTATCCTCGGCAAAGCGTTGAATGTTCACAACCGTGATTTCTGCCTGTCCGCTTACACCTTGTTGTGCCTGATTACTGCGGAATTGTTCCATCAGTTCGGCTCTTGTATTGGCGGTAGATACAACCAATCCACGAGCTTCAAACTCTTGTGTGGCTTGTTCCAAAAGGTCAAGGCGGTCTACTATGAAATAGAATTTGGCGACCTTATTCTGTTTGGAGTAGAAATCGTTGAGAATATAGGTCAGATAGTATGACAAGGCGGTTTTACCACTACCTTGTGTATGCCAGACTACGCCAGATTTCACCCCCTCTGCCAGTTTTTGGCGAATAGCTAACGATGCAAACAATTGTTGGTAACGCATGATATGCTTTTGGTCGGTAGATTCTATTTTTCCATCCACCTCACGCTCCATACGGACATAGGCAATACCATATCTAATGATATACAACAACCGTTCAGGCGAACACATGGATGTTAGGATTCTGTTTGTAGGGGTGTTGAAACCAAGATTTGTCTGGTACTCAGGACTTGTATGAATGACTTGGCAATTATAATCAGACAATATCTGTTTTTCCACCGTCTTGTCAATATCCCTATAAGGATAATCTCTATGGAACGGTGCTATCTTTTGAGCCGACAAATTTTCTTCACGGAAGCAGTTAAATGGAGAATAAGATCGTGCGCCAGTGCAATAGAAAGCCCCCTGTATAGGTACAATGCCACCCAGCGCATCGTATTCCATATTATTGCTGAATATCATCAGTTGGGTTATATTGATAAAGCGACGGAATTTCTTATTTGGGAAACGCTCTTTATTCATTCGTCCGCTTTCTGCCAACATTCCTCCATGGTTATTAGGTTTCTTCACTTCAACAAAACATAGTGGCAAACCGTTCACAAACAAAGTAATGTCAGGTCGGAACTCATCCTGTCCGTTTTTACAAGTAAACTCAGCTGTAAAATGAAATGTGTTGTTTCCTATATTATCGAAGTCAACCAATTTCACAGGAGATGCGGCTTTCAGACGATTGTAAAAACCACGACCGAGGTCATCATCGTTCAGCTCCTTGCGGATGTCCTTCAATACTTGGAGATATTCTCCCTCATGTCCAGGATTCAGTTTTTTGAATTGTTGCTCAAAAATTGGCAACAGAATATTTGTGTCACCGTCATAGACCGTGCCATTCTTATCTTCACTCAACTTGCCGAAGTAAGTATATCCTATTCGGGTGAGGTGAACCATTGCAGGCATCTGCACCCGTGTAGCTTCCGAAAACTGTTTCATATCACCTATCCTTTTTGTCGGTTATCAAATCCTTCAAATCCACTTGTAGTATCTCTGCTATCTGTTGTAGGGTCTCCAAATTTGGCTGAATCCGATTACAAGCATAAGCATTGACCATGCTAAAACTCTTATCGAGCTGTTTAGCTAACCACGTTTGAGAAATGCCTTTTTCGGACAAAACAGTCTTTATTCTATTCAATTTCATTCTTTAATGTGATTTTATGATGCAAATATAGTGAATTATATTCAATAATCGGGATTATTTTTGTACTTTTGTCGTCAAAGATAGTTAGATTATGTGGTCAGATATTGAAACTTCAAAAGACCTATTAGGTTATTCGATACACGCGTCATTGCTTAAAGACGTTGTAACAAACCCCAAGAACTTGCCAATTACGGTTGGTTTATATGGAGATTGGGGTTCAGGAAAATCAAGCATTTTAAAGATTCTTCAAGAACAATTGGAGAAGGACGATAACACTGTTGTAGTTTATTTTGACGGATGGTCTTTCGAAAGTTTTGACGATGCAAAGATGTCTCTTATTCAAGGCATAGTTGATGCTTTAGAGAATAATGAAAAATTTTTCGCAAAAGTCAAAGACGATACAGAAGGAGCTTTTGAGGCTGTGAAGGAAGCTTTTGCAGGACTTAAAAAATCCATTACTTGGATGCGCGCTTTGAAAGTTACTACAAAAGCTGCGCTTCCCGTAGTTTCTGCAGTTATGACAGGAGGGGTATCTATTATACCTACTTTAATTTCTGCGTTCCGAGAAAATAAAGAATATCTTGTTGATCTTTTAACAGGAGATAAGGCAGAAGAGTTTCTTCAGAATGCTATTAATTCGGAAAACGATGAAAAGAAATATAAAGCTGTCCGAGAATTTAGGACAGACTTTGAAGCATTGATAAATAAAAGTAAGCAAGGACAAATAGTCATTTTGATTGATGACCTTGATAGATGTTTGCCTCGACATATCATTGACAACCTAGAAGCTATCAAGTTATTCCTCAATGTTCCCAAGACAGCATTTGTTATAGCAGCAGACCAATACATTGTGTCTAATGCAATTAAAAGCGAATATAAAACCCTTATAGAAGCATCAAAGGAAGACAGGCCTCATGACAATCTTGGTGAGGCATATATGGAAAAGTTTATACAATTGCCCTACACCTTGCCAAAACTTAGTCCCAAAGAAGTTGAAACATATGTGACATTATTGTTTTGTCAATCAATCCTTGATGAAAGTAATTTCTTAAAAATACAAGAAGACTTCGCCTTATTTGTGAGCCAAAACAAATTTGAGAAATATGGTTGGGATAAGATTAAGAACGTTCTTTCAGGTGACAATACTCATGATTTATCATCAACAATAGGTTTCGTTTCTCACTTTGCAACAATAATCGGAAATTCTCTTAGGTGGAATCCACGTTTAATAAAAAGGTTTTTAAATGCCTTCGAAGTTAGGTTCAGCCTTCTTTCGAGGTCGGGGCTGAATAATGAAAAGAATCGTTTCGCGCTCCTCAAACTGATGCTTATAGAACAAAACTCTTTAGACCGTTTTATACAATTGAATTCTTGGACAATGTCAAGTCATGACACACCAAAGGAAATTCTAGCACTTGAAGCTATTGTTGATGCTGGCAATAAAGATTTTGGTGAATATAAGGAATGGAATTCTTTAGAACTAAAACAGATATTTGCATCAGAACCGAAGTTTAGCCAAGTAGATATGCGTGAATTATTTTGGGTTTCTCGTGACAATCTAGTAGATCAAATGAGTGGAGTTGCCTTGATTCCACCGCATGTAAAGAATGTATTCAACAAGATTTACAATGCGGATTCTGATAGTATAAGAAAAAATATGTGTAAAACAGAAATTTCAGGATTGTCGTCAGAAGGTATAAAAGATATTTTCACTCTTTTAGATGCAAAATTATTAACATCAGTGACGGATAAGAATGCATATGGGGTTTATTACTATTGCATATTAAATGATATAGCAGGGGCGTATGAGAGTTTCTTGGAAATACTTTCAAGGATAGATACGAGTAAGATTCCATTCTCATTAGGAAGCAAATTCAAGGATATTCTAGACAAATACGGAAGTGACAAAAAACTAATTACGCTCATTGAACGAAATAATCGATTGATGAATTCAATTAAAAGTTGACAATGGGAACATCGCATAGACATAAGTTAGGGGTTGCAGGACAACCTAATTGGGGAAGTGTATCTTCATCAATAACAGGAGTCGCTAATGGTGTTGTCGAGTCAGATATGCTTGACAACAATCCACCAGCCAATATGACTCCTCAGCAAAAGTCAAAAAGGCAAAGCATAATCGGCAGTCGAATAAGTAACAACTATCATCACGCTGTTCGGAATTTACTTCGAGCATCAGGAGGAAGAGCGAAGGTTAGTAATGGTCAATCTCGTGCGTTTGGATATGCTGGAATTGTAGTAGCAGGGGGACTGACCAGCACATTTCAAGAAATTGTAAATAATGGATTGTCGTCATGGCTCCAACAAAATGGAGTTCTTTCTTTGGAAGGAATGTCATGTCGTGATATTCTGGATGTTATTAGAAAATACATAGATAATGGCGTAACAGGGTTAGATGATACCGCTGCAAATGAAGCATTGGAACATATAATGGACTTATTGGAGAACCGCATGGGAGATGATCCTTCAAGTTTTGAAGAAATCATGAACAATATTGTTGGCTCGGATGAAATTAAAAATCTACTTGATGAATTCTTTGGAGTTTACATCTACAGTTATCTTTCTCAAAGCTTTGCAGAAAAACTTGAACAAGAAAAAGGTACAGAAACCATGTCTGCAACTATGTCTGAGATAAAAGAGCAAATTATAGATGACATTAAGACTGGAAAAAATGGTCGCTCTGTAACTGCTGTTGATTGGAGTTCAGAAGATGGCAAGAGTTTTATTAAAATAGAATTTAATAGAATACTTTATATATTATCTAAAAATGAAGATTAGAACCACATCATATCGCATTAGCACACTTTCCAAAAAGGATAAAAGATTGACTATCGACATAGATATTACATTACCTAATGGAAATATAATAAAGACTTCAGCCATCATACAGTTGCATCCTTTAGCTTATTTTCTTGGTAAGATTCCTAATGCTTCTTTTAGCCTATTGTATCTTTCTGCAATAGTATATGCTATTGACAGAAGCGTTGAACGTAAACGCTATTCTGTTGATGGATGGTCAAGAGAATTTGAAGTAGAAATACATATCCCAGAATATGAGGCATTATTACAATATCGCGATTTTATCAATAAATTGCTTTCGTTTTTGACGGGTGATTTTTGGAATTGCAACTTTGTGGGAACAGCATCTATCCCACCTATAGCATATGAACAAAGTGCATATTTTGATGGCATAACTGGTGTATCTCTATTTTCAGGGGGACTTGATTCGTTAATTGGTGCTATTGACTATATGACCAATAATCCAGATGGTAAAATTTTCTTAGCATCGCATTATGATAGTAACATGACAGGCCCTAAAAGTGATCAAGAAAAGATAGAGTTACAATTCAGAAAGAAATTTGCGGGGAGATATTTACATTTACCTGCAATTTTAATCGAACCTAGCATTTCTAAGGAAACATCTTGCCGTTCTAGATCATTAATGTTTATAGCAATAGCACAAATAGTAGCATCCTATGCCAAATGCAATATAATTATTCCTGAAAACGGTTCTGTTTCACTAAATTTCCCTCTTTCTCCTTCTAGAAGGGCATCTTGCAGTACAAGGACAACACATCCTATTTTTCTTAAACAGTTACAGGTGTTAATCAATGTTCTAGGACTATATCCAAACTTGGTTAATCCTTATGAGAAAATGACTAAAGGAGAGATGGTTCAAAGCTGTTCAAACAAGGAGTTTTTATTACAGATAGTAGCCGATTCTAATTCATGCGGAAAGCGTAATATGCATCAACACATGTACGACAACAGACAGGCTACTCATTGCGGCCATTGTATGCCCTGCATGTATAGGAAAGCTTCTCTAGTTGGAGAAATAGACAATACGACATATGGTAATCGTTTCATTACGCTGTTTGATAAGAAAAAAGATAAAGTATCGCAGGATTTCTTCGCGATGTTAGACTTTTTAAAGAAGGATATTACACGAAATGAAATTAAGCGTGAATTGCACATTGCTGGTATGACGGATTTTTCAGATATTGATGAATATGTTGATTTGGTTGTTAGAACACGAGCAGAGTTGATAAGAATGTTGCAGGCAGATAACAATTCCGCTATAAATAACTACATGGGCTGGATATGATAATAGACACGCATTGCCACTTTGATATGATGCAAAATCCTGAGCAATACATACAAAGCGCAGAAAACAAAGGTGATATAATCATAGGAATGACTAATTTGCCAAGTCATTTCCAAATGGGTTATGCTCATGTTCGAAATTTCCGACATATAAGATTGGCGTTGGGTTTTCATCCTCAATTAGCTGTAGAATCAAGCAAAGAACTAGCTTCATTCAGCAAACAAGTTAATAAGACATCGTATATCGGCGAAATCGGTTTAGACTTTTCAAAAGACTTTGTTGATTCAAAGGAAAAACAGATATATGCTTTTCGGTATGTGTTAAGTCTTATAAAAGATAAAAATAAGATAGTGAGTGTCCACTCACGTAAAGCCGAAAAAGAAGTTTTTGAACTATTGCAGGAATATAGAATACATAATGCGATATTTCATTGGTATTCAGGACCTCTAAGTTTAATTGAGGAGATTATAAATGCTGGCTACTATTTTTCAATCAATGAAGCAATGACAACATCTATTTCTGGTAGAAAAATTATAAGCAAAATTCCTCCAAATCGAATATTAACAGAAACAGACGCTCCATTTAATAAACATTCCAATATTCTCAATGCTATTTCAAATATTGGATTGACTGAAGATCTTATTTACTCAAATTTTCTAAAACTAATAAATGCTATAGTATAACTACAATAGATTATTAACAGTTATGAAATCGATACGAATATTTTTACTAAAAGGAAAAGAGAGCATGATTGACCATGTAAAGAGTATTCAGACACTGGGATGTGCTTACTGGAAAAAGGCTCGTAACAAAAATCTACAAGTTGGAGATATATGTTATCTTTACCTCATAGGTAAAGGTCATTATCAAATACGCTTTCGTCTTGAAGTGGTTGATATTAGTTGTATTCGTGAAGACTGTTCTTGTTGGATTACTCCATTTAAGGCAGATAACGATTGTTATAAACTCATTCCAACAGCAGCAATGTATATGGGAGATGCTTTATCATTAGACACTCTTGAAGAAATAGGTATCAATCGTCACTCACAATTCAAAGAACTTAATGAATATCAGGAAGATTATTTAAGGAAATATTTTGAGTGATTTCATGCAAATAGCATCTAACAAAACATATATGAACGTATTTGAAGAATACCTAAATAGCGAAGATTTGGAAAAGCGTGTATCCAATATCAGCTTAAGGACACTTTGCTAATTGTAGCCGGGGATTGTGGCTTTGGCTTCGAAAAGAAAGAGTATTATGAGCAGGTGGTTAGACGAAATGTCAAGCGAATGAACCAAGCCAATAATTGGATTGTGTTTGTGCGCGGTAATCATGATAATCCTGCTTATTTCGATGGCTCATTGTTCAACTTCAAACGCTTTATTGCCGTTCCCGATTATGCCACTCTACAAGCCTATAATCATACTATCCTTTGTGTCGGTGGAGCTATCTCGACCGTATCTATCGCATAAATGAATGGAATAAACGAAAATACAGACTTTATCTCAATGATTTGCAAGAAAATGATATTTCTCGCAATTTATATTGGCAGAATGAAGTTCCTGTTTACGACCCAACTAAGATGAATGCCATCCGTGCTAGTTTCCTGATTGATACGATTGTTACACATACGGCACCTTCACATTATGAACTATTCTCAAAAAGTAATCTTAGCCAATGGGCTGTAAACGATCCTTCATTGATTGAGGATATACAATTTGAACGGAAAATGATGGATATACTTCTGTTGCATCTCAAAACCGACAACCATCCGATAAACCATTGGTACTATAGCCATTTTCATCAAAGTTGGCAGTCTGCCATTGATGGAATACTATATCAAATGCTCAATATCATGGAGTTCTGTCAAATACATTGATTTATACCGTTTCGGGTATAATATTGATATAATAAGCAGGATTATACCCGATAGGGTATAATAGTTGTTAGCGGAATACAAGTGTTCCTATTAGGGCATACAAACATTTTCCATTGTGAACAAACGGAGGCAATTACACTTTTTCAAGCGAATAAATCTGATTCGTTATACTTTTTCTAACGAATATCACCCACTCCTCTACACTTTTCCAAACGAATCAAATATAAATCCTACAAAGTTTTATGGTCTTATGACCTATTTCCTATTATTAAGTACCCTCTTGGAAAGAAAACCATCTCGCAAACCGCAGAAAATCCAAGAAAAACATTACCTTTGTATTCAACAAGCGTTCTGTAACATCCATGCGGAAATACCCTATCATTCAATACTTTGTATCTGATAGCGAACATTCCACAAAAGGACTGAAAGAAGGCGGTACAACACGTATATGCAAAGCAATGAAACACAACGGTTTGCATTTGTCCCTGCATTCTGTGTATTTGTCAAAACAGAGGTTGTACCGATTAAAATGAATAGTCACTGATAATCAGTGATGTAAATATGCTGCATCGGAAAGTAGCCCCAAATGCAAAACAATGCTTTATGAATAAATTCAATCCTTCACAATCGATATTAAAGAATTATCTTAAAGAACCCGTGAGAATCGAAGACATCAACTTGTTCAGAGATTCTCTAAAAAGACTATTGAACGAAATTAATGAAGATGAAACAGAGGAGTTTAATAAAAACTTAGTGATTCATTTTCTACGTAATTCATTATATCGCGATCGTCACTTCTTGGTAAATACTTATGGGCGAACAGATCTTGCTATTTATGTGGATGCCGCAACTCAAGAGGAGCATCCTGTAGTATTGTTTGAAGTTAAAGGACCAGGACGGCCTGATATGGTTTCTCATGACAATATGAATAAGAAGGCAATGCATGAATTGGTGCTTTATTATTTGATTGAAGAGGTCGAGAAGAAGAATAACGACATAAAACATCTCATCATAACAGACTGTCGCCAATTTTTCATATTCGAGAAAAAAGAATTCTTTAGATTGTTTGCGAAGAACAAGAGCTTTGCAAAAAGAGTTATTGATGCCTATAAGCAAGGTAATGACACGGCATATATATACTCCCAGATAATTGCTCCCGAGGTGGAGCGGAAACAGTCTATGTTGCAATATACGTATATCGACCTCAATACCTTTAAGAAGGGTATTGAGAAGGATGACATAATTAAGTCGCATAAGTTTATTGCCGCATACAAATTGTTTTCTCCTGTAAACCTTCTGCATCTTTCTTTTGCATCAGACCACAATACGCTTAACAATAACTTTTATCGTGAGCTGCTGTATATTATGGGAGTAAAAGAAGTGACAGATGACAAGGTGAAGAAAATCAAGCGTTTGGGGAAGGACGCACAACCCTATTCACTTGTAGAGCAAGCTTATTCAAAACTTGATGATTATAGTTTTGATGATGACGATTCGCGTTTTGATGCAGCTCTTGGATTGGTGCTTATATGGATAAACAGAATACTGTTTTTGAAGCTTCTTGAATCGCAACTTGTCAGTTTTACCAACGATTCAGCCTGTAGGTTTCTTGACATAAACCATATTCCAGGATATGATGAATTGAGTGACCTCTTCAGTGAAGTGCTTGCAAAGCCTATCGCAGATAGAAAAGATTACGTAAAGACCAAGTTTCAGAACGTGCCTTATCTTAACAGTTCGTTATTTGAACGTAATCAATTGGAAATTACCTATTTCGCTATAGGTGAACTGCGTCTTGGGGAGATTGACGTGTACGAAAGAACTGTATTGAAGAATGCCAATGGCAACCGGTTAGGTGGCAGGCTCAATACGATTGATTATTTGTTCCGTTTTCTCGATGCTTATGATTTTGGAGCTGAACATAATAATGATATTGTTCGCGAAGACAGTAAGACGATTATCAACGCGTCTGTTCTTGGACTGATATTCGAGAAAATAAACGGATATAAGGATGGTGCGTTCTTTACTCCTGGATATATTACCGAATACATGTGCTCTCAAACCTTGAAAAGGACTGTTGTTCAAAAGTTTAACGAAGTCAAAGGATGGCAATGCGGAGACTTTGAGGAATTGAAAGAGCATGTCGTTTATAGAGATAGGGAATCGCGCACAGAAGCCAACAACATCATTAACAGTATTAGGATATGTGACCCTGCTGTGGGAAGCGGGCATTTCCTCGTGTCTGCACTCAATACACTTATTGCCATAAAAAGTGAACTGGGAGTGTTGCAAGACCATTCGGATAGACCTAAACGGATTCAGGAATATGATATTTCTGTCGAAAATGATGAACTCGTAGTAAGTGACGAGGATGGCGATATGTTCCGTTATAATCCGAGTGACCCTGGAAGTCAAAGAATTCAGGAAACACTGTTTGAGGAAAAGCGTACAATAATTGAGAATTGTCTTTTTGGAGTTGACCTCAACCCCAAGAGCGTTGATATTTGCCAGTTGCGTCTTTGGATAGAACTTCTGAAAAACTCATACTACTATCATTCGGAAGACGGTACTCGTCAACTCCAGACCTTGCCGAATATTGATATAAACATCAAATGCGGAAACTCTCTTGCCTCACATAAGCCTGTAACCATAGGGAGGAAAGTGCAGGCAGGTTTTAGCATTACTAAAGACATTTCTGATTATAAGAAATTAGTAGCGGAGTACAAGGCAAGTAAATCCAAGCTGATAAAAAAAGACATATCCAAGAAAATAAGTGTGATAAAGCAAAAACTTAATAGAAGCAATGATTCTCTTGATTTGTTCATTGACCAGACAGAGGATATTGCTATCTATCGTACTATGTCCAAATCGCTTGAATGGATGATGGAGTTTCCAGAAGTACTTGGCGATGATGGCACACTCATTGGATTTGATGTTGTTATTGGCAATCCGCCATACATCAGTCTTGAGAAATTGCCTAATGATACAATGACGTATGAAAGTATGCAGCGTCTCAACGAAAAAAATCAGAAGGTGAAGAACTACAGAACCCTGGCATCTCGTGGTGATATCTATCTGCTTTTCGTTGAGCGAGGACTCCAATTGCTCAAAAAAGGAGGCTTGTTGAGTTATATCATGCCTAATAAATGGACTAAGGTGATGTACGGCAGGGAATTGCGCCAGCTGTTCCTTGATTACGAGCTGACATCAATGGTTGATTTCTGTGACTATCAGATTTTCAGTGATGCCACAACATATACTTGTATAATAGAAATGTGCAAGCAAGAAAGTAATGGCACAATAAATATATCATCCATCTCAGATGTGAAACCGTCAACGCTTGCCGAGGACATTGAAAATAGCAAGGAAATCTTTCCTGCCAAAGAAATGGATAACGGGATATGGATCACTTCGTCGCTTGATAATTTCAAAAAGATAAATAAATTGAAAGTAAAAATGAATGGGCTGGGGAAAGCGTTTAATATTGATGCGAAATACGGGATTAAACCAGGTCTTAGTGAGATGTTCTTAATAAATGATATGACATATTCTACGTTGATTTCTGACCCAACATCATCAGATATCATACGTCCATTCCTTCAAGGTCGCGGACTAACAGCCTTCGGTAAAGCAATAGCTGGTAGTCATCTATTATATATACCAAAAGGTTTTACGCTGAATGGTATGGGGATAGATTTAGAAAAACAAGAGAAACCAGATGAGGCTGAGGCTTGGGAGTGGTTTTCGCAGAACTATCCCGCTGTTTCTGAATGGTTGGGCCAATTTGCTGATAAGGCAAGACGGCGTACAGACAAAGGCGATTATTGGTGGGAATTGAGAGCGTGCGCTTACTATGACAAGTTTGAAAGTCCTAAGATTTTCTATCAGGTATTTCAGACAAAGCCTTGTTTCGTATATGATGAAGCATCTACATTCTGTAACAATTCCATGTATTTCCTGCCGACATCTGACAAGGCTCTTTTAGCTTTCTTAAACTCATCAACAGGTTGGTGGCTGATTTCTGAATTTTGCCCACGAATACAAGGTGGCTACCAACTCATCTGGGATAATTTCTCTCAGATACCAATCCCATCTCAGCTACCTTCTGAATGGGCAGAGAGTGCGGATGCTTTGATGGAAACTTCAGCAAGCGACGACTTGGAAACATTTGCCGAAAGAAAGGCAGCGTTGGATAAACAGATAGCTGATAAATACGATGCTTTGTTACAATCTTAATACGGAGTATATTATGATGACAATACATACCGACGAAGTGTCAAAACATTTGGAATCAGGACTTGTGGTAGATATTATTGACTGACAGATAGAAATATGCAAACACTACTTTGGGCACTATTCATCGTAATAGCCTGGAATTGGTTTAAGGGCAGCAGCAAATAACGTTCGCTGCCTTTTGACTTGGCAGAAAGCTGGGGAACAGCTTGTTTTGAACAGGAGAAGACACCGTTCATGATTCAATCTTACAAAAAAGTACCTTATGACCAACGGGACAGGCCAGTCTGTTCGGGTGGAAAGCGAAACCGGAAACAGTGAACTGGAAAGTCCGTAATAGTGAAGTGAAAGGTTTCCAATTCTTAACTGCAATCTGTAGTTCACGGCGTGGAATATAGTGTTCACGTCGTGAAATATAGTGTTCACGCCGTGAAATATAGTGTTCACGCCGTGAACTACAGATTGCACTTCGGTTTTTGGAAGATTGGACTTCACTATTACGGACTTTCCAGTTCACTGTTTCCGGTTTCGCTTTCCGCTTCAAGGATGGCGGGGCAGGCAGTGTGGCGGAATGGTGGGAAAATGGGGGATTTGTGGAAAGGTCGGGGAGGCCCACTTCTGCATCAAAGAGACGTTAAAAGACATTTACTTGTTTTTTTTTAGTAATTTTGTGCCGTTTTCTGTCTTTATGCCCTGATGAATCCCTGTGACCGGAGAATATTGTCTATTGCATTGCCCTCGATTGTCTCAAATATCACGGTGCCTTTGCTTGGGCTGGTCGATGTCAGCATTGTCGGCCATCTCGGTGCATCGGCTTACATCGGTGCTATAGCAATCGGGACGATGGTGTTCAATGTCGTTTACTGGTTGTTCGGCTTCCTGCGCATGGGTACGAGCGGCATGACATCGCAGGCGTTGGGCAGACGCGACCTTACGCTGGTGGTCAGTCTGCTGGTGCGTTCGGTCGCATTGGGTATGGCTGCATCTTTCCTGTTGCTTGTCCTGCAGCGTCAGGTTTTCCATGTCGCGCTGGTGCTGATAGCTCCTGGTGCTGATGTCACGGCCATGGTGGAGCGTTATTTTTCCATTTGTATATGGGGCGTTCCGGCAATGCTTGGGCTTTATGGCCTTTCCGGATGGTTTATCGGCATGCAGAATACACGGTTCCCGATGATGGTCAGCATTGTGCAGAATGTTGTCAATATAGCTGCCAGCATGCTGTTGGTCTTTGGTTGCGGATGGAAAATCGAGGGTGTGGCAACCGGAACACTCGTGGCTCAGTATTGTGGTTTTTTCATGGGCTTGTGGCTGCTGATGAAGTATTACCGCAGGCTTGGAGCTTATGTGTGTTGGGAAGGCATGTTCTGCTTGCGTGAACTGCTGCGTTTTTTTTCGGTCAACCGTGACCTGTTCCTGCGCACGCTTTTTCTTGTGGTCGTCAATTTCGCCTTTTTGCGTATGGGTGTGTCCTATGGCGCAGATATACTTGCGGCCAATACCTTGCTCATGCAGTTCTTCACGTTGTTCTCCTATATTATTGACGGTTTTGCCTATGCCGGAGAGGCACTGTGCGGGAAGTATAAGGGGGCGGACAATGTTGCGGCGTTCCGCCAGACCGTCCGGAGACTGTTCCTATGGGGAGGACTGCTTGCTGTTGTCTATACCCTTGCCTATGTTTCAGGGGGGCGATGGTTCCTGTCGTTGCTTACAGACAATCCTGTGGTGGTTGCTGTTGCAGGGGAATATCTTCCTTGGGCAATAGCTGTCCCCGTGGCCGGTATGGCCGCCTTTGTCTGGGATGGGGTCTTTGTCGGGACGACTTCAACGCGGGGAATGCTGGTGGCATCGGCGGGAGCGGCTGCACTCTTTTTCCTGTGTGACACGGTCTTTTCTCCAGGAATGGGCAATCATGCCTTATGGCTCTCGATGATTGTGTACCTGGCGGCCCGGGGCGTAATTCAGACGTTCATCTACCATTATGGACTGTTCGATTTCGACGGGCGGCTTTCTTGTATGACTTCTAAAGGCTTGTAGGGTGATGGGAAATGAAATGTTCAGGTTCAGGCAGTTTGAGGTGTGCCAGGAAAGGTGTGCCATGAAGGTGGGGACCGATGGCGTGTTGCTTGGCGCGTGGGCTGATGGAGGGAAACGCATCCTTGACATCGGGACAGGTACAGGACTGTTGTCGTTGATGATGGCGCAACGCTTCCCCCAGTCCCGCCTGACAGGCATTGACATGGATGCCGATGCTTGCAGGCAGGCCGCGGAGAATGTTGAGGCGAGTCCGTTCAGGGACCGTATTGAAATTGTTTGCGCTTCTTTGCAGCAGTACGCATGTGACGGGCTTTTCGATTGCATCATCTCCAATCCACCGTTCTTCGTGAATGGCATGAAGAATCCGGATAGCAGACGGTCCATGGCAAGGCATGCCGATACGTTGACGTATGCCGACCTGTTTGATGGGGTAGGCCGGTTGCTTCATGGAAACGGAATCTTCAGTGTGGTCATCCCGTCGGAGTGTCTTGACCGCTTGCTGGAGGAAGCGTTTCTTCATGGCTTCTATCCGACACGCCGTATTGCAGTCCGCACGACACCACGCAAACAGCCGCGTCGCTATTTGCTTTCTTTCAGCAGGGAAAGCATTGGTGTGGTGACGGATGCTGATGTGGTGTTGCAACAGGCCGATGGCAGCAGGTCAGAGTGGTATCAGACCCTGACGGCGGAGTTCTATCTGTGGTAGGTTGGGCTTAACTGTCTATTCCGCAGGATTGTCGTTTTCTTCCTCGCCCTTGTTAAGCAGTTTCTTCTGAAGTTCCTTTCCCAGGGTGCGGCGTCTCTTGCCGATGTCTTCCCGTATTATATTCAGCTCATTGAACAGCTCTGCCGTAACGCTCTGGAATGTGTTCGGTCTGCGTGCCCGTTTGTCGGCAAACGGATTTACAATCATGCGGATTCCTTTTTCCTGTATGCGCACATCGACTTCCTGGCCGGTCATGACTGCATCGCCGTCATAATGAATGTATCCGGGAGCCTCGCGGTGAATGTGGAGTTGCTTCGTCTTGTAGGTTTTTATCTTCAGGTTCTTGTCCAATGTCTTGTTAAACATGTCCAGGCTGATCTGGGAGGCTTCAATCATGTCGAAGGGGTCCATGATGATGACATCCATCAATCCGTCGCTCATTGATGCCTGGGGGGCTATATAGGCATTGTTCCCGTATTGTGATGCGTTGGCACAGGAGATAAGGAACGCTTCATAGGTGCAGGTCCCGTTTTCGTCTGTCACGGTATAGGTTTCAGGTTGGTATTTTATGCCTTCTCTGAGCACATTTTCCAGATAGGTGATAGGCCCGCGTTTCCCTGCTTCTGAGAACTTCATGCTGATATAGGCATCGAATCCCATCCCACAGGTACAGAAGAAAGGGTATCCATTGATTATTCCATAGTCAAGTTCACGGATCTCGCATGTGTTGATGATTTCTATGGCTTTGCGGGTGTTCATGGGCAAAAGCAGGTGGCGCGCCAGTCCGTTGCCTGAACCACACGGAATGATGCCTAATGCTGTGGGGGAGTGGACAATGGCACGTGCCACTTCGTTCACAGTACCATCTCCGCCTACTGCCACTACAATGTCGATGCCGTCCTCTTTTGCCTTTCCGGCTATTTCTGAGGCGTGTCCGGCATATTGCGTGACAGCCACTTCGTAGTCGAATTTCTCTTTATCGAGTGTCTCTTCTATTAATTGGGGTATGCCGGCTTTGTTGGTTGTCCCGGATATGAGATTGATGACGAAGATGATTTTCTTTCGCATATTGATTGTGGAAATGAAGTATGCCTACACCTTATTATATTATATAGAAGGGTGCTCAAGGTGGCGGCATGGTTAATCTGCAATGCAATTCCTTTTCGTCACAAAAGTACGAAAAACCCATTAAACAGACCGCAATATTTAATTAAAATTCACAAAATGGCATAATTCTTGCCCAAAAGTTGGTTACTGTTATCTTTTTTTGTACCTTTGCGCTCTGAAATAAAAATTGGTTCACTAACCTGTTTAAAATGGGACAATTACAAGAAAGATACAAGAATTATCGGGAACCGCAGAAATTCATGGAGGCAGGTGTATATCCTTATTTCCGTGAGATAACAAGCAAACAGGGCACAGAAGTTGAAATGGGTGGGCATAAGGTGCTCATGTTTGGATCTAATGCCTATACCGGTCTGACAGGAGACCAAAGAATCATAGACGCTGCGAAGAATGCACTCGACAAATATGGTTCAGGTTGTGCTGGTAGCCGTTTCCTCAATGGTACATTGGACATTCATGTCCAGTTGGAAAAGGAACTTGCAGATTTTGTACATAAAGATGACACGCTTTGTTTCTCCACAGGCTTTTCTGTAAATGCCGGGGTCATAGCCATGGTGGTCGGACGGGGTGACTACATTATATGCGATGACCGTGACCATGCAAGTATCATCGATGGAAGGCGCCTTTCGTTTGCAAAACAGCTCCACTACAAGCATAACGACATGGAAGACCTGGAAAACATTCTCAAGGGTCTGCCACAGGAGGCTGTTAAGCTCATTGTCGTTGACGGAGTGTTTTCCATGGAAGGCGATCTGGCAAAATTGCCAGAGATTGTTGAGCTTAAGAAGAAATACAACTGTTCTCTTATGGTTGATGAAGCACACGGTATCGGTGTGTTCGGCCATCAGGGACGCGGAGTCTGCGATTATTTCGGACTTAGCGATGAGGTTGACCTGATTATGGGTACATTCTCTAAGTCTTTGGCCAGTATCGGTGGCTTTATTGCAGGTGATGCTGATACCATTAATTTCCTTCGTCATACCTGCCGTACATATATATTCAGTGCATCTAACACGCCAGCCGCTACGGCAGCAGCCATGGAGGCCTTGAATATCATCAAGAAAGAGCCTGAGCGTATAGAGAAGTTGTGGACGGTAACAAAGTATGCCCTTCGCAGATTCCGTGAAGAGGGTTTTGAAATAGGTGAGACGGAAAGCCCGATAATTCCGCTTTATGTCCGGGATGTGGATAAGACGTTTCTCGTGACAAAGCTGGCCTATGACAATGGGGTGTTCATCAATTCTGTCATTCCGCCTGCATGTGCACCGCAGGACACACTTGTAAGGTTCGCGCTCATGGCAACTCATACTGAAGCGCAGGTGGAAAAAGGCGTTCAGATACTTAAACGCATCTTCAAAGAGCAGAACATCATTAAATAACTATTGTAAAATTTGCAAGGCTCGGAAAGAATAACTATCTTTGCATTCGCTTTGAGCCAAGCACACTCGGGGTGTAGCGCAGCCCGGTAGCGCTCCTGGTTTGGGACCAGGCGGCCGCAGGTTCGAATCCTGTCGCCCCGACATGAAAGGTTAAGTGCATCGGTTGTACCGGTGCACTTTTTTTCTGCCCTGATTTTCCGAATGAAGTGTGGCTCCGGAAGGGCTGAACCGATAACCTGGAAGAGTGATGTCGTGTCTTGGAAGAGAGCTGGTGGAACTTGCAAGGGGTGTGGTCGGATTCCGGAATGGATGTGGTTGAACTGTTGACGCTATTGACTGGAGGACATAAAAAAAGCGATAACCTTCACAGGCGACCGCTTCAAATCTTCAATAGGTATTAGTTCTTTTAAGGTAAAAAGATTGTTTTCAGGATAACATTTGCAAAGATATAACAATTTTTATATTTACCAAACCTTTTCGGAAACTTTTTTCAAAAAAAAATACCGTGTGGGGACACAGTGCTGAAAATAAACTGATTTTGTCTGAAAAGTTGTATTTTCTGTTCAATTTTTGTATTTTCTGTTCTGTTTCCTACAGGAAAATAAAAAAAATGATTCAGTGACGGTTTACTGATGGTTTCCCGACTTCTGGTAAATGCGGACTGTAGATGAAACAATTTTGAAAACGTGGTTCAATATTTGTATTTTTTTGCGGTAAAATATCAAAATTGAACATTTCGGGACTGTTCAGGTGTAAAAACGTTCAGGTTCTTCTCCTGTTTTCCCGGATAAAGGCCATCCCATGTTCATTTGGGTTTTGGCAAATGTTAATTTATTCGATGTTTTTTATTAATTTTGCACAATCTTATTATTTTGTCCAATGGAAATCCTTTTTCTATTTATCGGTCTTGTTCTTGGTAGCGTACTCGTGTATCTGTGGATGAACGGCAGGCTCAGGGCGGTTGACACCCAGCTTGTGCTCATGCGCCAGCAGGACGAGCGTCAGTTTGAAACCATTGCCGCCAAGGACAAGGACAACCAGACCTTGACTTGTGAGCTGAATGGACTGCGCGAACAGCTTGTCAATGAAAAGATGAATGCCGAGCGGCTGGCGGCTCAACTGCATGCTGAGCAGGAGCACCACGGCAGGCAGGACCAGTTGCGCCAGGAGCAGTTCCAGCAGCAGATCCAGACCGTGCAGGAACAGTTCTCCAATCTGGCGACAAAGGTGCTTGAACAAAGTTCCGAAAAGCTGAAATCCACAAATTCTGAAGCCATGGAGAACATCACCCGTCCGCTTCAGGAACATATCAAACTGTTGCGCGAGGCCATAAAAAGCACCAATGAAAATACCACGAAGACCACAGCATCTCTTTCCGAACAGTTGAGGGCCATGAGTGAGCAGACGCAGAAAATTGACCAGACTGCCACAAGGCTGACCAATGTCATAAGGGGTGGAAACAAGACTCAGGGTAACTGGGGAGAGCGCATGCTTACCGACATCCTTGACGCGCAGGGCTACAGGCAGGGGATTGACTATGATATACAGCACACCATTACTGATGAGAAAGGGAATGCCGTGGCCAATGATGAGAGTGGAAAACGTATGATACCGGATGTCGTGCTCCATTATCCCAACAACGAGGATGTGGTCATTGATGCCAAGATGTCCATTGAGTCCTATTACATGTATGTCAATACCGATGATGAGGCCCTGAAGCAGAAATATGCCGACGATCTGGTCAGGAGCATACGCACACAGGCTGTGAACCTAGCCAGGAAGGACTACAGCCGGTATATTTCCAAGCCGCGCAAGGCTATTGATTTCGTCATTATGTTCGTGCCCAACGACGGTGCCCTCCAGCTTGCCCTTCTCCGTGAGCCGCGCATCTGGCGCGAAGCCTTCGACCGCCATGTGTTCATCACCGGCCAGCAGAACCTTATGGCGATTCTCAAGATCATTCAGATTGCCTGGAGGCAATATGCGCAGACCGAAAACCAGAAGAAGGTGTTCGACATGGCCGACGAGCTGATGAAACGGATCGGGGAGTTCATCAAGCGTTTTGACAAGGTGAAGAAGGACATTGACATGCTTAGCAAGGACTATGACGATGCCTATAACAAGGCCTATACCGGGCGGCAGAGCATTGTGCAGAAGGCCAATGAACTGAAGTCGCTCGGTGCAAAGGAAAGTGCCAATTACCCCATACCGGAAACGGAAACAGATTTACTTGAAGATAATGGATAAGACCAGGAAAAGACTGCTTTTCATCTGCCTCGGAAACATCTGCAGAAGTCCTGCGGCAGAGGGCGTGATGCGTGCCAAGGCCGAGCTGGCCGGGCGCGGACAGGAGTTTTTCATTGATTCTGCCGGCATAGGCAACTGGCATGTCGGGCAGTTGCCGGATCCGCGTATGCGCCGACAGGCCGCTTTGCGCGGTTACAGGCTGGATAGCCGTGCACGACAGTTCACACCTGCCGATTTCGCCCGTTTTGACCGGATATTCGTCATGGATGGCGAGAACTACCTCAATGTCGTTTCACAGGCGCGCACAGATGCCGAAAAAGCAAAGGTGTGCATGCTCACTGACTATCTTTCGCGCCATAAGGGCCAGCCCACTGTTCCGGATCCTTATTATGGCAGTTCCGCCGATTTTGACTATGCGCTTGACCTGATAGAGGATGCGTGTGACGGGCTGCTTGAACATCTTTGACCTGTGGCGTAGCCTGTATGTGCATCCTCTGCAATGGAGGTTTTGTCAGGTTCTTCATTTTTCAAAGTGTCACTTTTTTGACGTTTTTGCTTACATTTTGATTTTCCGGCTATTTCCGAAGAAACTGCCTGAGGCGGATTTTTTCGCGCCAGCGGAAATTCTTGGTTTTGGAGTCCTTTTTCGTAAACCGTTGATAATCAATGAAATAAGTTTCTATAGGTGAAAAGTGTTAACAAAAATCGTCCGATTTTAACCTAAAAACCGTTAATTTTGTGCACAAAACCGCCGGTTTGTGCAGTTTCCAATCCTCATTTTCCGCACTTTTGGCTGGAAAATCACAGTTTTGAGGCCGAAAAACTTCGCTTTTTGCCTCAAAACAGTTAAGTTTTTCCTCAAAAACACTTAAGTGCCGGATCGAAAATAGTTAACTAATTTTCTGGAAACAGTTAAGTGTTTCCCCCCTAACACTTAACTGATTTTTCCATTTTGTGCAAAAAACCGACAATTCACACTTATTAACATGAAAATCGCCCCAAAACCACCGCTTTATCAACATCCTGAAAAATCAAAGTGTCACGAAAATACGTCAAAAAGTGACATTTTGTAAAATCCGCATGTTCTCTGTTCCGGTTGACGGATGGGTGTTCCTTGGCTATGTCCCCAGTACATGTACCGTTTAGCTGAAGTCCGGCTGGCTACCATCTGTCCTGTTTTGTAGGCTGGTTATGTCAATATGTTTGAAAAAGTGCATAAAAATGCACAAAATATTAGATTTTCCATCTAAATATATTTCAAAGTGACAGAAATCCGTTTGGAATTGTGACATTATGGATAATTATTGCTACCTTTGCATCAGGAAATGGTGATAAGGACAATCAGGACAACATCTTTTCGTCCTTTGCCATGCAGTTTTTACGAACCAATATAATAAAAGGTATAAGCATGATACTTGATATTGAAATGTTGCGGCAGTTCTATGCCGGATATGCCTGTAAGGTGGATGATGCACGCAATTCAGTGGGTCATGCGCTCACGTTTGCCGAGAAGGTGCTCTATGCCCACCTTTATGATGGCTGTCCCCGCCCATATGTACGCTGTTCGGACTATGTGGATTTCCGTCCCGACCGTGTGGCCATGCAGGATGCTACTGCGCAGATGGCCCTGCTGCAGTTCATGAATGCGGGCAAGGACCATGTGGCTGTTCCTGCTTCCGTTCATTGCGACCACCTGATTTGTGCCGACAACGGTGCGGAGCAAGACTTGCCGGCAGCGTTGCAGGGCAACAGGGAGGTCTATGATTTCCTACGTAGCGTGTCTGCGCGTTATGGCATAGGTTTCTGGAAGCCCGGTGCAGGAATCATCCATCAGGTGGTGCTCGAGAACTATGCTTTTCCGGGCGGCATGATGGTAGGTACGGATTCCCATACGCCCAATGCAGGTGGACTTGGCATGGTGGCTGTAGGTGTGGGCGGTGCCGATGCCGTGGATGTGCTTACGGGCATGCCGTGGGAACTCAAGATGCCCCGTCTCATCGGTGTGCGCCTCACGGGCCGGTTGTCCGGGTGGGCTTCGCCGAAGGATGTGATTCTGAAGATACTCGGTCTGCTCACCGTGAAGGGCGGTACCAATGCGATACTTGAATACTTCGGGCCTGGTGTCCCGACACTTTCTGCCACCGGACGTGCCACAATCTGCAATATGGGTGCGGAGCTGGGCGCCACGTGTTCGCTCTTCCCGTTTGATGACTGCACGGCCAATTATCTGCGCCGTACGGGCAGACAGGAGGTGGCAGACATGGCAGAAGGTTGTGAGAAGGACCTGCGTGCCGACGATGAGGTCTATGCTGTTCCGGAAAGGTATTTCGACAGCCTGCTGGAGATTGACCTCTCTGCCATAGATCCCCATCTAAACGGGCCGTTCACGCCCGATGCCGCTACACCTGTGTCACAGATGAAGAAGAGGGCGGAAGGAGAGGATTATCCCCTGCAGGTGGAGGTGGGACTGATAGGCTCCTGCACCAACTCCTCCTACCAGGACCTGTGCAGGGCTGCCTCCGTGGTGCACCAGGCTGTGACGAAGAATGTAGAGGTGAAGGCACAGGTCATTGTCAATCCAGGCTCGGAACAGATACGCGCGACAGCCGAGCGCGACGGTATCCTGGATGTGTTCAGGCAGATAGGCGCGCTGGTCATGACCAATGCCTGCGGACCCTGTATAGGACAATGGAAACGCCATACAGACGATAACCGTCGCAGGAACACAATAGTGACTTCCTTCAACCGCAATTTCCGGTGTCGCGCCGATGGCAACCCTAATACCTATGCCTTCATAGGCAGTCCGGAGCTGACCATGGCACTGGCCATAGCCGGAAGACTCGACTTCAATCCTGCAACAGACAGCCTGACCGACCGTAACGGGCAGCCTGTGTGGCTGGACGAACCTATGGGTGAGGCTTTTCCTGGAAACGGATTCCTTTCGTGTGAGGACGGATTCATTGCACCGTCCGAGTCGGCAGCCGGAACAGAGGTAATCATCGCTCCCCACTCGGAGCGTCTGCAGAAACTTGAACCCTTCAGCCCCTGGGACGGAAAGGAGCTTGAGGGACTGCCTCTGCTCATCAAGGCGAAGGGAAAGTGCACCACCGACCACATATCCATGGCCGGCCCATGGCTCAGGTATCGCGGACATCTGGAACGGATTTCCGACAACCTGCTCATGGGTGCGGTGAATGCCTTCAACGGGGAGACCAACAAGGTGTGCTGTCAGCTGACGGGCGAATACGTGCCCGTGTCGGCAGCAGCCCGTGCCTACAAAGAGAAAGGTTTGTATTCGGTTGTGGTGGCTGAAGACAATTACGGCGAAGGCAGTTCGCGTGAGCACGCGGCCATGGAGCCGAGGTTCCTGAATGTGCGTGCGGTGATAGCCAAGAGCTTTGCGCGCATCCATGAGACCAATCTCAAGAAGCAGGGCATGCTGGCACTTACCTTCTCGTGCAGGGAACATTATGACCTGGTGCGCGAGGACGACAGGATCAGCGTCCTGGGCTTGTCGGAGATGGCACCGGGCAGCAGTCTGACGGTAGTCCTTCACCATAGTGACGGGACAGAGGACAGTTTCCCCGTGTCGCATTCCTATAATGATGCCCAGATAAGATGGTTCAGGGCAGGGAGCGCGCTTGCTTGTAACAAATGAAGAATAATGATGGAAAATAATGTGAACATGTCAGTAGATAACATCCAGTCGGTAACCGTTCCTTTCATCGAAGGCGACGGGGTAGGGGCTGAGATCACGCCGGTTTGCCAGCAGGTGGTGGATGCCGCGGTATGGAAACAATACGGCAGGAGTCGGAAAATCGTGTGGAAAGAGGTGCTGGCCGGGGGAAAGGCCTACGGGCAGACAGGCGAGTGGTTGCCGCAATCCACACTCGATGCCTTCAGTGAGTATAAAATAGGCATCAAGGGTCCGCTCATGACACCTGTAGGAGGTGGCATGAGGTCGCTCAATGTGGCCCTGCGCCAGACGCTCGACCTGTATGTGTGCCAACGCCCTGTGAGATACTTCAGCGGTGTGCAGTCGCCTGTGAAGCATCCTGAACGGGTAGATATGTGCATCTTCCGTGAAAACACGGAAGACATCTACGCGGGAATAGAATGGGAGGCCGGTAGCGATGAGGCACGCAGGTTCTACCGTTTCCTTGCAGAAGAAATGGAGGTGACCAAGGTGCGATTTCCCGAGACTTCGGGCTTCGGTGTCAAGCCAGTGTCGCGTGAAGGCAGTGAGCGTCTCATCCGGTCGGCTATAGAATACGCCTTGCGCAATGACCGGAAAACCGTGACACTTGTGCATAAAGGGAATATCATGAAATACACAGAAGGCGGTTTCAAGAAATGGGGTTATGAGCTGGCCGAACGTGAATACGGCGAGGAACTGGGGCAGGGACGGCTTGTGGTGAACGACTGTATCTGCGACGCTTTCCTGCAGAACGCGCTGCTGAAACCGCAGGATTACAGTGTCATCGCCACAATGAACCTGAATGGTGACTATGTATCGGATATGCTTGCAGCTCAGGTAGGCGGCATAGGCATCGCACCCGGTGCCAATATCAATTATGAGACAGGGCATGCAATCTTTGAGGCCACTCATGGCATTGCTCCTGATATTGCCGGTCAGGATAAGGTGAATCCGTCTTCCATCATTCTCTCTGCAGTCATGATGCTTGAGTTCATGGGATGGAACGAAGCGGCCGCAGCCATCACCGGCGCAATGGAACAACTGTTTACCAATGGATATGCCACGGCCGATCTGGCACGTTTTATGGATAATGGTAAGCCTCTCGGTACCAAGGCGTTCGGAGAAATGCTTGTGGAGGCGTTGCTTGGATGAGCCGGGACAGCACACCAGGGGAATGTCACACGCCTGGCATGTAACGATTGTAAACAATAAAGACAGAGAAAGCGAACTAAATGAACAAGGAATATCTGATTTATAAACTCTCGGACACGGTGAAGACATCGTGCAAGATTGATAATGACCTTTTCCAGACATACGGTGTGAAGCGCGGACTGCGCAATGAAGACGGTAGCGGTGTGCTTGTGGGATTGACCAACATCGGCAACGTCGTGGGATATGAACGCGATGAGCAAGGAATCCTACAGCCCACAGAGGGCAAGCTCTTTTATCGGGGCTATGAACTGGATGACCTCGTTACACCGATTCTTCAGGAGAAGCGTTTCGGATTTGAAGAGATTGCCTATCTGCTTCTGTCCGGAAACCTTCCCGATACAGAGGAACTTTCGGCATTCAAGGAACTGCTCAATGATAATATGCCGCTCGACCATAAGACAATCGTGCACATTATTGACCTTGAAGGCTCAAACATCATGAACATTCTGGCAAGGAGTGTGTTGGAGATGTACACCTTTGATCCCAATCCGGACGACATCTCACGTGATAACCTTATGCGCCAGTCCGTGGAACTGATTGCAAGGTTTCCTACAATCATTGCATACGCCTATAATATATACCGGCACAGTGTGCAAGGGCGTTCGCTGCACATCCGCCATCCCAAGGAGAATCTCTCCATAGCGGAGAACTTCTTGTACATGCTGAAGCATGACGACTACACGGAACTGGATGCACGTATGCTTGATATGCTTCTCATTATCCAGGCAGAGCATGGAGGCGGTAACAACTCCACGTTCACTGTCCGTGTGACCAGTTCCAGCCGTACGGATACCTATTCAAGCATCGCCGCGGGAATAGGTTCGCTGAAAGGTCCGTTGCACGGTGGAGCCAATATAAAGGTCATCAATATGTTCCATCATCTGAAGGAACAGATTAAGGACTGGACCAACACTGATGAGATAGACACCTACTTCATGCGGATGCTCAACAAGGAGGCCTATGACCGTAGTGGACTGATTTATGGAATAGGACATGCCGTCTATACGATGAGTGACCCCCGCGCTGTGGAATTGAAGCGTCTGGCCGGTGAACTGGCAAAGGAAAAGGGACGGGAAAAGGAATATGATTTCCTGCGTCTGCTTGAGCAGGAAGGCATAAAGTGTGTGTCGGCGCACCGCAGGACGCGCAAGCCCATCTGTGCCAATGTTGATTTCTACTCTGGATTCATCTATGAGATGATTGGCTTGCCACAGGAAATCTACACACCGATTTTCGCCATGGCCCGTATTGTAGGATGGACAGCCCATCGCATTGAGGAACTCAATTTTGAAGGCAGGCGGATTATCCGGCCGGCCTATAAGAATATCCTTGACACGAAGACCTATCTACCGCTGTCTGAACGTTAAGGCTGTAGGGTAGTGGGGCTTAACAGAGAACCGCGCGTTTCCGTAGCGTCATGAAAAATGACTGAAGCGGAAGCGCGCGGTTTCTTTTTTTGGACTGGCCATGTGTTAAATGGCTTGGCAGGGTCTCATGGTCATTGGCCTTTCCCCAGTGAACTTCAGAACGGCCACCACCATTTCCTTTTCTGGTCGCAACCTACATCTGGTCTGCTCAGGGCCGCTTCCCTGATGATATCCTTGTAAGTCAGCCCGTCATGAATCATGTGGTATATCATTCCCCAGTCAGGCACACCGCCGAGATTGCGGTCATCAATGAACAGGTCCACTTTCAGTTTCCTGGAAAAGTGATTGTTGTATTCCACTTTCTCTTCCGGATAGTCTTTGTTGACGGCATAGAATTCCACACCCCTTTCCCTGCACCATTCCACGGCATCGTCAAGGAGTTGCCCTTCCCTGACGCTCCAGAGGATGATCTTGTGCCGTTCCTTTATGAGCATCTTCAGTGTCTCAATGGCAAACGGGCGTTCTTTCCCTATTTCCGGGTATCTGTGTTCAACGATTGTTCCGTCGAAATCCACTGCAATGGTCATGCTCCTGTTGTTTGATGTCTGGATTTATCGGTGATGCGGCTTCACTATCGCTTGATGGAGGTGTCGTTCTTGTCGCCATAATGGCTTTTCCCGTACGAACCGTAGTTGTAGGTGCCGTAGCCACCGTATGAGCTATAGCCGTTCTTTTTCTTCCTGCCATAATAGCTGTATTTTCCGTAATGGCCATACCGTCCGTAGCCATAATAGTAACCGTACTTCTTCTTTGACATGTCAATGCCGTTGAGTACGATAGACATGTTCGGCAGTTTCTTGTCGGCAGCCAGGCTGTTGATCAGGTCGAAGCTGCTCTTCGGCGTATAGTCTGCACGGCACATGTATATTGTCGCATCGGCTACGCGACCTATCTGTAGTGTATCGGTCACCAGTCCTACAGGTGCTGTGTCAATGAGTATATAGTCGTATTCCTTTTTCAGCAGGTCAATGATGGTCTCCAGTGACTTGCGCGCAATCAGCTCTGTGGGGTTAGGTGGAATCGGGCCGGCCATGAGCAGGTCCAGGTTGTTGTTGATGCCCGATGGCAGGATGTTCTCTTTCAGTTCCGCCATTGTCGGGTTTTCGTGTATCAGCAACGGGGTGATGCCATGGTGATGGTCATCGATTTCAAAGAGTTCTGCAAGTCTCGGACGGCGCACGTCGAGTCCTACGAGGATGACCCTTTTGTCGAGCAGTGCGAAGCTCACGGCGAGGTTGGCTGCGTTGAATGTCTTTCCTTCTCCCGATGTGGTTGAAGTGAACATGATCACTTTCTGCCCGTCGTGGAGCGTGAACTGCAGGTTGGTGCGCATGGAGCGGAAGATTTCCTCCATCTGGTTGTTCTTGTTTTCATGTACCACGATGTCGGCCTTTGTCTTTGCCGTCTCGCTGGCCACAGCTACATCGGCCAGGATGGGCAGGTCGGTGAGGTTGGCCACATCTTCGTGTCCTTCGATCTTGTAACGGAAGAAGCTGATGAGCACGAATATCAGTGTAGGCAGGAACAGTCCGGCTGCAATGGCTATGCCCATGACCATTCCGTTTTGCGGACTGATTTTGCCTCCGCTCATGGGGGCGTCTATCAGTTTGCCCTTATCGGCCGTTGCCGCCAGTGAGATGGAGTTCTCTTCACGTTTCTGCAACAGCATGAGATACAGTCCAGCTTTGACTTCCTGCTGCCGTCCGATCTGGCGGATGGCGCGTTCCTGCTCAGGCGTTTCCGAAACCTGTCCGGCATACTTGCCGTATTGTCGTGACACGCTGCTGATCTGTATGTTCATGCTGTTCCTTGCCTGGTCCATGGCACGCTGTATGCTGCTTGCAAGGTCATCGAGTTGTGCTGTCAGGGGGGTTATCACCGGGCTGCTTTCCGTTGCGCTGCGCAGCAGTCTGTTCCGTTCCAGCACGATTTCGTTGTAGCGGTTGATGAGCGACACGGTCGATGCGTCTGTTATGCCCACGTTGGCCGGGAGCGTCTGGTATTTGTTGGCCGGCTGGCGCATGTATTCGTCTATGCTGTTGAATATGGCGGCCTGCATGTTCATTTCCGCGAGTTTCTGGCTGTACACATCCTGGTTGGCCATGGCCTGTGAAGCGTTCATCTTCAGTTCCACCATGTTGTTGCGCTTCTTGTAGTCTTCCAGCTGTCCTTCGGTGTCGCCCAGTTCAGCGTTTATTTTCTGCAGTCGTCCGTTGATGAATCTCTCTGTGCGTCTGGCAATCTCGTTCTTGTCCTCATTGGCCTGGAGGTTGTAGCAGTTCACGAGTTGCCTGAGATAGTCCTTTGCCCGTGTGGTGTTCTCGTCCTTGATGACCAGCTGTGCGATGGATGCCGATTTTGTGGGCTGGCTGACTGACAGGGAGCCTGCATACTTGTAGGATGCGCTCTTCGGTGTCATGATGGTCACTTTCAGCTCGCCGCTGGCATCAAGCATGTAGGGCCTGTTCTCGGTGAACGTGAGCAGTCCTGCGCGCGTATTGATATAGGAAGGAAACTTGGTGATGGCCTTGTTGATGGTGAAGGCCTCGGGCGTGGAGTCCTCGTCGGGTGCTGCATAGTATGTTCCCCTGACGATGTATCTGTTGTCCTCCTTGGTGATGGTCAGTGTGATTGGTGCAACGAGCGTTTCGAGGTGTACCGCGTCTATGTCCACGTTGATGGGCTGGTTCAGGTACAGGATGCGCTCGTTGATGCGTCCTACCGACTTGTAGCTTGTGTAGAGTTTCAGGTCTCTCACGGTCTGTTCGGCAATGGACAGCGACGAGAGGATTTCCATTTCGTTGTCTATTCCTGCTGTGTTCGACATCATGCCCAGGTTCGAGGTGGACATGATGTTCCGGCTTCGCCCGTTGTTTTCTTCCTTGATGAGCAGTTTGGCGAAAGCCTGATATACCGGTGTGGTATAGCGCAGATAGATGGCGGCCGATCCTATGCAGATGACCAGCGAGAGCAGGAACCACTTCCAGTTGAGGACAAGTGTCCTGATGATGGCTTGAATGTCGAATGCCGCTTTGTCGTCCTGTTTCTTGTCTTCGGTGTTGATGACCTTGTTTTCTTCCATTGTCTTGATTTTTCTTTCTTTTATCCTATGTGTTATTCTTCTGCCAGTTTCAGGAGATACTGTCCATATTCGTTTTTGGCCATGGGCTGTGCGTTCTTTCTGAGCTGTTCCTTGTCTATCCAGCCTTTCTTGAATGCGATTTCCTCCAGGCAGGCCACTTTGAGTCCCTGGCGTTTCTCAATGACTTCTATGAATGTGCTTGCCTCTGAGAGGCTGTCGTGTGTGCCGGTGTCGAGCCATGCAAACCCGCGCTGCAGGGTCTGCACCTTGAGCTGCCTGGCGGCCAGGTACATCTGGTTCACCGAGGTGATTTCCAGTTCACCTCTTGCGCTTGGCTTGATCTGCCGCGCTATTCCGGCGATGCCTTTGGGGTAGAAGTACAGCCCCACCACGGCATAGTTGCTCCTGGGGTGCTGCGGCTTCTCCTCGATGCTCAGGCAGTTGCCCTCTTCATCGAACTCGGCCACGCCATATCGTTCGGGGTCGTTCACGTAGTAGCCGAAGACCGTGGCCTTCTGCTCCTTCTCTGCGGCCTCCACGCTTTCCCGGAGCAGCTGTGTGAGGCCGGCTCCGTAGAAGATGTTGTCGCCCAGTACCAGGCAGGCGCAGTCGTCGCCGATGAATTCCTCGCCGATGATGAACGCCTGTGCCAGCCCGTCGGGTGAAGGCTGTTCGGCATATTCAAAGTGCACCCCTATCTCGCTGCCGTCTCCCAGCAGTCTGCGGAATCCCGGCAGGTCGTGTGGTGTGGAAATGATGAGTATCTCGCGTATGCCCGCGAGCATCAGCACCGAGATAGGATAGTAGATCATCGGCTTGTCGAAGATGGGGATGAGCTGTTTGCTGATTCCCTTGGTGATGGGGTAGAGGCGTGTGCCTGAACCGCCCGCAAGAACTATTCCTTTCATAGCCTGTGTCTGTTGTCGATAATTTTCTGTTGTCCAGTTATGGCGAAGGTGAGGCTGTCTCCCGTGTCAGTTTTGTCCATTTCCATTTTGTACAAAGCTGTTTTTGTGGGTTCAACCGGTCGTACCGGTTCTTTTACTGCCATTCGTTGCAATGATAATGCGCGCAAAATTACTAAAAAAAAACAAATCTGGTGCGGAGTGCCCGGAAAATCTTCGTTTTCGCACGTCATTTCCTTCTTTTGTCTCTTTGCAGGTGTGTGTATAGACTGTAAGTTGCACGCTGGTATTCTGTGTGCATGGTTCTCATACGGTCGGGAAATAATGCGTTTTCGTTTCGATATGTCAGTTTTTCGTGCTGTAATGTGGCAGATTGTCAGTCTGTTCCAGTTGGAAACAGTGTACAGCTTATACAATGTTCGGGAAACCATGTTAAAAGTTATGGATTGTCAATACGTTGGTTATAAGCATTTTATCTGTTTGTTGTGTTAAAATGATAACAGATATTAACTTATTTCCTGCTTGAAATGTTAAAAAATGCGTCCTGTTTTCCTGGATTTTTCATTTTTTCACCGCCAGTCCTTTGGTGTTGGCCACATATTTACGTATGTTTATGCAGTTTTTATGCAGTTTTTCGCTGTCCGGACGAATTTTTTTAACCTGTTTTCACCAAAAACCTAACTTTTAGCCGCGAAATACTTAAGTCGCGACTCAAAATTAGTTAAGTGTTTCTGAAAAAACAGTTAAGTGTTTCCCCCCTAACACTTAACTGATTTTGAAACGGGACTTAAGTGATGTCCCCCAAAAGGTAAAACAGGCCGTTTTAACACTTTCCCGTTTGCCAGATGCGTTTTTGCATGTTTGAGGTGAAAAACTGTAAGCAGGTTTCAGTTGTCTGTGTGTGCGCGTCTGTTTTTTGTTGACAAGTTTGCTGGCTTTCAGATAATTTTGTAACTTTGCACACAGAAAGGCCTCCTGTGGCATTGCCGCGGTTGCGTGCATGCCGCCGGGGAGCCGGTACACTTTATTTTTAACAGATAACAAACAGGAAATGGGAATATTTTCAAGACTGTTCGGTAAGAAGAATACCGAAGAAAATGCCATGGGGATGGAAAACTACATGACGCTGATACGTGTCTATTTCCAGGCCTCCATTGCCGCCAACCTCGGCATCAACAATCTCGCCATGCTGCCCGACTTGCGCATGTTCAAGACCACGCTGCACGTGCCTACGCTGAACAACAAGCTGGGCCTGGGCGAGAAGAAGCAGTGCCAGAAGATGCTGGCCGACCTTTACCACTGTGATGAAAACTTCTTCAAGGAGATCGACCTCAGCATCAAGAAGAACTGCCGCAAGCTGCAGGATGTGCAGTCCTATCTGATACAGTTCCAGGGATTCACTCAGGACCTCATGATGCTCATGGGCAATCTCATGAAGTTCAAGCTGCGTCTGCCGTCGTTCTTCCGCAAGGCCCTCTATGCCATGACCGAGAAGACCGTGAACGAGATTTTCGACAAGAACGACTTCAGCGACGCTGCTGTCATCAAGACTGTCCTGGCCATACGCCAGTACGACAAGCGGCTCGGCTTTTCAAGGAAATGGATCACCGACTTTGTTTTCCAGGTAGTCATGCTGGCCAAGAAGGAACCCAAGCCTGAAGACGCCGGTACCAAGAAGGCTGCCAGGTGATGCCGGCATACAGCCCATGACGGACATCCATTGGAAAAAATCCCGCATACGGCTGTGTGCGGAAAAACATCGCCATGTGCGCAAAAAACAAAATAAAAACCCCTTTTGTTTGGGAAGTTCACGGAATTTAATTAATTTTGTGACCAAATTGCAAATCTTATGGACGCTACTGACGAAACCCTCAGGCGCTTCACCACACGCACCAGGCAGCTCATATTGCAATACAATGAGCTGAAAAAGGAAAACAGCGAACTGTATGCCATGGTGGACGAGCGTGATGCCAGGCTCCGGGAACTGGAGCAGAGGCTGGTCAGGGCACAAAGGGATTACGACAGCCTGAAGATGGCGCGCATGCTTGAAATCACCAACGGCGACATGGACACTGCCCGGAAGCGACTGGCAAGGCTCATCAGAGAGGTAAACAAATGTATCACGCTTCTGAGTGAATGAACACAGGGACGGAGTGATGAACGGAGAAACGGGAAAGAAGAAACAGCAAATCAGTCTGCACGTACGCGACATGGACATCAGGGTCTTTGTGGAGCGCGAACAGGAACCGCTCTACCGCGATGCAGCCAAGCTGATCAATGATACAGTCAACGCTTACAGCGCAGTATATAACGGGCGCAAGAGCGAGAAAGAACTGCTGTATATGGTCATGATCGACATTGCGCTCAAGTTCGAGATAGAGGCAAGCCGAAACGACACAGAACCCTTCCGCAACATTCTCGGTACACTCACATCAGAAATCGAAGATGCACTCAAATGAGAATGTTACACAATCTATATATAAATTTTAAGAAATGGACATATTGATCTACGTAGGCGTGGCCTTGGTCATCGGAGGCTTCGCCGGATATGGCGTTTTCCGTTATGTCATGACGGGAAAATATAAGGAGATGATCAGTGCCGCCGAAAAGGAGGCTGAAGTAATCAAGGAGAAGAAACTCCTTGAAGTGAAGGAGAAATTCCTCAACAAGAAGTCGGAACTGGAAAAGGAGGTGCAGCAGCGCAACCAGAAAATCCAGCAGAACGAGAACAAGCTGCGCCAGCGCGAACTGTCGCTCAACCAGAGGCAGGACGAAATAGGAAGGCGCAAACAGGAAGTGGACCAGATGCAGGTGCGCATAGACAACGAGAAGAAGCTCCTGGCCATCAAGCAGGACGAACTGGAGAAAATGCAGATCAAGGAGCGTGAGAAGCTCGAGGAACTCTCCGGACTGAGCGCAGAGGAAGCCAAGACCCGGCTGGTGAACAGCCTGAAGGAAGAGGCCAAGATGGATGCCGCAAGCTATGTCAACGAAATCATGGACGAGGCCAAGCTCAACGCCAATGCACAGGCCAAGAAAATCGTCATACAGACCATTCAGCGTGTAGCTACGGAAACAGCCATCGAGAACTCGGTCAGCGTGTTCCACATAGACAATGACGAGGTGAAGGGACGCATCATTGGGCGCGAGGGACGCAACATCCGTGCACTCGAGGCTGCAACAGGTGTGGAAATCGTCGTGGACGACACCCCGGAAGCCATCGTCATTTCAGCCTTCGACCCGGTGCGCCGTGAAGTGTGTCGTCTGGCCCTGCACCAGCTTGTGGCCGACGGACGCATCCATCCGGCACGTATCGAGGAAGTGGTGGCCAAGGTCAAGAAACAACTCGACAACGAGATCATCGAGACCGGAAAGCGTACAGCCATAGACTTGGGCATACACGGTCTGCATCCCGAACTCATCCGCATCGTCGGAAAAATGAAATACCGCTCTTCCTACGGCCAGAACCTGCTTCAGCATGCCCGCGAAACCGCCAATCTCTGTGCCGTCATGGCATCGGAACTGGGCCTCAACCCCAAGAAGGCCAAACGCGCCGGACTGTTGCATGACATAGGCAAGGTGCCTGATGAGGAAAGCGAACTGCCCCACGCACTGTATGGTGCCAAGATTGCCGAGAAATTCAAGGAGAAACCGGATATCTGCAACGCCATCGGCGCACACCACGATGAGATGGAAATGAACACATTGCTGGCCCCGATCGTGCAGGTTTGTGACGCTATCTCCGGTGCACGCCCTGGCGCACGCAGGGAAATCGTGGAGGCTTATATCAAGCGACTGAACGACCTCGAGGCCATTGCCATGAGCTATCCTGGAGTGACCAAGACCTATGCCATACAGGCTGGTCGCGAATTGCGTGTGATTGTAGGCGCAGACAAGATGGACGACAAGGAGACGGAAGCACTCTCCGGAGAAATCGCCAACAAGATACAGACGGAAATGACCTATCCCGGACAGGTGAAGATAACCGTCATCAGGGAAACACGTTCTGTGGCCTACGCAAAATAATTCGCCCAAAGCCCGGAAAACCAAAAACGGTGCAGATAGCCAGAGCTGTCTGCACCGTTTGCTTTTTATATGGCTGGATGATGGGCTTCAGACCGTGATCTCGCCGCACAGTGAACGGTTCATGTTGTTGCGTATGATGTTGCTGTCTGTATAATGGGCCTGCAGGAACATCAGCTTGGTCACGGCACTTTCTACGGTTGAATCGAAACCGCCGACCACACCGGCTGCCTTCAGATGGTAGCCTGTATCGTATCGGTCCATCGCTACGCATCCGGAAAGGCATTGGCTGATGTTGACAATGGTGACACCACGCCGGCAGGCTTCTTTGAGCAGATGTTGCAGCCACGGACGCTGAGGCGCATTGCCGCTGCCGAAACTCCTCATGACAATGCCTCTTAGCTCCGGAGCGGCAAGGACGTGCTTCACAATGTTTTCCTGAATGCCAGGAAACAAGGAGAAAACCACCACGTTGGCATCCATGGCCGTATGGGGAATCATGGGCTTGGAAAAGTCCGGGCTGAGAATGTGGTGGGAATGGAACGAGAAACTGACACCGGCATCGCACAGGTGAGGATAGTTGAACGACTCGAAAGCCGTGAAGCCGTCGGCATTCTGCTTGGTGCTCCTGTTGCCCCTGAGCAGCCGTCCGCTGAAATAGATGCAGACCTCTGGCACAATGGGGCGACCGTCCTGATGGTGGGCAGCTGCCAGCTCAATGCTTGTCACCAGGTTTTCCTTGCCATCGGTGCGCAATTGGCCGATGGGTAACTGGCTGCCTGTAAGGATGACGGGCTTGGTAAGGTTCTCCAGCATGAAGGACAGCGCCGATGCCGTATAGGCCATGGTGTCTGTTCCGTGTAGGATGACAAAGCCGTCGTAGTCATCGTATTTGTCGGCGATGATCCGTACAAGCTGTGCCCACATGCGTGGTGACATGTCGCTGGAATCGATAGGTGGAGTGAACTGGTAGGTGTCAACATCGGTCTTTATGTAGGCAAATTCAGGTAAGTTGCCAATCAGATGGTTGAAATCGAAAGGTTCCAGAGAACCGGTAAGCGGATTCTTCCCCATGCCGATCGTGCCGCCAGTGTAGATGAGCAAAACTTTGTCGCGGCGGATTTGCTGCACGTTTTCTCGCATATTTTTAAGTGTTTCTGCAAATTTATGGAAAAAATGTGAAAATGAACCAATAGCATTGCTGAATATGGCATTTTTTCTTCATAGGCCGTCCAAATCATCTTTTTCATGCTCAGGATTAAACACTTATATTCTTTTGGATTTTCTTTTGCAAATCTTTGGATGTGTCAAAAAATAGTCGTATTTTTGCAGAAAATTTAACACAACATACTATTTTTATCTGTTATGGTGAAAAGACTTATCTTTGCTGTGATGGCTTCGGCGCTGGTCATGGTCTTTGCAGGATGTGCAGGGTCTAAGCGTATCCCTTATTTCAAGAACATAGAAGAGGTGGATCTGGCGGCCTCACGTGGCTTGTATGATGCCAAGATCATGCCTAAGGACATGCTTACCATTACTGTGACCGGAATCCGCGAAGCCGATGTTGTGGCACCTTATAACCAGATGGCCAGTGGTTCTTCACAACAGTCAGGAGGCAGCGTGGCCAATCAGGGCTATCTTGTTGATAATGATGGAAATATCAATTTCCCATTGGTGGGTAGGCTCCATGTTGTCGGCTTGACGAAAAATGAATGTGAGGAACTCATCAAGAAGAAAATCATGCAGGATATGAAGGAAACGCCGATTGTGACGGTCAGGATGTCCAGTTATCGCGTGACGGTGATGGGCGAAGTCGGCAGTCCTGGCGTGATACCCGTGTCGTCAGAGAAGATGAGCGTGCTTGAAGCGCTTGCACAGGCGGGTGACTTGACCATATACGGAAAACGCGATAATGTCCTGTTGATCAGGGAAAATGAATTGGGACAGAAATCCTATCAACGGTTGAATCTGAACGATGCCAATCTGATTAACTCGCCGTATTTCTATTTACAGCAGAACGATGTTCTCTATGTCCAACCGAACAAGGTAAAGGCCAAGAACTCTTCGATTGGTCAATCGACAACCATCTGGTTCTCCCTTGTTGGTATAGCGACATCGCTTACATCATTGTTGTTTAACATTTTGAGAGATTAGTTATAAAGCGTTGGGCTTCCTGCTTGACGCTTTCTTTTTATAAATCAAGGATAACTTATGTGTGGAATAGTAGGATATATCGGCAAACGCGATGCTTTCCCGATATTGGTCAAGGGACTTAAGCGTCTGGAATACAGAGGCTATGACAGTGCTGGAGTGGCTTTGCTGAACAGTGATGGACAATTGAATGTCTATAAAACGAAAGGTAAGGTAGCCAATCTGGAAGACTATTGTAGTGACAAGAACACAAGTGGATGTGTGGGTATAGCCCATACCCGTTGGGCAACACACGGTGAGCCGTCTTCAGTTAATGCTCATCCGCATTACTCGGAATCGAAAAGAATTGCACTCATCCATAATGGCATCATAGAAAACTATGCGGAAATCAAGCGTAACCTTATTTCAAAAGGGGTGAAATTCCGTTCGGAAACAGACACGGAGGTGCTCGTACAGTTGATTGAATATATTCAGAAAAAAAAGGAACTCGATCTGCTGACTGCTGTACAAGTGGCTCTCCATCAGGTAATCGGAGCCTATGCAATCGCTGTTATTGATAAGGATACACCTCGCCAGATCATTGCGGCACGTAAGCAAAGTCCGCTGGTTGTCGGTATAGGCAATGATGAGTTTTTTCTGGGATCGGATGCCTCTCCTATCGTGGAATATACCGATAAGGTCGTCTATCTGGAGGATGGGAATATTGCCGTTATCCGTCTTGGAGAAGAACTGAAAGTGGTGAATATCCATAACAGAGAACTTAATCCGTCAGTGCAGACTGTGGATATCAACCTCGGACAGATAGAGAAAGGCGGTTATCCTCATTTCATGTTGAAGGAAATCTTTGAGCAGCCGGAATGCCTGAAGAACTGTATGCGAGGACGAATCAATGCTGAGGCTGACCATGTGACACTCAGTGCAGTCATTGACTATCAGGAACGCCTGATGAAGGCGCAGCGCATTGTCATCGTGGCCTGTGGAACATCTTGGCACGCTGGATTAATCGGAAAGCAGATGATAGAGACGTTCTGTCGTATTCCTGTCGATGTGGAATATGCCAGTGAGTTCAGATACCGTAATCCAGTAGTGACTTCCAATGATGTGGTCATTGCCATTTCCCAGAGTGGAGAAACTGCAGATACGTTAGCAGCTGTTGAACTGGCCAAAAAACACGGAGCGTTCATTTACGGAATTTGCAATGCAATAGGTTCAAGCATACCGCGTGCAACAGATACGGGAAGCTATATTCATGTAGGGCCGGAGATAGGTGTGGCTTCAACAAAGGCATTTACCGGTCAGGTGACTGTATTGACCATGTTGGCTTTGGCTTTGGCAAAGGCAAGGGGGACAATCAGTACAGACCAGTATGTTCAAGTAGTAAAGGCGATTCATGAAATACCTGATAAGATGCAGGAAGTGCTGAAACTGAATAACCGCATTGCAGACATGAGCAGGACGTTTACCTATGCAAGGAATTTCCTTTATCTCGGTCGTGGATTCAGTTATCCCGTAGCTCTCGAGGGAGCATTGAAATTGAAGGAGATCAGCTATATACATGCTGAAGGGTATCCGGCTGCAGAAATGAAACATGGGCCGATTGCGCTTATTGATTCCGATATGCCGGTTATTGTCATCGCTACACATAATGCAATGTATGAGAAAGTCTTAAGCAACATTCAGGAAATCAAGGCGCGTCAGGGGAAGGTTATCGCTCTGGTAAGCCGGGGGGATGACACAATCAGCAGGATAGCTGATGAGACAATTGAACTTCCTGATACACTCGAATGTCTGGAACCGCTAATTGCATCCATACCATTGCAGTTGTTGGCTTATCATATTGCAGTGTGCAAGGGTAAAAATGTTGACCAGCCGAGAAATCTTGCAAAATCGGTGACAGTGGAATAAAATCAGATTACAAACAGAAATCATCAAAGCACAGTGGAACCTTTGAAACATGAATGCGGTGTGGCAATGATCAGATTGCTTAAACCGTTGAAATACTATCAGCAGAAATACGGTACATGGATGTACGGGTTGAATAAACTCTATCTGATGATGGAAAAACAGCACAATAGAGGTCAGGAAGGTGCTGGTATGGCTTGTGTGAAACTGGATGGTACGCCGGGAAAGGAATACATGTTCCGTGAACGTGCAGAAGGCAAGGATGCCATAACAGAAATATTTGCCAGAGTACAGCAGAAGTATTCCATGCTGTCTTCTGAGCAGATGGCAGACGCGGATTTTGCAAAGGATGAACTCCCTTTCGCTGGTGAATTGTATATGGGACATCTTAGATATTCTACGACAGGGAAAAGTGGTATATCGTATGTGCATCCGTTTCTGAGAAGAAACAATTGGAAGGCAAAGAACCTGTGTCTTTGTGGAAATTTCAATATGACAAATATTGATGAAATCTTTGATAAGATTACGGCACAAGGACAGTCACCGCGTATTTATAGCGACAGCTACATCATGCTTGAGTTGATGGGACACAGGCTTGACAGGGAAGTCGAAAGAAATTTCATAGCCGCGCATGCTCTTGAACTTGAGGGGATGGATATTACACGATATATTGATGACCATGTGAAGATGAGTAATGTCCTGAAGACCACGATGTCAGATTTTGATGGAGGTTATGTTATCTGTGGGCTTACGGGAAGCGGAGAGTTCTTCTCCATTCGTGACCCATGGGGTATCAGACCGGCATTTTATTATAAGAATGATGAAGTAGTGGTATTGGCCAGTGAACGTCCCGTTCTTCAGACTACGTTTAATCTTGAATGTGAGGAAATCAAGGAATTGACACCGGGACACGCTTTGTTCGTGAAAAGGAATGGTGATTTTTCTGTCGAGAAAGTTCTTGAACGGCGAGGAAATTCTCCATGTTCTTTCGAACGGATTTATTTTAGCAGAGGAAGTGACAGGGATATTTATAGGGAGCGCAAACTCCTTGGTGAACAACTTCTTGAACCTGTGTTAGAGGCCATAGGTCATGATATAGAGCATACTGTATTCTCATTTATTCCCAACACAGCTGAAGTGGCCTTTTATGGATTGATTAATGGATTCAAGAAATACCATAACGACCAGAAAATAAAACAAATCCAAAGTTTGGGTCACACTCCTACGGATAAAGAACTGAAGGCAATTCTTGAGAATTATGTCAGGGCCGAAAAAATTGCATGGAAGGACATAAAACTTCGTACATTTATTACTGAAGGGAATTCCAGGCGAGATCTTGCTTCACATGTGTATGACATTACATACAATTGTCTGCAGCCACATACAGACAATTTGGTTATCATAGACGATAGCATAGTCCGTGGCACCACGCTTAAGGAAAGCATCTTGCGCATACTTGACCGATTGCACCCCAAAAAAATCATTATTGTAAGCAGTGCTCCCCAAATACGTTACCCTGATTATTATGGTATTGATATGGCGCGTTTGGAGGAATTCTGTGTTTTCCGTGCAGCAATCGAGTTATTGAAGGATACTGGTCAACACACAATTATAGATGAAACATATAAAGCCTGCAAGGAAGAACTCTTGAAACCCAAGGAAGAAATGGTAAATTGTGTCAGGAATATATACAAGCCTTTCACTGTTGGCCAGCTTAACGATAAAATAGTTGGGATGTTACGTCCAGAAGATGTCTCAACTTCTATTGAACTGGTGTTCCAGTCGATAGAAGGATTGCACAAGGCCATTCCCAACCATAAGGGTGATTGGTATTTTACAGGTAATTATCCTACTGCTGGCGGAACTATGCTTTGTAACAAGGCTTTTGTCAACTATGTGGAGAATGTATATCAATTTGAACAGAAATTTTGATTCATATTATGAGAAATGTAACTTTAGTTTTGGAAGACGGAACCAGGTTTCATGGAAAATCGTTTGGCTATGACGCTCCGGTTGCCGGTGAGGTTGTGTTTAATACTGCGATGATGGGTTATCCGGAATCGCTGACAGACCCTTCTTATGCCGGACAATTGATGACGCTGACATATCCGTTGGTGGGTAATTACGGAGTACCGCCATTTTCGGTCGGAGCTAACGGTATTCCGGACTTTATGGAGAGCGACAGAATCTACGCATCGGCTATTATCGTTGCTGATTATAGTGAGCAGTATCAACATTGGAATGCCAAGGAAAGTCTGGCAGAATGGCTCAAGCGAGAGAAAGTCCCCGGAATTACCGGTATTGACACACGTGAGCTTACGAAAGTGTTGAGAGAACATGGTGTAATGATGGGAAAGATTCTGTTTGATGATGAACCGGACAATATTCCGACTGCCAATTACGAGGGTGTGAACTTTGTTGATCAAGTGAGCTGCAAGGAAATCATCAGATACAATGAAGGAGCCGGGAAAAAGGTTGTGTTGGTGGATTGTGGCGTGAAAACCAATATTATCCGTTGTCTTATCAATAGAGGAGTCGAAGTGATCCGTGTGCCATGGAATTATGATTATACAGCCATGGACTTTGACGGATTATTCCTGGCAAATGGCCCTGGCGACCCGGACATGTGTGAAGCTGCGGTTCAGGTTGTCCGTAAGCAGATTGCTTTGTCGCGTAAGCCTATCTGTGGAATCTGCATGGGAAATCAGTTGCTTGCCAAAGCTGGTGGAGCCCAGATCTATAAGTTAAAATACGGGCACCGTTCCCACAATCAGCCGGTACGTATGGTGGGTACAGACAATTGCTATGTGACCAGCCAGAACCATGGTTATGCTGTCGATGCAAAGACGTTGGGCCGGGATTGGGAAGAGTTGTTCGTTAATATGAACGACGGTTCCAATGAGGGCATCAGGCATAAGTCCAACCCCTGGTTCTCCAGCCAGTTCCACCCTGAGGCCTGTTCCGGTCCGGTAGATACCGAGTTCATGTTTGACAAGTTTGTTGAAACGTTAAAGTAAAAGTTAGAAGACAATGAAAGACGAAAGCATAAAGAAAGTCCTTCTCCTGGGTTCTGGAGCATTGAAAATCGGTGAGGCCGGCGAGTTTGACTATTCCGGTTCACAAGCTCTTAAGGCACTTCGGGAGGAAGGTGTTGAAACCATTCTTATCAATCCTAACATTGCTACAGTGCAGACTTCGGAAGGTGTCGCCGACAAGATATATTTCCTTCCTGTCCTGCCTTATTTCGTTGAACGTGTGATTGAGAAAGAGCGTCCTGACGGCATTCTCTTGGCTTTCGGTGGCCAGACAGCATTGAACTGCGGTGTAGAACTCTATAAGACTGGAGTTCTGGAGAAGTACGGCGTAAAGGTGCTTGGAACTCCAGTTCAGGCCATCATGGATACTGAAGACCGTGAACTGTTTGTAGAGAAGCTCAATGAGATTTCTGTAAAGACCATTAAAAGCGAGGCCTGTGAGACCATAGAACAGGCGCGTCAGGCAGCAGCCGAATTGGGCTATCCGGTTATTCTCCGTGCTGCTTATGCCTTGGGTGGTCTTGGCAGCGGATTCTGCGACAATGAGGATGAACTCAACAAACTTGCAGAAAAGGCATTTTCCTTCTCCCCTCAGGTTCTGGTAGAAAAGAGCCTCAAGGGCTGGAAGGAAATTGAATATGAGGTGGTGCGTGACCGTTACGACAATTGTATTACGGTCTGCAACATGGAGAATTTCGACCCGTTGGGCATACACACGGGTGAAAGTATAGTTATTGCGCCTTCACAGACACTTACCAACAGCGAATATCATAAACTCCGTGCGCTTGCCATCAAGATTATCCGCCACATTGGCATCGTCGGTGAGTGCAATGTGCAGTATGCTTTCGACCCGCAGAGCGAAGACTACCGTGTCATAGAGGTCAATGCGCGTCTGAGCCGTTCTTCGGCCTTGGCTTCCAAGGCTACAGGCTATCCATTGGCATTTGTTGCGGCCAAGCTGGGTATGGGTTATGGACTCTTTGAGTTGAAGAACTCTGTCACCAAGACCACCAGTGCGTTCTTTGAACCTGCGCTTGACTATGTTGTCTGCAAGATTCCGCGTTGGGACCTGAGCAAGTTCAGAGGCGTGGACAAGGAACTTGGTTCGTCCATGAAATCGGTCGGCGAGGTCATGGCCATCGGACGTACTTTTGAAGAGGCCATACAGAAAGGTCTCCGCATGATAGGGCAGGGAATGCATGGATTCGTGGAGAACAAGGAGCTGGAGATTCCTGATATTGATGCAGCCTTGCGTGAACCTACGGATAAGCGTGTCTTCATCATATCCAAGGCCATGCACAAGGGCTATACCATCGACCAGATACATGACCTGACCAAGATTGACAAGTGGTTCCTGCAGAAGCTGAAACACATTATTGATATTGACGAGCAGCTGAAGGGTCTCAAGAGTGTGAACAATCTTGACCGTGAACTGTTGCGCACGGCAAAGGTCTATGGTTTCACGGACTTCCAGATTGCACGTGCCGTGGGGTTGGAGAGTGAAATCGGCAATATGCACCGTGCCATGCTTACCATTCGCAATCTGCGCAAGAATCTCGGCATTCTGCCTGTGGTGAAGCAGATTGACACCTTGGCTGCGGAATATCCTGCGCAGACCAATTATCTCTACGTAACCTATTCCGGGGTGGCGAGTGACATACCTTTCGAGCGCGACAAGCGTTCTATCATCGTCTTGGGTTCGGGTGCCTATCGCATCGGATCTTCCGTAGAGTTTGACTGGTGCGGTGTGCAGGCGCTCAATACCATCCGTAAGGAAGGCTTCCGCTCTGTCATGATCAACTATAATCCCGAGACAGTCTCCACCGACTACGACATGTGTGACCGTCTCTATTTCGATGAGCTTACCTTCGAGCGTGTCATGGACATCATCGACCTTGAATGTCCTCATGGCGTGATTGTGTCCACAGGCGGACAGATTCCCAACAACCTGGCCATGCGTCTTGACGAGCAACATGTTCCGTTGCTTGGCACTTCGGCCAGGGATATCGACAATGCCGAGGACCGTGCCAAGTTCTCGTCCATGCTCACCAGGAACGGCATCAACCAGCCGGAGTGGAGTGCGCTGACATCAATGGACGACATCAACCGCTTTATCGACAAGGTAGGCTTCCCTGTACTTGTCAGGCCGTCTTACGTGCTTTCCGGTGCAGCCATGAATGTCTGTTCCAACCGTGACGAGCTTGAGCGTTTCCTCAAGCTGGCGGCCAATGTGTCTGAGGATCATCCGGTTGTGGTGAGCCGCTTCATAGAGCATGCCAAGGAAATAGAGATGGATGCTGTGGCGCGCAATGGTGAAATCCTGGCGTACGCCATTTCCGAGCACATAGAGTTCGCTGGTGTCCATTCCGGTGACGCCACCATCCAGTTCCCCCCACAGAAACTTTATGTGGAGACCGTGCGCCGCGTGAAGCGCATCAGCAGGCAGATTGCGCGTGAGCTGCACATTTCCGGCCCGTTCAACATACAGTTCATGGCGCGCGACAACGACATCCTGGTCATTGAGTGCAATCTGCGTGCCTCGCGCTCGTTCCCCTTTGTAAGCAAGGTGCTCAAGCTCAATCTCATTGACCTGGCCACACGGGTCATGCTCGGACTTCCTGTAGAGAAGCCCGGCAAGAACCTGTTCGACCTCGACTATGTCGGCATCAAGGCATCGCAGTTCTCGTTCAACCGCTTGCAGAAGGCCGACCCTGTTCTTGGCGTGGACATGGCTTCCACCGGCGAGGTAGGCTGTCTGGGCGATGACACCAATGCGGCATTGCTCAAGGCCATGCTTTCTGTAGGCCATCGCATTCCCCGGAAAAACATATTGCTTTCCACCGGTAGTGCCAAGCAGAAGGCGGAGATGCTCAATGCTGCACGCCTGCTGGCCGAACATGGCTATGAGCTCTATGCCACGGGAGGCAGCTCAGTCTATCTGGCTGAAAACGGTGTACCCAACACGCGGGTCTATTGGCCGTCGGAAGAAGGCAAGGAACCGCAGGCCCTCACGCTGCTGCATGAAAAGAAGATAGACATGGTGGTGAATATCCCCAAGAACCTTACTGCGCGTGAACTGTCCAACGGCTATAAGATTCGCCGGGCGGCCATCGACCTTAACATTCCGCTCATCACCAACAGCCGGCTGGCCAGTGCCTTCATCAATGCGTTCTGTACGATGACCCTTGATGATATCGACATCAAGAGCTGGGGAGAATACAAATAGGCAGACTTACATACAACGCAGAATAAAAGCAGACCCGGGCTCCTGCAAAAGGGAACTTGGGTCTGCTTTTTTTGTCGTGTTTCCGTTTTTTCTGGAAGCCGGTTCTACGCGCCGGTGGCATTGGGCCTGAATCTTACCAAAACCGGGCGTGTGGTGTCTGCGCCTATGCAGTGTTTCTCCAGGGCCTTGCGGGCAAGCGAGACGGGCGATATGTACTCCGGATAGACAATTCCATAGAACCAGTCGCTGTTGGTAATCTGTGTGTCTGTTACTGAATGCTTTTTATTTTAAGTGATATTTTATCATATAGTAATTGGACTGATCTGATTGCATTGATAAAATGTCTGTTGATTTCCCGTCAATCAGGGTTTCAGCTACATAGTCCCCTATTTCTTCGCTTGGTACGCAGGCATAGATGATGTTGTCTGCAAAGAAGTCCATTATGGGGAACCTGGCCTGCCCATTGTCATACTGCAGGAGCTTGTATTGACCGGTCTTGAGGTCGATTATTGCTGTCTTGAAATCACTGCGCTTAGGGCCTTCCTTAATCAGTGTGACCATGGTTTCACCGCTTTTGTAGGTCCTGAGAGGCATCGCGCTGTTGCAGTCAAGCAAATACTGTTGTCTTTCCCCGATGGAGTTTTTCCCGTCAACATCTTCCATGCGCAGTGTTTTCTTGCCGAAATCAAGTTCGACAGATGCCAGGCAATTGAAGGTTTCCGGATCTATGGTGAAGAAAACGTAATTCAGGCAGGGAAATGCGATGAAACCATGGTCGCTCACACACTGTTGCTGCATGGTAATCAAACCGCAGTGTCTCGGATATTCTATGGCCTTTACCAGCTTTTCCTTCTGGGAGTCATAGACATAGCAGAACGCTTTCTTTTCCCCGTTTTCCAGCGGACTGAACAGTATATGCTGACAGCTGGTCAGGTCGGAAACGGAATTGAACATCAATGACTTGGATTCGCCGTCTTTGAACCTTGCTTTCCTGATAAAGTCGAAATGGTGGTCGTAGAAGAGGATTCCGTCGGGAGTCACTATTTCTATGTTCTGGCTGTGTTCATTATAGGAACAGGCGAGGCACAAGGTATATTCTCCCTTCCCCCTGCCCTGGACTTTCCTGGAGTTTGACACGAATGTACCGTCTTTCCTGAACAGATAGAGAATATCCTTGTTGTCCCTGAACAGGTAGAAGTCATCATAGACCTGCGTATTGTCCAGCCTCCCCATAAGGGCTTCGTTCTCCCTTGAAAGCTCTACAATCTCCTGGCATTTCACGACATCCTCAACTGCCGAGTACGATGCAGTTGACACCTGTATCCTTTTTCCAGCTGTCCGGGTAACTGGTTGCTGGCATGCACATACCAGCATACATGTCATGAAAACAATGTATGTATAATATGTTTTCCTCATCATTTTTCATGATTCCCGCTCATGTTATTTCATGTCATGCGCGGAGTCTGGATGATAACAGGAACGCGTTTGCCTGATTACAGGGTTCTGTGCAATTGTTTTTGGGGTCACCTGTTGCAAAACACGCGTAATATGAATATTCTCCACAGAATTTCAGGCTTGTCCCTTGTCTCCAACATGGGCCTTTGTTTTCCCTGCTTCCGCAAATGACTGTACCTCCTTCACCGTCTGTCAAGGCTTCAAGGTTTTCATCCAATATCAAATCTGCAGAAGAAGCTGTTCGTATTGAATGCGTTGTGTACCCTATGCTAATATATATAGCTACAATCAAGGGTAAAAATAAAACCTATGTTTTCTTCATAAAAACAAATAATTTAAACTTCCTGCTCTGTTGGCTTTTTTGTTGATTAATCCTGTCTGCAAATATAGTGAATTTATCTCAAACTCACACATTGATGAGTAAAAAATATTTTTTTACATTTAGACCAAGTCAGAAACGGAAGGTGGTTCACTTGTAGCAGACTTCCACCTTGCTTGTCTCTACTATATTATATATTGTTATTCAACTTCCGGATAGGGCTTATCTCTCTGTATATGCGACTATCGTCCGCCTGCCGAATATTCACTTTATGCAAGACCGTCCATGCGCAGCCGCTAGGGGGGTGAGCGTCCCGCCCGCACATTGCAGGGAAGGTACGGTCCCCCATGATTGCTGGACGTGCGAGATGTGCGGGCGGGACGCCCACACCCCCAGCAGTTTTCCTGGCAGTTTTACTTCCGGAAACTGAATTGGATTCAAAATTCAAAGTGTCAGATTTTTAACACTTTTGCTTACACTTTGATTTTCTGGCTATTTTTGAAAATTCCGGCGAAACCGGATTTTTGCGCGCCAGCGGAGATTTTTGGTTTTGGAAGCTTGTTTTGCAAACTGTTGATAATCAATGGAATAAGTTTTTACGGGTACAAAGTGTTAACAAAAAACGTCCGATTTTAACCTAAAATCCGTTAAATTCATGCACAAAACAGCCGGTTTGTGCAGTTTTCAGCCCCCATTTTCCGCACTTTTGGTCGGAAAATCACGGTTTTGAGGCCAAAAAACCTGAGTTTTTGCCCCAAAACAGTTAAGTTTTTCCTCAAAAACACTTAAGTGCCGGATTGAAAATAGTTAACTAATTTTCCGGAAACAGTTAAGTGTTTCCCCCCTAACACTTAACTGATTTTTCCGTTTTGTGCAAAAAACCGACAATTCACACTTATTAACATGAAAATCGCCCAAAAACTGCCAATTTCACAGGACCTCGAAAAATCAAAGTGTAAGCAAAAGTGTTAAATTTCTGACACTTTGGTTTTCGGAAGCTGGGGGTGTGGGCGTCCCGCCCGCACATCGCCAGACAGCCCTGTCAATGTCACC
>JBJEHA010000044.1:0-11814 GCA_051875605.1 Prevotella sp. | reverse complement strand
TTAACTGTTTCGGGGCAAAAACCTATGTTTTTCGGCCTCAAAACCGCGATTTTCCAGCCAAAAGTGCGAAAAATAGGGGCTGAAAACTGCACAAATCGCATGTTTTGTGCACGAATTTAACGGATTTTAGGTTAAAATCAGGCAGTTGTTGTTAACACTTCCGGTCTGTAAAAACTTATATCATTGATTATCAGCGACTTATAAAACAACCCTGTAAAACTCAAAATTTCCGCTGGCGCGCAAAAATCCGCTCATGCCTGATTCTTCAGAAATGGCCGGAAAACCAAAGTGTAAGCAGAAGTGTTAAAATTCTGACACTTTGATTTTCTATTCTAATAGTTTTCTTACAAAAAAAATGCCCTCAAGTTACGGTTTTTCCCCCCCAGGGAGGGTTAGGGTGGGCCTTAGTTGGGCTTTCCTTTCTTGAACGAGTGTAACCGCGCTGCGGTTAATATTGATGTCCTGCTCCCTCCCCCACATAGTCCGGCTTCGCCGTCGCAATGTGGGGTTACAATGGAGTGGAACCGCGCTGCGGTTCTGCTTCTCCATGTTCCTCGGCAACGACCTGGCTGCCGTCGAGAACGCCTGCCCAACCGCTGATTTCCATCCTGCACACGGTTCTGCTTCTCCAGCAGCAGGAAACGGATATCTGCTCCCCAAAAAAATGCCTTCAAATTATGGTTCCCTCCCCAGGGAGGGTTAGGGTGGGCCTTAGGATGGTCCATAGGAACTCTTAGGAAGCCCCTTGTCTTACCCTTGTCTTGTTCCTGCCTGTTTTCTGCCCCGTGATTCTTGCAGAATGCACAAAAAGCACTATATTTGCACACAAATGAGCACAAAAGACATGAAACCCGTCATATCAGCCCTTCTTCTCCTGGTCCTGTCACTCCCCTGCACGGCACAAGGCGAACGCTACCACGGCGACGGCATAGACGACTACCTGCGGTTCGTGCCGCTGGCATCGGCCTACGTACTGAAAGCAGCGGGCGTGGAAAGTGCCAGTTCGTGGAAACGCATGACCGTGAACTCGGCACTGTCGGTGGCCATAGCATCGGGCGTGACCTATGGACTGAAGCAGACCGTCCACAAGATGCGTCCCGACCGTACCGACAACAAGTCGTTCCCGTCAGGCCATACCACGATGGCGTTTGCCGGTGCCACAGTGTTGCACAAGGAGTTCGGGAGAATATCGCCCTGGGTCAGCGTAGCCGGATACGGCGTGGCCACCTTCACTGCCATCGACCGCGTATGCCGCAACCGCCACCACTGGACTGATGTGGCAACAGGAGCCGCCATCGGCATTATAGGGACGGAAGCGGGCTACCGCATAGGCGACCTGCTGACCGGTGAGCACAGCAGATACGCCCTGGGAGTGGGTCCCGATGGACTGGCCGTCTTCATCAGCTTCTGAGCCGCCCTGTACACCGTGTGCAAACAGGCTGCTCCACCGGCGGAAGGGCAAGCAGGAAACACAGGAGCAAGCTACGCGCGAAAAGAATATTCCACTGAACCATAGAAAGTTGCAAAGACAGCGCGGAGAACATGCAAAGAATACAAACGTTTGCACGGCAAATTGCTGTTTTTGTCACTTTTGTGTCCAAGTGCCTGTATGTTTTTTTACTACTTTTACAACGAAAATACTAACCAGGATTTCTATGAAAGTCAAATTCTTGATAGAATACAATACGGTGTTCGGTGAACAGCTCGTATTGAACATTGTGGACCGTGACGAAAAAGGCGGCGAGAAGACTACCTCCCATCCCATGTCCACAGCCGACGGCCATCTGTGGACACTTGCGCTCAGCAATCTCGACGGCTCACCTTCTACTCCCATCACCTATTATTATAGTCTGACGATGAACGGACGCGTGTCACGAAAGGAATGGACCGTGATGCCTCACCGGCTGAAATTCAACGTGGCCAAGGGAAACGGGTATGAGGTGCACGACCGATGGAACAGCCAGCCCGAAGATACCTATCTCTACAGTTCGGCTTTCACAGACTGCGTGAACCGCCGCTCCGTGGAATCTACCAAGACATCGCGCTTCGCCAAGACCCTGCGGCTGAAAGTGCGCGCCCCGCAACTGCGCTGCGGAGAAAGGCTGGCCATCACCGGAAGCGACGGAAGTCTCGGGGAATGGCATCCGGAAAAGGCACTTTCCATGACCGAATTCAACTGCAACGAGTGGCTGGTTGACCTGAATGCCGAAGTGCTCGGACAGGCCGTGGAGTTCAAGTTCATTACCGTGGGCGGCAAAGAAGCCGTATGGGAAACAGGAGCAAACAGGCACCTACAGATACCCTTCCTGACCGACGGGCAGGTACTGGTGGTGGAGCTGGACCAGGCTTTCTTCCCCTTCTGCAACGCAAGGTTCGCAGGAACACTCGTGCCCGTGTTCTCCCTCCGTTCGGAAAGCAGTTTCGGTGTGGGCGACTTCGGTGACCTGAAGAAAATGGTGGACTGGGTGGCACAAACCGGACAGCGCGTGCTGCAGGTGCTCCCCATCAACGATACTACGACCACGCATACCTGGACAGACTCCTACCCCTACAGCTGCATCAGCATTTTCGCGCTCCATCCGCAGTATGCCGACCTGAACCAACTTCCACCGCTTGCCGACAAGGAAAAGGCAGCCGGATTCGAGGCACTGCGACAGGAACTCAACGCACTCGGGCAGATAGACTACGAACGCGTGAACGACGGCAAGACCGCCTATCTGCGCGAACTCTATGCACAAGAAGGCAAGAACGTGCTGGCATCGGCCGAATACCACAAGTTCTTCAAGGAGACAGAGCATTGGCTCGTGCCGTATGCACAGTACTGTCTGCTGCGTGACAAATACGGCACAGCAGACTTCTCCCGCTGGCCCGACCACAACAGCTGGAACGAGAAAGACCGCACACCACTGTCCAACGCACGCAGCAAGGCCTTCAAGGAAGTGGCATTCTACTATTTCGTGCAGTTCATACTGAACAAGCAGATGCACGCCGCACACGAATACGCCAGAAGCAAGGGCGTTATACTGAAAGGCGACATACCAATCGGCGTGAACCGGTACGGATGCGATGTATGGCAGGAACCCGAATACTTCAACCTGAACGGACAGGCCGGCGCACCGCCAGACGACTTCTCGGCCAACGGACAGAACTGGGGATTCCCCACCTACAACTGGGATGCCATGCTGGCCGACGGATGCAAGTGGTGGGTGCGCAGGTTCCAGAACATGTCGAAGTTCTTCGATGCCTACCGCATTGACCATGTGCTCGGATTCTTCAGGATCTGGGAAATACCGCTCTGCTCCGTGCACGCCCTGCTGGGACAGTTCGCACCGGCACTGGGAATGACACCCGCGGAAATCGAGTCCTATGGGCTGCATTTCCAGGAAGAGCTGTTCACCAAGCCGTTCATAGCCGACTGGACAGTTGACACCATCTTCGGCGGACAGGCTCCGGAAGTGAAAGCCAAATACCTGGACCACGCACATGATGACATATACAACCTGAAACCGGAATACGACACCCAGCGCAAGATCGAGGCTGCATTTGCCGGCAAGGATGCACCGCAGGACATAGCCATACGCGATGGCCTGTATGCACTGGTCAGCGACGTACTCTTCGTAAGAGACCGGAAAGACGGAGGAAAGTTCCATCCACGCATCTCCGCCCAGTTCGGCTTCATGTACCGTGCCCTCTACGACAACGACAAGGCTGCATTCAACAGACTATACAACGATTACTACTACCGCCGTAACAACCAGTTCTGGTATGAAGAAGCCATGAAGAAGCTGCCTCTGCTCGTACAGGCCACACGCATGCTCGTGTGTGCAGAAGACCTCGGCATGGTGCCCGACTGCGTTCAGTGGGTCATGAAGGAACTGCGCATCCTGAGCCTGGAGCTGCAGTCCATGCCCAAAGACCCCACGGTGAAGTTCGGACATCTGGAAAACAATCCATACCGGTCGGTATGCACCATATCCTCACACGACATGCCCACACTGCGCCAATGGTGGGACGAAGACATGGCACGCACACAAGAATACTACAACACCATGCTGCAAAAAGGCGGTGCCGCCATACATCCGCTGCCGGGATGGCTGGCCAGCGACATTGTGGGCAGGCAACTGGAAAGCCCCTCCATGCTCTGCATACTCTCTATCCAGGACTGGATGGCCATGGACGAACGTCTCCGTCTGCCGGATGCCAACGCCGAACGTATCAATATCCCAGCAAATCCGAAACACTATTGGAGATACCGCATGCACCTGAGCATAGAACAGCTCATGAGGGAAAATGCCTTTAACACGACAATAAAAGAATTGATTTCACAGAAAGGAAGACAATGAAACACTTATTTTATCTAATCTGCCTGTTCCTGCCACTGACCATGTCGGCACAGGAAATAAAATCGCCCGACGGGAATGTCACACTGGGCTTTGAACTGAAAGACGGTGTCCCCACTTATACCCTGGGCTACAAAGGGAAAGAAGTGGTAAAACCCAGCCGGTTGGGGCTTGAGCTGGCACGCACCAAGCATGCCAGCAAAGAAAACAATGAGACCGACCTCATGGACGGATTCATCGTAGAGAGTGCCAAGACCGACAGTTTCAGTGAAACCTGGCAACCCGTATGGGGAGAGAACGCCAACATAGAAAACAACTACAATGAACTGGCCATCGGACTGAAGCAAACCAAAAGCAACCGCCATATCACAATCAGGTTCCGGGTCTATAACGACGGAATGGGACTGCGATACGAATTTCCCCAACAGAACGAGCTCAACTATTTCGTCATCAAGGAAGAGCATACTCAGTTCGCCATGACAGGGAACCACACCGCCTACTGGATTCCAGGCGACTACGACACGCAGGAATACGAGACCGTGATTTCCAGACTTTCAGAAATACGCGGACTGATGCACGATGCCATCACGCCGAACTCCTCGCAGACTCCGTTCTCGCCGACAGGCGTACAGACCTCATTGCAGCTGAAAACAGACGAAGGCATCTACATCAACATCCACGAAGCAGCATGCGTGAACTATCCCACCATGCACCTGAACCTGGACGACAGAAACATGGTCTTCGAATCCTGGCTCACACCAGATGCACAGGGATTCAAAGGATATGTCCAGACACCGTTCAACACCCCGTGGCGCACCATTATCGTCAGCGACAATGCATGCGACATGTTGTCATCCAACCTTATCCTCAACCTGAATGAACCTTGCAAGATAGAAGACACATCCTGGATAAAACCCATAAAATACTGTGGCGTGTGGTGGGAAATGATTGTGGGGAAGGGAAGCTGGAGCTACACCAACGACCTGCCTTCAGTTCACCTGGGACAGACAGACTACAAGAACTGCAAGCCCAACGGCACGCACTCGGCCAACAACGAGAAAGTAAAACGCTACATAGACTTCGCGGCAAAAAACGGTCTGGCCGAAGTTCTTGTGGAAGGATGGAACGAAGGATGGGAAGACTGGTTCGGGCATTCCAAACTTGATGTCTTCGACTTCCAGACGCCCTATCCCGATTTCGACATCAAGATGCTGAACGACTATGCCCATTCCAAAGGCGTAAAACTCATGATGCATCATGAAACATCGTCTTCGGTATGGAATTATGAACGGCACATGGAAAAGGCATATCAACTGATGAACGAATATGGCTATGATGCCGTTAAAAGCGGATATGTGGGCGACATTATTCCACGCGGAGAGCACCATTACAGCCAGATCATCAACAACCACTACCTTTATGCCATACAGGAAGCAGCAAAACACCACATCATGGTCAATGCACACGAAGCCACAAGGCCTACCGGGCTTTGCCGCACATGGCCAAACCTTGTAGGCAACGAAAGCGCACGGGGCACAGAATACGAAGCGTTCGGAGGCAGTGCACCATATCACACAGTCATCCTGCCCTTCACTCGCCTACAGGGAGGCCCGATGGACTATACCCCAGGCATATTCGAAACCAGGCTTTCTGACTGGAGCAGTAACACATCGTATGTGCATACCACGCTGTGCGGACAATTGTCCCTTTACCTTGTGATGTACAGCCCACTGCAAATGGCTGCCGACCTGCCTGAACACTACGAGAAATATGACGATGCATTCCAGTTTATCCGGGATGTAGCTGTAGATTGGGACGAATCACGCTATCTGGAAGCCGAACCGGCACAATACATTACCGTAGCCAGAAAAGCAAAAGGTACGGACAACTGGTTCATCGGAGGCAAATGCGATGCCAACGGCCATTCTGCTGTCGTTAAGCTCGATTTCCTTGACAAAGGCCGCAAATATGAATGTACCATCTATCAAGACGGAAAGGCTGCCGACTACGAAAGCAATCCCAAAGACTATGAAATCATCAAGAAGACGGTGAAAAAAGGCGACGTACTCAAGGTGAAAGAAGCGCGTGGCGGTGGTTTCGCAGTTTCATTGATGGCTCTTTAACCGTATCCTTACCAGAAAATATATGAAACGATATGTATTGTTCATCTGCAGTCTGCTGGCCACATCCATTCCCATGACTACCACCGCCCAGACCTTAAATGAAGTATTCTACACACCGGGGGCCACAACCTTCTGCCTTGCAGCACCCATCAATGCAAAGGAAGTAAGACTCCGCATCTATGACGAAGGAACCGGAGGTACACCCATGAGCACTATTGCCATGCGTCCAGACAAATCCAGCGAGCGATGGACTGCAGAAGTTCCTACGGACCTCAATGGCAAGTTCTACACCTTCGACATTGACATGGGTAAAGGCTTCCAAGGAGAGACACCCGGACTGTTTGCAAAGGCTGTTGGTGTGAATGGCAAGCGCGGAGCCATCATCGACATGTCAAAGACAAATCCCACAGGATGGGAAAACGACATGCGCCCCACACTGAAATCCCCGGCAGACCAGGTCATCTACGAATTGCACCACAGGGATTTCTCCATTGATGCATCGAGCGGACTGGTAAACAAGGGAAAATTCCTTGCCCTTACTGAAGCCAAAGCTATCGACCACCTGAAAAGGCTCGGGGTCAACACCATCCATCTGTTGCCATCGTTTGACTATGCTTCCGTGGATGAGACACGGCTCAACGAACCACAATACAATTGGGGATATGATCCGGTAAACTACAACGTTCCTGAAGGATCCTACTCCACAGATCCATTCAATCCCACAGTACGCATCAAGGAGTTCAAGCGAATGGTCCAGGTTCTCCACAAAGCCGGCATCCGCGTGGTGCTCGATGTGGTTTACAACCATACCTTCGACATAGAAGGCAGCAATTTCCAACGTGTACGCCCCGATTACTTCTTCCGCAAAACCGCCGACGGGCACTATTCCAACGGTTCCGGTTGCGGAAACGAAACGGCCTCCGAGCAGTCCCTGATGCGCCAGTTCATGATTGAAAGCGTAGAATACTGGATTCAGGAATACCACATTGACGGATTCAGATTCGACCTGATGGGTATCCATGACATAGCGACCATGAATGCCATCCGTAAGGCGGCAAGCGACATAGACCCCACCATATTCATTTACGGTGAAGGCTGGAGTGCCGGTTCATGCGCCTATCCGCAAGAGCAGCTGGCCATGAAAGCACACATGCAGAAAGTTCCCGGCATCGCCGCTTTCTGCGATGACATGCGCGATGCCCTGCGTGGCCCGTTCAACGACGACCACCGAGGTGCGTTCCTTGCCGGATTGCCCGGACATGAAGAAAGCATAAAGTTCGGTATCGCCGGTGCCATCAGCCATCCGCAAATAGACATTACAAAGGTAAACTACAGCGAAGAAGCATGGGCAGCACAACCTACACAGATGATCGGCTATGTCAGCTGTCATGACGACATGTGCCTTGTGGACCGTCTCAAGACAAGCATTCCCGGCATCACCACAGAAGAACTGATCCGCCTTGACCTGCTTGCACAAACGGCCGTATTCACCTCACAGGGTGTACCTTTCATCTTATGCGGAGAGGAGATGCTACGTGACAAGAAAGGCGTACACAACAGCTATAATTCGCCCGACAGCATAAACCATCTCAACTGGAACAATCTTGAAACCTATCCGCAGGTTTTCCAATACTACAGCGGGCTGGCCGAGCTGCGCCGCAACCATCCGGCATTCCGGCTGGGCGACAGCGGGCTTGTCAAGCAGCACCTCGAATTCCTGAAAGCACCCCGACAAGTGGTAGCCTTCCGTCTCAAGAACCATGCCGGAGGTGACAGCTGGCGCGACATCATTGTCATTCTCAACGCCAACCGTGCAGCAAGGAAAGTTTCCATACCTTCCGGAAGCTGGACTGTTGTCTGCAAAGACGGAATCATTGACCTCAAAGGGATTGCCCATCTGCCGAAGACCTCAAAGGTAACGGTCGGGCCGCAGGAAGCCCTGATTATCCACAACTGACGTGAGCCATTTACCTTTTCTCACCGAAAAGACTACAATCAATAACAAGACAATATGAAACAAATACTTACAGCCCTGTTTCTGGGCATATCAGTTGCATCAAGTGCAGCTGTGAACATCACACGTATCGACCCCACCGACTGGTACGTAGGACTTAAAGATGCCAGCCTTCAGCTCATGGTATATGGTTCAGGCATCAAGAACGCTGACGTAACGACCGACTATCCCGGCGCAACAATCAAGCAGATTGTCAGACTCGACAGCCCAAACTACCTGCTCGTCTATATGGACCTCACCGGTGCGCAACCCGGTACCATGCCCCTCTACTTCACACAAGGAAAATCGAAGAAGAAGATAGATTACCAGCTCAAGCCACGCGCCATGAAAGGAGAAGAGCGCATGGGCTTCACCAATGCTGATGTACTCTACATGCTCATGCCCGACCGCTTCGCCTCCGGCAGAACCGACAACGACCAGATCAAGGGCATGAACACCTATGTAAACGACAGGACCAAACCCAGCCTTCGGCATGGCGGCGACCTCGAGGGAATCAGACAACACCTGGACTACTTCACGGAGCTTGGAGTGACGGCATTATGGTTTACACCGGTACTGGAGAACAACTCACCCGACAGCAACGGCTACAGCACGTATCATGGCTATGCCACAACCGACTATTACCGTGTGGATCCGCGCTTCGGTACCAACGAAGAGTACCGCCAGCTTATCAGCGAGGCACACAGCAAAGGGCTGAAGGTGGTCATGGACATGATCTTCAACCATTGCGGACTTGAACATCCCTGGCTCTCGGACCTGCCGTCCAAAGACTGGCTCAACACACCCGAGTGGCTGGAAGAATCAAGGAACACGGGACTTGACCGCACAACCGGAAAGACTGACGGAACACCCAGCACCACAGACAAGTATCTCCAGACCAGCTACAAGCTCACACCGGTCGTGGACCCATACGCCAGCAAGATCGACCTCCACGAAACGGTTGACGGATGGTTCGTGCCCTCCATGCCCGACCTCAACCAGAAGAACCCGCACGTCATCAGGTACCTTGTACAGAACAGTATCTGGTGGATTGAAACCGCAGGAATCGATGGCATACGCATGGACACCTATCCGTATGCCGACAACGAGGCGATGGCGCAATGGATGAAGACACTCAACACGGAATATCCGCACTTCAATGTCGTTGGAGAAACATGGGTAACCGAACCTGCCTATACGGCGGCATGGCAGAAAGACTCCAAGATCTCACGCACCAACACCTATCTGCCCACGGTGATGGACTTCGCATTCTACGACCGCATCAATCTCGCAAAGAATGAAGAAACCGACGACTGGTGGAAAGGGTTCAACAGAATATACAACAGCCTGGTTTACGACTATCTGTACCCCAATCCGGCCAACGTCATGGCATTTGTCGAGAACCACGACACAGACCGCTTCCTCGGAAAAGGCTCCGACACGCAGACACTCAAACAGGCCCTGGCCCTGCTGCTCACCATGAACCGCACACCACAGCTCTATTACGGCACGGAAGTCCTCATGAACGGAACAAAGGAAGTCACCGACGGCAACGTGCGCAAGGACTTCCCGGGAGGATTCCCCGGCGACACAGAGAACGCCTTCACGGCAGAAGGCCGCACGCCACAGCAGAACGACATGTTCCAATGGCTGAGCCGACTGCTCCACTGGAGACAAGGCAATGCCCTCATCACCCAAGGCCGTCAGATACAGTTCATCCCCAAAGACGGCGTATATGTCCTTGCACGCACACTGGGCAACCGGGCCGTGCTCACCATCGTCAACGGACGCTCCACTGAAAGCACCCTCCAGACAGCACGCTATGCCGAAATCATAGGCAACCACACACAGGGACGCGACATCCTTACCGGAGAAACTGTCAGCCTGAACGGCAATGTCGTTCTACAACCCAGACAGACGCTCGTCATAGAACTGTAAGCACCCTACTCTACAGGAACAGTACACACACCAGCCATTCCCTAACAGGGAAACAGCCCATACAAGAGGGGCTGTACCGTAAGCAGAAACCTACGGTGCAGCCTCTTTTCTTTTGAGCATCCGGTTAGTACAAGGATAACAACTTCATGCAGGAAACTGCATGAAAGACAAGGGCTGGACCAATGCGATTTGCATAGATAGTCACAGATGATGGCATCCATCCGTTCATTTGAAACAAAAACTAAGGCCGTATGACAAACATTCCCCTGTATGCAGTAAAGGCTTTTATCATCTGATAGGATTATTAACCTTGACGCCACAATGTTATTATTCTTAGTGGCGCAAGGCTAATAATCTTATCGAGTATGAAACCTGCTTAAGGGATATCAGGAAACTGGTCATGAGGTGAACTCTATGGTTTTAAGTAAAGTACCTGTCCCATTATTCCCGATGCAGAACTGCACGAAATGTTCCTATATAAAATTATAGGTAGTAAGAATGAATACGTGTTCCTACATATATTCCTTAGCCGTAATAATCAAGTCACTCATTTGTCACCAAGATGTGCCTTAGCCAACATACGCCGCAGATTAGCAAAACCTCTTTCAGGAGCTTCTGCTTTTTCTCTTCCTCCGTGCGGTTGAGATACCACTGATAATCAGCCTGTGCCTCAGCTTCAATTCGCTGCCCCACTTCACCAGTCAGTACTGGTATGGATGCTATCGGAAGTGCCCTATCTTTATGTTATTACTCTATTCAACATTAATTACACATTACCTCGCAAAGATAATGCAAACCGAGAGCAGAATCGCCAAGCTTGCTTGGGCGTTATGCCGAGGTGCAGCTTATCTTATGCAAAGATAATGCAAACCGAGAGCAGAATCGCCAAGCTTGCTTGGGCGTTATGCCGAGGTGCAGCTTATCTTATGCAAAGATACTCAGATTTCCTGGGATTAAGCAAGCTTTTCGGTTTTTCCAAGTTGGGCAACTTGGTTTTCTTCCTTTTGAGCTGGCTTTAGTAAAAGCAGACAAGTCCACGCTATCTCAACTACACATGTTCCAGGAAGGAAAGTCCACGCTAAGGGTGTATTGTCCTGGCGCAGCCTCTGGGGGTGTGGGCGTCTCGCCCGCACTTCCCGCACTGTCCCGCAACAAAGCATCATGGTGACATTGACTGGGCTGTCTGGCAATGTGCGGGCGGGACGCCCACACCCCCAGAGGCATTCCCGACAGTTTCCTGCTTCTGGAAGCTGAATAGGGTTCAAAATCAAAGTGTCAGAATTTTAACATTTTTGCTTACACTTTGATTTTTCAGTACTTTGAAAAACAGGCGGTTTTGAGCCGATTTTCATGTTAATAAGTGTGAATTGTCGGTTTTTTGCACAAAACGGAAAAATCAGTTAAGTGTTAGGGGGGAAAC
>JBJEHA010000043.1:0-11855 GCA_051875605.1 Prevotella sp. | reverse complement strand
TGGGAATTAGGCTACACTAATAGATAAATAATTGAATGACAAACCAACATCACTAACTGTTAAACTTCCTAAACGGCAAGGGTAATGTCATATAAACTCACCTCTTGAAAAAGGGAGAAACCTGTCTGAAAAAAGAAAGCGGGGAAACCCGGTCTTTTCATCGACCAGGATTCCCCGCCATGGATGTTGCCCTGTCCGGCAACACTCTTATTCCATAATTATCTTACGACAATCTTGCGTGTGGTTCCGTCTGAATACCTCACGATGTTCACTCCTCTTTCGGGAGTACTGATCTGCTGACCGGCCACATTGTAGCGGGCCACCGGAACAGCCATGCCGTCGTTGCGGTGTATGCTGTCAATACCAGTTGACGATGAAAGCACACTGCTCAGCGCATCGTTGGCAGCCTTGACCCGGTCCATATCCACCTTGATATAATCACGGTCATAGGTCATCAGTCCGTTCATTTCGGTCTCAACGTCAGTGAGCTGTGTATATACAGCTGCCGAGAAAGCCTTTCCTTCCACAGGCTTAGCCAATGTGCTGACCTTGTCTATAATAGTCGTGTAACCATTGGTGAACCCTTCATCCGAACTGTATGCAGTGCGGATGTAATCAGGATTCCAGCGGTGTCCGGCCACATTGTACGACAGTCCGCCAAACTCTCCGAGCACCGTTGGTCGGGTTTCGTCATAGAAGAACACTGAAGGTGTGGAATTGTAGTCGTGCAGGTCAAGCATATCGCCCACCTTGTAATGGTTTCCACCGCTGGCCGGATTGACCAGACGTGTATTGTCCTGTGCATAGGTGAATTCTACATTGACCGATGTGCGGAACTGTCCCCAAGCCTCGTTGAAAGGAGTCCATACCACGACAGAAGGATTGTTGTAGCACTGCGAAATGATATTCGCCCATTCGTTCTGGAAATTGTTCTGCAGAGTAGGTGTCAGCGAGCCCTCCGTTTCGGTATACCATGTGCTGGGAGTCCATGTCTCTGTAGCCACGGCAAGCGAAGGCATATCCTGCCAAACAAGCATTCCGTAAAGGTCGCAATAGTAATACCAGCGCGCGGGCTCGGTCTTGGCATGCTTGCGTATCATGTTAAAGCCCAGTTTCTTTGCTGTAATGATGTCATACTGCAGAGCCTCGTCTGTAGGAGCCGTGTAGATTCCGTCCGGCCAGTAGCCCTGGTCGAGCACACCCAGCTGGAAGAGGTCCTCATTGTTGAGCTGGAGACGGTAGATGCCGTCCTTGTCCTGCTTCACGGAGATTTTCCTCATGGCAGCATAACTGGTTACATCGTCAAGTGTCTCATTGTTGTCGGTCAATGTCACATACATGTCATAGAGGTTGGGATGCTCCGGACTCCAGAGTTTCGGTTCGGCGACAGGCAATTCCAATGCTGTACCTGCCGGTGCGCTGACCTGCGCCACAATATCGTCCTGATCCTTCAGCACAACGTTCACGGTTGCTGTTGCCGATGCATTGGCCACAGAAACATTCACCAGGAACTTGCTGTTGTCCAGGTCAGGCGTGGTTTTTATAGAACTGATGTACGAGCTGTTGACCGGCTCGATCCATACGGTCTGCCAGATTCCGGAAACCGATGTGTACCAGATGCTTCCGTTTGCCTGGTCCTCAATGCGCTGTTTTCCTATAGGCTGTTCGCCACTGTTAGGATCGACGACTCTGACTAGCAAGGTGTTCTCACCCTCGGCATTCAGGTAGTTCGTGATGTTCTTGCTGAATGCACAATAGCCACCAGTATGGCTCGACACTATCCTGCCATTCACATATACATAGGTACGATAGTCGGAAGCTCCGAAATTGAGGATGATACTCTTTCCACTCCATTCCTCGGGTATGGTGAATGTGCGCTTATACCACAATGCATTTGAGGTTCCGAGTTTCTGCATGACACCGGAAAGGCTGGACTCCAGCGGAAATGGCACAAGGATATTGCCTTCATACACAGCGGGTTCCTTGGTCGATGCCGCAGTGGTGAATCCGTACTGCCAGAGGCCGTTGAGATTCAGCCAGTCATTGCGCGACATGGTAGGACGCGGATATTCCGGCAACACGTTTTCGGGACTCACTTCCGCTGCCCATCTTGTCTTCATTCCGCTGCCGGCAGGTGCCCATCCGGTTTCCGGTGCAGGAACAGCCATCTTGTCCATGAGCACCTTCATCCAGTGTCCACCAATTACCGAGCGTGCCTTGAAGCCCACCATATTGCCTGAGGATGTATAGTACCAGTCGCTGGTCGGCACGCGCGAACCGGTTTCGTTCATGTACTTGTAAACACGGTCAGAGAAGGCCAGGAAGTCATCGTTATTGGATGCCATTGCAGCTGTCCACATGATCCAGTCGCTCTTGGTATAGTCCATACGGCTGTCAAGTGGCAGACCGTACTTGTTCTGCTTCGTGAGATAGTATTTTATCTCCACCTCCATGGGATTTCCGGGGAACACCTTTGTGCCCCAGAGCTTGTCCCACACCATGTTGTACTTCTGGCTCCAGGTGTTCGCGCGGTCATAGGCTAACCTGTAGTGGTCGCCTTCACGTGCCATGGATTCCCAGATTCGCGCCATGTCCTTGGCCTTCTGGAGATAAGTGTCGGCTGTTTCCGTATCGCCCTTGATGCGTGCCATCTCAGAGAATCCCACGATACCCATGATGGCCTTTATAGAGAGGTTGCAGTTGTGTGCCCAGTGTCCGGCAAAGTCATCGGTACAGAGCTGGTTCTCGGGATCCTGTCCGTATTCCACGAGATAGTCTGTCCATGTCTTTATGATGTCCCAGTATTTGTCCACATAGGCAGTACTGCCTTCCAGACGGCAGATAGTAGCGGCAAGCGTAAGCATATTTCCCGATTCCTCAAGCGGCATGTCACCTCCATAGACCTGTCCGTTGGCCAGAGGATATGTGCCCAGGTCGTGTGCAGCGAAAGGCTTGGTCCAGCGTCCCGAATAGCTGTAGTCGAAGATACTGGTCATCATGCCCTTCATCAGTTCCGGATTGTAGAGCAGAAAGAGCGGAGCAGAGGGATAGGTCAGGTCAACAGTATTGACACAGCCATTGGAGTTATTCTCCTTGGAGAAGAAAAGCAGGTTGCCGTCCTTGTCCTGGAACAGCTTGTGGGCGGCGATAACGTGGCGATAGGATGCGGAAAGGATTTCAGCATAGTTCTTGTTACCCGCAGCCAGACCGTCATCGTAGATTTTCTTGTCCAGTTCGCGACATCTTGTCATGATGCTCTCATAGTTCTCGCCCATCTCCTGGAAAGCGGTGAAGATGGTCTTTCCGTCGCGTGCCCAGTAGCCCTTGTAGTTAGTGCCCATGTACTGTATGTCATATACCTCGTCATAGCCCATCATGGCAAAGCTCGACCCTGTGGTCACGTTGCCGAAGTCGTGGACAAAGGTGAGATAAGGCATCTGCGACTCGTTACGGCTGACGATGAAAGCTGCTGCATTGGTCACAGCACCGGTCTCGGCAAATTCCTTTTCGGCACTGGTGTTCTTGCCCAATGCCACAGTACCGTTCATTCCGGACATGTAGAAATATCCCCAGTCTATGCAGATGCCGTCGCCACTCTTCTTGAGCACAGGCTGTTCTGTCGTACCGGCATAGACATACGCTACATCCGACACTGTTGTTCTCCGCGACCGGCACGTCTGTGTGTTCTGGTTCACAGCCTGTTCTGCTGTAGTGGCCAGATAGAACTGCACATTGTGCTCTGCAGCATCGGTGGAGCGCACCTGGTAGGAGATGTAGTTGATTGGCGTGGAAAGCAGGTCAAGGTCGTCGATGAGCATAGGGGCAGTGAAGACAACATCGAGTTCTACCGGACCGCACTCAAAGGTGTAGTAGGTATTGGTGGCCAGCACATCGACCGATTTCTGCGTGGCAATCGTAACATCGGCTTTCCCGTCCATGATGTTCCTGTAGAGTCCGTAGTCGAGCAACGCACCACCCACGGTATTGTGGCAATGCACGGCGATGACGTTGTCACCCTCCTTCAGCAATGACTTCTGTTCCGCACTGAGCTGCAAGGTCACGCCCTGTACCCATGTGTTGCCCGTATCCACGATTTTCGTTCCGTTGAGGTATAGCTCAAAGACATCATCGTGTGAATAGACAATGTAGAGGTCCTCGTTCAGGTCATCGGCTGTCAGGTTCACGGTACGGCGCACATAGACATCGGAGTTCTCGGCCGTCCATGAGGTATTGACGTTAGGATACTCGTTGGGTGTTCCGAAGGCGCCCTTCTCGGTGCCCCATGCCGAGTCATCGAAATCCGTCTCGTACCATCCGTCGGCCGGATTGGAACGCACGGTCTTGCCTTCCCATGCACCCTCATCGGCCATAGGCAAGATGGACTCGAGTATGAACTGCCTTCCCTCGCCCATGAATCGGTACACCTTTCCGTCCACTCTCAGCAAGCCGTCGATGTTCTTCTTAGCGTGTGTCCAGTGGCGTGTGGCACCATCTGTGAGGCGGTCGTAGGGCGACCATACCGACAGATAGGGGTCATTTACGATTAGTGGTACTGACGGCAGACGCATGTCCACGCTCTGGTAAGGCGTGAAGAAATCAGACGTCTGCGCGCTGATTGGCGCAACGGCCAGAGCCGTCATGGCTAAAACTGTAAACAATCTCTTCATTACGTTTTTTGGTTTTTAGAATATGAATGAATTTCTTCCCTGTCATCTGGTTCTCGGTAGTAATGCTTGTCATAAGCACAATACTGTGCAAAGTTAACCCATAAATGGCGCATTCAATGAAACAATTTAGTCAAAAAATGAAAAAAACAGGCCAAACAGGCAAGAAAACGGCATCTATCGGAGAAAGACAGCGCGTGAGGACGGCACAAAACCCCATAAGACCGGATAGGACACGGCCTATTCCGGAAAGATGGGAACACCCAACTCTAAAGTCAGGAAAGCATAAGAAACAAAACGGCAACACTTAAGTCCAATCTGCATTTCACGGCGTGAAAAGTAGTTTTCACACTGTGAAAGATAGTATTCACGGCATGAAAAGCAAATTGCAGTCCGCTATAGCCTTTCTATCAGTTAGCCTTTCCGGATTTTACAGTCAGCTTCCTCAGACTTTTCTCTCCACATACACGCCACAGTCCGGGCAACTGGCCAAAACCGGCAACGTCCATCCTGTTTTTAGTTTTTTTTGACTAACCGGATTTGCCCACTCTGCCAAAAGGCCATACCTTTGCACAAGCGCAACAAGGTTGCCGCTCAAACACATTATAATATATTATTATAATACTGTTCTCATAACCTGAAACTCAAGAAATATCTGGATTATGGCACTTGGAAAATGGATTGGCGGTTTTCTGGGATTTGTCTATGGTGGACCGCTCGGCACATTAGCAGGATTTGCACTGGGATGGCTGTTTGACAAAAGCGTGGAATCGGACAGCAGTACAGACAACTACAACAACCGCGAGTATGACGATGGCTACAACCAGCGCAGCTACGGGCAGAACAGCTTTGAAGCCCAGCGCAACTCCTTCCTGTTCTCACTGCTCGTACTGGCCGCACACATCATCAAGGCCGACGGCAAGGTGATGCACTCCGAAATGGAGTTCCTGAGACGGTTCCTGAGACAGAACTTCGGCGAGGTGGCCGTGAAAGAAGGCGAGGAAATCATCCTGAAGCTCTTCGACCACCAGAAACGGCTGGGCATCTACCAGTGGCGCAGCGTCATCAGGGACTGCTGCGGACAGATGGCGCGCAACATGGACTATCCGCAAAGGCTTCAGCTGCTCAATTTCCTCATGCTCATAGCAAAGGCCGACGGCAATATGCCGGCCGAAGAACTGGAAGCCCTCCGGGAGGTAGCCACCAACCTGGGCATTGCACCCGATGACCTGACCGCCATGCTCAACCTGCAAGAGGGCGGGAACAGTCTGGAGGCCGCCTATGCCGTACTGGGCATCGTGCCAGAAGCTACCGATGAAGAGGTGAAGGCCGCCTACAGGAAAATGGCCCTGAAGCATCATCCTGACCGGGTGGCCACACTTGGCGAGGACATCAAGAAGGCGGCTGAGCAGAAATTCAAGGAAATAAACGATGCCAAGGAACGCATCTACAAATCGCGCGGCCTGTAGTGCCACTCCCTGACGGTAAACAAAAAGCAACCCTTTGCCATGGCGTTCCGGAACAGAAGTTCACGGGTACCGGGCAAAGGGTTACTTCGTGTATGGACACTGTATGGTCAACCTAAGCTGGAGGCCATACAACGCCTCACCTTAGTCCACAGCATCAGTCCTCAGCAGCCTCATCATCTTCAGACTTGCTTTTCTTGCGGATGGCACGCTTGCGTTTCGGTTTCTCCTCACCTCCAGCAGCAACTGTCTTCACACCTGCAAGTTCAGGGTCAATCAGAATGCGGCCGCAATACTCGCAGACAATGATTTTCTTGTGCATCTTGATGTCAAGCTGGCGCTGGGGCGGAATCTTGTTGAAACAGCCTCCACAGGCATCGCGCTGTACATAGACGATGCCCAACCCGTTGCGTGCGTTCTTGCAGATGCGCTTGAAACTCGAGAGCAGACGTGGCTCCACCTTCAGCTCCAGTTCCTTGGCCTTGGCCTTGAGCTTGTCTTCCTCCTCACGCGTTTCCTGCATGATTTCGTCCAGCTCGCCTTTCTTCTCATCCAGATCGACCTGACGGTCCTTGATCAGCTCATAGGCCTGCTGAAGGTCATTGTTCTTCTCCTCCACCTTGACCAAAGCCTCCTTGATTTTCTTGTTGCAGAGTTCTATCTCCAGTGTCTGGAATTCTATTTCCTTGGTCAGCGTATCGTATTCACGGTTGTTTTTCACGTCATCGAGCTGTGTCTTGTACCTGTCCACACTGAACTGTGCCTTCTCGATGTCGGCCTTTTTCTGTGCAATGGCCGCCTGGAACTCGGCAATCTCGTTCCTGATTTTCTCCACTCGTATGTTGAGACCAGCGATACTGTCCTCAAGGTCTTGCACTTCGCGCGGCAGTTCACCACGGATAGCCCTTTTCTCTTCAATGCCTGAGAGAATGGTCTGAAGCTGGTAAAGGGTCTTCAGTTTCTCTTCCACTGATAAGTCTGTAGGATCTTTCTTTGCCATAATGATATATTATAATAATGTTATAGGATAAACGTCTTTCTTTCCCCGCTGCAAGGCGAAGTGTCCTGGCAGGATCAGAGGTAGGATATGGGATTCGTCATGGTCTCTGCCAAATGGCACTTCACTCCCGGACATGCGCTGCTGATGATGTCGCGGAAAATCTCATTGGTATATTGCTCACTCTGATAATGGCCTATGACGGCAATCTGTATGTCCTGTTCATGGCCGAAAAACTCATGATAGTGCATTTCTCCGGTGATGAAGGCATCGGCACCTGCCGCCAGGGCGTTGTCGAGCAGGAATGCCCCGGCCCCGCCACAGAGCGCTACCCGCTGCACCGGTCTTTCAAGCAGACGGTTGCATTGTGCGCACTCCACCCGGAAGGTCTCCTTTACAAAGTCCACGAAGCCGGCAGCCTCCATGGGCACAGGCAAGTTTCCCACCGCCCCGCTTCCGCTTCCGGGATGCGTTTCCGACGGCAGCAGGAACTCCACGTCCTTCAGCCCCAGTCTGTCAGCTATCCTGAAATTCACGCCTCCCCGTGCATTGTCCATATTGGTGTGCATCGAGAGAATGGCTATGCCGTTCCTTATGGCATTCATTACAGCTCTCTCCACATAGCTGCAGCCACACACATGTGCCAGCTTGTGGAAAATAAGCGGATGGTGCGACACGATGAGGTTGCAGCCTTTGGCAATGGCCTCTTCCACAATCTGCTCGTTCACGTCCAGACACAACAATGCCCCTGATACATCCGCCTCTGTCAGTCCAACTTGCAGACCGGCATTGTCCCAGCCTTCCTGCAAGGGCAGAGGCGCGAAATGCTCAAGGGCAGCGATTACTTCCTTTATTTTCACGCTTTCCAGCCTTTATATCAGGTGCAAAATTACACATTTCCACCTGATTGTGCAAAACGCGCCTGTTGCTGTTAGTCTTTTTTAACAAAATGGCACGCTGGCGTTCACCAGTTGTCGAGCGAGGCGGTGGCTTCGACCTTTTTCTCCACATCGTCGGGCAGTGCCGGGAAGAAGTCATAGCCGGTGATGCGTTCCACCTGGTCCACAGTGTTCATGTAGTCGCCCTTAGGCCGGTCACCGCCCACGTTCTTGTAGATAAACCCGATGGCTTCGGGCTCAGGTTGCATACGCAGCACCACCTTGAAGAAGGCTTCAGGCACCACCACCTTGTTCTGTCCGATTGTCTTGTGTCTGGTCTTATACAATATCGGGCCGCACACGATGACGATTTCCCCGTACTTCACGGCCCATCTGCGGCACTGGTTTTCCATCTCGTTCCAGTCGCCTATGTTCAGCCCATGGTCCTGTGGACAGATATTGGTGAAGAGGAACGACTGCAACATGGCCTCCTCGCTCCATTTATTGTCTGCAGCCGGACACATGTGTCCCCGGTCGTAGCCCGAATCATAATAGTCTGCATCAACAGCCCGTGGCCCGGGCACTTCGGGATCTTCTGCAAAAGCCTTCCGTGGCCGCTTCGTTTCGCCCTGTGTATGGGCGGCCGTCAGCGTCCATGCCACCCAGTTAGGCTGCCTGGTCGCGGCGTTGTATGAAGTCACATAGCCAGTCCTGCGCAGCACCTGTTCCGAGGCGACCGGAGCCATATAGTCTTCTGCATCCCATTGCAGGACAGGTGCTCCGCCATCCGCAGCGTCCGCTTCCGGCCCTGCGGCTCCGGCCGTCTGCCTTTGCTGTTTTCCACTGTCCTTTACATTTCCTCCCATGAGCGGCTTACTGCCGTCGCCCAGCTGGCATCCTGCTGTAAGCAGCAGCACGGCCACACATAAGGTCAATGTATGTCTTGTTTGCATGTCTTTGATTGTATGGTACGCAAAAGTAGGGAAAAAAACGGTCCTCACCAACTAAAAACGGACAAAAAGCAGCCGCTGGCCACACTTTTGCCCGTTTTCTCTATTTCCCGCGGAAAGCAGATAACGTTCTTCCGCTTCCCTGTGGTTGCTTTCCGTCCTGCTGGAAAGTCATGTGCTGTCGTTTTTCTCTACCAGACCATACTGACGGCCCTGCTCTCATTATAGACCTTCAAGGCGTGGACAAGATACTTGTTCCAGAACCTGTTTACAGCGTCTTTTACTCTCTCTCTCATTTTTCTTCCTTTCTTTTTTTTTCGGGTGGCTCTCTATATGGAGGAAATGCCACCATGTTATCCCTGATTGATAGATTTGAAGCGTCGGCTTGTATGTCTAAGACGCTGCAAATTTAGCACCAGACGTTACATTCTCCAACAAGAAGGGGGGCAAAAAGAACGGAAATGCAAGAAATTTTGACCTGTATCAAACGGAATGACATAAGTCAAGGCTGGCGCAATTGTTCGGTGGAATCGAGCAGGAAACGCTGTGCCAGCAGCAAGGCCACATAGACGGAAAGCACTGATGCGCTGAACGTTGCAGCCAGCAAGACTGCCTGGAAGGCAAAGGCCGTGAACACCGATGCACCGCAGAACATGAAGGCCCACGCCACCAATGGGGTTGTGGCCACTACGATGAGCGAAAGGCGCGACGCTCCCGAAACAGCCACCTTCTGCAGGGTGCGGCGGACAAGGTAGCGTATGGCCTCCGTCCGGGTGGCACCATTGCCCACAAGATACTGGTACAGCTGTCCGTGATGGAGCAATCCGGCATAATAGCACGCAAGCGCACGCCCCTCCAGCTCGGCCACACCACCAGCCACCAAAGCCACTACCGGCAACAGGCGGGATGCAGAGAATGGCGACGGCACACTGAGCACCAGCAACAGCCAGGCACACACCACTGCCACTGCCGCCACCATCCCTGCAGCAACAGGCAGGAAAAGGCGTGGCAAAGGCAGACGGTGGCGGAAAAGCATGACCACCGTTGTCGCTGCCACATAGAGCAACGCCGAGACCACATTGAGCCAAGGACTGTCAACAGCTACAAGCAACCAGGCCAACGCGCCCGGCACGGCAAGGAAAAGTGCCATGCGAAGCACGCAGAGCCACAACCGCCGGGGCAGAAGCCCCTGGGCATTCAGTATGACTACGGGAACGGCCAGCAACAACATGCCCAGCACGCAGCCCCAAACACTTATCTCCATCGCTATACCTATTTATATTATATATATATACAAATCCAGTTCCCTGTCTCCCCAAACGCTCACCTGCCTCCGGAAGGCGGGTACATGCCCCATCTGTCAGCACCTCACCACCCGGTCGCTCACGGCCTGTACAGCAGCATCGCCGCTGCCCACCAGCACCGCCGAACCGCGCCGGGCCACCAGGCGCAGATAGTCGGCCACCATACGGGCTTCCGCCACATCCATGCCTCCTGTAGGGTCATCCACCACAATCACCGGCTTGTGCATCAGGCCGGCCACTGCAAGAAGCATGCGGCGCAGGCAGCCCTCCCCCACTTCCTCACCGCCGCATTCATACAGCTGCGGAGACAGTCCCATGCGCTCCCACTCGGCAAACAGAGCCGTGCGCGAATATCTCCGGTCGTCATTGGTCTTCAGTGCGAACAGCAGCTGCATCATTGCCGGAACGGGCATCGATGGCATTCTTATGTCCATAGGCACATAAGCCATACAAGGCCTGAAAAGCGCAACAGTCCTGGGTGTGAGCGGCTCGGCGTTGAAGGTAATCCATCCGCCAGCAACCGGATGCAGTCCGAGAACAGCCTTGAGCAACGATGTGCGCCATGCGGCATCTGAAGCAGCCACACACACCATTTCCCCGGTAGCCACACACAGCGAGCACGCAGTGCCGTCCTGCGGGGCGACCTCCACATCCTTGAGCTCTATCACATGGCGCTGCATACCGCCTTGCAGAGAGACACCGGCTCCAGCCTTCGGATTCATGTATGAATATGAAAGGGTCATCTGTATTATAGGGTCAGTCCATCATCGACTGGATTGCAAATTTAGGCATTTTTTTGCAAACATTACACGGCACGGCTGAAAAAGGCATGCGAGACCCCACTGAACCCTTTTTCCTGACCATAGACATCTGCCGTCTCCTCTCTCCCCCAAAAATCTGCTGTTTGCTGAGACAGGAACGGGGGCAAACGACAAAGTCCTGAAAAGCGAACTGAAAAGTCGGGAAAAGCAAACTGAAAGGTTTCCGACAGTTAACTGCAATCTGCATTTCACGGCGTGAACACTATAGTTCACGGCGTGAACACTATATTCCACGGCGTGAACACTATAGTTCACGGCGTGAACTACACTTTCCACTTCACACCCCGGAAGATTACACTTCACCTTTCCGGAATTTCCAGTTCAATGTTCCTGACTTTGCATTCCATGTACGCCCTGGCATAGTCCTCATGTTTCATGGGCAGTTCCGGAAATGTCCCCATCCCCACGCCTCATGTGCACTGTTGGACTCTACATACACACCGCTGAAAATCCGCTTTCCGGCCGGGCATCAAGAAAAAAAATCCGAAAAAGTTTGCACGTTATGGAGAAAAGCCGTATCTTTGCACCCGCTTTACAAAAGCAACTGACACGGTGCCCGTAGTTCAGTTGGTTAGAGCGTCAGATTGTGGTTCTGAATGTCGTGGGTTCGAGTCCCACCGGGCACCCTCCACCGGAAATCCCTGCAAATCAACGGTTTGCAGGGATTCTTGCGTATATGGGACAGACAGATACGCCCCGGATCCGGATACACACGGATTATCGGCTCAGTAGCTATTTAGTGTGGGTAGGCGTAAAGTTTAGCAATGCGAAAGAG
>JBJEHA010000042.1:0-2332 GCA_051875605.1 Prevotella sp. | reverse complement strand
CGGACAGCTTCACTTTCTTCAGCATACGGCCATCCCAGTCGAAGACGTGAACCTCGTCATAGCCGACAGCACTCAACTCCGACATCATCTCCCCACACCACAAGGCAAAGATATAACGGTCATTGGATTGCACACCTACGTAATAGCAGTGGGCATCCTGCATGTCTGTAGAGAACAACGAATAGTCGTCATGACCTTTCATCAGGTAACCCGACATCCTGCCGTGCTTCAGGTCGGTAATACTGATTTGCGGCAGACAATACATGGCCTCCACAAGCCGCGAACGGTCGGGCTTGACACAGGAAAATCCTGTGAAAAAAGTTCAGGCATGACTTTTGTACCTTCATGAATCTCAGGAAACCTGAACTCGTGCAGCTCATCCAGCAATTTTCCAGTCGGACGGTCGAGAATCTTCCATACCGGTTCCACAACATGCGTCTGGCCGTTGACAGACATCGTCTCGCAATGCCGGAAGGCGAGTACACTGTCCCTGCCGATTTCCGTGCAATGGCTATGGCTGATGCCGTTCTCATCATCCTGCAAAGGACTTTCAGAATACACCGTCCGCCCTTGTGCCACAGATTGGGTAATGTTCCATCTAAGCAACTTCTGCTCATTGAAAGCTGCGATAATAGCCGTCAGCTGACCATTCTCAAGAAACATCTGTCCCACTGGTTCCACGCACAAGAACTCGCCATGTCCATGTCCGTGAGGGAAAAAGGAGCCCATCAGGTCGCCGGTCTGTATATTGTAAATCTCAAAGGAGTAGCCGTCCAGTCCCGGTATATAAACCATGGCCAGCGTATCATAAACGGCAAAAAACTGTGAATGTGGCTTAGCCAGGGCCACGCTGTCGGCCTGAGGTCTCACTTCATCGTCAACACAGCTGAACATACTCAAGTCTCCTTGATAGAATCCGTTTTCCGCACAACCAAACAATGAAACTGCCAATACAAAGGACAAGATATAAGAAAAAAGAGTAGCCCTGACTTTGGCAAAAAAAGCAGCAAACGCTGTGGCTGACGTAGCAAACAATTTCTCTTTCATTTGTATATAGTATTATAAGGATTTTTTAATTAACTTAACCTTCGGAAGTAGTAAAAAGGAGACAAAGGAAGATAAATTTATTTATAGCTGAATTCAAAGCCCACGCCAGCCGTGTCATCTTCCGCTAAGCCTATGAATCTCTTGTTGACTTCATCAACCGTGAAGCATGTCAATCGTGGTACATCATAGCGCGCAGCAGGTGCGCCATTCCAGCCAATCGCCAAAATGTTCATTTTCCGGCTGTCTTCCGGATTGTCGTATAAGATATAGATATAATCCTCGGTCGAACAGATATCTACCAGATAGACATGTGGGGAAGAGGCATTCATAGAAGTATATTCCGGCATATCCTTCTCCAACTGCAGCGTTACCGGATCTTCTCCATTGTCATTCAGGATATGGATGACAGGAAACGAGAAATAAGCCACAGCAAGTTTCTCCTGGGCATCGCTGTAAGTAGCTGATGTCTGGGATAACTCAAACTTGTTTGCAGAAAACGCTGATGGGGCCATTGCCGCTATCTGCACCGGCTGGACAATGCCCCTTACTGCGTCATAAGTGAACAGTTCAGCCGATTCGCCCAGTCTGGAACCAATGTATTTCCCTACTCCAGTCCGGTAAACATAATTGATTCCATACAATTGCCCATTGGAAAAGTCTTCTATTTTAACTGGTGTATCCGTCAAGGAGTCCAGGTTCACGGCAAAAAGCCGACTCTCCCCCCGCTCCAATATATATGCGCCTGTTTTCCCCTTGACATCAGCACGCTGGCCTGTAACCAGGGGAGCCGTCCATTCATGACTACCATGCCCTCTTTTCAGGCACTTTCCCACAACACGGAAATCGCTGTCGCATATACACACGAAATCATCTTCACCTTTTATGGCAAGAAGATACCTGTTGTCCAGTTTCATAATGCTGTAAGCATTGTACAAGGAGTCCAATGCCTTTATCTGACAGCCTTCCAGTTCCTGATTTACAGGAAAGACAGTGATGACCTTAACATCATCTGAACAAGCACAGAACACGTTAAGTACAATGATGCACAGAACCCATGCGCGCACTCTACACGCATGGGAACACAGAGTTTTGATATTCATTAGTAAAAACATTTTGAATAATCGCCTTTCCCTTTCTCGTCATAAACTTTTTGACAGGTCGAACAGTCAATGTAAGTATATCCTTTTGTCACTCTTGATTCAGAATAACAAATGCTATAACTTCCACTTCCCTCCCCGTCTGCCAATGCCTCGACATTCAGATCAAACATGTTCTCATCCAGCGA
>JBJEHA010000041.1:0-54253 GCA_051875605.1 Prevotella sp. | reverse complement strand
CAATCCGGTCGTATATACTGAAAAACAGGTCATTTCCGGAAGTAGAATATTATCTGATGGACTCCCAGGAAAATCCTTCACAAACAGTAGTCCCCTCCCCCGGGGAGGGGTTAGGGTGGGGCTGCCCTTCTCCTCCCGGGAGAGTCAGGATGGACTTATGTTTTGGGATTTCCTTCCTTGAACGAGTGGAACCGCATTTATCAGAACATTTATTTGGAAGATAACTTTATTTTTCATAATTTTACATGCGCTTTCGTCCACAGCCTTCCTCACAGGCAGGAAGACGTGGCAGGAAGCGTGAACCTAATGGACATATACCGGAAACAATCATCACCGGAACAGGAAATAACTAAAGCATAATCAATAAAAAATGAAAACAATGAGCAAACACATGAGAACCTTCATTGCCCTGGCCATACTGGCGTGTGGCCAGATAACGGCACAAGGACAGAACCTGACACGCTACGTCAACCAGTACATCGGAACCGGCGGCCACGGCCACGTGTTTCTCGGAGCCAACGTGCCATCAGGCCTCATACAGCTCGGGCCAACACAGACCACACGCGGATGGGACTGGTGCTCCGGCTACCACTACAGCGACTCCACCCTCATAGGCTTCGGCCACATGCACCTGAGCGGAACCGGCATCGGCGACCTGGGCGACATCGCGCTGCTGCCCGTGAGCGACGGCCAGCAGAAGGAAGTGGCCTTCTCGCACAACGCCGAATGGGTGGCACCGGGCTACTACTCGGTGAACCTGGCACAGCCCAGGGTGCGCGTGGAACTCACCGCAACAGCGCGCGTGGGCATGCACCGCTACACCTTCGGCAACTTCAATCCGGAGGCACTGATGGTCATCGACCTGGCACAAGGCATAGGCTGGGACAAGATGACGGAATGCCGCCTTCAACAGGCCGACAGCAAGACGCTGACCGGATACCGCCGCTCTGAAGGCTGGGCAAAAGACCAGCACGTGTATTTCCGCATGGAATGCTCACAGCCCGTCAAGTCATGCCGAAAGCTGACCGACAGCCGCTATCTGCTGAGCTTCGACAATGCCGGACCCAACCAGCCATTGCTCGTGAAGGTGGCCCTCTCGCCCGTAAGCGTGGAAAACGCAGGGCTGAACATGAAGGCCGAACTGCCCGGATGGGACTTCGACCGAACCGTGGCTGATGCCGACAAAGCATGGAACGAACAGCTGGGACGCATCATCATAGACACGGACAACGACAAGCAACGCCGCATATTCTACACCGCCATGTATCATCTGATGACCGCACCGTCCGTGTTCTCCGACGTGAACGGCGACTACCGGGGTGCAGACGGAAAGGTGCACAAAGGCGACTTCAACAACTATACCACACTGTCGCTGTGGGACACCTACCGTGCAGCACACCCGCTCATGACACTCATCTTCCCCGAGAAACAGGCCGACTTCGCTGCCACCTTCCTGAACATCTTCGACCAGCAGGGCAAACTGCCCATCTGGCATCTCATGGGTAATGAAACCGACTGCATGGTGGGCAATCCCGGGGTGGCCGTACTGGCTGACCTGGTGCTGAAAGGCTTTGTGGCCGACGAGGAAAAGGCATTCCAGGCCATGAAAGCATCGTCCATGCTCGATGTGCGCTCCATGGGTCTGCTGAAGAAATACGGCTACATACCCTACGACAAGGAACCGGAGAACGAAACCGTGGCCAAAGCACTGGAATACTGCCTGGCAGACAACGGCGTGGCCATGGTGGCACGCAAACTGGGCAAGAAAGCCGACTACCAGTATTTCCTGAAACGCAGCCGCTCATACAGCAAGTATTTCGACAAGAAACTGCAGTTCATGCGGGCCGTGTCGAGCGACGGGAAATTCCGCACACCCTTTGACCCCATCAAGGCCCTGCACCGCGCCGATGACTACACGGAAGGCAACGCCTGGCAATATACATGGCTCGTGCCACACGATGTGCACGGACTGGTGAAACTCTTCGGCAGTGAACAGAAATTCGTCACCAAGCTCGACTCGCTCTTCGTGGTTGAAGGCGACCTCGGAGAAGGCGCATCGCCCGACATCAGCGGCCTCATCGGGCAATACGCGCACGGCAATGAGCCAAGCCACCATGTGGCCTATATGTATAACTATGTGGGCATGCCCTGGAAAGGTGCCGAAATCCTGCGCCGTACCATGGACATCATGTACGATGACCAGCCCGACGGCCTGTGCGGCAATGAAGACGTGGGACAGATGTCGGCATGGTATATCCTCTCCACCGTTGGCCTCTATCAGGTAGAGCCGTCTGGAGGCAGGTTCATCATAGGCTCACCGCTGTTCAGCCAGGCCGTCCTCAACGTGGGCAAGGGAAAGACCTTCACCGTGAAGGCCATAGGCAACAGCAAGGAGAACATCTACGTGCAAAGCGCCACACTCAACGGCCAGGAATACGACAAGTCCTACATAGACTTCAAGGACATAACAGCCGGCGGGACACTCGAACTGCACATGGGCGACAAGCCGTCGGCATGGGGAACGGCAAAAGCCAGCCGTCCATAAGACAGGCCACAACAGCCTGAACAAGCTTTTTTACCGGAATTAGACAGAAAACTTATTCTTTTAATCTAAGCAATATGAAGATGAATCTAAGTTCGCAAATCGTGCTGAACAAGATTCCGGAGTCATTCTACAGGCCACGCACAGCCGTTGACCGCTCTGAAATCACACGATGCGAGAAAATCTCCACAGACATATTCCCGAAAGTGGAAGAAGGGGCACGGCTCATCGCCGACACTGTGGAAAAGGAAATCAGGCTCTCACAGAACGAGGGCAAGAACTGCGTGCTGGGACTGGGTACCGGACAATCGCTCACACCCGTCTATACCGAACTGATACGCCGACACAAGGAGAACGGGCTGAGCTTCAGGAATGTCGTGGTGTTCAACGCCTACGAATATTTCCCGCTCAGGTCCGACAGCATCTGCAGCAGCCTGAAACAGCTGCATGAACGCTTCCTCGACCATATAGACATAGACGAACGCAACGTGTTCTCCCCCGATGGCACCATACCGCAGGAGAACGTGCAGCAGCACTGCCGCCTCTATGAACAGCGCATCAGGGCCTTTGGTGGAATCGACATCATGCTGCTCGGCATCGGACGCATGGGAAACATCGCCACCAACGAACCGGGTAGCGGACCGACATCGACATCGCGCATCATACTCATCGACGCCACATCACGCGAGGAGATGACCATGAGCTTCGGGTCGCAGGAACCGGTTCCCCCGTGCTCCATCACCATGGGCATCAGTACCATCCTCTCTGCAAAGAAAATATTCCTCACAGCATGGGGCGATGAAAAGGCAGACATCATACAAAAGACCGTTGAAGGGAAAATCACCGATGCCATTCCGGCTTCATACCTGCAGACCCACAACGATGCAAAGGTGGTCATTGACCTGGCCGCGGCGGCAAGGCTGACAAGAATTGTACATCCATGGCTCGTGACCAACTGCGAATGGACCGACAAACTCATCCGCTCCGCATGCGTATGGCTATGCCAGGTCACGGGAAAACCCATCCTGAAACTGACCAACAAGGACTACAACGAAAACGGACTGAGCGAACTGCTTGCGCTCTTCGGTTCGGCATACAACGCGAACATCAAGATCTTCAACGACCTGCAGCACACCATCACCGGATGGCCGGGCGGAAAGCCCAACGCTGACGACACTTACAGGCCGGAACGCGCGAATCCCTATCCCAAGCGCGTCATCGTGTTCTCCCCCCACCCCGACGACGACGTGATATCCATGGGAGGAACCATCCGGCGGCTTGTACAGCAAGGCCACGAAGTGCACCTGGCCTACGAGACAAGCGGGAACATTGCGGTAGGCGACGAGGAAGTGACACGCTTCATGCACTTCATCAACGGCTTCAACCAGCTGTTCGCCAAAGACGGGGATGAAGTAATCAAGAAAAAATACCAGGAAATCAAGGACTTCCTCGCCAAGAAGAAACAAGGCGATCCCGACACACGTGACATACTGACCATCAAGGGACTGATACGCAGGGGTGAAGCACGGACAGCATGCACCTACAACCAGATTCCGCTTGACCACGTCCATTTCCTTGACCTGCCCTTCTATGAATCAGGCAAGATAGAAAAGCTGCCCATGTCGGAAAAAGACGTGAAAATCGTGCAGAAGCTCATTGCATCGGTCAAGCCACACCAGATCTACGTAGCCGGAGACCTTGCGGACCCGCATGGCACGCACAGGAAATGCACGGATGCAGTGCTGGCCGCGCTCGACGAGGAGAAGTCCGCCGGTGCAGAATGGCTGAAGGACTGCCGGGTATGGATGTACCGTGGTGCGTGGGCTGAATGGGAAATCGAGAACATAGAGATGTGTGTTCCGATGAGCCCGGAAGAGCTGCGCGCGAAGCGGAACAGCATCCTGAAACACCAGTCGCAGATGGAAAGTGCCCCGTTCCTGGGTAACGACGAACGCCTGTTCTGGCAACGCGCAGAAGACCGGAACAGGGCTACGGCACAACTCTACGACAAGCTCGGGCTGGCCTGCTATGAGGCCATGGAGGCATTTGTGGAATACATACCATAACACTCATCCACTACAAAAGAAGAGAGCGGCTCCGGCAAGTTCGGAACCGCTCTCTTCTTTTATGACCGGGACTGCAGCCCGGCCTTATGTTTCAGAGCAGGGACTTGATTTCCGCATCGAGGTCGCTTATCTGCACATCGCGCTTATGCACCACATTGTCCCTGTCCAGCAGGAAGAATGTGGGAACAGCCTGCACATTGTAGAGCTGGAGCGCATTGGTCTCGTCTGTGGCGCGCACACTGATCCATGGGAGCGCAGCCGTCTGAGTCTTCCAGAAATGCTCATCCGCATCGACCGATACCTGATAGATTTCCAGCCCCTGTGCATGGTACTTGTTATACACATCACGCATGGCCATGATACGCTTCAGCGAACCCTCACCGGCAAACAGATGGAAGTCGAGCAACACCACCTTCCCCTTGAGAGAGGAGAGCGTGCGTACATTTCCCTTATTGTCGGCAAGAGATATGTCGAGCACACCCGACAAGTCCACCTTGTCAGCAGAAATGGTCTGACTGGCCTTGCTTCTCATGATACGTATGTTCTTCATGCCTTCGATGGCTATGTTATGGAGATTCTGCCCGCGCTCCACACCGGGATAATAGCTGTCCCATGAGGTGGCCACAGCTGCAAACACCTTGACATCCTCCTCACTGCTGCGCGGATTGAATATCAGCGAGCTGACCCGTCCGAGGCTGATGGTCTGGAACAGGGCGAAGTAGGCATAAGCCTTCATCGGTTCCTTGAATATGTATTCCATCTTCACCTTATTCTTATAAGCCTCCACTTTCTTCTGTATGCTGTCGCCCACGGCTTCAACGCCGAGTTCGGGAGCCATGGCAATCTGGTTGACACTGTGCTGGAGTTCCATCTGCATGAGTGTCAGTTCCCTGATCTTGCTGCAGTTCTCAGAGCCCTTCACCTCATAGCCTGCCGCCATGTCGGGATAAGCCGCTGCCACAGTGACCGTCTCGGTAGAATCAATGCTCACATTGATGATCTGTCCGGCGATACGCAGACGGTAGAACTCGGGATTGGATGCCATCTTACCTGTGAATTCGAACTGTCCTTTCTCATCGAGCTTCACGGAATCGACCTTGACGAAACCGCTCAGGCTGTTGTGTTCAAGATAGAGAACAGAATCCTTGGCCTCGGTCACGGTTCCGTTGATATGGAATTTCTTCTGCGAACATGAGGATGTGACCGACACCAATGCCGTCACCAGAACTGCCGCAGCCACAAAACGGGGGAATGTCTTTTTCATTTTTCAGTTAATAATTGTTTTTTCATGCAAAGTTAATGGAAGTTGGCAAAAAATACAAGAAAATCCGGACTTTTGTGTTTTTTGCCCTCTGGGAGCCATACCCCATGGAACCTCCTGCACAGAAGTCCCCTGAAAAAGGAGTGCCAGGAAAGTGTGTCCTCTCCTGGCACTCCATGCTATATGCCTGTTTCCGGGAAGCCGCCACTCCGTTGAGGAGCCAGGCACCGGAGAACCTGCTGCCGTCAATATCTCACCTTGAGCATTTTCACGCCATGCGAAGAGATTCTGAAATCGAGCGCGTCCGCATTGAGGTCCTGCTGTCTCCAGAGGTCGCGCACTCCTTTTATCCTGCTGATGCCCAGTACAGGAAGATACTTGTCAAGGCTTATCACCTGTCTCCTGTCGCTCAGGTTGAAGATGCCGATGGCATAACTGCCGTCATAGAGCGGGCGCTTCCAGATCTGCAGCCCGTCTTCCTCCACCTCGCACTTGGCCTGCTGGCCGAGGATGTCCTGGTTGACGGCGTTGACCTCGTTGTTGCACAACAGCCCTATGGTGAAGTCGTCTATCTGTGCCACGTCGCAACCGATCAGCATATTGGAAGCCAGCAAGGCCCACAGAGAGATGTGCGAGTATTGCTCGTCCGGTGTAAGGCGTGTGTCACGCAAGTTGTCGCTCCATCCCACCTTGCCCACGATGAGCATGTCCGGGTCGTTCCAGTGGCCGGGCTGTGCATAGCGGTAGAGTTCGCGCTGGCGCACGAATCCTATGTCATAGAGCGACTCCCAGGTGTCTGTGATGTCGCCTGTGGTGCGCCATGAGTTGGCATCCACGGCATGCCCCCATTTCCACACGTCTGCCATGCCGTATTGGCAGAGGCTGTAGAAGATGTCCCTGGGCTGTTCGCGCAGGTACTTCTCCATGAGCAGATAAGGCCTTACATAGGCTGCGACAGACTTGTCGGCATCTGCGTCGAAGACCTTGTAATATCCGCACCAGTCATATTTCAGGTAGTCCACGCCCCAGGCATTGAAGGTTTCGGCATCCTGCTTCTCATGGCCGAGAGAGCCGAGGTAGCCGCCACATGTACGGTCGCCGGGCGATGAATAGATGCCGAACTTCAGTCCATGCTCGTGAAGCCATGTGCCCAGCCCTGCCATATCAGGGAATTTCCCGTTGGTGCCGATTGTCCCGTCCGCATTGCGCTCGGCCGACTCCCAGGCATCATCCACGTTGATATAGCTGTATCCGTAGTCTGCCAGTCCTTTTTCAATTATGGCAGAAGCCGAGCTCATCACCCGTTCCTGCGACACACTGAGTCCCCAGCAGTTCCAGGAATTCCATCCCATAGGAGGAGTCAGGGCCATCTTGTCGCCCACCTTGAGCGCCAGTTCCTGCTCCATCCGTCCTTTGGCGTTTTCTGCGGTGATGAGCAGCTTGTAGGTACCGCGTTCCTTCACGCTTCCAGAAAGCACACCCTGTTCTGCATCGAGCTGCAGGCCTTCCGGCATGTTCTTCACGGAAAAGCGCATCGGGCGTTCTCCACTGGTGGGAATCCTGAAGATGACCGGTGAGCCCGGGCGCACGCCATAGACCAGCGGGCCGTTGTAGCGCGGCGCAAGAGGCGCAGCAGGGGTGAGGATATAGGCCGGCGAGTATTCCCTTACCACACTGCGGCCAGTACCGTTGTCCTTGTATGTCACGCGCATGATGACGTGCGACCTGATGTCATAGGCGAAATCGGTCTGCATATACGCCTTGCCTTTCAATGCCACCTTCACATCCCTGGACGAAACCGTCTCCTCAGTCTCTGCATCCACCATTTCCACATGCAGCATGCCTTTCTGGGCTTTCCTGCTGGTGTTCCTCAGGATCACAGAGCCTATCTGCTTGTCCTTGACCTTGGCTTCCTTGAAATCCACCGCCAGGTCGTCCACCACGCTTGGCACACTGACACTGATGGCGCCCAGGAACATCCCGCCGGGCGCGCCACCGTTATACACCCTGACAGCCAGCACGTTTTCCTGCCCCCATCTCACGGCCTTGTCCTTTGCGCTGACAGCATATACACGGTCGGCATTCCAGGCCGACTGGTAGCCGTCCTTGTCCTGCGGCATGGAGCCGGTCTTTCCTACCAGCATGCCGTTCAGGTAGGCCTCATCGACATCATCAATCTCCCCCAGCGCTATCCGGAGCGTCTCTTTCATGTCCGAGGACCTGAGCATTTCCTCCGGCAGGACAAAGTGGAACCGGTACCAGGCATAGGCGTTGTTGTTCGTAATGCCCTGCGCGTCCCAGGTCTTGCCCGTAGAGAGCATCTGCCACCGGCTGTCGTTGAAATCAGCCGACTTCCACTCCATATTGTCACCGACATGGAATTTCGCTTCGCCAAGCCTGATGGCCTCCTGCGCAAAGGCAGACACCGGACTCAACACAAGAATGGCGAACATAAAGATCAGATGTTTTTTCATTGTTCTGAAGTTAATAGTTAATTATAAAAGTTTACAAGATTGATATATTCGTTGCAAATTTATATAAAATCCATGAGCTTTTGTACCGGCAAGACGAAAAAAACTCAGGTTCCCCAGAAGAAAGTACGGAAAAGCGAACCGGAAAATCCGGAAAAGCGAACTGAAAGGTTCATGATGGTTAACCGTAATCTGTATTTCACGGCGTGAACACTATATTTCACGACGTGAACACTATATTCCACGGCGTGAAATACAGTTTCCACTTCGCACTCCGGAAGATTGCACTTCACCATTCCGGATTTTCCGGTTCGCTTTTCCCGACTTTCCATTCCGCCCTCCATCCCATGTCCGTGGAACGGTGTCCGTCCGTCTCTTTCCCTGGCTGCAGATTCTCCTGCCCGCACCTCTTTCCAGGCAGGAAACCTGCCGGATTTACACCTTTTTTTATAAAAAAAGCCAAAATAACAGGCGTTTTATCCGTTATTACCTTGGAAATAAGTAACTTTGCCCGAATTAATTTTTTTAGATGTTATTTTTTTAGATGAACGTAATTACGAAAACGATTCAATTGGCTGATGGAAGAACCATCAGCATTGAAACCGGAAAAGTGGCAAAGCAAACCGACGGTAGCGTAGTTCTGCGCATGGGCAATACCGTACTTTTGGCCACTGTTTGTGCCGCAAAAGATGCAGTTCCGGGAACAGATTTTATGCCTTTGCAAGTAGATTATCGCGAGCAGTATTCTGCCGCAGGCCGTTTCCCCGGCGGATTCACCAAGCGCGAAGGCAAAGCCAGCGACAACGAGATCCTGACCTCACGCCTTGTTGACCGTGTCCTGCGCCCGCTGTTTCCTTCCAATTTCCACGCAGAAGTATTTGTGAATGTCATGCTGCTCAGTGCCGACGGCGTTGACCAGCCCGATGCTCTCGCCGGTTTTGCGGCCTCCGCAGCCCTGGCATGCTCAGATATACCATTCGAATGCCCCATCTCGGAAGTACGAGTGGCACGCGTCAACGGTGAATACATCATCAACCCCACCTTCCAGCAGATGAAGGAAGCCGACATGGACATCATGGTCGGTGCATCGGCCGAGAACATCATGATGGTGGAAGGCGAGATGAAAGAAGTCAGCGAACAGGACATGATCGGCGCGCTCAAGGCTGCAATGGAAGCCATCAAGCCGATGTGCGAACTGCAGAGCGAACTGTCAAAGGAACTCGGCAAGGACATCAAGCGCGAATACGACCACGAGGTCAACGACGAAGACCTGCGCGAGCAGATGAACAAGGAGCTGTACCAGCCCGTTTACGACATCACCAAGCAGGCACTCGACAAGCACGCACGCCAGGACGCCTTCGACAAGATACTGGAAGACTTCAAGGAAGCCTACAACACGGCACACGCCGACCTCAGCGAAGAGGAACTCGAGGAAAAGGCCGCCGAAATGGACCGCTACTACCACGATGTGATGCGCGATGCCATGCGCCGCTGCATTCTCGACGAGGGCATACGCCTGGACGGCCGCAAGTGCGACGAAATCCGCCCCATCTGGTGCGAGGTCTCCCCGCTGCCCATGCCTCACGGAAGTTCCATCTTCACCCGTGGCGAGACACAGAGCCTCTCCACCTGTACGCTGGGCACAAAGCTCGACGAGAAACTCGTTGACGACGTGCTGGAGAAAAGCTACCAGCGATTCCTGCTCCACTACAACTTCCCCCCGTTCTGCACAGGCGAGGCCAAGGCCCAGCGCGGTGTAGGCCGTCGCGAAATCGGGCACGGCCATCTGGCATGGCGCGGCCTGAAAGGCCAGATTCCGGAAGACTTCCCCTACACCGTACGCCTGGTCAGCCAGATCCTGGAGTCCAACGGCTCCTCCTCCATGGCCACCGTATGTGCAGGCACACTTGCCCTGATGGATGCCGGTGTACCCATGAAGAAACCCGTAAGCGGAATCGCCATGGGACTGATCAAGAACCCGGGCGAAGACAAATATGCCGTGCTGAGCGACATCCTCGGCGATGAGGACCACCTGGGCGACATGGACTTCAAGACCACCGGAACAAAAGACGGCCTCACAGCTACCCAGATGGACATCAAGTGCGACGGACTGAGCTTCGAAATTCTCGAGAAAGCACTGATGCAGGCCAAGGCCGGACGCGAACACATCCTCTCCAAACTGACCGAGACCATCGCAGAACCGCGTGCAGAACTGAAACCTCAGGTTCCGCGCATCGTGCAGATCGAGATACCCAAAGAATTCATCGGAGCCGTCATTGGCCCGGGCGGGAAAATCATCCAGCAGATGCAGGAAGACACCAACACGGTCATCACCATTGACGAGGTTGACGGTGTGGGCAAGGTACAGGTCAGTGCTCCCGACAAGGCCAGCATCGATGCTGCACTCGCCAAAATCAAGGCCATTGTGGCCATACCCGAAGTGGGTGAGGTCTATGAAGGAACAGTACGCTCCATCATGCCCTACGGCTGCTTCGTGGAAATCCTTCCCGGAAAGGACGGTCTGCTCCACATTTCCGAAATCGACTGGAAACGCCTTGAGACCGTGGAAGAAGCAGGCATCAAGGAAGGCGACAAGATTTCGGTCAAGCTGATGGAAATAGACCAGAAGACCGGCAAGTACAAGCTGTCGCACCGTGTGCTCGTCCCGAAGCCGGAAGGCTACGTAGAGCGCGAACGCCGCCCCCGCCCGGAGCGCGGAGAACGCAGACCTCGGCCTGAACGCGGTGAGCGCGGAGAACGCCGTCCCCGTCCGGAGCGTGGCGAACACCACAACGACCGCAACCAGGAATACCGTGATCCTTACACGCAGCATGAGCCTAAGGACTTCAACGACAGCCTGGACCATGACAACGACTAAAATTTAGCAATAGTTCTTTATATTAAGCCCTGGACGTCTTCGTGACACTGGGGCTTATTTATCTTTACGGACAACGTCCGCACTACACCGCAACAAGTGAACCTCTTAAAACATCACACAATGAAAACCAAGCTGCAAACACTTATCTTCATGATGGCAGTGGCATTGCTGCCATCGCCGATGAAAGCACAGGACAAGCAACCGGTTGACTATGTGAACCCCTACATCGGCAACATCAGCCACCTGTTGGTACCCACCTTCGCCACTATCCAGTTGCCCAACTCCCTCCTGCGCCTCTATCCGGCACGGGCCGACTACACGTCTGAACTGGTCAACGGGCTGCCCGTCATGGTGACCAACCACAGGGAACGCTCGGCCTTCAGCATCAGCCTGACACAACAGGACCAGCTGAAACCCGTCATGGCGGTCAACTACGACCATGAACGCATCACGCCCTACTCTTTTGAGATGGAGCTTGACGACAATACGATGAACGCCCGGTGTGCCGTATCCCACCAGAGTGCCGTGTATGAGTTCGGCTTCTTCCAGCCGGACAAGCCAGCCTACATCCTCATCAACTCACGCAAAGGCGCCATCAGGACCGACAAGAACTGCATCAGCGGATACCAGCAGGTGACCGACAACACACGCGTGTATCTGTATGCCGAGACCGAGCTCACCCCACAGCAGACCGGCATCCTGAGCGATGGGAAAGCCGACTTCAGCCAGGCATACGCCGAGGGAAGCAACGCCTGTGCCGTACTGCTCTTCCAGCCTGGCACACAGCAGGTGAAGCTGCGCTACGGCATTTCGCTCATCAGCGAGGAACAGGCCAAGAAGAACATGCAGAGGGAGCAGGACAGCTTCGATGTGGACGAAGTGGAACGCAAAGGACGGGAAACATGGAACCAGGCACTCGGGCGCATCAAGGTGGAAGGCGGGACAGAAGACCAGCGCACCGTGCTCTACACCTCCTACTACCGCACGTTTGAGCGGCCGGTATGCCTGAGCGAGGACGGACGGTATTTCAGCGCATACGACGGACAGGTACACTATGACAACGGAACGCCTTTCTACACCGATGACTGGATCTGGGACACCTACCGTGCCGCGCACCCACTGCGCGCACTGCTGGAACCGGAAAAGGAGGAAGACATCATTGAGTCGTACCTGCGCATGGCTGAACAGATGGGCACAAACTGGATGCCCACCTTCCCGGAAATCACCGGCGACTCCAGGCGCATGAACTCCAATCACGGCGTGGCCATGGTGGCCGACGCGCTCTTCAAGGGACTGGATGTCGATGCGCCGCGCGCCTTCGAATATTGCCGCAAAGGCATTGAAGAGAAAACACTTGCACCATGGTCTGGCAACAAGGCCGGATGGATAGACGATTTCTACAAGCAGCACGGCTATATCCCGGCACTGCGTGAAGGTGAGCAGGAGACCGACCCCAACGTGAGCGGATTCGAGAAACGGCAACCGGTGGCCGTGACCTTGGGGACAGCCTACGACCAGTGGTGCCTGGCACGCATCGCGCAGTTCCTGGGACGCACCGAGGAATACAGGCACTACTCCGCACTGGCGCTCAACTACCGCACCGTCTTCAACGAAAAGACCGGATTCTTCCATCCCAAAGACAAGGACGGAGCTTTCATCGAGCCGTTCGACTACCGTTTCTCCGGCGGCATCGGAGCACGCGATGCCTACGACGAGAACAACGGATGGACCTACCGGTGGGATGTGCAGCACAACATGGCCGACCTCATCCGGCTCATGGGAGGCAGGGAACAGTTCGTCAAGAACCTGGACCAGACCTTTACAGAGCCGATGGGAAGGGGCAAACGCGAATTCTACGAGCAGCTGCCCGACCAGACCGGAAACATAGGGCAGTTCACCATGGCCAACGAGCCTTCCCTGCATATACCTTATCTATATAACTATGCAGGTGCACCATGGAAAACGCAGAAGCGCGTACGGCAGGTCATGAAGACATGGTTCCGCAACGATGTCATGGGCATCCCGGGCGATGAGGACGGAGGCGGACTCACCTCATTTGCCGTGTTCACATCACTGGGATTCTACCCCGTCACACCGGGCTTCCCCACCTACAACATCGGCAGCCCGCTGTTCAGCGACATCACCATCACACTGCCCAACGGAAAAACCTTCCACATTGAAGCACGCGGCTGCTCGGAGGAGAACAAGTACATACAGAGTGCCACGCTCAACGGCAAACCGCTCGACAAGCCATGGTTCTCCCACGATGACATCAAGAACGGAGCATGGCTCGTGCTCAACATGGGCAGACAACCCAACAAGCAGTGGGGCACTTCACCAGAAGCAGCTCCGCCTTCGGCCGAATAGACACCACGCATGCCTGAACTCCAATACAGGCAAAGCCATGAAAAGGCAGGTCCGGGAACAATCCTGAACCTGCCTTTTTTCCGTGTCCGGCAACGTGAAGGACAGAAGGCTCATATCTGCACACCCGACAATGAAGCCACGGGGAAAAGGTGACACTGGCCACAGGAAGAGAGGCTGGACTGCATTTCCGTAAAAATGGTAATAATCCCCGAAATCCATCTACCAAGGCATACGGGATTTTTCCGTTATTTTGCACCGTGATTCCAACTAATGGGAAAGAAACAAGACGCACGTCCAACGGATAAAAAGAGAGTTGAGGGTTGGAGTCATTACCGGAATAAAAGACGCAAGAGGGAATACAAGATCCATCCATTCCATGGACGGAGTCAAACGGAAAGTGCCCCAAAAGGACAGAACAGAATTATTAACAGTAAAAAGGGTGATATTATGAGATTTCAATTAGAAAACATTATCAGGAAAGCGGCCATTCTCCTCGTGGCTGCATTCTTTATCGTGCCTGAAGCCAACTGTAAGAGCACAGACAGAAGACAAACTACAACGAATAATAAAGCAGTGAAAATGGAAAAGAATCCCTTTATCAACAAAAGACCCGACCGAGTGCAGAACCGGGCATGCCCAGGCCATGATGAACCGAAGAACGAAGCAAAAGTGCTGCAAGCTTCAGACAAAGTCAATGCCCGATTGGACAGCACTATGAACGAAAGCAAACTAACCTCTCGACAGCTGAACCTCGCCACTTGTGCCGCACTGGAGGCACAGGGCGACATGGAGAGGCTCGACAAAGCTCTGCGCAAGGCTCTCGACAAGGGCGTGACCGTGAACGAACTGAAAGAGGCTTTCTCTCAGCTTTATGCCTACACGGGCTTCCCCCGTTCGCTCAATGCACTCAACCTTCTGAAGACTGTGCTTGACGAGCGTAAGGCAAGCGGCATTGATGACGATGAAGGAAAACCATGGCAACGCCCCACTCTCTGGGACAACGCTGAGGAAGCCCTGCGGCGAGGCACAGAGGTACAGACGCGCCTTTGCAGCGGCGTGCCATACAACTATGACTTCTCTCCACAGGATGACCATTATCTCAAAGCACATCTTTTCGGCGACATCTTTGTCAGTGACCAGCTGTCGGAAGCCGACCGTGAGATTGTCACCGTGGCAGCCCTCTCAGCCATGAAGGGTGTGGAGCGGCAGTTGGCTTCGCACAAGCGCGGAGCCGTGATGATGGGCAACACGGCAGAACAGGTGGAACAGCTTTGCAACTATCTTTCCGTGAATGGCCTTTCCCAATCAGACAATGCTGCTGATGTCTGCTACGGCGACTGGCCCAAAGGCGATCCCAACACCCGCTATGCCCAGTATTTCACAGGCAACAGTCATCTTGCACCCATTGCTCCCAAAAACCTTTCGGATGATGAAAAGACTATTCAAGGCTATAGCAATGTGACCTTTGAGCCTAGTTGCCGCAACAACTGGCACATCCATCACGGTGCGCATCAAATCCTCATCTGCGTAAGTGGCGAGGGCTGGTATCAGGAATGGGGCAAGCCCGCCATACCATTAAACCCCGGCGACATCATCGACATCCCAGAAGGCGTAAAGCATTGGCACGGAGCGCAAGCCGACTCGTGGTTTCAGCATTTAGCTACCCATGCAAAGACCAGTGGAGAAGAGCGTAATGAATGGTTGGAGCCAGTGAGCGACGAGGAGTATAATACGTTAAAATAATATTTTATATGAAGAAGATAATTGCAACGGCAGACATATTGCCAATTATGACCTGCGCAGCCACAGCTTATTGCTGGGCTACCAAGAATGAGAGCACTTTGGAAACCGCGGAAACCTCAACGTCAGTGTCAATACACCAGACTAAATCGGTTGCTAACGCTGCCAAGAAAAAAGCGTTGGTAGTATATTTCTCAGTACCTGAGACCGACGGAGTGGATGCCTACGTGGAACACCTTCGTCAAGACAAATGAGCAATGACCATTACTGGTTCACCCTAAAGGCCACCCTAACCCTCCCAGGGGAAGGGGGCAACTGCTTGAGGACATTCTGGGGTGAGAAAATCATTTGGACTCAAAAGTCAAAGTGTAAGTTTTTTAACACTTTTACTTACACTTTGATTTTTCGGGATCTTTTAAAATGGGCGTTTTTGAGCCGATTTTCATGTTAATAAGTGTGAATTGTCGGTTTTTTGCACAAAACGGAAAAATTAGTTAAGTGTTAGGGGGGAAACACTTAACTGTTTCCAGAAAATTAGTTAACTGTTTTCAATCCGGCACTTAAGTGTTTTTGAGGAAAAACTTAACTGTTTTGGGGCAAAAACTCAGGTTTTTTGGCCTCAAAACCGTGATTTTCCGGCCAAAAGTGCGGAAAAAGGGGGCTGGAAACTGCACAAACCGCGCGTTTTGTGCACGAATTTAACGGATTTTAGGTTAAAATTGGGCGATTTTTATTAACACTTTCCACCTGTAAAAACTTATCCCATTGATTATCAGTGGTTTACAAAACAGGACTCTGAAACCCGAAATTTCCGCTGGCGCACAAAAATCCGCTTTTCCCCGAATCTTCAGAAATGGCCGGAAAATCAGAGTGTAAGCAAAAGTGTTAAAAAACTGACACTTTGTAAAACCGGACAAATGGATTTTCATGCCTCAAGAATGCTTTCAAATTACGGTTCCCTCCCCAAGGAGGGTTAGGGTGGGCCTTAGTATTGGCTTTCCCTCCTTGAACGAGTGGAAGGAACGTTTATGCTAAGAACCATACTAAAGCCTGGCCAAAGTTTATCCCTGTATGGACATAAAAACCACTGTGCATTTAAAATAATTGCGTTTTCTTGTGTGAGCACAAAAGGATTTTCTTAATTTTGCATTTGTGAAAAAAACTGTATATATGCTAACGTTTCATACATACCAAACGTAGCATAGGGAAAAACAGAAAAACTCTATTTATGGACTATGATCTTATAGATATCTCTTCAGGGGGCATTACCCTCGCACTGGCTGTCATTCTTATCCGCCTGAAGATGCCTCCCGACAGCAAATGGAAAACCATGCGGCGCATGCTCCGTCTGCTGTCAGTGTGCTACTTCTGCATCGGTGTATCGAACCTCATCACCGGACTTGCAAAGGTCAACGAGTCCGGAGATACGGAGATGGGAATAGCCATACTCCTTGTATCCTTTTTCCAGGCCCTCTTCCTGACAGCGACCTGTCTGGCTTTCGTCTCTCCCCACAGGGTTGGAGCGAAGTGGCTTACGGCCAACATCCTGTCGGCTGCAGCAGTATGCTGTGCCACGATTTACGCGCTCATACAGTTCAGCTGGACCGCCAATTGGATATGGACGGTGGACACCATCCTGTATGTCATGCAGCTCACCTATTACAGCATTCTGTTTAAAAGCGGCTACGCTTCCTGCGCCAAGACCCTTGAAGAGAACTACGACGATGACATGTCGGACGGGCTGCGCTGGATCAGGAACTGCTTTCTCGGTGGACTCACGGTGGGCGTAAGTGCGTTGCTGTTTGTCGTTTTCAGAGGAGGAAGCACAATGTACTCCATCTTTACCTGTATCTATACCCTATACTATATATACCTGGTCGAATGCGTCATCAACTACCGCATCAAGGCCGGATACATCGTGAAGGTGGTCGGGGCAGAGGAAGCAGACGCTGCGGAACATCCCACACCGATAGAGCAAGATGAGAAAAAAGACCCTGAAGGGACTTCATTCAATGAGCAGACACTCAGCGAGGCCATAGACGAGTGGGTAAGGGAAAAGGAATTCGTGAAGAACGACCAGACCGTGGAGGAGATTGCCCATGAGTGGGGCACCACACACACAGAGCTCAAATGGTATTTCACCAACCGTCTGCATACCACCTTCCGCACATGGCGCATCGCGCTGCGCATAGAGGAAGCCCAACGCCTGCTGCGTGAGGAGAATGTACCGGCATCGGCCGTGCACACGATGGTGGGCATTGCCGACAAGAGCAACTTCCACAAGCAGTTCCGCCAAGCTACAGGCATGACACCCAAGGAATATGCCGAAAGCAACGGGAATTAGCGTGTACACGCACGCTGGATGCGGAAAGGCCTCACCCCACAGCCCTTCCCGAAAATAGACGGGAGACAGATGGCCTTTTTCATGGAGGCCTCCCTGCGTTCAGTATCCGGAATAGCAGGCAACAGGAAAATGGGAGCAGGAGAAGGGGCAGCGCCGGTTGTCTAATCCAATCTCACGCTCAGTGCTACCGCCTGAACCTGTTGTCACGAAATCATTCCAACGACCGTTACCCCACAGTATTTCAGAGTCGGGCACGTTGCTGACGATTTGGTCGCCAGTAGAAGGATAAGAGAATGGGTCGCCTAAAGTGTGCTTGAACACCGAACGAAGGTCCGGGGTGTTCTTGTCGGAAGCTACGTAGCGCTCGGAGTCTGTAAGAGCTAAACCTATAGTCGCAGGTTCCTGAGGAATCGACAGGTTGAGAATACCGCCTATTTCATCCACATTGTCCGATGCAACCACCTCATAGGTGTAGTTGTCGTAAGGTGTGGTCAGCATCACTACGCGGTCGTCATCCTCTGCATTGTATCTCTGACTGTATGAAATGGTGCTTGTCTCAGAAGTGCTCTTGCTGCACTCCTGTTCCATCTTTGTGGTGAATTCCACACCGCCAAGCTTTGTGCCTACGACGGGTGCATTGATTTCTTGCTCCAAGCCTACAATAAGTGAAGACTTAACGCAGCTTGAGTTAGTAGTCGACTGCGAAGTGCTGCGGCTGTAGCCCCAAGAGGTAGAACTGACGTAGCCGGGTTCTGGCTCGTCACCGTAATCGTAGGTTGGCGGTGCGGCAATCAGTGCATGATACTCCCAATATTCACTATTCTCCGGATTCTTAATCGCATTAAGCATAGTGGCACCATCGTAAATATCTACCTGACCGTCAACACATACAATAACTTCGTCAACACCGTCATCGTTGAAATCGGCAGTGAGCAATTGGAAACAGCGCTGCACATAGTCAATGCGTGTCTCAGTCGTTCTATTGTCATCATCATAGCGGAAATACGGAAGAATACTCTTTGGAAGAGCTGCAAAGTCAAAAGGTCTGGAAAGAGAGAAGCCATATTGGAACTCATCTCGCTTCTCGTTTAGCACATTGTATCCATCCTGAGCGTCACCTGCAATAGTGAGTTGTACTCCACCGAAACCAAATACGTCCGGTGTATCAGTACGTTGATATGAGAAAGATACATTTCCATTGGTGTCCTCGTTGCCAAATTGTTGTGTAATAACGCGGAATGCAAAAGACAGGTTATTCCCGAAAGAAAAATGATGCCTAATCGATTCCCAAGAAAAACCTTATCAAGCAGTTGTCCCCTCCCCAGGAAGGGTCAGGGTGAGCCTTAGGGTAGCCTTTATTTCGGGCTTTTTTACCTTGAACAAATGGAAATAATGACCATCTGTGACACCGGAGCCTCTGTGTGCCCCGGCTTTGTCATGTTTTAAGTTTTTTTATCATTCATCCGTTTCTATGTTTGCGCCGTTTAGCGTATATTTGCACGACTACAGAAATTGCAGGTCCATCACCAGACCGATGCAGGTCCATCGGCGACAGACCTTATTGAAAGCAAACAACTAAAAGTATTATACAGCATGATGAAAAAGAACAGAGAGACCCTGCTGGCAGCCTCACTGCTGCTGGCCACTACGCTGACAGCGCAGACCAACATCCAGAACGCGTTTACCTCCACCGACTGGGGGGCAGCCAACTCCAGCGGCGTGGCCGTGGACCTGGACAACGACGGACACTGCGACCTGGTGTTCGGAGGCGTGGGGAAGCACGTGACGAACATGGCAGGGGGGCAGAGCTGGGAACAGACACGCATGACGCACGTGGCGCTGTTCAGTCCGCAGGACGGTTCATGGAACCTCGTGGGACACACCTCACTGCAGCGTTTCGACACAGGCATCGCCATGAACGTGGCAGACAGGCCCTCGTTCTCGGCCTGTGACATGAACCAGGACGGCATCATGGACATCGTGGCCTTCGAGACCACTGGACGCGCCTACACCGAATGGCCTTATCTGGACCACGTGAGCCGCGAAGGTATCTTCCTGGGCAACGGCGACGGAACCTTCGAACAGTTCCACCCCACATTTGTAGATAACGCGGGAAACGTCACGGACTTTGACCTGCACACCATCCTCTCGGCCGACGTGGCCGACTTCAACGGCGACGGGCTGATGGACATCGTGGGCATAGGCTACCAGACCAATGCCCAGTCGGCCACGACATACGCCGATGCCAACGTGGTGCTGCTCAACCAGGGGGGCGGCGTGTTCAAGGTGACCCATTTCTTCACCGACCCCTACGTGAAGGACGACTACGGCCAGGACGGCAAGACCTACCACTTTGAATGCGGACAGGTGAAGGTGTATGACTTCAACGCCGACGGCTATCCCGACTTCTTCATCAACTCCAACTCCAACGACCGCGATGCGCTGGGCGTGACCAACGGCGTGAGCACACACTTCAGCGACCTCTTCCTGAACGACCCCGCAAAGCCGGGACAGTTCCGCAGGTGCCACATAGACAAAGCGGCTACGGGCAACAGCGTCCCGCCCATGAGCGAGGGCGGCATAGCCGTGGCCGACTTTGACAATGACGGGCTGCCCGAGATGTTCTACTCCGGATGGACAGGCAACGGAAGAAGCACCTATGTTTACAGGATATATGACATGGAAGTGACGGAAGACGGCGGCGTGGCGTTCTACAACAAAGGCAACTGCGGGCTGAGCGACCTGCGCAACCAGAACAGCACGAGCACACAGTATGGCGCCATGGACTGGGACGGCGACGGCAACTATGACCTGTTCAACATAGGCTGGCTGCCACGGCTGAGCACACAGACAGGCATGATATGTACCGGCAACGGCGCACTCTCCTTCACCGAGGCCTACCGCGTGGGCGCAGGTTCCGAGGGATGCGTGCTCTTCCTCGACTGGGACGGCGATGGCAACAACGACTACCTCACCCTGTCGCAAAGCGGCGACGCGACATTCTACTCCACAAGTGCCTTCCAGAAATACTTCTCCACCACACGCAACCCCAACAACATTGCCACACGTCCACAGCCGCCCGTGCTCCAGGCTGCACAGGTGGAGGGAGACAAGGTGGTGCTCTCCTGGACAGCAGCCGGGGAACAGGATGCCAATGCCACGTTTGAATACTACGTGAAGAATGCCGAAGGAAGAGTCGTGGCAGGAGGCAACGCCTTTGTGGGCGGCGACAACGACGGCGTGCGCAAGGTGGTGCAGCCGGGCAATGCCTTCAACGCACGCAGCGTGACCCTCTACCTGCCCGACGGCACCTATACCTATGGCGTGCAGACGGTCAACGCTTCCTATGCAGGCTCCACCTTCGCAACGGCCACATTTACGGTTACTGGCAGCGACAGGACTGTCCCGGAAGAAATGGTGAAGCCGGAAAAGACCGTCATCGGCGAGACCTATGCCAATCCCATCATCGACCGCAGCGTGCCCGACCCCACCGTGCTGCGTGATGCCAGCGGCTACTATTATCTATATGGTACGGAAGATATACGCAACATGCCCATCTACCGCTCCAAGAACCTGACCAGCTGGACCTATATGGGAACGGTGTTCAACGAGACCACCCGCCCGACGATGGTGCCCGACGGAGGGCTCTGGGCACCGGACATCAACTACATAGACGGCCAGTATGTCATCTATTTTGCCAAATCCACATGGGGCGGCGAATGGGACTGCGGCATCGGGGTGGCCACCGCCCTACGCCCCTACGGCCCGTTCAAGAACGCCACGAAACTGTTCCTGAGCAACGAGATAGGCGTGCAGAACAGCATAGACCCCTTCTACATTGAGGAAGACGGCCACAAGTACCTGTTCTGGGGCAGCTTCCGCGGCATCTACGGCATAGAGCTGGCCGACGATGGCCTGTCGGTCAAGGAAGGCGCAGAGAAAGTGCAGGTGGCAGGGACGGCCATCGAAGCGGTTTACATCATCAAGCACGACGGCTATTTCTACCTGATGGGGTCGGCCGGTTCGTGCTGTGAGGGTGCCAACAGCACCTACCACGTGATCATGGCGCGCTCCAAGAACCTCTTCGGCCCTTACGTGGACAAGACCGGAGGAAAGGCACTGGACAACCAGCTGTCGAACCTGCTCTACGGCAACGGCGACATAGCCGGGCCGGGACACAATGCCGAGTTCGTGACCGACGACGCCGGACAATACTGGATGATCTACCACGGATATGAGAGGGCCAAGGCCGATGAAGGACGGAAGGTGTTCATGGACCGCGTGATGTGGGACAAGGACGGATGGCCCTACATCGAAAACGCCACATCATCGACCGAAGCTGCCATACCTGTCATCGGCACATCGGGCATAGACGAACTGGAAGCCACCTCACCCGACGGTGAACAGCTCGGCATGAGCATCCTCCCGCGCGTGGCCAAGACACAGTTCACCATAGCCTTGAAAGACGGCGGAACCTTCAAATGGCGCATTGTCACCCCACATGGAAAGACCGTGAAGAAAGGCACTGCCAACGGCAGCGTGACCGTGGCCACCAATGACATGCACCTCGGACTGTACATCGTAGATATCACCGCCAAAAACGGGCACTGCAGCGAGAAGGTCGTTGTGGCCGGAAACTGAAAAAACAGAAAAAAGAGACGATTGGTGTAACTTCCGGGTTGCCCAATCGTCTTTACTTTAGAGACGATGAACGAAATCAGCTTTCGTAACGACATCCTGCCGCTGAAGAACGAACTTTACCGGCTTGCCCTGCGCATAACAATGGACCGCGCCGAGGCAGAGGACATCGTTCAGGAAACACTGATAAAGGTGTGGAACAGACGCGGACAATGGGCGGAGATAGCATCGATGGAAGCATTCTGCCTGACCATCTGCCGGAACCTGTCGCTCGACCACATGAAACGCGCAGGAAACAAGACCGACCCGATAGAAGAAAGCGAGGCCGGAGAAGACGAAAGCAATCCCTATGAGCAGATGCTCATGCGCAACAGGGTGGAGATAGTGAGGAAACTCATAGACAATCTGCCCGAGAAACAACGCACCTGCATACAGCTGCGCGACTTCGAGGGGAAAACCTACAAGGACATCGCCAAAATCATGGCCGTCACGGAAGAACAGGTCAAAGTAAACATCTTCAGGGCAAGACAGGCCATCAAACAGAAATTCCAAAAGATTGAAGATTATGGACTATAAATACATCAACCAACTGCTCGACCGCTACTGGAAATGCGAGACAACCCTGGAGGAAGAACGCATACTGCGCACTTTCTTCAGCCAGGACAGTCTGCCGGAAGAACTCTGCAAGTACAGGGAGATATTCCTCTACGAACAGACTGAGCCACAGAACGACACGCTCGGAAGCGAGTTCGATGAGCGCGTACTGTCCATAATCGGTGAGCCGGAGCGCAAACAAGTGGTGGCCTTGAGCCTCACACTCACCCAGCGGCTCATGCCACTGTTCAAGGCCGCAGCAGTGGTGGCCATCATCCTTACACTTGGCAATGCGGCACAAGTACCGTTCCAGGACCAAGGCTACAGCGGAACGGTAAACAGCACACACCCCATAGAAGGGGTATCGGTGGCCATGGGCGGCGACTCCACACGCATCGACACGTTGCAGCAGAGCAGCATCAACATGATGGTTCCTGAAACCACGCCCATCCTGAAATGAAAATTTTTCTATGCTTTCTCTATAAAAATCATGTTTAGTAAAACAACCACGGAAGCTGTGAAGCCTCCAAGTTCTCTCAAATTTTTCATAACATACTAACGTAATCGACGACCGCTATCGGGAATCTCCGGTGGCGGTCTTTCTTATGCCTCGCCACACAGCGGACCGCTGTCGCCAGACATGGACACAGAACGGGGAGCATGGCAAGGAACGGGACCAGAAACACTGAAAAGCGGGCCGCGATTTTGCGCACACAGGGAAAAACACTATATTTGCACAGACGGACAAACCCTTCCAGAAAACAGAACACTGCAAAAGAACCGGACACATGAAAAAAACATTAATAGACATCATACTGCTTTGCTGTCTGCCCATCGCCGCCTTTGCCGCCACAGACACGTACGAAATAGATATCGACAACCACTGGCAAAAGCATGAAGGATGGGGCGTGTCGCTCTGCTGGTGGGCTAACGTCTGCGGGAAATGGGATGAGCGGAAAGTGGATGAGCTGGTGGACTGGCTGGTCAGCCCAGAAGGTCTGAACTACAACATCTTCCGCTACAACATAGGCGGAGGAGACGACCCGATGAACGGACACTGCAAACCCCACCACATGGGCGAAGGCAAAGGACTGAGAGCCGAAATGGAAGGATTCAAGGACAGTATGGATGGGACATACATCTGGAACCGCGATGAAGGGCAACGACGCATATTGCTGAAGATAAAGGAACGGCGACCGGATGCCATATTCGAGGCGTTCAGCAACTCAGCACCTTTTTTCATGACCTATAGCGGATGTTGCAGCGGTAACAGAAAAGCCGGCATGGACAACCTCAAACCGGAAAACTACAAGGCTTTTGCACAATACCTTATAGACATGTGCAGACATTATAAAGAAACCTATGGAATAGAATTTGCAACCCTCGATCCCTTCAATGAACCCAACACAAACTACTGGTATGCAGGAGGCACACAAGAAGGATGCCATTTTGACCCACAGAGCCAAGTGGAATTCCTGGAAATCCTCGCACCAATGCTCCAATCGTCAGGACTGAACACCAGCATATCCGCCCCCGACGAAACCAATGTCGGAAAAGCCATTGAGGAAATCCATACGTACAGGAAAGCCGGTGCGCTTCATCTTGTCGGGCAATGGAACACACATACATACGGAGGTTCCATCAAGGAGAAAAAAGAACTGGGCAAGCTTGTACGCGAAGAAGGTCTGCGCCTGTGGATGAGCGAGACAGGAGACGGAGGGAAAGGCATAAAGGGCAACCTGAAAATGGGCCAACGTCTCATGGACGACATCAGGTATCTGCAGCCGGATGCCTGGCTTGACTGGCAATATGTTGAGGAATGGAACGACCAATGGTGTTTTGTCAAGGCACACTTCGCAGACCAGACATATAATCGCGTGAAAAACTACTACGTAAGACAACAATTCACTAAATTCATCAAAGCAGGATACACATTTGTGGAGTCTGGCTGCGAACAGACATTAGCTGCCATCGACGAGAAAGGAGAAACCCTGGTACTGGTGGCACTGAACAATTCCGACAAGCCACGCACACACAAAGCCATATTGAAAAACTGTCATCAAACAGATCAAGCCAAAGCTTTTGTCACCGACAGCGAACATGATTTGCAACCCACCACGGCATTCAGGCAGAATGGGCAAAAAATGGCCTTCACGCTCCTACCACAAAGCATCACGACATTCGTCATTCCCATCAATAGACATTCATCATGGACAAGATGACCAAAGAACAGCGGCATCGCTGCATGGCAGCCATACGAGGGAAAGACACAAAACCCGAACTGCTGGTGCGCAGGTTCCTTTTCAGCAAAGGGTTCCGCTATAGACTGAACCATCGCGGACTACCTGGACACCCGGACATTGTACTACGCAAATACCGTACTGTCATCTTCGTAAACGGATGCTTCTGGCACGGACATGAACAATGCCGCCTGTTCACCTTACCCAAAACCAACACAGACTTCTGGCAAAAGAAAATAGAACGTAACCGCAAACGAGACACACAAGAACAACAGGAACTCGCAGCCATGGGATGGCACTGTATAACAGTATGGGAATGCCAGCTCAAACCCATTACACGCGAACGCACACTGCAATCTATAGCCTATACACTCAACCACATCTTCCTTCAGGACAGGAAACGGACAACATATACCCTACCTGAAGAGGAAAGCCAAATGGCAGCAGAACCGTGACCCTGGAACTGTAACTGCCGGATACCTTACATCAAAAACAATCTCTACACATGGGATAAAGGAAAATATCTTTAATTTTGCAAAAACAAAAAAGAAAAGACCATGAATACAAAAACAATCAATTGCAACAACAGCAAGTACAGATCCACCGGAAGCATACTCATGGGGCTGCTGCTGTACACACTCTGTGGATGCTGCCATTACGAGAGCTATACCGACAGAATAAACATCAACGGACATTCTATCTTCTATGCAGCAGAAGGACGAGGGAAACCGGTCATACTCCTGCATGGCAACGGAGGAAGCCATAGTGACCTCGAAACTGCACAACGCCAGCTGGCACAAGCGGGATACATGGTCTATGCCATGGATTCACGCGGACAAGGCGACAACCCTCCCATAACCGAATACCACTACAAGGATATGGCCGAAGACGTACTGGCATTCATCCAAGCCAAAAACATTAGAAAACCGGCCATCTACGGATGGAGCGACGGGGGAATCATCGCGCTTGAACTGGAAAGCATGCACCCGGGAACCTGTTCGATAATTGTGGCAAGTGGAGCCAATATCACAGCTGAAAACGCCATCGACCCAGAACTGTTCAAAAGCATTTGGGGCAATGCCGACAATCCCAATGAACTGCCTCCATTGGTAAGGATGATATGCCTTGAGCCGAACATGACAAAAGAAGACATGCAAAAAATCAGAATTCCTGTACTCGTGTGCGCAGGAGAACACGACTTGATTCTTCCTGAACACACTGACCTCATCACAAAAAGTATTCCCAATGCCGAGAAAATGATCATACCCAATGAAGACCATGGTTCATATATCCGACATAATCCCATGATGGGAGAAATCCTGATTCATTTCCTGAAAAAACACGGCTATTGAAACAATAAAACACCAACAAAAAATCAGCAACCTATCCCGAATGGATAGGTTGCTGATTTTCTTTGTGGACCAGCCAGGGCTTGAACCTGGGACCTCCAGATTATGAGTCTGTTGCTCTAACCAACTGAGCTACAAGTCCAGCTTGTTTCGCATGGAAAACAAGTTTTCGGGTGCAAAGATACTGTGTTTTGGGGAAATATGCAAATTATTTTCTGAAAAATCACTTTATACGTGGTCAGATGTCCGGTTTCCTGCATCAGTATATACTCCACTGAGGGTGTGGGTGTCTCGCCCGTACTTCTGAACTGTCCCGCAGCAGAGCGTCTTGGTGACACTCCCTGTCAGGCGATATGTGCGGGCGGGACGCCCACACCCCCAGCAGCATGCCCGACAGTCTTCTACTTGCGGAAACCGAATTGGATACAAAAGTCAAAGTGTCAGAATTTTAACGGTTTTTCTGACACTTTGATTTTCCGGGGTCTTGGGAAAAGGACGGTTTTGGAACGGTTTTCGTGTTAATAAGTGTGAATTGCCGGTTTTTTGCACAAAACGGAAAAATCAGTTAAGTGTTAGGGGGGAAACACTTAACTGTTTCCAGAAAATTAGTTAACTGTTTTCGTCTTGGCACTTAAGTGTTTTTGAGGAAAAACTTAACTGTTTCGGGGAAAAAACTTGGGTTTTGGGGCTTCAAAACCGTGATTTTCCGGCCAAAAGTGCGGAAAAAGGGGGTTGAAAGCTGCACAAATCACAGGTTTTGTGCATGAATTTAACGGATTTTATGTTAAAATCGGGCGGTTTTCGTTAACACTTTGCGACTTTAAAAAATTACCCTGTTGATTATCAACGATTTACAAAACGGGCCTACAAAAGCGAAAATTTCTGCTGGCGCATAAAAATCCGTTCTTGCCCGATTCCTCAGGAATGGCCGGAAAATCAAAGTGTAAGCAAAAGTGTTAAAATTCTGACACTTTGATTTCCACATTTTCTATAATACTTTGCATAAAATGATTTTTATTCAGTTTTCGGAAGTCATTTATCTCCCTGTATAGGAACGGATTGTCGTTCGCTTGTGGGGGCTTCCCAATGCAAGACCGTCCATAAGCAACGACTGGGTCGATGGTCAACCCGGATGGTAAAATCGCTTTACGCTGCAAAGACATCAGGTAATGTATAGGAAGAGTCCCTTTTTCCTGACCACAGGAAAATGTCAGATGAACGAGACAATGCCGGTACAAAAACCAAAATTGTCTTAAATAAAAGGCGAAAGCCATTGGTATTTTATAGGCAAGCAGTAACTTTGCAGCTAATAATCCCCTAATATGGAAGAAAAAGAGAACAAATTGTACACCGGAAGTGAAGGTCTCAATGAACAAGAAGTTGCGGAAAGTCGCAGAGTTCATGGAACAAATACGCTGACCCCTCCGGAAAAGACCTCGCTCTGGAAGCTTTACCTTGAAAAATACCGTGACCCCATCATTCAGATTCTACTTGTTGCCGCCGGTTTTTCGCTGATTTTATCATTCATTGAGAATGAGTTCGTTGAAGTCATTGGCATTTTCCTGGCTATATTCTTTGCCACGACTGTGGGTTTCTACTTTGAGCGCGATGCGGCCAAAAAGTTCAGTGTACTTACATCCATGAGCGAAGAGCAGCCAGTAAAAGTAAGACGCAACGGGAAAGTAACAGAAATTCCGCGCCGCGAGGTTGTTGTCGGCGACATCATGCTCATTGAAGTGGGTGACGAGATTCCTGCCGACGGCAAACTCATTACAGCCGTGGATTTGCAAATTGACGAATCGTCGCTTACCGGTGAACCCATTACCAGCAAACGGACCGGGACAACAGGCAAAAAGCACGAGGACACCTATCCGGCTGACCTGGTACTGCGCTCCACCATGGTGATGAATGGGCGTGGTGAAGCCCGTGTGACAGCAGTCGGCGATGCAACAGAAATCGGCAAGGTAGCGATGAAGTCCACTGAGCTGACTGCCACGAAGACCCCTTTGAACATTCAGCTTGACAAACTTGCCAAACTTATTTCCAAGATTGGTGCAGCAGTGGCCATTGCTGCGTTTGTGATATTCCTGGTTCACGATATCCTTACCAACGATGCTGTCTGGAAGGGTTCTGACTATGTGAGAATGCTTGAAACAGTCTTAAACTATTTCATGATGTCCGTCACCCTCATTGTCATGGCTGTTCCAGAAGGACTTCCCATGGCCGTGACCCTCTCTCTGGCATTGAACATGCGCAGGATGCTCAAATCGAACAACCTTGTACGCAAATTGCACGCCTGTGAGACGATGGGTGCCGTAACCGTAATCTGTACAGACAAGACAGGCACACTCACACAGAACAGGATGCAAGTAGGCGCGATGTACAGATGCCGCACAGAAGGGGCTAACTGTATCACCGATGATATGCTGGAACCGGGCATTGCCATCAATACTACTGCAGAGCTGGACGGTGAAAAGGGGATAGGCAATCCAACAGAAGTGGCGTTACTCCTTTGGCTGAGAGGACAGGGTGTGGACTATTTAGCCCAGCGCAAACGCATGAAGATGCGTGCACAGCTACCCTTCTCAACAGAACGAAAGTTCATGGCCACCATTGCAGAAACGGAATCGGGAAGATACCTGTATGTGAAAGGAGCGCCGGAGATTATCATGGACTTCTGCCTTCTTTCACCTGAAGTTCGTGAAAAAATCAGCCATACGCTTCTGGGATACCAGCAGAAAGCCATGCGCACCCTTGCCTTTGCCTACAAGGAACTTGGCAAAAATGACCCACTGTGTTTTGAAAGCCTTCTTTCCGGTCTTACCTTCCAAGCAGTGGCAGCAATCAGCGATCCTGTCAGAGATGATGTGCCACAGGCTGTCAGTCAGTGCATCAATGCAGGCATTGAAGTGAAAGTCATTACAGGTGACACCTCAGCTACAGCTGTGGAGATTGGCCGCCAGATCGGAGTATGGGAGAGCCAACTGCATGATGATGCCCAGCACATCACCGGTCAAGACTTTGAGACATTGCCGGACGAAGAAGCCTATGAGAAGGCCGCCTCATTGAAAATCATGTCACGCGCACGTCCGACAGACAAGCAAAGACTTGTGGAAATGCTCAAACGCAGAGGGGAGATTGTTGCAGTCACAGGCGATGGAACAAATGATGCGCCCGCACTCAACCACGCTCATGTAGGCCTTTCGCTTGGTTCCGGAACCAGTGTAGCGAAGGAAGCCTCGGACATGACTCTCCTTGACGATTCCTTCGGCTCCATTGTCCGCGCTGTGATGTGGGGACGGTCGCTTTACAAGAATATCCAGCGTTTTCTGTTTTTCCAGCTGGTGGTCAACCTGACCGCGCTGCTGCTTGTGCTTGGAGGTTCTGTAATCGGTACAGAAATGCCGCTCACAGTGACACAGATTCTATGGGTCAACCTTATCATGGACACATTTGCAGCCATGGCCCTGGCATCCCTGCCTCCATCCCGCGAGGTCATGCGCGAACGTCCACGGAAGCCATCGGAATTTATCATTACACGCAGCATGGCACAAGGCATTATGTTTTGTGGACTTACCTTCTTCATCGCAATGTTCATTTTCCTGATTTATTGTGAGCGAAACGGCTGCAACGGCGTTGATGTCCACGAACTCACCTTGTTCTTCACCTCCTTCGTCATGCTCCAGTTCTGGAACCTCTTCAATGCCAAGACCATGGGATCCAACCATTCTTCCTTCCGTCGCCTATGGGCAGACAGAGGCTTCATCGTGGTCTCCCTGTCCATCCTGCTGGGACAGTGGCTCATCGTGCAATTCGGCGGAAAAATGTTCCGTACAGTTCCCATGACAATCCATGAATGGCTGATGATTGTAGGTCTGACATCCATAGTGCTTTGGACTGGAGAGCTATGGAGATGGCAGAAACGCATACGTGCGAGGCGCACCAGCAAATAAAGCAGAACCTGAAACGACATACAATTGTTATGCTGAAAGACAACAAGATTAAGAATATCGTCTTCGACCTTGGCGGCGTCCTTGTAGGCTTAGACAATTTCCGGTGTATAGAAGCCTTCCGGCAGATTGGTGCCCATGACATCATACATTATATAAAAGAGCACAAAGTGGAAGACCTGTTCCTGGAACAGGAACTGGGCATCATTGACACGGACGCTTTCTGTGAGAAATTCCGTGCAATAGCCAACTGCAAGGCATCAAACGGAGAAATCTGCCATGCCTGGAACCAACTGCTCACCGGCATTCCGCAGATGAAGAAAAACAGGATTCTGGAGTTGCGTAACAAATACCGTGTCTTTCTTCTGAGCAACACGAACGACATACATTGGCGGAAATGTTCCGATGATTTTCTTTCAGATGATTCGCATACTGCTGAAGATTTCTTTGAACAAGTGTTCCTTTCTTATCGCATGGGAATTGCAAAGCCGGACATACGGATTTTCATGCAATTGCTCCAACAAGGGCACATGCGCGCTGAAGAAACACTCTTTGTGGACGATTCATCCATCAACTGCCATGCCGCCAGACAGCTTGGGATAAAGACCCTACATGAAACTACAGGTACAGACTGGCTCAGTGCCTTGAACACAGAAGACCTATGAGAATCATACATCTCGACCACCTTACTCACCTCTCTGCCCCCTGTGCTGCCACGATAGGTTTCTTTGACGGACTGCATAGAGGTCATCAGTTCCTGCTTCAACAGGTCGTGGAAAAGGCAAAAGAAGAAGGATTGTCGTCTATGGCCATTACCTTTGACCTTCATCCCCGCATGGTTCTCAATGCAGAATACATTCCACAGATGCTTTGCACACTTGAAGAGAAACTGGAATTGCTGGAAAAGTCAGGCATAGACTTTGTAACTGTCATCCATTTTACGCCCCAACTTGCCAGCATGCCCGCACGGCAATTCATGAACGATATCCTGCTCACCCAACTGGGTGTACGCTGTCTGGTCATAGGCTATGATAACCGCTTCGGCAAAGACCGGTCGGAGGCCTTCCCGGATTATGTTTCGTACGGGAAATCCATGAACATGGAAGTTATTGAGGCCAAAGCATTGATAATTGACGGCATGAATGTGAGTTCCTCACTTATCAGGAAATCGTTGCGTTCAGGAAAGATAGATCTGGCCAACCGATGTTTAGGACATATCTATGGAATAAAAGGGACAGTTGTCAGCGGTCATCACGAAGGACGACGCATGGGGTTTCCCACAGCCAACCTGGATAACGGAGACAGCGACCTGATTGTTCCTGCTCCAGGAGTATATGCCACTCTTGTGCACATTGAAGGCCATAACCAGACATGGCATGGCATGACGAACATCGGCATGAGACCTACTTTCGGCGGACACCACATGAGCATTGAAACCCACATAATAGGATTCAGTGAAGACATTTACGGCCGGAAGATGGAAATCCGTTTTGTCGGCCACGTACGTGAAGAGCGTAAATTTGCCAGTGCAGCCGAATTGGTGTTGCAACTCCAGGCGGATACCATGACTGTTGAAGAAATGATTAAAAAGGGAAAATATGAAGAACAAGACACTGAAGACTACCATTGATGTGATTTCATATCTCGTAGCCAACCTTCTCATTCTGTTTGTCATTCAGCTGGTCGCACAGATCATTCATGGCGATGAGAAAATGTCAGGGAACTGGCTTGCTGGCATCACTCTGGTGAGCAATCTGCTGACCATCATGCTTTTTGCATGGCAGAAATGGTCACCATTTAGCAGAGACTATATCCAGTCGCGTCCTTGGGATTGCCTTTTCTGGGTTATTGTTTTCGCAATTGGAACGATGGTTCCTTCCGAACTGCTTGATGAATTCTGCGGATTCAGCATTCCAGAACAACAGAAACAATCTATCATTGATATCATGTCCACCCAATGGGGGTTTATCGCCATTGCATTCATTGTCCCCATTGCAGAGGAAATGGTCTTCCGCGGTGCTATCCTGCGCTCCCTGCTGCATCTGTTCGGAAAACGGAAACGCTGGTTTGCCATTGCCCTTTCAGCTGTCATATTTGGAGCAGCTCACGGTAATGTTCCGCAGTTTCTCCATGCTACCCTTGCCGGACTTGTACTCGGATGGTTCTATTGGCGCACGCAGAGCATTGTTCCCGGCATCACATTCCACATTGTCAACAACCTCATTGCCGTTATTGTATTCAAGATGCTTCCTGGCAGCACAGACATGAAACTCACTGAATTCTTCCAAGGCGACAATTTGAGACTATGCCTATACGTATTCTTTTCTTTCTGCGTGCTGGTTCCTGCCTGGGTACAACTGTATTTCAGACTTCGCCAGCCCAATGCGCTTCAGGAAAAAGGATAACACCGGGCAACCATACCGAAAACGAGTATTCTACCATCATGGCCATGAGCACAAAGCCATGGCCAACTTTGTTAACACCTATTTCCTATACGATAATCTAACCATTCCATATTATGAAAAAAAACAGCATGAATAGCCTTCGCGGTTTATTCGCCTTTTTGACTGTACTGGCAGCAAGCCCTGCTTATTCTGCCACGAAAAGCGAAATCAAGAACATTCGTCTGGACGGCTACATCGGGCAGCGTATCAACGGCTGCATAGAAAAGCGAGTGCTTGGTCAGCCGGTAGATGAAATCGTAGAACCTTTCAGACTCCAGGACGAGGTACATGGAAGATGGGCCAGCGAATTCTGGGGGAAATGGATTCAAGGAGCCATTGCCTCTTATCAGTACAACCATGATTCCGCACTCCTGGAAAAAATCAAGGACGCAGAAAAGAAACTCATATCCATGCAGCTACCCGACGGCTATATCGGTGACTACGACAAAGACCACCAGCTACAGTCCTGGGATGTGTGGGGAAGGAAATACACACTACTCGGACTAATCAAATGCTATCGGTTGCTGGGGGACAAGGCTGCCCTGAACGCAGCCATCAGACTGCTCGACTACACCATCGGGCAAATCGGACCACAGTCCGGCCGTCATATCAACCAACTGGGACTATATCGAGGCATGCCTCCATTAAGCATTCTTGAACCGGTGACTTTCATGTACAATAAGACCGGCTACCAGCGTTATATGGATTTTGCCATATACATAACCGACGAGATGGACAATGCCACAGGCCCTCAACTCATCACCAAGTGCGACATACCTGTCTCACGGCGCTTCCCCATTGAAGAGCGAGATGGCTGGTGGTGTTATAAGAACGGACAGAAAGGCTATGAAATGATGTCATGTTATGTTGGCCTGCTGGAAATGTACCGGCTTACCGGCAATGACATGTATCTCCATGCTGCACAGACGGCTTGGCAACACATCCTGGATGAAGAAATCAACATTGCAGGCGGTGCATGCAGTCTGGAATGCTGGTATGACGGACATGCAAGACAGACCCATCCTGCCGCCCATACCATGGAGACCTGCGTCACCTTCACCTGGATGCAGTTCTGTGAAAGACTTTACGGACTGACTGGCGATGCCAAGTACATTGACCAGATTGAGCGTACCATGTACAATGCACTCATGGCCAGCATGAAAGACGACTGCTCCCAGATTGTGAAGTACGTCCCGCTCGAAGGATTCCGCCGTGAGGGCGAAAACCAGTGTGGTGTCAACATCAACTGCTGCAATGCCAATGCTCCAAGAGCCTTTGCCATGATTCCACGCGTGGCCTACAGCATCATCACAGACCATCGTGTGGATGTCAATCTCTACATTCCATCGACCGTTGAACTACAACTGGGCAAGCGATGGATTGAAATCACCCAGCACACCTCATATCCGGAAAACGGCCACATTGACCTCGTGGTCAGTCCGGACAAGTCCTGCCAGGCACAAATTGCCCTCCGCATCCCAGCATGGGCACCCTCTGCTGAAATCAAGGTCAACGACGAGAACGTGGAACTGACCACGGAAAAAGGCTATGTTGTTCTTGACCGTGTATGGCAACATGGCGACCGCATCAGTGTACAGTTGGAAATGGATGCCCATCCTGTGAAACTCAATCAGCACATGGCCATCGAGCGCGGACCGGTGGTCTTTGCCCGCGACAGCAGGTTCAACGACGGCTTTGTCGATGAAGTGGTCATGCTGCCCTGGAGTGACAAGGCTATCGAGATAACACCTGTCAAGAGTCCGGACCACATGTGGATGGCATTTACCATACCTCTGATTTGCGGTACCTACAGCGATGCCCAGCACGACACGCGCCCCGTCCATTTCTGCGACCTGGCTTCTGCCGGAAACACCTGGGACCAGCATACGCGCTACCGTGTATGGCTGCCCCTGCTCTATGAACCGCTGCTCAAGGGCGAAGGCGGCGTGAAAGGCTATTGGTAAGCCCTTTGCATGGATCCTGTAAACAAATGAAACGGGGCAGACCCAGCATCCGAATAGACGTGTCTGCCCCGTTTTTCATGTCTGTACTGGCTGTACGGGCTGTCAGTTCAGTGGAACAATACAGAATGTGAACCGATGATTCCTGTAAGTCACGCGGTATTGCGGCAACGCGCGTGCATTGTATCCCCAACTGTCTATGCCACCCACACCGGCATGCTCACCATCGAGATAGAGATTGACATAGTCCGATTTCGGTATCTGCGGACAATGCCGCTGCTCCTTCTTCTCGCCATCGCAGAGTGCATCCACGTCATACTGCAATGCCGAGGCAGCAAAAGGCCTCTCTCCCACCACGGTGAAGCCCAGTCCGCCCGCATCGGTCTGTTTCCACCATCTCATGTCGGTCTTTGTTCCGGTCTCCTGCGGGCGCACGTAGGGATAGAACTGCTCCTGTGCCGTCTGCTCGTAGATACCTATGCGCTGCGATGAGCTGCGGTCATTGTAGTTCTCCACAGGCCCCCTTCCATAAAATGCACTTCTGTCCATATTGGCCGGCAGCTGCATCACCATGCCGAAACGGAACATGTCGCTTATCTTGGCATCCGGATTCACCTGCATGTCCTGTGTCACCTGCATGGCTCCATGTGCACCTATGATATAGGTGAGTGTCAGCTGTGCCTCGACGGCTGGCATCTCATAGGCAGCCACCACCTTCACTGTTCCATCCTTCTGGCGGGCAGCAGTCATTTCCTTCAGGTCCATCTGCGGATGGTTCCAGGCCTTATACTCGTTGTTGATGTTCGATCCCATGTCGTTGTCGGTCACAGCGCGCCAGAAGTTGGGCCTCAGCGTTCCGTCCTGTCCCAGCAGCGAATGTCCCCGCACCATGTACTTGATAATGAATCCGGTTGTGGCCTTGTCGAACACGATATCAAAGTCCTGTCCTCTCACCGCGATTGTCGATTCCTTTTTCCTGTTGGTCAACGTGGTCTTGACTCCCTTCACAGCCAGGACGGGCATGTCCGGTTGTCTGCCGCTGACGGCCAGCTGCCGCTGTGCCACCACCTGGCCGGCTTCCATGAGCGGTTCAGCGTTCTTGAGCCTGAAGTCCAGATTGAGCAGCACCTCTGCATTCTCCAGCCCTGTGCTTTTCAGTGGCAGTCTCAGCTCTGCGGTCTGCCCAGGTTCCACATGCAGTGTCTCCACCTTACCGCTTTGCACCTCCTTTCCGTCGGCCATGAGCTGCCATTCCAGCCTGTAGTTGGACAAGTCCCTGAAAAAGTATTCGTTTCTTATGCTGATGCGTCCCTTTTCCAGGTCCACCGCCTCAGCCCAGATGTTCTGATACTGGTAGCCCACCTCATACATCTGCGGATTGGGTACGCGGTCGGGACTGATGAGTCCGTTGCAGTTGAAGTTGTTGTCAGAGGCGTCATAGTCGTTGTAGTCGCCTCCGTAGGTATAGATGTCCTTTCCCTGCGCATCCTTTCCGTGAAGGGCCTGGTCCACGAAGTCCCAGATGAACCCTCCCTGGTATTTCGGGTACTTGCGCACCAGGTCCCAGTATTCCTTGAATCCTCCGCTGCTGTTGCCCATGGCGTGGCTGTATTCACACTGTATGAGCGGCTTCGTGACATTCGGGTCGGAAGCATACCGCTCGCAGTCCTCCTGCGAAAGGTACATGGGGCAGTAGATATCGGTATTGGGTCCCAGCTCGGCGCGTTCCCAGTGTATGGGACGGCTCTGGTCCTGGCTCAGGATCCATTCCCTTGCCGCGGTGAAGTTGGGTCCGTCAACCGTTTCGTTGCCCAATGACCAGTAGATGATGCAGGGATGGTTGAAGAATGTTCCCACATTGTGCTGGTTGCGCTCCAGAATCTGCCGCGCGAACTGCGGTTTCCTGGCTTCCGAGCTGTCGCCATAGCCGAATCCGTGTCCTTCCTGATTGGCTTCGGCACACACATAGAAGCCATACTGGTCGCAAAGGTCATACCATACCGGGTCGTCAGGATAATGGCAGGTGCGCACGGCATTGATATTGAACCGCTTCATGATGGTCAGGTCTTCTATCATGCGCTCACGGCTGACCACATATCCCTTGTCGGGATCCATCTCGTGCCGGTTTGCGCCCTTTATATACACCGCCTTCCCGTTGACCAGCAGCTGTCCGTCCTTTATCTCCACCTTCCTGAATCCCACACGCTGGGGAATGGCTTCCACGTCCTCGTTTCCACGCTTCACGATAGTCAGCAGCGTATAGAGTTCCGGGGTCTCTGCCGTCCACTTTGCAGGGTTCTCCACTTCGAACCTGATAGTGGCATTGACCGATGCCGCCTCACCGCTCCTGGCCTTCACCTTCGTGGCATTGACCACCTTGCGCGACACCACCTTGCCCTGCGGGTCGCGCAGCTCGATCACATAGTTCACATTGCCCTTTCCCTTGAGCTGCACGGCAAGCGACCCGTTCCGGTAGGCCGCATCCAGGTCTGGCGTGATCCTGATGTCATCCACATGCGCTGTCATGTCCCTGCTGTAGAGATAGCAGTCACGTGCCACTCCCGACAGCCGCCAGAAGTCCTGGTCCTCGGAATAGGAGCCGTCGCACCAGCGGAATGTCTGGAAGGCGATGAGGTTCTCGCCCTTTTTCAGATAAGGCGTGAGGTCGAATTCGGCAGCCACCTTGGAGTCTTCCGAATAGCCCACGAACTGCCCGTTGACATAGAGATACATGTTGGAGGTCACTGAACCGAAATGGGCAATGACCTGCCTGCCGTCCCACGCCGCAGGAATGCTGATGGTCCGGCGATAGGATCCGACATGGTTGTCCTTCACGGGCACCTGTGGCGGATTGTTCTCGAAATGTCCACGCCAGGCAAATCCGATGTTCACGTAGATGGGGTCTCCATAGCCGTTCATTTCCCAGATGCCTGGCACCTCCATGGTTTTCCAGGCCTTGTCATCGAAGTCGGCCTTATAGAAATCCACCGGCCTCAGGTCAGCATCCTTCACCCAGTTGAATTTCCATGTACCCTCCAGCGAAAGGTAGTTGTCAGAAGTCTTCATGTCGCCCTTCAACGCGGCTTCCGTGTTCTCGTAGGCAAAGAAACTGGTGTGTAGGGGAAAACGGTTCAGCTGGTTCACCTGCAGGTCGTGCCATTCGGTGTAGTCGGGCTGTGCAACAGCATTTTCCTGTGCCGTCATGCAACAGGGCATGAGCAGGCACGAAAGCAGAAACTTGTAGTTCATCCGTTCTTGAGGTTTAAAATTAATAGGTTCTTTATTAGTGTTTGATATCAATAGCCATCCTCTTCCTGACCATCCACCCTTGCTTCTTCCATGGCAAAAGGCACGGACTGTCCAGCTATGATTGCTTTGTTCTGCAAAAATAAGGAAAAATTCCGAATCTCGGCCATATAAGGGGTAAAAGATATCTGCCTGAGCCTGCATGACCCTGCTTGAACGAATGAAACCGCTCCGCAGTTGTTTCTCCCTGCTCCATTCCCTTCCCTGCATAGTCCGGCTTTGCCTTCGCAGTGTGGGGGAAAGGGTGTGGACGGGAGGTTTAACCGCAATGCGGTTGCATTCGTTCAAAGAAGGAAAACTCATCATAGGGTCCATCCTAAAGCCCATCCTGATTTTCCCCGGGGAGGGACAACTGCTTGAGAAAGATTTTTCCTGGGAGTCCATTAGACATCAATCTTCTTTCGGGAATGACCTGTCTTTTCAGTATATCCGACCGGATTGGCTCCTGTCTGCGGAGTATCCTGCTTGCGCAAGACCGTCCGGGCGCAGCCACTGGGGGTGTGGGCGTCCCGCCCGCACTTCCAGCACCCTCTTGCAATAAAATGCCATGATGACAGAACCTGCCTGGCAATGTGCGGGCGGGACGCCCACACCCCCAGCAGTTTCCTGCTTCCGGGAATTTAGTCAGACTCAAAATCAAAATGTCAGTTTTTTAACACTTTTGCTTACACTTTGATTTTCCGTCCATTTCTGAAGATTCAGGCACAAGCGGATTTTTGCGCGCCAGCGGAAATTTTCTGTTTTAAAGTCCTATTTTGTAAACCGCTGATAATCAATGGAATAAGTTTTTGTAGGCAGAAAGTGTTAACAAAAACCGTCTGATTTTAACCTAAAATCCGTTAAATTCATGCACAAAACGCCCGGTTTGTGCAGTTTTCAAACCCTTTTTTCCGCACTTTTGGCCGGAAAATCGTGGTTTTGAGGCCAAAAAACCTGAGTTTTTGCCCCGAAACAGTTAAGTTTTTCCTCAAAAACACTTAAGTGCCGGATCGAAAACAGTTAACTAATTTTCCAGAAACAGTTAAGTGTTTCCCCCCTAACACTTAACTGATTTTTCCGTTTTGTGCAAAAAACGGACAATTTACACTTATTAACATGAAAATCGCCCCAAAACTGTCTTTTTCACAACACTCCGAAAAATCAAAGTGTAAGCAAAAACGCCAAAATTCTGACACTTTGATTTTCCAGATTTATACAGGCCATTTTCCAGAAATGTTAAAAAACCGGAAAATTCGAAATTTCACATAGTTGTGAAAGATAGTCTGGCCGTTATGTATTTATCAAAGATATCAAAACGCGCGATATGCGCACGCTGGGCAACAACAGAAACTGCATCCAATTCAACAACCCCAAACCCCTATAACATGAACCGGATATTCTCATTACTGCTCCTTCTCACCATGGCGATACTGCCGGCAGACGGACGCTACACGTTCAAGCACCTTGATATGAACAACGGCCTCTCGCACAATACCGTGACCTCCATACTGCGCGACAAGAAAGGCTTCATGTGGTTTGGCACGACCGACGGACTGAACAGGTTTGACGGCCGAGCATTCCGCATCTACAGCTGCGACAACAGCACCCACAGCATAGGCAGCAACGACGTGAAATCGCTCTATGAGGCCGAAGACGGATGCATCTGGGTGGGCACAGACAGGGGCATACACATCTACTCTCCCCAGACCGATGCTTTCCAGCCCTTCATGGACGAGACATCCGACGGGAAACGCATCAACAGCCCGGTGACACTCATACGCGAGCACAAAGGCGTCATCTACATTGTGGTGGACAGGCAAGGCCTCTTCCGGTACGACAAGGGAACGAAACGGCTCGACTGCATCGTCAGCGACGGCTACCCCACTGTGACCGACCTGGGATTCGACGGGCACAACCGCGTGTGGATAGGATTCTACGGCGCAGGACTACACTATACGGACGACAACTTCCGCAAACTGAGCAGATTTACCGACGAGAACGGGAAGGACCCCTTCGCCCAAAGCTCCATCTACGGCATCATACCGGCCGGCAACGGCCGCCTCTTCGTGGGCAGCGACAAGAACGGACTGGTGGAAATCAGTGCCGGAACCAGAACCGTGCGCACCATAGTGGACGAAGTGAACGGCAAGCACATCTACGTGCACTCGCTCCTGTGCAAGGAAAGGGAGATATGGGCCGCCACGGAAATGGGGCTGTACATCTACAACATGGACAGCAGGCAACTGGACCACTACTGCTATGAGCCGTCAAACCCCTTCTCGCTCTCTGACAACCCGCTGCAGTGCCTGTACCAGGATGCCGACCAGGGCATATGGGTAGGCTCCTATTTCGGCGGCATCAACTACTCGCCCTACGAGCATTCGCCATTCGAGAAGTTCCTGCCGCGCATCGACCAGAACAACTCGCTGCGCGGACGGCGGGTGCGCGGACTGAAAGAAGACAACTACGGCAACATCTGGCTGGGCACCGAGGACAACGGACTGAACTGCTATAACCCGCGCACCGGCACATTCCGCTTCGTGGAGGAGAGCCTTGCATGGCCCAACGTGCACTGCCTGTGCCTTGACGGCGACATGCTCTGGGTGGGCACGTTCTCCTATGGCATCAGGCTGGTGGATATCCGCACAGGAAAGCCGCAGAAGGCCTTCCTGGCCGACGGGCATCCGGGCTCACTGCCCGACAACGCCGTGTTCTCCATCTGCAAGTGCGCCGACGGAACGGTCTATGTGGGCACCCTGAGCGGGCTGTGCCACTACGACCGGGAGACCGGGCAGTTTGTGGAGGAAGACAGCGTGCACGGCATGCTCGTCAACGACATCTACGAAGACAACCGCCACGACCTGTGGGTGGCCACGCAAGGACAGGGCGTATATGTGAGACGAAGCGCCACCCGCAAGTGGGAACAGTATGCTACCGGGAAAAAGAAGAACGTGGCATCGGACAAGGTGCTCTCCATATTCGAGGACAGGAACGGAAAGGTGTGGGTCACGACACAGGACAGAGGCGTGGCCCATTATGACGCCAAGTCCGACAAGTTCGTCACCGTGCCCATACCGCGCTATCTGCCGGAGCACTTCGTGTTCCAGATCGTGGAAGACGACAGCGGCATGTTCTGGCTGACCACCAACAACGGACTCATCAGCTACAACCCTGCATCGGGCGATGCCGTGGTCTATACCACATCGCACGGACTGCTCGACAACCAGTTCAACTACAAGTCGTCCATACTGAGCAACAACGGGAAAATATACATGGGCAGCATCAACGGTTTCGTGGCCTTCAATCCGGCCAGCTTCGAGGAAAACGATGCCGTGCCGAACATCGTGGCCACCGACCTGTTCATCAACAATGTCACGACCGACATCTACACCCCCGGCACCCCACTGAAGAAATCCATAGCCGAAAGCTCGTCCATCACGCTCCGCCACAACGAGAACTCGTTCTCCCTACGCGTGGTGGCGCCGGCCTTCAACTCGCCCTGGCTCAACCAGATGGAATACAAGCTGGAGGGATTCGACAGCAAATGGCAGCACCTCTTCGGCGACAACCTCATCACCTACACCAACCTGTCGCCGGGACACTACACGCTGATGGTGCGCGTGAAGCTGAGCAACGGCAAGTGGTCGCCCAACGTATATAAGCTCGACATCACCGTGAAGCCGCCACTCTACCTGACCTGGTGGGCACTGCTCTGCTACATGCTCATCGTACTGGGAGCGGCCTTCTACACCTACCGGCACTGGCACCAGCGGTCGGTCATGAAACGCAAGCTGGCCATGGAGAAGTTCGAGCACGAGAAGGAACAGGAACTTTACCAGAGCAAGATCAACTTCTTCACCAACGTGGCCCACGAGATACGCACACCGCTCACACTCATCAAAGGACCGCTGGAGAACATCCTGCAAAAGGACGGGCACGACGAGGAGGAAAGGGAAGACCTGGACATCATGGAAAAGAACGTCAGCCGGCTGCTCGACCTGACCAACCAGCTGCTCGACTTCAGGAAGACGGAACGCAACGGCATGAGGCTGAACTTCGTGAAAGCCAACCTCGTCAAGGTAATCAACGATGTCTATATACGCTTCACTCCGCTCATGCGCAACAAAGGCATAGAAAGCCGGTTCGACGCGCCAGAGACACCGCCCTACGCCTTCATCGACCGGGAAGGGTTCACCAAGATCATCAGCAACCTGATGACCAACGCCGTGAAATACTGCGACCACATCATCAACATCAGCCTGACAGTGGACGGGAACAACTTCCAGGTGAGGTTCTGCAACGACGGAAAGATCATCTCGCAAGCCGCAAGGGAAAAAATCTTCACACCGTTCTTCCGGCTGGAGGAGAACACGCCCTCAACCACCGGAACCGGACTGGGACTCGCCCTTTCACGGACGCTGGCCGAACTGCACGGCGGCACACTCGCCATGGACAACAGCGAAACAGACCTGAACGCATTCGTACTCACACTGCCCATCAACCAGCAACCCACACTCAACCTGGCAGACGAAGGACCGGCAGCCATAGAACAGCCGGACTGGCGCAATGAGGACGAAGACGGGAAACACTATACCGTGCTCGTGGTGGAAGACAACGTGCCCATGCTGAACTACGAAAAAAAAGCCCTGCAGAAAAACTACCACGTGCTGACGGCCACCAACGGACTGCAGGCACTCGAGATACTGGCAGAAAGCGATGTGAACATCATCATATCCGACGTGATGATGGAACCCATGAACGGTTTCGAACTGTGCAGACAGGTGAAGCAGGACGTCAACATCAGCCACATCCCGTTCATCATGCTCACCGCACTCACACTGGATTCGGCCAAGGTGGAAGGAATGGAAAGCGGAGCTGACCTGTACATAGAGAAGCCCTTCTCCGTGGACTACCTGTCCAGCGCCATACAGAATCTGCTGCGCAACCGGGAAAACATCAAGTCGGCATTCGCCAACTCCCCCTTCATCAAATCAGGCACACTATCCATCAGCAAGACCGACGACGAGTTCCTGGAAAGGCTGGAAAGCGTGGTGGCAAGGAACCTGGCCGACAATCAGTTTGACATAGGACGTCTGGCACAGGAAATGTGCATGAGCAAGACCAAACTGAACAGGAAAATCAAGGGACTGCTCAACATGTCGCCCAACAACTACATCAAGATAGAACGACTCAAACAGGCAGCTACACTGCTCAAGGAAGGCAACGGGAAAATCAGCGAGGTATGCTATATCGTGGGGTTCTCCTCGCCGTCGTATTTCTCGCAATGCTTCTACAAACAGTTCGGCCTGCTCCCGAAAGATTTCACCGGGAAAACTGATAATATGCCACCAGAATCCGCATCAACCACAAAAAAGGACGAGATAATGCCCGATTAGACCTATTTTGGTTCAAATTTGATAGGTTTTATGTTTAATTCTTATACGCTTGCATCTGCGATTTGGCTAATTTTGCGACAATGAAAACTATTATCACACGAATATGCTTACCTACAAACATTTAAGCCGGAAGGCCATGATAGGAGTCGCCATGGGACTCGCATTGGCCGCACAGGCACAAACAAGCTCGAACACACCGGAAGCATATTTTGCCGACGGCTACCACGGAGGAATATATGGACACTACCCCGTGGAATGGTACACACAGTTCATGGTCGATCAGATGAATGCTCATCCTGATTGGAAAATCGGCCTGGAAATCGAACCGGAGACATGGGACACGGTAAAAGTGCGCACACCTGAAGCTTATCTCAGCTTCAGGAACATGGCCACCGGACCACGGGTGGAATTTACCAATCCCACCTACGCACAACCTTATTTATATAATATCAGCGGTGAGAGCATCATCAGACAGTTCCAGTACGGACTGAAGAAACTGCAACAGCATTTTCCCGGCCTGAACTGCATCACCTATTCCGTGGAAGAACCCTGCTTTACCAGTTGTCTTCCACAGATACTGAAACAGTTCGGATTCAGACACGCCGTACTGAAATGTCCGGACACCTGCTGGGGAGGATATGTATCGGCCTACGGAGGAGAACTCGTAAACTGGATCGGGCCAGATGGTACTGCCATGCTTTCCGTACCGCGCTATGCCTGCGAGGAACTCGTTGACAGCACTGTATGGCAAACTACTGCATGGGACAACTCACGGCATTACATCAATACCTGTCAATCCGCAGGAATAGCCCATCCGGCCGGCATGTGCTACCAAGACGCAGGATGGAAAAACGGCCCCTGGCTGGGAAGTGGAGGCCGACGGAAAAACGGTTCGGAATATATATGCTGGACTGACTATATAGAACGCATATCAGAAGGGAAAAGCCATGATGACTGGCATTTTTCCCAGAATGACGTGCGCGTGGCACTGATGTGGGGAAGCCAGGTGATGCAGCGGATAGGCCGTGAGGTCAGGACATCGGAAAACCTGCTGGTGCAGGCGGAAAAACTGTCGGCAATGGCTTATCTGGAAACAGGATGGAAACCCGAACAGCCAGCCATTGACGAAGCATGGCGTACACTCATGCTGGCACAACACCACGATTCATGGATCGTGCCCTACAACCGGCTGAACAAAAAAGGAACATGGGCTGACAACATCGCGCTGTGGACAGCCTCATCTGACAGCACCGCAAAGGAAACCATAGCAAAAGCCATGGGAAACATGAAGCCGGAAAATGAAGCAGTCAACAGGAAATCACTAAGGCTATTCAACACACTGGGTGAGAAAAGAACAGAAATCATAAACACCCGACACAATGGGAAAGAACTCTGTTTCAAGGCTGAAATCCCGGCTTTCGGCTATGCCACCTACGACATACAGACGCTCCTGAATGACCAGAAGAAGGCCATAAACGACAACCCGGTCAGAATAGCCAAAGGCCGTTGTACGGTAGAGACCGACCTCTACAGAATAGTGTTCGACCTGAAACATGGTGGAACCATCAGCAGCCTGTATGTCAAGAAGGAAAATAAAGAGTGGACAACCAACGGACAGCCGTTTGCCGAACTAAAAGGATTCTTTGAGGAGAAAGGACGGTTCTGCTCTTCCACCGAACAGGCAGCACGCGTGAAAGTGCTGACAGACAACCATCTGGTGAAATCCATACGTGTTGACGGCAAGATAGCAGGAACACCCTTCCATCATACCTACACACTGCGCCAGGGTGATGCACGCATAGACTGCCAACTGGCCATTGACTGGAAACAGAACGAGCGAATAGGCGATTTCGGGCAGCATGAACGCCATAAAAAAGACACACCATTCTACAACACAAGTTATTTGCTCAACCTGCTTCTGCCGTGCGATGTCAATGAGGCAGAACTGGCTAAAGACGCACCTTTCGATGTATGTCAAAGCCAGCAGCAATCCACCTTGTTCAGCAAGTGGGATGACATAAAACATAACATAGTGCTTAATTGGGTAGATATTACCGGAAAGAACGGGAAATCCCTTGCTTTGCTGACTGACCACACCACTTCCTATACATTTGCACAAGACCATCCGCTGGCACTCACCGTACAATACTCCGGACCGGGACTGTGGGGCAGGAACTATGTAATAGACAGGAAAACCGAAATGTCTTTCGCATTCATTCCACACACCGGAACATGGGAAAAAGGAAATATAGCTTATCACAACGAACGCTGGAAAGAACCGGTCTTGCTGCACGAGTGCAATGATCAGGAATATACACAGAAGTCATTCCTTGACCTCACCTCGACAGGATATGTTCTCTCTGCTGCCAACGTTGCCGAAAATGGACTGACAATCAGACTTTACAATCAGTCGGGAGACAACAGCAGACAGATCATCAAATTGCCTGGCACGGGTATGAAAGCAGAAGAAACCGATTTGAATGGAAAACTACTCAGGCCATTGTACCTTTCAGGCAATAGCCTCTCCTACTCCATGCCACGTTTCGGCATCAGAACACTGAACTTGAAATATCAAATTAAATAAGGAAATGAAAACGAAAAAACTGCTGTTCTGCTGTGCTATAGCAGGAATGCTACAGATGTCCTGTACAAAAAACATTGAGCCAGCAGACTACGTGAACCCATTTATCGGCGCAAGTACCAATGTCGATGCAGCCGAAGCGTATCATGGACTGGGCAAGACCTTCCCCGGAGCGGCAACTCCGTTCGGCATGGTTCAAGTAAGCCCCAACACCATCACCGGAGGCGACAATGGTTCCGGCTACAGTTATGAACACAAGACCATTGAGGGCTTCGCCATGACGCAAATGAGCGGAGTGGGCTGGAACGGTGATCTGGGGAATTTCCTTGTCATGCCTACTACCGGCCCTCTGAAAACAGTAGCCGGTAAAGAAGGAGCAGAGCCTAAAGGATATCGTTCCAATTACGACAAATCTACAGAAACCGCTAAAGCCGGATATTATTCAGCTGTGTTGACCGACTACAACATCAAGGCCGAATGTACGGCAACAACACACTGCGGTTTCCTTCGCTTTACCTATCCGCTGAATACTCAGTCACGCATACAAGTCGACCTTGCTCGTCGCGTAGGAGGCTCTTCAGAAGAACAATACGTGGAAGTGCTTGATGAACACACCATCCAGGGCTGGATGCGCTGCACTCCCGATGGTGGAGGATGGGGTAACGGTGAAGGAAAAGCCCTATATACAGTCTATTTCCATGCCACGGTGGATAAACCCATTCGTGATTTCGGATTCTGGAGTGCAGACATACCAGACAGCGTGTCCAGGAAAAATGAAGATGTGATAAAGGATTCCTATCTGCAACGTATTGCCAACGCACAAATCATACGTAACCAGAAGTCCATTAAAGGTAAGCACATCGGCTTCTTCACTGACTTTGCCACAAAAGAGGGAGAACAGGTAGAAATGAAAGTAGGAATTTCTTTCGTCGATCAGGATGGCGCCAAGAAAAACTATGATGCAGAAGCCGAAAAATGTGATTTTGAAAAAGCAAAACGGCTGGCCTGGAAAGCATGGAACGAGAACCTGAAGAAAATGAATGTGGAAGGCGGAACAGAAGATGAGAAGACCGTGTTCTATACAGCTCTTTACCACACCATGCTTGACCCACGCGTTTATACCGATGTGGATGGAAGATATGTTGGTGGTGACTATAAAGTACACCCAGCAGAAACTGGATTTACCAAACGGACTATTTTCAGCGGATGGGATGTATTCAGAAGCCAATTCCCTCTGCAGACCATCATCAATCCCATCGTGGTAAACGATATGCTCAACTCGCTCGTTACTATGGCTGACCAAAGTGGGAAACAATACTATGAGCGATGGGAACTACTCAACTCCTATTCCGGATGTATGCTCGGTAATCCTGCACTTTCTGTATTAGCAGATGCGTATGCCAAAGGCATCCGCGACTACGATACGGAAAAGGCACTACTATATGCACGCAACACGGCCGAAAAATTCTCTAACGGTACTTTAGGCTATACAGCCGGTGGATTGGGTATCTCCTATACCCTGGAATATGCTTACACTGAATGGTGTCTTGGTAAACTGGCCGACATGATGGGCAAAAAAGATATTGCAGAAAAACACTATGCATTGGGACAGCAATATAAGAACATCTATGACGAAGATAAAGGATGGTTCCGTCCACGCGATGAACAAGGCAACTGGCTGGAATGGCCAGAAGAGGGAAGATTGAAAGAATGGTACGGATGTATGGAATGTAATCCACTACAACAAGGTTGGTTTGTGCCTCATGATGTGGACGGTATGGTAACACTCATGGGCGGTGTAAACGAAGTACTGACCGACTTGAATGACATGTTCACGAAAACACCGGAAAACATGCTGTGGAATGTCTGGTACAATCATGCTAATGAACCTGTTCATTTTGTGCCGTTCCTTTTCAACCGTATCGGTGCGCCGTGGTTCACCCAGAAATGGACACGCCACATCTGCAAAAACGCCTACTTCAACAAAGTGGAAGGTCTATGTGGCAACGAAGATGTTGGGCAGATGTCTGCATGGTACGTTCTGGCCGCAGCCGGACTTCACCAATACTGTCCAGGCGATACTCGCGTAGAAATCACCAGTCCTGTATTCAACCGAATAGACATTACACTTGACAGAAAATATCATAAAGGTAATTGCTTTACTATTGTAGCCCACAACAACAGTCCGGAAAACATATTCATCCAGAGTGCAAAACTCAATGGCGAATCACTTGAACGATGCTGGCTGGACTTTTCGGAAATCACAGCTGGTGGTGTTCTGGAACTTGAAATGGGTTCATCACCCAACCGTCGTTTCGGTACAAAATGAGACCTAAGTATTACACGAACAGGTCATGAGTCCTAAAAGAAACATAAAAAGGAAAGTACAAAATCATTAAAACAGAAGAAAAAGGTAATGAATTCAAGAAAAAAGCTCATCCTGCTCACCTATATACTAATAGGTATAGGTATAACGAGTAGTGCACAGAACCACGAATGGTCGCTAAACAGTTCTAACCCAGCCATAAAGTGGCAAGTGCTGCCCAAAGCAGAAGTAAGAGACAGCGGTATCATCATTTCACGTGTTGATTACACCATGCCTGAAGCCATTGAAGGCATGGTCCCTGGCGTGGTGTTCTCTGCTTACGTGGCAGCCGGGAAAGAACCATGCCCGGAGTATGCCGACAACATATACAAAGTTGACGAGACCTTCTATAATCGCCCGTTTTGGTACCGCACAGAATTCAAATTGCCTGAGACACTACAAACCGGACAACACATCTGGCTTAATTTTGACAATACCAATAGATTTGCCGATTTCTATTTCAACGGTAAAAAGATCTCGGGGACGGCAGAATCCGTAAAAGATGTGAGTGGACACATGTTGCGTTCACGCTTTGATGTGACAGAGTTGATTAACCGTAATGGGAAGAATGCTATAGCCGTCTGTATATATGACCCAGACCAAAAGAAAACCCGTACAGACAAAGGTCCATACGGTGTAGCCTGTAGTCCAAGCTATCTTGCCGGTGCAGGATGGGACTGGATGCCATACGTGCCAGGACGACTGGCAGGTATTACAGGAAATGCCTACATATCTGTGAGCGGCGATGGCATCATGGAAGATCCATGGGTGAGGAGCTATCTGCCCACGATGGAAACGGCTGAACTATCCGTACAGACAGACCTGAGAAACCTTTCCAACTACGAATGTACATACACACTATCGGGTATCATACAACCCGGCGACATCGTATTCAGCAAGAAAGTGAATGTCCGTTCTGGCGAAGTGGCTCATGTGCGCATCACCAAAGATGATGCACCTGCACTGGCCATCAAGCAGCCTAAACTCTGGTGGCCCAATGGCTATGGAGAGCCAAACCTCTATACATGCAAGCTCACCTGTTCTGCCAACGGGGAAGAGACCGATTCGAAAACCATGACATTCGGTATCAAAAAATATGAGTACCGAATAGAACAGAATGCTGTAGGCTACCCGGTATTGAACCTTTTTGTCAACGGACAACGCATCTTCGTGAAAGGCGGCAACTGGGGTATGAGCGAATATCTGTTGCGCTGCCATGGCAAAGAATATGAACCCAAGATAAGGTTACACAAGGAGATGAATTACAATATGATTCGTCTTTGGACAGGATGCGTGACAGATGACGAGTTCTATGACTACTGTGACCGCTATGGCATTATGGTATGGAATGACTTCTGGCTCTATGTAGCCTACAATGATGTGGAACAACATGACGCATTCAAGATCAACGCCCGTGATAAAGTACGTCGATTACGCAATCATCCTTCCATCGCTGTGTGGTGCGGTGCCAATGAAACACACCCTGTACCTGACATTGACCAAGCTCTTCGCATGATTGTAATGGAAGAAGACGGGAATGACCGCCTTTACAAATCCTGCTCTAACCAAGACGCCATGTCGGGAAGCGGATGGTGGAAAGACCTTCCTCCACGCCATCATTTCTCAACATCTGCCAGCAACCTTGCATTCAACAAGCCAGCTTATCCTTATGGCATAGACTACGGCTATGGATTCCGTTCGGAAATTGGAATGGCCACATTCCCCACTTTTGAAAGTGTACGTCTGTTCATCCCCAAAGAGAACCAATGGCCGCTTCCTACTGATGAACAACTGGCCAACGATGATGAGAATGTATGGAACAGGCACTTCTTTGGAAAAGAGGCACTGAACGGAGGGCCCGTTGACTACAAGAAATCAGTCAATGAACGCTATGGTGAATCTGCCGGGCTGGAAGAGTTCTGCGAAAAGGCACAGCTCATCAACATCGAAGACATGAAAGGCATGTACGAAGCATGGAACGACAAGATGTGGGACGATGCAACAGGTCTGCTCATCTGGATGAGCCATCCCGCCTATCCGTCTTTTGTATGGCAAACCTACGATTACTATTACGAGCCTACCGGAGCTTACTGGGGGGCAAAAAAAGCCTGCGAACAGCAACATATACAGTGGAACTGCCTCAATAACAGCGTTAAAGTCATCAATACCACATCAGTGCCATTACAGAATGCAGTGGCTTCCATGTCTGTCTATGACATGCAGGGAAAAGAAATCACGGCATTGAACAGAAAAACAACTGTAAGCGTAAATGCTTCTGACAAGAAAGAAGCATTCGTGGCTAATCTCGACGCTGCTACCGAACAATCAGCTATCCATTTCATACGTCTCAAACTGACATCAGCATCGGGAGAACTGCTTTCTGAGAACTTCTACTGGCGTAACGGGAAAGAGGAGCTCAACTATAGTGCATTGAACACACTACCCGAAGCCACTCTGACAGCAAATGTGGAAAGGGGTTCACTCGGCGATGGAAAATTCACTGTGCGTATCAAGAATACTTCAGAAAAAGTGGCATTTGCGACACGCCTCAGAATGGTGAACCGCAAGACCGGTGAACGCATTCTTCCTGCCATTATGTCAGACGGTTATCTGACGCTTATGCCAGGTGAAGAGAAAACCATAGACATTGATGCCGATCCAAGTATGCTCATTGGTGGTTGCAATATTCTGGCCAAACAATACCGTAAAAAAGAACGTGTCCTGGTGGCAATGAAAAAATAGTCTCCAGCTACTTCCATCAAACAACAATCAAAATGACAATCAGTAATATGAAGAAGATCCTTGTACTGGCTTTTACTGCGCTATTGGCCTTTCCTATGGCAATAACGGCAAAGATGAAAGTCCATTCACTGAAGTGTGAAAACATGAACGCCCCATTGGGCATTAATACCACATTACCCCGATTCAGCTGGAAAAACGAATCCAATCGTCCGGGCGAACGGCAGACTGCATGGGAAATACAGGTCGCTTCCGACTTGAAACTCCTGAAAAGCGGAAAAGCCGATTTATGGAAATCCGGGAAAAACGAATCAGCCGAACAAGTCCTTGTTGACTATAAGGGCAAACCGCTCCGTTCACGCCAACTATGTTTCTGGAGAGTACGCACATGGGATGCCGACGGACGGCCTACAGCATGGAGCAGTCCACAGCGGTTCAGCATCGGCCTGATTGAAGGCATTCCCGGTTCATATATCGGTTTGCCACAGTCGGCCGGAGACATCCGGACACCTTTACTCCGTAAGAACATCACCATATCTCCGAAAGCCAAAGCGGTTTTCGCACACGTGAACTCACTGGGCTATCATGAAATCTATGTCAACGGCAAGAAAGTAGGCGATGAAGTCCTTACCCCTGCTGTCTCACAGCTTGACAAGCATTCACAGATAGTGACCTATGACCTCACGCCATATATCAGCAAAGGTACAAACGACATCGTCATCTGGCTCGGCCAAGGCTGGTATAAGTCAACTACCTTCAAAGCTGTCTATGGCGGTCCACTCATGAAAGTGCAGATTGACGAATTGTCCGACGGGAACTGGACAACCTTAGCAACATCCAGCTCTGGCTGGAAAGGCACACCCGGCGGCTATGGAGATACCGGCACATGGCATGCCCTGCAATTTGGAGGAGAACGCGTCATAGGAGATATTGTCCCCACCAGTCTCAACAGCAGCACACTCGACAAGATGAATTGGCATCCCGTCCATTCGGTCAGCATTCCAGACATGGTTGCCACACCGCAATGCTGCACAGGCAATATCATTATCGCACGCACTAAACCTGCATCCATCCAGTCCCTTGGCCAGGGCAAGTGGCTTGTCGATATGGGTCGAGTACTGACAGGATGGCTCCAGCTGAACATGAAAGGACTGAAAGCCGGACAGGAAATCAACATGGAATATTCCGACTATCTTCCTGAAGACGGTATATTCGTTTCACAAAACGAAAACGATGCCTATGTCGCAGCAGGAAGACCGGAAGAAACGTTCTGCAACAAGTTCCATCATCACGCCTACCGCTACGTCTGCATCAGCGGACTGGATGTACAGCCCGACTGTGAAGCCCTGCAGATTTCAGGCAACTACGAGGCCGCTTCTTCCTTTGCCTGTTCAGACGATGACCTGAACACCATCCATAATATGATCAACTACACGATGCGCTGTCTGGCGTTCAGTGGCTATATGGTCGATTGCCCGCACCTGGAGCGCACTGGCTACGGTGGTGACGGAAACTCCTCAACCATGACACTGCAGACCATGTACGATGTGGCTCCGCTGTTCCACAACTGGCTGCAGGCCTGGAACGACGTCATTGACGCCGATGGCAGTCTCCCGCACGTAGCGCCTGCCGGCGGTGGAGGCGGTGGCCCCTACTGGTGTGGATTCATGGTCATGGCTCCGTGGCGTACATGGCTCAATTATGCAGACAACGCAGTGGCACAGAACTGCTACAATCAGATGAAGATGTGGCTGGGATATGTAAAGAAATACTCACGTGACGGTCTGCTTACACGATGGCCCGACACAGCCAACCGCATGTGGTACCTGGGCGACTGGCTGGCACCTATGGGTGTGGACGCCGGTGATGAACGTTCTGTCAATCTTATAAGCAACTGCCTGGTTAGCGAGTGCCTGCAGTCCATGTCCATCATGGCCGAGCGGCTGGGACATCATGAAGACGCTCTCACCTACCGCACATGGCATGAAAACATCAACCGCACCATCCATCTGCGTTTCTTCAACGCCGCAGACAACACCTACGCCACCGGTTCACCGCTTGACATGGCCTACCCCATGCTGGTCGGAGCTGTGCCTGAGGAAAAGGCAGAAGCTGTGAAAGAACAGATGCGCAAGCTGTCGTACGGCAAATACAAAAGCCATATTGCTGTCGGACTGGTGGGTGTACCCATTTTCACGGAATATGTGGTGCGCAACCATGAAACCGAACTGATGTACGACATTCTCAAGAAGCGTGATTATCCGGGTTATCTCTACATGATTGACAACGGTGCAACGGCTACATGGGAATACTGGAACGGAGAGCGCAGCCATGTCCACAACTGCTACAACGGCATCGGGACCTGGTTCTACCAGGCTCTGGGCGGCATTGTTCCCGACCCCAGCGCACCGGGATACCGCCATTTCCGTATCGACCCGCAATATGCAGAGAAGCTGACCTGGACACGCGTCACAAAAGAAACCCCATACGGAACAATTTCCGTGGACTGGAAGAAGGAAAACGGAAAGACCACACTCAATGTGGCCATACCGGTCGGCACCACTGCGACAACGCAACTGCCCAAGCACGCATCCTCCTGCACCGTTGACGGAACGCCTGTAGGCGGACAGGAAATTGTCCTGACGGCTGGCATCCATCATATCGTGGCACAATAAGTCCCCAATACACAGGATTCAGCCTGTTTCACGGGCATACAAGAGGGAAAAAAGCATAAAAACCCACTTGTCTGCCCGTTTTTCATATTGTTTACCAACATTTTAACTAAATTTGCACTGACAACAATCCAAACCGATAAACCATTTTCAACTAAAAAAAAAAACAGCATGAAAAAACTAATTTTATTCATGGTATTGTGCACACTGGGAATGTCCATGCGTGCGGCAATTGTCACGGAACCTGTTGACTACGTGAACCCACTCGTAGGCACGCAGTCGAAATTCGAGCTCTCCACCGGCAACACCTATCCTGCCATTGCCATGCCGTGGGGCATGAACTTCTGGATGCCCCAGACCGGCAAGATGG
>JBJEHA010000040.1:0-54415 GCA_051875605.1 Prevotella sp. | reverse complement strand
AACTTAACTGTTTCGGGGCAAAAACTCAGGTTTTTTGGCCTCAAAACCGTGATTTTCCGGCCAAAAGTGCGGAAAAAGGGGCCTGAAAACTGCACAAATCACGTGTTTTGTGCATGAATTTAACGTATTTTAGGTTAAAATCGGACAGTTTTTGTTAACACTTTTCATCTGTAAAAACTTATCCTGTTGATTGTCAATGATTTACAAAACAAGTCTCCTGAGTCAGGAATTTCCGCTGGCGCGCAAAAATCCGTTCTCGTCCGAATCTTCGGAAAAGGCCGGAAAATCAAAGTGTAAGCAAAAGTGTTAAAAAACTGACATTTTGTAAAATGGGAAATGAGGGTTGCCCACGTCTTTTCCGGCAGGTTTCCCTGTCCTGGTGGAGGGAAGGCCTGTTCGGCTGGAGTCCAGCTGGAGCGCATAAACACGCTTGCCATTACTGCATTTGCACGATTGCGGTTTTTTTTGTGTAATTTTGCATCCGTAGGGAAAAGCATGTACGATTGTCCGTTTGCTTCATGGCGACAGGTGTGATGGTATCTTCCCCTGTATTCCTTTGGCTACAGACTTTCGGGCGCATGCGAATGCGAAAATAGGACTTGGATTATAAATATTAAAGATGTATGATACACGAATATGACCTCCGGCTGCTGCCCCAGCAAGCCTACAATGAAATGACCATACGCGAGGCTGTGGCGCGGGAAAAGGCCATCGACGCGCGCACCATCTGCTGTGTGCGGGTGCTCCGCAAGAGTATTGATGCCCGTCAGCGCACCATCTATGTGAATCTGCGGGTGAGGGTCTATGTCAACGAGATGCCCACGGACGAACCTTTCCGCCGCATCTGCTACGGCGATGTCTCGGCTGCCCGCCCTGTGGTTGTGGTGGGTGCAGGTCCGGGTGGCCTTTTTGCAGCCTTGCGCCTCATAGAGCTTGGGCTGAAGCCGGTGGTGATAGAGCGTGGCAGGAACGTGCGCGACAGGAAGCGCGACCTGGCCGAAATCACGCGCAGACAGCGTGTGGAGGAAGAAAGCAACTACTGTTTCGGAGAGGGTGGGGCCGGAGCCTATTCTGACGGCAAACTCTATACGCGCTCCAAGAAACGTGGCAGTACGGAGAAGATCCTGCATGTGTTCTGCCAGCACGGAGCATCGCCCTCCATCCTTTCCGATGCCCATCCGCACATCGGTACGGACAAGCTGCCCGGTGTCATCGAGTCCATGCGCCAGACCATTCTGGAGGCCGGTGGCGAGGTGCATTTCTGCACACGCATGGAACGGCTGATGGTGGCCGGCAATCAGGTGACGGGTGTGGAAGCCACCGACCTGGAGACCGGTGTGTGCAGGGAATACCGCGGTCCGGTCATTCTGGCGACCGGCCATTCCGCGCGCGATGTCTATCGCCATCTGTCCGAGTCGCAGGTGGAGATGGAGGCCAAGGGCATTGCGGTGGGTGTGAGGCTGGAACATCCGTCGGCACTCATCGACCAGATACAGTATCACAGCAAGAACGGGCGCGGCAGGTATCTGCCCCCGGCCGAATACAGCTTTGTCACGCAGGTTGACGGGCGTGGAGTCTATTCCTTCTGCATGTGCCCCGGCGGATTTGTCATTCCGGCTGCTACCGGGCGACAGCAGATCGTGGTCAACGGGATGAGCCCCAGCAACCGTGGCACGCAGTGGTCGAACAGCGGCATGGTGGTGGAACTCCATCCCGAGGACCTTGCCCAGGCCGGCGCTTCCCCGGAACTCCAGTGCGGCCCGGCCGGTGCGCTCTGCATGATGCACTTCCAGGAACAGCTTGAGCGCATGTGCTGGCAGCAGGGCAACATGAAGCAGACGGCTCCGGCGCAGCGCATGGACGATTTCGTGAACCGACGCCTGAGCTATGACCTGCCCAGGAGCAGCTATGCCCCGGGACTGATTTCCTCGCCCCTGCACTTCTGGATGCCTCCTTTTGTGGCCGACAGGCTGCGCCAGGGATTCCTCAAGTTCGGCAAGGCCAGCAAAGGTTTCCTGACCCATGAGGCTGTGCTCATAGCCGTGGAGACACGTACCTCTTCGCCTGTGAGAATCCTGCGCGACAGCCAGACCTTGCAGCACATGCGGCTCGCGGGGCTGTATCCCTGTGGCGAGGGAGCCGGATATGCAGGCGGAATCGTTTCCGCAGCCGTCGATGGCGAGCGGTGTGCGGAAATGTGTGCTGCCGCCTGTGGGCTGTAGTCAACTTTTTTATGGCTATTATTGTGCAAGTCGTTGATTTTTTGTAATTTTGCGCCGTTTAATCAATCATCGCCAATGAATATATCTTATAAATGGCTCAAGGAATACGTTGACTTTGAGCTGACTCCACAGGAAGTCTGCGATGCCCTTACATCGTGCGGACTTGAAGTGGATGCCCTTGAGGAGGTACAGACCATAAAGGGCGGACTGAAAGGTCTCTACGTGGGCAAGGTGCTCACCTGCGAGCCGCATCCCAACTCCGACCATCTTCATGTCACCACTGTGGACCTGGGCAAGGACAGTCCCAGCCAGATTGTGTGCGGCGCGCCCAATGTGGCAGCCGGACAGAAGGTCATCGTGGCCGACATGGGCTGCGTGCTCTACGACGGCGACAAGGAGTTTGTCATCAAGAAATCCAAGCTCCGTGGTGTAGAAAGCCAGGGCATGATCTGCGCGGAAGACGAAATAGGAATAGGGACAGACCATGCGGGAATCATCGTGCTTCCCGAGGACGCGCCTGTGGGACAACCCGCCGCCGAATACTACCATCTGGAAAGTGACTGGCTCATAGAAATCGACATCACGGCCAACAGGGCCGATGCGCTCAGCCACTGGGGCGTGGCGCGCGACCTTTATGCATGGCTCGTGCAGAACGGATACAACACCTCGCTGCACAGGCCGGACTGCTCCGCTTTCAGCGTGGACAACCACGAACTCCCCATTGAGGTGGAAATAGAAAACACAGATGCCTGCCTGCGCTATTCCTGCGTGAGCATCAAGGGATGCCATGTGAAGGAAAGCCCGGCATGGCTACAGGATAAACTGCGCATCATCGGGCTGAGGCCGGTGAACAACATCGTTGACATTACCAACTACATCATGATGGCCTATGGACAGCCCATGCACTGCTTCGATGCAGATATGGTGGAAGGACACCGCATCGTGGTCAGGACACAGCCCGAAGGCACCCGCTTCGTCACGCTTGACGGACAGGAGCATATCCTCGGCCCGCACGACCTCAGCATCTGCAATGCTGCTGAACCCATGTGTATAGCAGGTATCTTCGGCGGAAAAGGAAGCGGTACGTATGAAACCACTACCGATGTGGTGCTCGAGAGTGCATGCTTCCATCCTACATGGATACGCAAGAGTGCACGACGCCATGGCCTGTCAACGGATTCCAGCTACCGTTTCGAACGCGGTACCGACCCTTCGGCTACCATCTACGCGCTCAAACAGGCCGCCATCCTCTGCAAGGAACTGGCAGGAGGAACCGTCAGCATGGACATCTGCGACAAATGGCCGCAGCCGGTCAATGGCTATCCCGTGAGACTGGAATACGCCTATCTTGACAAGCTCATTGGCAAGCATCTGCCAGAGGAAACGGTAAAGAGCATTGTCAGCAGCCTTGAAATGCAGATTACCGCAGCCGACGGGAATGGGCTTGACATGCTCGTTCCGCTCTATCGTGTCGATGTCAGAAGACCTTGTGATGTGGCGGAAGACATCCTGCGCATCTACGGGTACAACAACATTGAGATACCTACACAGCTCAAGAGCTCGCTGACCACACCCGGAAAGGCCGACAGGCACCACAAACTGCAGAACCTCGTGGCTGAGCAGCTCGTGGGAAGCGGGTTCAATGAAATCATGAACAACTCCCTCACCAGGACGGCATACTATACGGAGCTGAATACCTACACGGAGGAAACCACGGTGAAGCTGGTCAATCCGCTCAGCGCAGACCTCGGAGCCATGAGGCAGACACTGCTCTTTGGCGGACTTGAAAGCATACAGAGGAATGCCAACAGGAAGAATCCGAATCTCAGGCTTTTCGAGTTCGGCAATTGCTATCATTACAATCCGCAGGCCAAGAACGACGAGAATCCGGTCAAGGCTTACAGCGAAGAAGCCCACCTCGGACTGTGGGTGTCGGGAAAACACATAGAAGGATCATGGACGCATGCCGACCAGCCTACTTCTTTCTACCATCTCAAGGCACATGTGCAGAATATCCTCACACGCATGGGGCTTACTGATGCAATGCTGCAGACTGTGGAGGGCGAAAACAACGTGTTCTCTGCTTCGCTTGTGGTGAAGACCAGGACCGGACAGACCATCGCACAGCTCGGACCGGTGGCAACAGCACTGCTCAAGCAGGCTGGAATCAATACGTCCGTATGGTTCGCCGATATCAGCTGGGATGCTGCTCTCAAGGCTGCTGAACGCACCCGTGTGCAGTTCCACACACCGGCCAAATACCCGCCGGTAAGCAGAGACCTGGCATTGCTCATCGACCAGTCAACCCCGTTCAGCTCGATAGAAGCCATTGCCAGACAGACAGAACGCAAACTCCTCCGCAGCGTAGAGCTATTCGATGTCTATGAGGGACCCCATCTGCCGCAGGGCAAGAAAAGCTACGCCGTGAACTTCATTCTACAGGACGAAAACGCCACGCTTACCGACAAGCAGATTGACAACTGCATGGCCAGGCTCATAGACAACCTGAAGAAGAAACTCGGCGCCGAACTGCGTTGACCGGGTCGGGACGAGACAGGACAAACAGGAAGGAAATAATAAGAAAACATTAATTCATACACACAAACAACAATGGGAAGAGCATTCGAATACCGCAAGGCCGCCAAGCTGAAACGCTGGGGCCACATGGCCAAAACCTTCACACGACTGGGCAAGCAGATTGCCATAGCTGTTAAGGCCGGAGGACCCGAACCCGAAAACAACCCCTCGCTCCGATCGGTCATCGCTACATGTAAGCGCGAGAATATGCCTAAGGACAATATTGAGCGCGCCATAAAGAACGCAATGGGCAAGGACCAGAGCGACTACAAGGAAGTGACCTACGAAGGGTATGGACCTCACGGCATCGCTATCCTCGTGGATACACTTACCGACAATACCACCCGTACTGTGGGTGATGTGCGCTCAGTGTTCAACAAGTTCAGCGGAACACTTGGCACTACAGGTTCGCTTTCTTATCTTTTCGACCACAAGTGTGTATTCACTTTCAAGAAGAAGGATGATACAGACATGGACGAGCTGATTCTCGAACTGATAGACCTGAACGTGGACGATGAGTTTGACGAGGATACAGAAGAAGGCACCATTACCGTTTATGGCGACCCTAAGAGCTATGCACTCATACAGCATTTCCTTGAGGAACAGGGATTTGAGGATATCGGTGGTGAGTTCACCTATATTCCCAACGACCTTAAGGAACTGGGAGCAGAGGAACGTGCTACTATCGACAAGATGGTGGAACGTCTGGAGGACTTTGATGACGTGCAGAATGTATATACCAATCTGAAGCCTGTAGAGGAATAAGAAATGACCTTTCCCGGTCTGAGGGAATGGCTGATATAAGGAAAAGGAGAGAGACATGCCGGATTTGCCCTTAGGGCAGGTTTTGCGTGTCTCTCTCCTTTTTTCTGTGTACCCATGTTTCCGGGACATAAAAGTGGAAGGGTGCTGCCATGAAAGAACAAAAATGGATTTTCGTGAATACCGGTGGGTGAAAATGTGCAGGGAACTTTGTGCAAGAAGGTGTGAAGAGTTTGCTAAATATTTGTTTCAAGATGCGTTGCAGAACTGATGATTCCCGTAATCAAGGTTATAATACGGACGAATTAGTTATTTTTAACATAAAAATTGTGTATTTCGTGTTTGCATGTAGTTGAGTATTAGTAATTTTGCAAACGCTATATAAATAAAAATGTGCCGACCTCTTGCACAGAGGTAAGTGTTATTTAGGAAAATTAGGCTTTAGGCAAAGGACATATTACGTTCGACTACAAGAGCAACAAATAAAGACATCATCAGTAATAGACTTCATTTAAACGGAGTTCATGCTATGAATGGATAGATACATTCATAGGAATGGTCTTATATCAGGTTGAAGTGTCATGAGGCTGTTTCTGTGGACTGAAGTATAAATGCTTGCATACATTAATAAATTATAATACAAACTTTTTAGCAACAAAAACGAAGACAATGAAAAGAAAGTACACATGTCCAATGTCGTATGTGAACATTGTGCTTACAGAGAGTCTATTGGCTGGTGTAAGCAAGTGGAAGTCGGAGGGTTCCGGAAGTCCTGATATGGATACGGTAACAGATGTGCCCTCTGATCCGAAGTTATCGAAGGACAATAATATGTGGAATGACAGCGATTCCAGTAATCTGTGGGAATAGGACGCAAGTCTGATGTGGAAGGAAAAAGAAATGATTTAGAAAAAGAAAGGAAAAATGAAGACAAGAATAAACCTGCACAACTTTGCAAAACATGTTTTTGCCATTGGCCTTATGTGTTTCAGTGCGACCTATGCCCAGGCTACTGACATCAATTGGAAAGGTACGCCTTATACAGATCTGATAAGTACAAGTTTAGAAACGTTTGATGCTGACAGCAAGGCATTCTATTTGTATAATGTAGGCCAGAAGAAGTTCATCACCACTGGCCGCAGTTTCGATGCTGAACCCATTCTGACCAACGTGGGTATGAAGATGATTATTGCAGAAGCCGAAAACGGTACCGGGAAAATGTTCATCAGAACGTCCCTTAACAACAAGAGCAGTCTCTACGCCTTCGGACTGAAGGGAAACACCCAAAATGCAGATATTCCGGACAGGTTGCTGTGTGACCTGAAGCCCCAGATCACGCCAAGCTCATCCAATAATTACTTGCATGACTATCAGTGCGGCTGGTATCTGACACCTGTAAGTGAGGGTAGCAACAGGGTGTATATAAGCAACTGCAGAAAAGGGAACGACGTAAATATAGACCGTCTGTACTATAATCAGAAAACAGGCTATCTGGACGTGGGCGATAATGTGTCGGGAGAGAATGCTGAATGGCTTCTCATCACGCTTGCCGACTACGAACAAGAGATCATGAGTCTGCGTGAGGGTGAAATCGAGGTAACGGCCTATGTCGCTGACTCCCGTTTCGGCCGCAACAATCTCTGGGTGTCTGCCTGGAAGTGGGACAACAATGACAAGGACGGAATCCTCCATAAAATAGGTGAACCGGAATATCCGGTTTTTGACGACGGCCATGTCGGAACAAAAGAGGGATTCCCCGGAGGCTGGGCCGAAGCTGATCCTGAAAGAAACAACATTAATGTGAACTACTATTCACAGTTCAACGCTGCTGAAGTGAAGTCTGGCCAGGCCAACCGTCTGTATCAGACGATTTCCGGTTTGCCTGCCGGTTCTTATAGAATCACCTGCCAGGCATTCTATGATGATGGAATCAGTGGCAGGAATACAGACAGCGGCTGTTATCTCTTTGCCAACGAACAGCAGAAGACCTTATGCCCGATTACCGATATCATCAGTGAGGGAAGTCCGTACTATGAACCTCATGAATTTTCCTATACGGATGATGACAACACACATACTTTCACCCAGACCTACTGCACGACAAGCGAAACTTACGGCAAGACCGTGCCCACTGACGGTATGGCTGCAGCCATGTTCTTCAACTACGATGCAAGCAGCTGCTGCAATGAAGTGTATGTGAACCTGCGTGAAGGCGAAGACCTTGTCATCGGTTTCAACAAGGGAAAAGAAACCGGATGGGTGGCTGCCGATAACTTCCGCCTCTACTACCTGGGACGCTATGAATATGTGCTTGACGAAGACCTGCCACCTACACAGGTGGTGGATGACGACCTGTTTGATGCCAACGTCAACCTGCGTCGTACTTTCGGACAGAAATGGACTTCCCTTGTGCTGCCTTTCGACCTGACCACGGCACAGTTCGAGAATGCTTTTGGAGAGGGCGCTGTCCTGAGCGAGCTTGTGGGCATCGACCCTGATCGTTCTACGCGCATCCTGTTCAATGTGGTTGAAAAAGGCGGCTCTACTGATGTATTCCTGAAGCAGGGCGTGCACTACATCATCAATGGGGCAAAGGAACCCGCAATTGCCAGTGACAGTGAATACAGTTTCGTCATCAACAACAACGAGCAGCTTACTACAACAGTGGAGGGACCGGCCTACCAGTTCTCCAACATCAGCCGACAGTCAAATCTTCCGCAGCCCATGCTGCTGAACATCCAGATGCACAGTTCCGGTAATGCCTTCGACCGTTCCAATGTCCACCATGAGGTGACTACGGTGGCGGGAACAGGTCTGACTGTGAAGAGGAACGACATCTACGGACGCTATGAGGCCACCTTCGCCTCCACCTCTTGGGGAGGAACAAAGGGAGATGGCTATTATAGTGTGAGCTATGCATCGAACCAGAGTTTCAGGGAGTCTATGCAGAGCGGACATGCCCTGGCTGTATGGGTGAAACTGAACTACGAGGGCAGCATCCCCACAGGTGAGGCCGAACTGCTTTCCTCCAAGGATGAAACCGGTGGCTTCAGTCTGCTTGTGAAAGACGGGACCTTGCAGTATTGTGTCTATACTGACGGCAGTTTCCACTATGTCAACAGCGGTGTTGCGCCTGAAAACGGCAAATACTATTATGTAGTTGGTACATGGGACAAGGAAAACGCCCAGATTTTCGTAGATGGCGTGCAGAAGGCAACGGCTGCAGCATCTGGTACCCTGATGTTCCCGGCCACAGGCAACCAGCTGATTGGTCTGGGCGGAATGCCTACACAGTCGGGGCTTGCCAAGAGCGCACCCTGTTCAGTACTGCTGGCACGTATCTACGAAAAGGCTCTTTCAGCCGATGAGGTGAGACAGCTCTTTGCCAGGCTTCAGCCCATAAAGGATGTGCCAGAGCTGAAGGAAACCGTTTCCAACGGCGAGAATCGCTATCTGAAATTCAGCGGTACCTTCGGCTATGAAGAGAGCCGCATGGCGCCTAAGGGTTCCTATTTTGTGAGCAACGGCACCATGTATCATCTGACAGCCGACACCAAGCTCTATGGTTTCCGTGGCTACATAGAGGAAACTGACGCTAACGGCAATCCGCTGGCTGCGGTCGAGGCGCGTCCTTTCTCGCTCCGTATCGTGGATAACTATGGCGGGACAACCGACATCGAGGCTGTTGGTGTGGAAACTCCTGAAGTGTCCAAGCCTAAGGGTGTATATAATCTGAACGGACAGTGCGTGAGACCGGACAGCAGTTCGCTGGAGGGTCTGCCCAAAGGTATATATGTAGTGGAAGGCCGCAAGGTAATCGTGAGATAAGCCACCGCTTCCTGTATTCTGTAAAGAGCCATGTCCCACTTCCTGAAGAATGGGATATGGCTCTTTACTTTTAATGCCCATCCTAACCCCTACCAAAGGAGAAGGCAGGCTTACCTGATCCCCCTCCCCAGGGGGGGACAATTATTTGAAGGAAGACACGGTTTTCCGTTTTTACAAAGTGTCAGTTTTTTTGGCGATTTTGCTTACACTTTGATTTTCCGGTGTCTTGGAAAAAAGGTGGTTTTGAAACGATTTTCGTGTTAATAAGTGTGAACTGCCGGTTTTTTGCACAAAATGGAAAAATCAGTTAAGTGTTAGGGGGGAAACACTTAACTGTTTCTGAAAAATTAGTTAACTATTTTCGTTCCGGCACTTAAGTGTTTTTGAGGCAAAACTTAACTGTTTTGGGGCAAAAACTTAGGTTTTTGGGCCTCAAAACTGCGATTTTCCGGCCAAAAGTGCGGAAAAAAGAGGCTGAAAACTGCACAAATTGTGTGTTTTGTGCATGAATTTAACGGATTTTAGGTTAAAATTGAGCGGTTTTTATTAACACTTTATATTCGCGAAAACTTATCCCGTTGATTATCAATGGTTTGCAAAACAGGCCTCCGAAACCGAAAATTTCCGCTTGCGCGCAAAAATAAGACTAAGTCCGATTCTTCAGAAAATGCCGGAAAACCAAAGTGTAAGCAAAAATGTTAAAAAACTGACACTTTGATTTTCGGCATCTTTTGTCTCTGGCAGCTTTTCCGCGGCAAGAAGCATGCTGAGAGTTGTATGCTTTGGTGAATAGCACTACCTTGCATAAGGTAAGACATTTGTTTTTAGGAATGTAAGATTGAATGGCACGCTTTTTTATTGGTCATGTTTCCGTTGACGTGTATCAGCCGGAAACTTGCTGGTCAATGGTATTGAGTATGGTGGTGGCCGCTTCGACGGTGGGCACTTGCCTGATGTGCATGAGCCTGCGTCCCTTCACTTCCTTCAGTTCGCATGCCCGTGGGTGGGCGGTGGCGTAGCCGATGATGCTGCCGAAGAATGTGCTGCGGTAGTAGGGGCTTTCCGGATTGGCCACGAACTGCAGGATCATGTTGCCTTGTCTTAGCATGATTTTCTCGCAGCCCAGCCTTTTGCCCAACCGGCGCAGCGTGACCACGCGCATGAGTTCATCGGCTTGTGGAGGCGGAGGCCCGAAGCGGTCGGCAAGCCGTCGGCGGTAGGCTTCAAGCGCGGTGTCGTCGGTGATGCTGTCCAGTTCGCGGTAGAGCAGCATGCGTTCCGAGCTTCCGGGCACGTAGGTGTCGGGAAAGTACATTTCCAGGTCGCTTTCCAGGGCACAGTCTTCCACGAACTCTTCACCTGACAGGCGCATGTTTCCGATTTCTTCTTCGGAGAAGAGCTGTGCGAACTCATCGTTCTTGAGTTCTGTCACGGCCTGGCTCAGTATTTTCTGGTAGGTTTCGTAGCCCAGGTCTTCCATGAATCCGCTCTGTTCTGCTCCGAGCAGGTTCCCTGCGCCTCTTATGTCCAGGTCCTGCATGGCCAGGTTGAATCCGCTTCCCAGCTCAGAAAGGCTTTCCAGTGCCTCCAGTCGCCGGCGTGCTTCCGGGGTGAGCACGGACTTGGGCGGTGCAAGCAGGTAGCAGAAGGCTTTCCGGTTGCTCCTTCCCACGCGTCCGCGCATCTGGTGAAGGTCGGAAAGCCCGAATCTGTGGGCATCGTTGATGATGATGGTATTGGCGTTGGGTATGTCTATGCCGTTCTCTACGATGGTGGTGGAGAGGAGTACGTCGAAGTCGTGGTTGACAAAGCCGAGCACGGTCTGTTCCAGTTCTTCGGGTGCCATCTGTCCGTGCCCGATGGCCACTCTGCAGTCGGGAACGTGGCGGCGTATCAGGGCGGCGATTTCGGGCAGGTTGCTGATGCGGTCGTTGACGAAGAACACCTGTCCGTTTCGGCTCATCTCGAAGTTGATGGCATCGGCTATGATTTCGTGGCCGTAGGTGGTGAGTGTGGTCAGTATGGGATGGCGGTTGGGCGGGGGTGTGCGCATGACGCTCATGTCCCTGGCTCCCATGAGCGAGAACTGCAGGGTGCGCGGTATGGGCGTTGCCGACATGGTAAGCGTATCGACATTGGTCTTCATCGTGCGTAGCTTTTCTTTCGTGGAAACGCCGAATTTCTGTTCTTCATCGATGATGAGCAGTCCCAGGTCGTGCCATGCCACGTTCTTTCCCAGCAGTTTCTGTGTGCCTATGAGAATGTCTGTTTTTCCGCTGGCGAGGTCGTCAAGGACCTGCCTTGCCTGTTTGGCGGTTCGTGCACGTGTGAGATAGTCCACGCGTACGGGCAGATTCTGCAGCCTGTCGCGGAAGGTGTGGAAATGCTGAAGTGCCAGGACGGTTGTGGGCACCAGTACAGCTACCTGCTTGGAGTCGCATGCAGCCTTGAACGCCGCCCTCACCGCCACTTCGGTCTTCCCGAACCCCACGTCGCCGCACACCAGCCGGTCCATGGGCCTGCTGCTTTCCATGTCGGCCTTGACTTCCTGCGTGGCCTTGACCTGGTCTGGCGTGTCTTCGTAGAGGAAGGAGGCCTCCAGCTCGTGTTGCATGTAGTTGTCGCCGCTGAAGGCGAATCCTTTTTCATGTCGGCGTTTGGCATAGAGCTTTATGAGGTCGCGCGCGATGTCCTTGATTTTCTTCTTTGTACGTTCCTTGAGGCGCTCCCATGCTCCTGTGCCCAGGGTGGAAAGCCTTGGTGGCTCCCCTGTTCCGCTTCGCCTGTATTTGCTGATTTTGTAGAGGGAGTGGATGGATACATCTACCTTGTCGCCACGCTGGTAGATGATGCGTATCATTTCCTGGTAGGAGTCGCCGGTGGGTACACGCACCAGTCCGCCGAACTTCCCGATGCCGAAATCCACGTGTACGATGAAGTCGCCCGGTTCCATTTCCTGCAGTTCTTTCATGGTCAGTGCCATTTTCCCTGCCCGTGCGCCATCGCTTTTGAGGCTGTATTTGTGAAAGCGGTCGAATATCTGGTGGTCGGTGAAGAAGCATGCTTTCAGCTCGTTGTCGGCAAATCCTTCGTGGAGTGCGAAGGGGATGTGGTTCAGGTCCACCTGTGCACCTTGTTCCTTGAGGATATCCGCCAGCCGTTGGTACTGTTTTGCACTTTCTGCCAGGATGTATAGCTTGTAGCCTTTGAGGGTATAGTCCTCGAGCGTCTGTTTGAGTAACGGGAAATTCTTGTGGAAAAGGGGTTGGGGGCTGATGTCGGACTTGATGACGGCCTGGGGAGTGCCTGTGGGTTGTGTGCCGAACTCTATCCGCCGGAATCGGCAGGCATCTTCCAGGAAGAGTGTGGCTGGGAGTAATGACTGTTCCCGTTGCATCTCCCGTATGATTTGCTGCTGTTCCATCTCGGTTGCCCCTTCCAGCCGTTCGGTCAGTGCCTGTGAAGAGAACCCGTCGGCATAGATGCGTTCGATGGCCTGGTGGATGTAGGTCAGGTCGCGCACGGCCAGCAGTGTGTCTTCTGGCAGGAATTTCAGGAAGGAAATCTTCTTCTGGGCATTCTTTGTCAGTTCCGGGACGATGACAACCGCATTGCGCACTTCCTTGGACAGCTGGTCCTGCACCTCGAACGTGCGTATGCTGTCGATTTCGTTGCCGAAGAAGTCTATACGGAACGGCCATTCGCAGGAGTAGGAATACACATCGACAATGCTTCCCCTGACGGCAAACTGTCCTGGTTCATAGACATAATCGGTTTCTTCAAATCCGAATCCGCGTAAGGTTTCCGCTATGCTGCTGATGGTAATCTGCTGTCCGGTCTGAAGTGGCAATCTGCGCTCGTCCACGCTTTCCCGTGTCACTACAAGCTCGGACAATGCTTCCGGACAGCTCACGATTAGCAAGGGCTGGCATCCGTCCGGATGGTTTCCTATACGGGTGAGCACTTCGGTGCGCAGTATTTCATTGGCGGCATCTCGCTGACCGTATTTCACTGCGCGTCGATAGGATGACGGGAAGAAGAGTACATGGTCGCTGGCCAGTACCTGCTTCATGTCGTTGTAGAAATAGCCGGCCTCTTCCGCATCCTGAAGGACAAAAAGTACTGTATGGGGATGCTTGACAGCCCACTTCGCAAAGAAGACCGGTGCAGACGAGGCCAATAGTCCCTGTAGGAAGACCGAATGCACACTTCTGTCTTCCAGCAACCGGTTCAGCGCATCAGCCTGTGGCAACGATGCGTAGTGTTCCAGAAAGTCTTGATTGTTCATTGTTCAGAAAGGTGTCTGCCATGGAAATGTATGGCAGTTTCGTGCCGGAGACCTACAGCCGTTGTCTGCATCAGTCTTTGGGCAATTCAGGGTATTTGCGGAACCATCCGTCCCAGCGTAGTCTCATCACGCCGAAGAATGCTTCGCCGAAAATGCCACCGCTCATTTTGCTGACTCCTTCCCGGCGGTTGACGAAAATCACCGGAACTTCCTTGATACGGAATCCGATCTTGTAGGCTGTGTATTTCATTTCTATCTGGAAGGCATAGCCTTTGAACCTGACAAGGTCGAGTGGAATGGTCTGCAGGACACGCCGTTTATAGCATTTGAATCCGGCCGTAGTATCATGGACGTTGAATCCGGTGACCATGCGCACGTACTTTGATGCAAAATAGCTCATGAGCACCCTGCCGATAGGCCAGTTCACCACATTCACACCACTGACATAACGCGAGCCAATGGCGAGGTCATATCCTTCATCGTGGCATGCAGCATAAAGACGGGGCAGGTCGGCTGGGTCGTGACTGAAGTCGGCATCCATTTCGAAAACATAGTCGTAGTCGCGGTCGAGTGCCCATTTGAAACCTGTGATGTAGGCAGTACCCAGTCCGAGTTTTCCTGCACGGCGAAGCAGGAAAAGCCTGTCTGTAAATTCTCCTTGCATGAGTTGCTCCACAATGCCAGCAGTACCGTCAGGACTGCCATCGTCGATGACGAGTATGTGGAATGCCTTGGGCAGAGCAAAGACTGCCCGGATGATGTTCTCGATGTTTTCTTTCTCGTTGTAGGTTGGGATGATAACGATACTGTCGCTCATAGTTGTTGATGGGTTTGGGAAAGCCCTTTTTCTGGGGTGCTTCCGCGGTTTTTCTTTTAGGGCACTTGTCCGGTTTCTTTTTATTTTGTTGAGAATCTGGTTCGTTTTATGTTTTTTTCAGGAACGGTATTCTGGATCCAGCGAACTGTTCACGGCCTCGAAACTCCTTTGCTCCATGTATCGTAGGTTCTCGTTCCCCTTTCCCTGGGGCTTGATGGGTTCGTGGAAGGTCAGTTTCAGTTCATGGCGGTTCACCCAGTTCATGTCCTTCATGCGCGGCATGACGTTGAACGAACCGTTGATGGTAAGCGGAACGACAGGCAGCTGTAGTTCGTCGGCCAGCATGAACGCTCCGCGTTTGAACGGGATCATCTTGCCGTTGAATGTGCGTGCTCCTTCCGGGAATACGACAAGGGACATGCCGTCTTTCAGTGTTTCCTTGGCCTGTTCGCAGGTCTTGCGTATTTTCCCCGGACTCCGCCTGTCCACGAATATATGGTGAGCAGCGGCACAGGCCGCTCCCACAAAAGGCATGTTGCGCAGCTGGTGCTTCATCATCCATTTGAAGTTGCGGTTAAGGTAGCCATAGACAAGGAAAATGTCGAATGCTCCTTGGTGGTTGGCCACAAACACATAGGACTGTCCTTTTTCCAGATGGCTCTCGCCTTCAATCTTGACGGGAAGGAGAAGAATGCGTATGATGAGCTTGCCCCAGAGCCTTCCTGGATGATAGCCCCAGAAATGGCCGTTGCCAAGTGTGCAGCCAGCAATGGTGATGATAGCAGTAAGTACGGTCGCAACGGCAATGACCGGTGCGGCGATGCAGATTTGGTAAATACGGTAGAGTATTTTCATATTCTTCGTTTATTTGTTCCTTTCATGCTGTTACCGTGCGGATGATTGTCCTTTCTTCGCTTTCATGCGGTGCAGTGTCATCACGACTATTTCAGGGGGCATGGAATAGCGGAACGGTGCGAATCCGCCCAATCCTGTTGTCACATAAAGTTGCCTTCCGTCTTGCTCATAGCGTCCTTTGTCTTCAGTTGCCGTAAGCATTGTGGGTCTCCATCCGAAGAAAGACATCTGTCCGCCATGGGTATGTCCACTGATAGTGAGTTGTACCGGCGTGTCGGGCAATATGGATTTTCGCCATGCGCTGGGATCGTGTTGCAGAAGCACGATGAATGCACCATCCTCCACCCCCTGCAATGTCCGTTGTGCATCGGCATGGTCAGGAAAATGTCTTGATCCTCCGTTCTCTTCACCGGCAATCACTATGGAGTCCTGCCCGCGATGTATGACTCTGTGCTCATTGAGCAGGAGTTCCCATCCGAAGGAGCGTTCGCGTGAAACGATTTCCCGTTCGTTGGCCACCTTGACAGCTGGTGCATCAGCGGTATAGACACTGTAGTCATGGTTGCCCAGTACGGAATACACTCCATCAGTAGCGTGGAATGATGCCAATTCATTGCAATAGGGATATATTTCCGAGGGACGCATGTTCTGCAGGTCTCCGGCAAAAAGTATGGCATCGGCTTTCTGTGCATTGAGGCTGTCTATGGCGCGACGGAGCAGGCTTTGCGGAATGGTTCCTATGTGCAGGTCTGAAAACACGGCCACCCGGTAACCGTCGAATGATTCCGGAAGTGTGGGGAAATACAGGTCAACGTGTCGTACCTTGAATTGTCGTGGCCCGAGTGTGAAACCGAAGACCGCTGCATAGATGGCGTAGATGGACAGCAGCAGACCTGCAATATTGCCATAGTTGGACTTGCCTTTCAGGCTGGTCATGACAATGCGTCCCAGACCAGAACTGACCACGAACAGGGCTTTAGGTATGGCCAGGACGGCCAGCAGGAAGAGGTATCCGTTAAGCGTGAATGCTGTTGTGGGGGCGAAGTCCCGGCACAAGGTGAGAATCACCGTATAGGCCAGCAGTACGGCTGTGGGTGTCCACCATGCCACATGTTTCCACCATTTGCCGAACCTGCGGCGCATGAAGTGGAAATAAAGGTAGCCGTCGGGCAGCACCACGAGGAGCAGCAGGACGGGTAAAATTCTCAATATCATCATTTCAGAAAACTCTTTCTTAGGAACCTTTCTGCCTGTTCCGTTGGGCAGCCGCATCGGTGGGCATAGTCAGCCAACTGATCCGCCCCGATTTCCCCGAGGTCGAAATAGCGTGCTTCGGGATGGGCAATCATCAGTCCCGACACGCTGGCATGGGGTTGCATCATACCGTTCTCCGTGAGGCTGATGCCTATATGCCGGAATCCCAGCAGCCTGTCCAGCATGAAGTTCAGGCTGACATCGGGCATGGACGGGTAGCCGATTGCGGGTCTGATGCCCTGATATTCACCGTGGTGTAGCTGGCTGACGGACAGGTTCTCCCCGGGGGCATATCCCCACAGTGTCTTTCTTACCTCCTCATGCAGTTTTTCCGCAGTCGCTTCTGCCAGGCGGTCGGCCAGGGTCTGTGCAAGCATGGCCTGATAGGCGTCTGCTTTGAAGTCGGTCTCCATTCCTGCATCAACTGTTGTGGCGAAGACTCCCACGCGGTCGGCCACATGTGTGGACAGCGGGCGCACGAAATCGGCCATGCACAGGCAGTATCCCGTTCCCATTGAAGGCCGTTGCTGGCGGAGCATAGGCAGATGCAGGCCTTCGATGACAATGTCATCACCGTCGCTGTTGGCCCGGCACACTGCTGCTATGCCATGGGTACGGTAGCGGTTTTCCATGACAGCAAGCATGCCGCGTGCATCGTCCATGAGCTGCTGCTTTTCTGTTTCCGGTTTCCCGGACAGTCCCCAGGCGTGGAAGAAATAGAGCCAGTCTATATAGGGTGCCACTTCGCTTATGCGGTAGGCTTTCTGCATTTGTTTCATCTGAATGTCAGTGCTTCACCGCGGCTGTCCGTGCAGAACTGTCCGCGGTCGTAGATGATTCTGCCGTTGCAGATGGTCTGTCTTACCTGCCAGTTGAACCGCTGTCCTTCGAGTGGGCTCCATCCGCATTTGCTTTGTATGAGGTCTGTGGTGAGTGTCCACGGCGAGTGCGGTTTCACGACCACCAGGTCGGCGGCATACCCTTTTCTGATGAATCCCCTTCCGTTCATGTCGAACAGCCGGGCCGGGCGGTGACACATGAGTTCCACCAGGCGTTCCATGGTGAGTATGCCTTCGTCTGCCAGCCCGAGCATGGTGACCAGGGAGAACTGTATCATGGGCATGCCGGACAGGGCCTTTGCGCATCCGCCCTGCTTCTCGGCTATCCTGTGGGGTGCGTGGTCGGTGGCTATGGTGGCTATGCGCCCGTCGGCCAGTGCCTTTCTGATGGCATCGCGGTCTTGGGCTGTCTTTATGGCGGGGTTGCACTTGATGCGTGCTCCCAGCCGGGTGTAGTCGTCACTGCAGAAACAGAGGTGTGCCACGACGGCTTCGGCTGTGATGTCCGGGTTGTCTCCGAAGAGTTCCAGTTCGCGCGCTGTGCTCACATGTGCCACGTGCAGCCGTGCGTGGTGCCGTCTGGCCAGTTCCACGGCCAGGGCAGTGGAGGCATAGCAGGCTTCTTCGCTGCGTATGGCCGGATGGAGTTCTATTCCGGGGTCTTCTCCATAGTGGCTCTTGGCTGCTGCCATGTTGTGCTGTATGATGGCTGTGTCTTCGCAGTGGGCCATGATGGGCAGTTTGGCTTCGCTGAACAGACGGCCGAGCGTGGCCTGGTTGTCCACGAGCATGTTGCCGGTGCTTGAGCCCATGAACAGCTTTATGCCGGGCACCTTGTGCTTGTCTATGCTTTTCAGTTCCTCTATGTTGCCATTGGTGGCACCGATGAAGAAGCCGTAGTTCACGTGGCTTTTCCTGGCAGCGGTCTGCAGTTTCCTGTCGAGTTCGCTTTCCGTGGTGGTCTGCGGCACGGTGTTGGGCATGTCCAGGAACGATGTCACTCCTCCATAGGCTGCTGCCCTGCTTTCCGATTCCATGTCGGCCTTGTCCGTGAGACCCGGTTCACGGAAGTGCACATGTGTATCTACTATGCCCGGCAGCACGAAACACCCCGTGGCATCTACACATCGGTCGTAGTTGCCACGGGGCGTGTCGGTGCCTTCCACGATGCCGGCCACCGTCTTTCCTTCCACGATGACCGAGCCTTCGAAGACTTTACCTTCGTTGACGATGACGCCACCCTTGATGAGCATGTCCATAGGCGTGCGCTATTTGGCCGGTTGGGCCAGCTCCTCGGGTGTGGGTGCCGGTTCTGTTTCCTGTGTCTGCGTGCCCTGCTGTTCGGCAGGTGCGGTTGCAGCGTCTTTCATGCCGTTCATGATGGCCTGGTTCTCCTGTGCCTTCTGGTAGTAGTCTTTCACGTAGGCATCGTTCTTGAACTTGTCTGTGGCCTTGCTCATGACATATTCTATCCACGGCGTGAGTTCTGGGTATCTGTATCCGGCTGTGACCATGAAGAACACGCCGGGGCCGAGCACGTTGTCGAAGTTCTCTGTCACGAATGTCGTCACCAGGTTCTCCTCTTCCTGCGACAGTCTCAGCGCTTCGGCGCTCAGCCGCTTTGTCACGGCTTCCATGTCGTTGCCGTTCATGATGGCACGGTCGTGTGTGTGCACGAGTTCAGCCTCTTCGTTCTTCAGCTGGTTGTATTTGTTGAAGAACTTGAAGAGCGAGTCGTTGAGGGGTGTGCCGCTTACAATCTGCTGCGTGTTGTCTATGCGTATGCTGATGTCTCCGTCTTCAATGACCAGCGGCAGCACGTTCTCGTCGTCCATGAAGATGTTGGCCATGCTCACGGAGTCGAATGTGCCGGAGAACTGGAACTGCCCGTGGACTACGTCGCAGGAGTCCAGACTCTTGAATTCGTTGTTCTTCAGCACTTTCAGGTAGAGCATGCGGCCATCGAGCGTCGATACGTTGGATGTGCCCTGGATGTTATAGGACTTGACGCACGAACTGAGTGCCAGCATGGCGAAAAACACGTATATAATCTTGTTCATAGCCGGTGTTTGATGATTCATAAGCCCAAAGATAACATGTATTATCGAGGGGAGGAAAAATTTTCAGTCTATTTTAAAACAATGTATGTTCTTTTAATATTTTTTCAGCAATGCGATGGCCTATTCCTTTCCCAGTTCCGACGAAATGCGGTGCATGGTGTAGATTTCCAGCAGTGCGGCGATGAGCAGCAGCACCACCCATTTGTTGAAGAGCAGGTCGTAATAGGTCAGGTAGTTGTCGAAGAGCGGCAGGAACACCTGGTGCACGGTATCTACCATGAGCAGTCCGGCCAGCACGAAGAACAGGTCGGCGAAGGTCATGATCTGCTTGAGGCGTTTCACCGTGTGGCTGCGCCCCTCGTAGGTCTGCATCACCTGCATGGAGGAGAAAAGGGAGGCACCGGCCAGGTACACCCAGCAGGCAATGGGCCGTTGCCAGAGCAGCGCGAAGCATCCTGCTCCGGCCACCATGAGCACTCCTCCTGCCAGGAAGAGCGCGCTCTGCAGTCTGTTCATCGGTTTCATGGGCGTCGGTTTTTATCGGTTGCCGGACGGTCGTCGCTGAGCACGAAGATGTCCTCGTCATCTTCTTTCATGAAATAACGTTCGCGCGCAATCTTCTCGATGGCGTTCGGATTGCGGCGCAGTTCGTGGAGCTGCTTCATGTCGGCCTCGTTCTGCGCGTTGTAGGCATCCACTTCTGCCTGCAGGTCGCTGATTTCCATTTCCAGCTGCATGCGGCGCATGAAGCTGTTCTCGTCGAGGAATCCCACGATGGCCACACCCACAGCCACTACTATCAGGTACTTGTAGTGGCTCAGGAAGTTCCAGAACATGTACAATCGACTTTTCATGTATGTCGGTATTTGGAATTACACTGTTGTTTTTAGAATATAGGTGCAAAGGTAATAAAACTTCGCGAAACACACGCCTCGAATGCCGGATATATTTTCCCGGGGTGCGCCTCTTTCATTTGGAAATGCTTTGGATTTCCGATATTCGTGATTTGCAGGTGGTCATCACAGGCAATCTTCGGCTTCACCCAACGAGGCATGTCTTGACTTAATATAATATGTTGCAGCTTCCGGAGATGAGAATATGTCGGGAATGCCACTGGGGGTGTGGTCGTCCCGCCCGTACTGCTTGCAACCACCTGCAATAAAATGTCATGCTGACAGTACCCGCCTTGCGATGTGCGGGCGGGACGCCCACACCCCCAGTGGCATTCCAGAAAGTTTATTGCTTCTGGAATCTGAATCGGAACTGAAAATCAAAGTGTCAGAAAATTAACACTTTTGCTTACACTTTGATTTTTCAGGGTCTTGGAAAAACGGCTGTTTTGAGCCGATTTTCATGTTAATAAGTGTAAATTGTCGGATTTTTGCACAAAACGGAAAAATCAGTTAAGTGTTAGGGGGGAAACACTTAACTGTTTCCGGAAAATTAGTTAACTATTTTCGTTCCGGCACTTAAGTGTTTTTGAGGAAAAACTTAACTGTTTCGGGGCAAAAACTCAGGTTTTTCGGCCCCAAAACCGCGATTTTCCAGCCAAAAGTGCGAAAAAAGGGGGCTGAAAACTGCACAAATCGCGCGTTTTGTGCACGAATTTAACGGATTTTAGGTTAAAATCGGACGGTTTTTGTTAACACTTCGTGGCTGCAGAAGCTTATCCTGTTGATTATCAACGGTTTGCAAAACAGGTCTCCGGAACCCGAAAATTCCGCTGGCGCGCAAAAATCTGCTCTTGCCCGATTCTTCGGAAATAGCCCCAAAAATCAAAGTGTAAGCAAAAGTGTTAAAATTCTGACACTTTGATTTTTGTGTCCAATGTTTTTCCACCTCAGGAATGCCCTCAAATTACGGTTCCCTCCCCAGGGAGGGTTAGGGTGGCCTTCCTTGAACGAGTGTAACCGACCCTCTTGCGAGCTGCGGTCATCCTGTCGGGAGAAACCACGGAGAAGGATGTCCTTATTCCATGGTGGTTCATCAGCCTTGCTTTGTCGTAGGTTCCCATGGTACGGGCAGGGGAAGCGGAATGATGTTTCCTGAAAAATATCAGTATATTTGCATAAATATTGAATATTTATTTTATCTTTGCAGGGGAATCGGAAACACTGGATTCCCGTAAACAAATAAACAAACACAATGATACATATCAGACTTCCCGAGGAGAAGGACAGACGGCTGGTGTTCTATCTTGCCATGGAGGAATATGTGGCGCGCCACCTTGACAGGGACGACTGCTTCTTCCTGTGGCAGGTGCAGCCCACGGTCATCTTCGGACGCAACCAGCTCATAGAGAACGAGGTGAACTTGGACTACTGCCGCAGCCATGGCATCAGCACATACAGACGCAAGAGCGGAGGCGGGTGTGTCTATGCCGACATGAACAACATCATGTTCTCCTATATCACCAAGGACGAGAACGTGAACTTCACCTTCAACCGCTACATCAACATGGTCGTGCTCATGCTCCACAAGCTGGGCGTTCAGGCCACCGCATCGGGACGCAACGACATCATGATAGACGGACGGAAAGTCTCGGGCAACGCCTTCTACCACATACCCGGACGCAGCATCGTCCACGGCACCATGCTCTACGATACGGACATGCAGAACATGGTGGGGAGCATCACTCCCTCCAACGAGAAACTCCTCAGCAAGGGCGTGGAAAGCGTGAGGCAGCACATAGCACTGCTCAAGGACTATATGGACATGCCCATCGAGGAGTTCAAGCAGTTCGTCTGCTCCACGCTCTGCGACGACCAGCTCACGCTCACCCACGAGGATGTGGAAGGCATAGAGCAGATTGAGCAGGAATACCTTTCCGATGAATTCATCTACGGCAACAACCCGCGCTACACGCTGGTGCGCAGGAAACGCATAGAAGGTGTGGGAGAACTGGAAGTGAGGCTCGAACTGAAAAACGGTGTGGTGAAGGATGTGGACATCAAGGGCGACTATTTCCTCGTGGGCGACATCGACCGGGCCATCGTCAGGCCGCTGAAAGGAGTGAGCCTGGACTACGCCAGCGTACTGGCAGCCTTACCTCTGCATACAGAGGAAATCATAGTGAACCTGAGGCGGGAGCAGCTGGCCGCTCTCATGGCAGGAACCGACTGACAATACGGACACTACGAAGACAATGACAATCTATATAAAACAAAGGAAAATGGAAAACAAGAAAACCTGTCTGTATGACAAACATGTAGCCATGGGCGCACTCATGCAGCCCTTCGGCGGATTCATCATGCCCATCCAGTATTCCACCATCATCGACGAGCACAACGCCGTGCGCAACCACTGCGGCGTGTTCGACGTGTCGCACATGGGAGAGGTAACGGTGAAGGGGCCTGATGCAGAACGCTATGTGAACCACATCTTCACCAACAACGTGAGTGGCGCGCCCGACGGAAAGATCTTCTATGGCATGATGCTCTATCCCGACGGGGGAACAGTCGATGACCTGCTGGTGTACAAGATGGCCGAACAGGATTATTTCATCGTAATCAATGCTGCCAACATAGACAAGGATGTGGCCTGGATGAAACAGCATGCAGAAGGGTTCGACATCTGCCTGGAACACCGCTCTGACTACTACGGACAGCTGGCCGTGCAGGGACCGGAGTCGGAAGCCGTTATTGAGGAGGTGCTCGGACTGCCGTGCAAGGAACTGGTGTTCTATACCGCCAAGACCATTACGCAGGGAGAGGAAATCATAGTCAGCCGCACTGGATATACGGGAGAAGACGGGTTTGAAATCTATGCTTCGCATGCACTCATCTGCGCCTACTGGGACAAACTCATGGAAAGCGGACGTTGCAAGCCTTGCGGACTGGGTTGCAGGGACACGTTGCGTTTTGAGGTAGGACTGCCCCTTTACGGTGACGAGCTGTCGGAAAGCATCTCGCCCATCATGGCCGGACTGGGCATGTTCTGCAAACTCGACAAGGATTCGTTCATCGGAAAAGAGGCCATTGCCAGGCAGAAGGAAGAAGGCGTGGAACGCAAGCTCGTGGGCATAGAACTGGCCGACAGGGCCATACCGCGCCACGGATATGCCGTGCTTCACGAAGGAGAACCAGTGGGCGAGGTGACAACAGGCTATCATACCATTTCGACAGACAAGAGCGTTTGCATGGCACTCGTCAAGACCGAATATGCCAAGCTCGGGACCGGGCTGCAGGTGCAGATCCGCAAGAAAGTGTTCCCCGGAGTGGTGGTGAAAAAGAAATTCTACGAGAAACATTATAAGAAATAACACTAAATAAAGAACAAGATTATGGCAAAAGTTATTGAAGGGCTCTACTACTCAGAGTCGCACGAGTTTATCAAGGTAGAAGGCGATTACGGATACATCGGTATCAGTGACTATGCACAGCACGCGCTCGGAAACGTGGTGTATGTGGATATGCCAGAGGTAGATGATGAAGTGGAGGCGGGTGAGGATTTCGGCGCAGTGGAAAGCGTCAAGGCCGCCAGCGACCTCATCTCGCCCGTGTCGGGAACGGTGGTAGAGGTGAATGAAGCCCTGGAGGACGAGCCGGAACTGCTCAACAAGGATGCCTTCGCCAACTGGATCATCAAGGTGGAGCTTTCAGACAAGACCGAGCTGGACAACCTGATGGATGCACAGGCCTATCAGGAGTTCTGCAAGGAATAAGGACAACGGAAGAAGACATTTCGTACCATTATTTATTATGCAGTACAAATTTTTCCCACATACCGAAGCTGACCTGAAGGACATGCTCGGGAAAGTAGGCGTGGAGACCCTTGACGGACTCTATGCCGAGGTGCCCGAGCAGGTGCGCTTCAAGGGCGAATACGATTTGCCCGAGGCCATGAGCGAGCTGGAGATACGCCGCTTCTTCGAGAACCTGGGGCAGCAGAACAGGCTGCTCACCGTCTTTGCAGGCGGAGGTGTCTATGACCACTATACGCCAGCCGTCGTGCCCAATATCATCAGCAGGTCGGAATTCCTGACCAGCTATACTCCTTATCAGGCGGAGATATCGCAAGGTACTCTGCACTATATCTTCGAATACCAGAGCATGATGGCGGAACTGACGGGGATGGACATATCCAACGCTTCCATGTATGACGGCAGCACGGCGACAGCTGAGGCTGTGCTCATGGCCATGGCCTCGACAAAGAAGACGGACAAGGTGCTGGTATCGGCCACCATTGACCCCAAAATCCTTGCTGTAGTGCGCACTTATGCACACTTCCATGGTGTGGAAATTGTCATGGTGGCAGAAAAAGACGGCGCAACGGACAAAGAAGACATGCTTGCCCGTTTGGCTGAAGGTGGCGTGGCTGGAGTGGTGGTACAGCAGCCCAATTATTATGGTGTGGTGGAGGACTTTGACGGATTCGCCGATGCCTGCCACGACCATAAGGCACTGTTTATCATGAACAGCAATCCGGCAGACCTGGCTTTGCTCAGGACACCGGGAGAGTGGGGTGCAGACATCGCTGTGGGCGACGGCCAGTCGCTTGGCATTCCTATGGCTTTTGGTGGACCTTCGGTGGGCTATATGTGCTGTACGGAGAAACACATGCGCAAGATGCCCGGACGTATCGTAGGCAAGACCCAGGACAACAGGGGACAGCGTGCGTTCGTGCTCACGCTTCAGGCGCGTGAACAGCATATCCGCCGGCAGAAGGCTACATCGAACATCTGCTCCAATGAGAGTCTGATGGCTTTGTTCGTGACCATATACATGTCGGTCATGGGCAAGGAAGGTGTACGCCAGGCTGCGCAAATGTCTGTGGATGGCGCACACTATCTGTGCCGTCAGCTTGAGGCTACGGGACACTTCAAGTTAAAATATAACCGCCCGTTCTTCAACGAATTCTGCGTGGCCTATGATGGCGATGTGGACGGACTGCAGCGCAGATTCATAGAGAACGGCATTATGGGTGGATTGAAGCTTGATGACAATACCATTATGTTTGCTGTCACGGAGAAACGCTCGAAAGAAGAAATAGACAGGCTTGTGGAAATAGCAAGGAAAGGAGGCAACGCATGAATAACAGACTGTACGGTAATCTGATTTTCGAACTCTCGACACCAGGAAGGAAAGGTTATTCGCTGCCTCGAAACGAGTTTGAGACCGTGGAACTGCCGAAGAACCTGCTCAGGCAGGAGGCTGCAGAGTTGCCGGAGTGTGATGAACTGACTGTGGTGCGCCATTATACCAATCACAGTGCAAACAATTTCGGGGTGAACAATGGATTCTATCCGTTGGGAAGCTGTACGATGAAGTATAATCCGGTAATCAATGAGGAGGTGGCGGCCTCACCGGCTTTTGCGCAGCTGCACCCGCTTCAGCCAGCCGACACTTGTCAGGGTGCCCTGAAAGCGTACTATGACATGCAGCACATGCTGGCTTCTATAGCCGGACTGAGTGAGTTCACACTCAATCCTTTTGCCGGTGCGCACGGTGAGTTAACCGGCCTCATGATTATTCGTGCCTATCACCAGAGCCGTGGCGACCATAAGCGTACCAAAGTGATTGTTCCCGACTCTGCACACGGTACAAACCCGGCTTCAGCAGCTGTGTGTGGGTTGGAGGTAGTTGAGGTGAAAAGCACGGAGCAGGGTATTGTGGATGTGGACGACCTGCGCGGTTTGCTCGATGACAGTGTGGCAGCGATGATGATGACCAACCCCAACACACTTGGTCTGTTTGAGCAGGAAATTCCGGAGATTGCCAGTCTTGTACATGCATGTGGAGGCTTGATGTACTACGACGGAGCCAATCTCAACCCCATGCTCGGTGCATGCAGGCCAGGAGATATGGGGTTTGATGTCATGCACATCAATCTGCACAAGACGTTCTCCACTCCTCATGGTGGAGGCGGACCCGGATCTGGTCCGGTTGGAGTACGCCAGGGGCTGGAAGCATTCTTGCCTTGCCCGAAAGTCGTGAAGGAAGATGGCCGTTATGCCATTGAAACCGGCGGTTCACCGATCAGTGTCGGGGAGTTCCTTGGTAATTTTGCCGTGATGCTGCGCGCTTATACCTATATCCTCACGTTGGGACGCGAGAACATCAGGTTAGTAGGGCCGTTGGCTACACTCAATGCCAATTATATCAAGGAGTCGTTGAAGGATGTCTATCGTCTGCCGATTGAAGGACTTTGCAAGCACGAATTCGTGTTCGATGGGCTGAAAGACAAGTCAACGGGTGTGACGACCATGGATGTGGCCAAGCGATTGCTTGACTATGGTTACCATGCCCCAACCATCTATTTCCCTTTGCTTTTCCATGAGTCGCTCATGATAGAACCCACGGAAAACGAAAGCAAGGAAACCATTGACGGATTTATCGCGGTGATGCGTCGCATTGCAGAAGAGGCTCTTGCAGAGCCGGAAACTGTGAAGAATGCACCGCATAACACGCCGATCGGACGGGTTGACGATGTCTTGGCTGCCAAGCATCCGGTCGTTACCTATAAGCAATTACGCAATGAAGACAACTGACCTCATTGTCATTGGCAGTGGCCCGGGTGGATACCGGGCTGCGGCCTATGCTGCGAAAAATGGACTGCAGGTGACCGTATTTGAAGCAGCAGAAGCCGGTGGAACGTGTCTGAACAGCGGTTGTATTCCCACGAAAACGCTTTGTCACGAGGCCGAAAAGATGGCCTTGCTGAAGGATGCCGGTGCTGTGGATCTGCCAACTTTTTCTGCCATTGTGGCACGCAAGGACGAGGTAGTGGCACAGCTTCGGCAGTCAGTTGAAGGACTGATGCAGATGCCCGGCATAACATTTGTACGTGCCAGCGCCATGTTCAAGGATGCCCATACTGTAACGGCGGACGGTGAGGACTACACAGCACCTCATATTATCATTGCAACGGGTTCCAGGGCCAAGATGCCTCCGGTTGAGGGAATGCAGCATCCGAAGGTGCTCACATCCACGGAACTGCTTGGAATCACAGAACTCCCGCATCGGCTTTGCATTGTCGGTGCCGGCGTGATAGGCATGGAATTCGCTTCCGTGTATTCTGCGCTGGGTGCGGAAGTCTGTGTTGTGGAGTTCCTTAAGGAAGCGTTGCCGGCCATGGACAGCGATTTGGCAAAACGGCTCAGGCAAAGCCTTTCCCGCAGGGGCGTGGATTTCCGTATGCAGTCGGCTGTGAAAAGCATTGTCCCTGTTACCGGAGAAAATGGAGAGGAAGCGTTGCAGGTCTGCTTCGAGCGCAAAGGCAAGGAGGATTGCGTGTGTGCAGACCTTGTCCTTGTGGCTACGGGCAGGGCAGCCAATACCGATGGACTGGGACTTGAGCATGCAGGCATAGAGACCGGAAAGAAAGGGATATGCACGGATGCTGACTACCAGACCAGTGTGCCGGGTGTATATGCCATAGGCGATGTGAACGGGCGTTCCATGCTGGCCCATGCCGCCACCATGCAGGGGCTGCATGTGGTCAATCGTATTTTGGGACGTGCTGACAGCATTGACACGGGCATCATGCCTGCTGCTGTGTTCACGCAGCCGGAACTTGCCGGTGTGGGGCTGACAGAAGAACAGTGCAAGGAAATGGGCATGAACTGCAGTTGCCGCAAGGCCTTCTATCGTGCCAATGGCAAGGCATTGTCAATGGAAGCTGCTGAAGGGCTGGTCAAGTTGCTGAGTGATGAGCAAGGGCGCATCGTCGGCTGTCATGCTTTGGGCGTGCATGCTTCGTTCCTTGTGCAGGAAGCTGCAGCGCTGATGAACTTCGGTGCCACTGTGCAGCAGTTGGCCGACATCGTGCATATTCATCCCACATTGTCGGAAATCCTTCAGGATGCGGCATTCTGATGTGCGGTAATGCCTGATTGCCTGTTATACGGAAAGAGTGGACTGTGATACTATTGCGTATCGTCAGTCCACTCCTTTTTTGTATTATATTGTCTGTTTCCCGTCCTTGCTTTTGAGTTCAGGGCGCGGGAACCTGCCAGTTTTCTGTCAGCCGATCAGCTCGACCGAGCGTTTGAGGAACTTGTCCAGTGCCGCTCCTTTGAGCATGCCGTTCTGCAGCAGTGCGAGGTCTATGAGCTGGCTGATGACGGGGTTCTTTGCCGCGTAGTCGGCCATGCACTTGTTCTTCTTGTCGCGCTGTTCCTGCAGGGCCTTTTCGGTGTTGCTCTTGTCGTCTTTCTCCTCCTGGGTAAGTTCTTCTGCTTTCTTGCTGTCCTGGGTCTGGCGCAGTGCGGCGAGTCTTGCTTCCAGTCCTTTTATCTCTGCCTCTATGGGCTTCAGGGTTTCTCCGCATTTTTCGTTCTCGTCGCTGAGTACCTGCTTGATGATTCTGTGGTCGGTGTTGAGCACGAGGTTGAACATGTCGGGCATCTGTGCATAGAACGCCATACCGGCCTGGTATTGGCTCATTTCCTTCATGCGGCGCATGTACTCGCTTTGTGTCACCGTTACAGGCAGTGCATTCTCGCCGAGAGGCTGTGCCTCTACCATGAATTCTGTCTTGTCCAGCTTCGGCAGCTGCGATGTGAACGTCTGTGTAAGGTTCTCGCGTGTGTTCTGGTCGAGTTCCTCCTTCTTGGTGTCCTCTTTCACGATGAGCCTGTCTATCACATCGCCGTCCACACGTGTGAAGCGGCATTTCCCGAACTTCTGTTCAAACATGGATACGGTGGGCACATCCAGCTGTCCGTCGAGCAGCAGCACGCTGTAGCCTTTGTCCCTTGCCGACTCGATATAGCTGTATTGTGCTTCCTTGTCGGTGGCGTAGAGGTAAACCAGCTGTCCGTCCTTGTCGGTCTGGCTGTCCTTGATGAGTGTGCGGTATTCCTCGTAGGTGAAATGCTTGCCGTCCACATCCTTCAGCAGGGCGAAGTCCTTGGCGCGGTCGTAGAAATCCTCCTGTGACAGCATGCCGTAGTTGATGAACAGCTTCAGGTCGTCCCATTTTTCCTCAAACTCCTTCCGGTTTTCCTTGAAGATGGAGTTGAGCCTGTCGGCCACTTTCTTGGTGATGTAGGTAGCGATCTTCTTCACGTTGGCATCGCTTTGCAGATAGGAGCGGCTCACGTTCAGCGGAATGTCCGGTGAGTCGATTACGCCGTGGAGCAGCGTGAGGAACTCGGGCACAATGCCTTCCACCTGGTCGGTCACATATACCTGGTTGCAGTAGAGCTGGATCTTGTTGCGCTGCAGTTCGATGCTCGACTTGATGCGCGGGAAGTAGAGTATGCCCGTGAGGTTGAACGGGTAGTCCACGTTCAGGTGTATCCAGAACAGCGGTTCGTCCTGCATCGGATAGAGTGTGCGGTAGAACTGCTTGTAGTCCTCGTCTTTCAGTGTGCTCGGTGTCTTGGTCCAGAGCGGCTCCACGCTGTTGATTACGTTGTCCTCTTCGGTGTCCACCTGCTTTCCGTCCTTCCATTCCGTCTTCTTGCCGAAGGCTATGGGCACGGGCAGGAACTTGCAGTATTTGTTGAGCAGTGCCTCGATGGTGGCTTTTTCCAGATATTCCTTGCAGTCGTCGCTGATGTGCAGGATGATGTCCGAGCCGCGATCCAGCTTGTCGGTCTCGTCAATCTCGTATTCCGGACTGCCGTCACAGTTCCATCTCACGGCTTTTTCGCCCTCGCGGTAGCTGCGGGTCACGATTTCCACCTTGTCGCTCACCATGAACGAGGAGTAGAAACCCAGTCCGAAGTGGCCGATGATGGCATTGGCGTTGTCCTTGTATTTCTCCAGGAAGTCGCTCACGCCCGAGAAGGCTATCTGGTTGATGTACTTGTCTATTTCCTCGGCTGTCATGCCCAGTCCTCGGTCGCTGACGGTAATGGTGCCGGCCTCCTTGTCCACGCTCACATGCACGGTCAGGTCGCCCAGCTCGCCCTTGAAGTCGCCGCGTTCGGAGAGGGTCTTCAGTTTCTGCGTGGCATCCACGGCATTGGAGACCATCTCGCGGAGGAAAATCTCATGGTCTGAATACAGGAACTTTTTGATGACGGGGAAAATGTTCTCAGTCGTAACCCCGATATTGCCTTTTTGCATAGTTGAATATGTTTTTGTTTGAATCTTCCGACATGTGTCATGCAAAATCTGTGCCAAACATCGGACGAAGGCATGTCAGGGTATGAAATGAGGAGACTTTGGACTCTGGCTTTTCCGAAGGTGAGCCGTACGGACGGGAAGTGTCCGGGAAAGGGCAAAAAAAAGAGGAGGCTTTTTCACCTCCTCTGTAAATGTGACTCCGCTGGGATTCAAACCCGGAACCTTCTGATCCGTAGTCAGATGCTCTATTCAGTTGAGCTACGGAGCCTCATTGCTTAATTGCGGTTGCAAAGGTATGAAGTTTTTGGGATACTGCCAAATTTTTTCCTGTGTTTTTTCAAAAAATATCAAAAAAACTGTTTCGGCGGGCTTTTCAGCGGGCTTCTACAGGTATTGCAGTCGAATGGACGTGTTTCATCCGTGCTCTCCGGGAGGTTTTATGCACAGGATTTCCCTGGCGAGAGGTTTCTCCCGGTTGGCTTTTGAGCCAGCCCTTGTCGGTGGGTGTGTGGGAAAGAAAACGGAAAGCGTGAGCTGGAAAGTTCCGGAAAGCAAAGTATAATCTTCTGATGGCAGAAGTGGAATTTGTGTTTCACGCCGTGGAATATAGTGTTCACGTCGTGAAATATAGTGTTCACGCCGTGAAATATAGTGTTCACGCCGTGAAATACAGATTGCGGTTAAGGCGGGGGAACTTTTCACTTTGCTTTCCGGAGCTTTCCTGTTCACTGTTTCCGGTTTTCCGGAAAAGCATGGGCTGCATGGGGTGGCATGTCTTCTGCATCCGTCTGACCGTAGCTGGACGTTCCCTTTATTCTCGGTGCAGGGAAGAAACATGATGCCCGGAAACCGGCATGCCTGAGCGCGCATGTGGGCTGTCCAGGCATACTGGTTTCCGGGCATTCCGGTTGCATGTTCCTGCTATTCCTCTGAATGCAGGTGAGGGAGGGATATATGGTACTTCACAGCCAGGAAGCGGATGATGCAGATGGCCAGGAATGACACGCTGACCGATATGCTTGCGTTCACGCCCAGTGTCATCAGTGCCCAGTAGCCCACGCCGCCGATGACGCTGGCCATGGCGTAGATTTCCTTGTGGAAGATGACGGGCACGTTGTTGAGCAGCACGTCGCGTATGACTCCGCCGGCGGATCCCGTTACGCATCCCATGACAATGGCCACCCAGAACGGATGCCCGCAGTCGAGTGTCTTCTGAAGGCCTACGATGGTGAACAGGGCAAGGCCGAGTGTGTCGAAGGCGAACCAGGCGTTGTCGAGGTGCTTCAGGTAGCGCGAGAAGACGATGACGAACAGCTGTGCCAGGAAGGTGCACACCATGTAGAGCGACGAGGTCATCCAGAAAGGTGTCAGTCCGAGCATCACGTCGCGTATGGTTCCTCCGCCTATGGCCACGGCTATTCCGCACACGAAGCCGCCGAACCAGTCGAACTGCTTGGCTGCGGCGTGGCGTATGCCGGAGATGGCAAAGGCGAAGGTGCCGAGAATCTCGAGCACGCGGAACAGTGTGGTGTAGATTTCGCTTTCCGAACCGATCATGCGTTGACTACGTTGACGGGTTTCCCTTCGGCAAAGGCCCTGAGGTTGTCTATGGCCACATCGAGCAGACGGCTGCGTGCCTCGACCGTGGCCCAGGCTATGTGGGGTGTGATGAAGGCGTTGGGCTGTGCCAGCAGCGGGTTGTCGGCCAGTGGCGGTTCATCGCTCATCACGTCGGCACCGTAGCCTCCGAGCCGTCCGTCGGCCAGTGCCTCGGCCACATCGGCTTCATCGATGAGCTGTCCGCGCCCGGTGTTGATGACAATGGTGCCCGGCCGCATCTTGGCAATGCTGCTGCGGTTGATGAGCCTGTGTGTGTCTGCTGTGAGCGGACAGTGGAGCGTCAGGATGTCGCTGACGGCGAAAAGCCCGTCGAGCGTGGTCTTCTGTATGCCGTCGGGCAGGTCGGCCGAATTCTTGCTTGTATAGGCGAAGACATCCATGCCGAACTCATGGGCTATGCGTGCCACTTTCATGCCGATATGGCCTAAGCCTACTATGCCGATCGTCTTCCCGGCCAGTTCGGGCAGGGGCGTGTCCCAGTAGCAGAAGTCGGGATTCGATGCCCAGCGTCCTTGCCGGTTGAGCCTGGCGTAGTGGTCCACGCGGTTGGTGATGTTCAGTATGTGCGCAAACGTCATCTGTGCTACGCTGTCGGTGCTGTAGGCCGGTACATTGGTCACCACCACGCCGTGCTTTCTGGCAGCCTCCAGATCGACCACATTGTAGCCTGTGGCCACCACGCCGATATATTTCAGGCAGGGCAGGGCTGCGATGGTGCGCTCGTCCATCATCACCTTGTTGATGAGCACGGCATCGGCATCGGCTGCACGTTCAAGCACCATCGAGGCCGGCGTGCGCGGATAGACCTCAAGCTGTCCGAGTTGTTCCAAGGGTTTCCAGGACAGGTCGCCGGGATTGGCGCCATGTCCGTCCAAAACTACTGTTTTCATATTTCTTATCTGTTTGGTTTTTATACATGAAGTCCTTGCTGGCCTCTGGCGGAATGTGCCGAAGGCCGCCTGGACGGGTGAAGCGGTGTGGTCATTGGTCTTTGAAGCGGTCGCCCCAGCACTGCACCATCCACTGGTAGAGCTTTTCTTCTGAGGGGGAATGCTGGGCATGCCATATCCGGTGGCCTTGCAGCCCGTCGGGCATGTATTGCTGTTCTGTGAAATGGCCCGGATAGTCGTGGGAATACTTGTAGCCATCGCTGTAGCCCAGGTCCTTCATCAGTGTGGTTGGGGCGTTGCGCAAATGAAGCGGCACGGGAAGATTGCCGGTCTGCTTCACAGCGGAAAGTGCCTCGCCTATGCCCATGTATGCCGAATTGCTTTTCGGACTTGCCGCCAGGTACACCGCCGCCTCGGCCAGGGGAATGCGCCCTTCTGGCCAGCCTATTTTCGTGACGGCGTCAAAAGCGGCATTGGCCAGCAGCAGTGCGTTCGGATTGGCCAGGCCGATGTCTTCTGCCGCGCTGATGACCAGTCGCCGTGCGATGAATTTGGGATCCTCGCCGCCTTCAATCATGCGCGCCATCCAGTAGAGTGCGGCATCAGGGTCGCTTCCCCGTATGCTTTTGATGAAGGCTGACACTATGTCATAGTGCATTTCTCCGTCCTTGTCGTATGCCAAGGGATTCTGCTGCAGTCTGTTCCCTACCAGTCCGTCATCGATGACTATGCCTTCGTCTCCCGCTCCGTCGGTCACAAGTTCCAGTATGTTCAGCAGCTTTCGGGCATCACCTCCGCTATAGCGCAGGAGGGCTCCGGTCTCCTTCAGCGTGACATTGCGTTTCCGCATTTCAGGGTCTGTGGAAAGTGCGCGGTCAAGAAGTTCGAGCAGGTCGGACTTCTCCAGCGGCTGGAGTACATAGATCTGGCAGCGTGAGAGCAAGGGGCGGATGACCTCGAACGACGGGTTCTCGGTGGTCGCGCCAATGAGCGTGACCACACCGCGTTCCACCGCACCGAGCAGGGAATCCTGCTGCGACTTGCTGAAACGGTGGATCTCGTCAATGAAAAGAATGGGAGAGGGGGAATTGAAGAAACGGCCTTTTATGGCACGGTCGATGACATCGCGCACGTCTTTCACACCACTGGTGACGGCACTGAGCGTGTAGAAAGGTACATTAAGCCGTCCGGCTATAATCTGCGCCAGCGTGGTTTTTCCTACGCCCGGAGGCCCCCATAATATAAATGAGGAAATGCGTCCTGCTTCAATCATCCTGCGCAAGACAGCACCCTCACCAACCAGATGCTTTTGCCCTACATAATCGTCAAGCGTACAGGGCCGCATCCTTTCCGCCAAAGGTTTTGTCATAATGGCGCAAAATTATGAATAATATGCGATATGAACAAAATTTCTATATGAAAAACTTGTGAATTAGGAGTAAAGTCCTTACTTTTGCAGCGCCACTTAGAGACGGTATGAAGATAACCATTCTCCAGACAGATACAGACTGGGCTTCGCCCAAGGCTAATGCCTTGAAAGCCAGTGAACTCATCTGTTCAGCTCCAGGAAGCGACCTCTACGTATTGCCGGAAATGTGGAGTTCCGGGTTCATGGACAATCCGGAACAGTGCACAGGGCATGATTGGGAAGATGATGTAAGATGGATGCAGGAGACAGCGTGCAGGACAAAGGCTGCCATCTGTGGAAGTCTGGTAAAAAAAGTTCATGGCGGAACAGGCGGATATGCCAACCGTATGTATTTCGTCAGGCCTGACTCTTCTATGGAAACATACGACAAACGTCATCTTTTTGCATGGGGTGGAGAAAACCGGTTCTTCGTCCCGGGAAACAGCCGGAAGGTGGTTCTCTGGAAGGGATGGAGATTCCTGTTGCTGGTGTGCTATGACTTGAGATTCCCTATATGGTCAAGATTCAACGATGACTACGATGCCATCATCTTGTCGGCCAACTGGCCGGAAACGCGTATCGGGGCATGGGATATACTGACAAGAGCGAGAGCCATAGAAAACCAATGTTATATGGTGGCATGCAACCGTACAGGAAAGGATCCCAATGCAGACTATAACGGACACAGCGCAATTATAGGACCTTTGGGAGAAATCATGCAAAAGGCTGCTTCCGGCCAGTGTACCATCACGTCAGACATTTCCATGGAGGCACTCAGGAACATCAGAATGAAAACAAATTTCTTAAACGATCGAGATAACAAACAATAAGTAAGACTTATGAAGCAACAAAAGATTCTAACCCTTAAGACACTCACGAAAAGCAATGTGTGGGATATTCAGGAGAACGACATCTTCCGCATGTGGGAGGCAGCAGAGAAAGAGGCTGACCTGAAGGACAATATGCGGCACTATACAGATATTATACGTAGCGCGTTCGAAATAGAAGAAGTGAAAATAGACAGGCCTGAAATCCTCAGAAAATATGAGGAAAGAGGATTCAAGGTCGGCACAATACGCATAGATGAGAATAGCAGGACAAAATGGGCTTTTAAGAAAAAGCCTATTTCGAGAGTCACAGACCTGACTTATGAAAATATCCGCCATATTACTGCCGCTAAGCTGATAGAAGTGCTCGACAGGAATTTCGGCGGAGGATGGGAATCGCTTTCACAAAGTATCAGGGATATTATTGAAACTGGGTTTGACATCAGCACAACGACGTTGCCAAAGGACAGACTGCATAAGGCAGGTGGCATGTATGAGAAAAAGGTGAATGATGGCTTTGAAGTCCTGGAAATAGAAAAAGGAACATGGGTAGAGGCCATCTTTGCAAAAGCCAAACCGGAAATGGAAAAAGTAGTACGGAAAATGGAATTTGACGAGTCGGTCGAGGAACTTGAGGGAGGTGACTTGATGGATGATGAGACAGGTGAGGATGGTTTCAATGATGATGACGATGACTCGTATGATGAGGATAAACTGACAGAGGAAAGTTACCGCACAACTTTTGAAACAGACCCCGATGACCTGAATCTGGAAGCAGAGGATGTCAGCGAGGATGACGATAATTATTGAACCGCTTTACTATTATTGATACAAAGGCTGTATGCAGAAATGTGTACAGCTTTTTTGTTTGTGTCCAAATGAATATGGGAAATCTGCACATGGGATTATAATCAGGTCTTGACAGAAACGGAAATGTAAGGAAACTGGTGACAATCAGAAACCGGATAATAGAAAACCTCCTGAACAGCCGGAACTGTTCAGGAGGTGATATGTTTTGGGAATGGTCCTTTCCTGTTAGAAGAACAGATAGCGGTTGTCAACAACCTTAGCCTTGAAATAAAGTTCATTCATGAAGTTTCCGGCATATTGCAGGGACTTCTGGTGAAGTCTCTTCTCCATGGCTTTTTGGTCGAACTTCCCAGGACGCTTTGTCTTGTTAAGCACCTTGTAGAGATAAACACCTGATTGGCCTTTGACTGCTGTTTTGGAGAATGTGCCTTTCCCTGCTGCGGTCATAGCACCGCTAAGAGCTGGTTCTGTTGCGCCAGTAGAGGCAATAAAGGCAGGAGAAGAGAAGGTAATCTGGTTGATTGTGGTTACTGTAGCACCTTTTGACTTGGCAGCAGCCATATCTTTTATTCCCTTGGCTTTTTCCATTAATTGTTCAGCCTTTTTCTCCTTGATTACTTCAGCCTTGATGAAATCTTTTACACTTTCGTCATTCAGTGAACGGTAACCGATCGGGTTGATCTTATTCAAGGCAACAACAAGTAGGTGGTTGTTCTCGCCACATTCATAAAGGGGAGAAACACTACCTTCTTTGGCCTCGAACAGCCACTTAAGGGCATCGCGTGTGCCACGGATACCTGCCAAAGTGTGTTCAGCCGTTGTGATGTCAGTTCTTTCAAGAACCTTGTAACCACTCTTCTGGGCGTTCTTTACGATATCATCCAAGGTCTGGTTGGCACTAACGAACGAGCTGAATTTGTTGTATGCTGCTGAATAGGTGTCACGAGAGAAATCAATGCGCTTCTTAATAACAGCAGCAACATATTTGTTGACCATAGCGCGACGGTCAGTCACTTGGAGAATCATGTTGCTCTGGGACAGTGCAAGATTTTTTGTCTCATTCAAAGAAAGTGTATTCAGATTCTGGATATACGTTTTGGTGTCATTATCCATGGAGGGAGCACCTTGATACTGTTTGGTCGTAATCCAGTTCTTTTCTCCAGTCTGTCCGTACTTTTTTGCTATAGCTTCAAAGTCTGCACCAGCTTGCAGGGCTGTAAAGATTGAATCTGCACGATTACGGGCTTCTGCCAGGTCATTCCCACCAACGTGGATGAGGCGGAATTGAATGGAGTCTGGTAATTGTTGCTTGGAAACAAGCTTGAAGACGTTGAGTGTATTGTCAATCTTGCTCTCTATTGTAGCGCTTGTAGCGCCAATAGCCATAGAGTCGAGTTTTTGAGCAATGTCATAAGGATAGGCATCTTTACCAACTGGAATCCCAAGATATGGAATCAGTGAGGTGGATTTGCGTACAGCTTCTGTAGGATCTTCTGCTTCTGCAAGGTTCTTGCCAAATTCTACAAACTGTTTCTGGAGCTCTGCACGGTCTTTTGCAGAAGCCTCAACAGTAATGTCAACGTATTTTACGTCACGGCTTTCTACATATTGTTTATAGCGAGCTTTGAGCTCATCATATTTTTTCTTGAGGTCTGATTCGCTCACCTGTATTTTATTATCGTCAATAGAACTGTAGGGGAAAGATGCAACTTCAGCCTGAGTTTCTTCATTCTCAGCCTTGAAGGCCATTTCAGCCTCAATTTTGTTTGACAAAAGACAGTTGGAGAAAAGACTCTGATATTTCTGAACCAGAATCTGGTTCCTGAGTGATTTTTCAACAAAATTCCAGTAGCGATAAACTGTTTCGTATTGTTGGGCAATTTGAGGATTACTTGCTTTCTGAGCCTTATAGTCAGCGAGGAATTTTTTCAGGACATTGGCATCAAAACGACCCGTTTCCTGATTGACGAAAGGTGTCTGCATAAGCATGGGGTTCGTTCCTTTGGTCAGAATATTCTGCATTTCGGCGTCTGTTACAGTGAGACCTAATTCTGCGGTTTCATGCTCAATAATGGTATTCTGGACAAAAGTATTCCAGGCCATGTCTTTGATGCGATTGAGCTGGTCCTCGCTAAGGCTTTCCTGTCCCTGTTGCATTTTGATGACTTCTGTGTACTCATCAACAAGTTTTTGGAACTCCTGTACATTAATCTTTTTCCCTAACACTTCTCCGACTTGCTGTCGTTGGTCATTGCGAGACGACTCGCAAGAACGGAATGCCTCTTCGGCAATAAATGCAAAAAGGCCTAATCCAATGATGCAAATCAGGATCATGCCTTTGCTTCTGATTTTTCCTAATGCTGCCATTACTTTAAATTGTTTATTTGTTTTATTTCTTTCCTTTTTTGTGATATATTAAACCATGATGTGTTCATGGCTGTAATCTGCTTTCCCCTTTTTGCAAAAAGCGCACAAAAATACTAAATAATTATCAAACAGAGATATTTTTTATCCAAAAAGTGTTTTAGAAGACAACTTTTAGCTTGACAAGTTCAATCTTTGTCATAGTATTCTTGATAATTCTGAATTCAAATTTTCCAATCTTGACTATTTCATTCAGTTTCGGAAAACTTTGATATTCGTGTAAGATTAATCCACCCAATGTCATATATTCATCACTTTCTGGCAAATCCAAATCAAACATTTCATTTACTTTATCAATTTCAAGTCGTGCAGAAAGTAGGTATGTCCCATCCTCATTCTGTTTAGCTACGTATTTTGAGCTATCATGTTCATCTTCAATATCACCGAAAATTTCTTCAACAATGTCTTCAAGAGATACGATTCCACTTGTTCCTCCAAATTCATCAACAACAATGGCAAGACTCTTTTTCTGTTGCAGGAATATGTGCATAAGTTTTCTTGCAGTCATAGTTTCTGGAACGAATGGCATATTGCAAACTGCCTGTTTCCAGTTGTCTTGATTCCTAAACATCTCGGAACTATGAATATAACCAACAACGTGATCAATATCGTCTTGATATACAATGATTTTTGAATTGCCACTTTCAATGAACTTCTGTTTGAGTTCGGATACATCGGAATCGATGATGTCGATTGCATTTATTTCAGTACGTGGAACCATGCAGTCACGCACCTTCGTATCAGAAAAATCAAGTGCATTCTGAAATATCTTGACTTCATCTTCTATTTCGTCTTCATTTTCCGCATTTTCAATGCTGGTTTGTACAAGATAGTCCAAATCTACTTTGGAAAATCCCTCGTCATCTGTTTTGGAGTTCATTTTTATACCAATGAGCTTCAACAGATTTTTTGACATAAAAGTTGAAGATTTACTGATAGGCCATAATATGACATAAAAGAAATATGCAGGTAGAGAAAATACTGTCAATAATCTGTTTGCATTGTTTTTGAATAGAGTTTTAGGTAGGAACTCTCCTGTAAACAAGACAATGAGTGTAGAAAGTATTGTGTCTGCGGGAACAGTGAATGCAGCATCCATTCCCGAAAAGAAGGTTTTGTCAAAAAGCCTTGCAATAAGTATGCCATACACAACAAGTACAATGTTGTTGCCCACTAACATTGTGCTTACAAATCCGTTGGGATGATGGTAAAACAAGGATAGAAGACGTTGGGAGAAACTATGCTTGTCTTTTTCCAGTTCTGCAAGCATTCTATTGCTAGATACAAAAGCTATTTCCATTCCAGAAAAAAACGCGGAAAGGATCATTGTAACTAAAATGCTGAAGATAAGAGGTAATTCTTTTTCCAATTTTATATATGATAATTTGTATTTTCGTAAATCAGGGTACTTTTGGTTGGATAGCGGTTCGTGGCACGTCCAGACTGTTGTTTGTCTTGGGCTGTGGCTTGCTTTGTGGGCGTATGTTTGGCTTTATGGTGTCGATAGGGATTTGGGTCGTATCGGGTTTGCTTGTGAAGTCATTCTTCTCAAATGAGCCTTTACTGTTAGATACATAATATTTTGTCATTTGCTCATTGCTCCTGAAATAGCTACCTTCAAGTGTCCTTTCGGGAGTAATTAGTCGTGAGTAAACATTGGAATATAATTCGTGTTTGTTTTGGTTCCAATACAACTGTTCACTATAAAATTTCAAACCATCATTAGACAGAACGCAAACACGTCCTCTAAGTTCCCATAAACGGTGTTGGTCAAAATAATAAGCTGTATCACATTGAATATATGATTGAATATGAAATTTCTCGTCGAACTGCTCAAAAAAAATGCCTTTTTCAAATATCCATCGTGTAGGTTGTTTTATAGTGTTAACTTCCCATAGTTCCGTCACAATCCTGTATTTGATGACTCCAGAGTCTGATATCAATGTGTTTACACCGTAACTTGTCATCATGGAAACAGAGTCCCTCTCATATATGGCTGAAGCGGTATGCTCTTTCTGTTTCTCGCATGATGCAAGAACTACAATGATTAGAAAATAAGCAAGAAAGATTTTTTTTTTCATTTCTTGATAACTAATGCTAATCTTATTGCATCTTCCATTTTGCGAACCAACGTTCATTGAATGTAAGTCCAATGTTAATTCGGAATGTATTTTCTTTAATGAATGTTTTGGAGTCTTGGCAAGTCCATTGTGCAGAAATATTTAATAAAGAACGGTTGTTATAGGTGTTTATAATAGGAATGCCAAATCCTGCACTTACACTATATTCTTTTGGACCGTCTATGCCGTTTATTTTTAGATAAGGAGTCGTATAGGCTGCTCCTGCACGATAATGGATGCGCTGGAAGAAACCGCGTCCTTTTTCGTTTGGACAAAATTCCCCTCCAAATGTTATCTTGTGTCTATCGTTAAACATTTCTTTCGAAATGGTGTATGCAGGAATCTCATTGACAACTTCATATACAGGGTAGCTTACAGAAGACCATTTCTGAAATGTATAGTCTATACCTATTTTCCATTTTTCACGGTGATTCCACATTAATCCGGCTCCATAAGATGTAGGCAGTTCTAAACCATCTTTGGCAACGTAAGTTGCCGTGTCTGAGACTCCTGTTTGAGAATTTGTAGATATTGTCTTACATTCAGGATCCGATCCTAATTTATGTCCATGTCCATAAGTAAATCCTATCGTCAATTCATCTTTTTTTGATAATGCAGTTGTATATTGTAATCCCAGATCCAACTTATAGTTGTTGACGGTTACAGAATAAAATTTTGATAATGTATTGACGTATGAATCTGAATAGCTGTTTACGAGGGATTTATCATAGCTTCCCCAAAAATAGGAAATGTTTGCTCCAACAGCAAAACCTTTAATAGGTTGCCATCCCATACCTAAAAAAACCTGGTGAAAACCACCACTACCAGAATGAGTGTTTGTATATTTTGTGTCGCTTGTTGTTGAAATATTTGAGTTGATTTTTTGAGTCGTAGCATAATTATAGCCAACGTTAGAATAGGGGAGTATGCCAAAACTTACTCCCAAATGGCGTGCTGCCCTTAAACCTGCTACGGCATACTCAAAATTTGAATTGTTAGCGTTGAGCTTACGGCCATTTTCTTCGAAATTTGTGATTTGACCAGATAGCCCCATGTCGAAAATGAAACTCAAGGAGTCTATCTCAGAATAGGATGCAGGGTTTAATACATTAACATGATTGTGTTCATGAAATCCTATACCTAAGCCATTCATTCCTCGGCTAAAACCATTTGACTGGTCATTCAAAATACCCAATCCATAATGACTGTATGGAGAGTTGGTTCCGCTTTGTGAATAAATATTCAATGTTATACAGCTTGCGAATATCACAACAAAAAAACGTTTCATCGTCTTAAACAGATTTTTTTACATGCTATTTTAAAGGTAGCCATGCTTAAATGATTTTGAATTCTGTGCAAAATTATCGAAAAAAAATGAAATATTGACACGATAAATGGGAAATATAAGTTATTTTTGCATCGTGAAACATTTTAAATACTTTTTCCGTTGTTTGGCGCTTCTGTTTTTTCTGTTGTTAACAAATGGATTGTATGCACAGTATGAAATGAGGAAGGAACTTGGACTACGGGCGGATTCTGTGCAAATAAGCCTTCTTACATGCCAGCCTCGACAAAAAATCTATAGTTTATATGGACATACAGCTATAAGAATTGAAGATCCATGTGATGGCATTGACATTGTGGTCAATTATGGTCTTTTTTCTTTTGATAAACCTTTTTTCATTTTCCGTTTTATGGCAGGATTGACAGACTATGAGATGGGTATGGAGAATTTTGATTCTTTTTTTAGTCATTATACTCAAACAGGCAGTCGTATATTTCAACAAGTATTGAATTTGACAGAAACGGATAAAGCAGCTATTTTAATGGCTATAATGGAAAACTACAAACAGGAAAATCGAACATACAGGTATAATTATTTTTATGACAATTGTACTACGCGTGCACGTGATATTTTAATAAATAATGTAAACGGAAAAGTGTGCTACGATTCATTGATGATGCAATATCCTTCTCATCGGGAATTGATTCATTTATATAATGAGAATAATCGTTGGGCTAGATTGGGCAATGATTTGTTACTTGGTATAGCAGCAGATAGGGCAACTAGTTTTAAGGACCAACAATTTTTGCCAGATAGATTATGTCATGATTTTTCAGAAGCAACGGTTGTTGATCATAATGGAACAAGAAGACCTTTGGTCTCTTATGCAAAGTGGCTATCTCCTCCTGTTCCTATAAGTCGTGACAATGATTCTTATTTTACTCCGTTTACGCTATTCATCACAATAGGACTTGTAATTCTTTTGTGTTCTTTAATAGATATTAGAGCGGGAAAAATTTTTTATGGACTTGATGCCGTCGTTTTGGGGGCAACCGGATTGGCAGGAACAATTCTTTTTATGATGTTATTTTCTCAACATCCTGCAGTTAATTCTAATCTGCAAATTCTTATGCTCAATCCATTAAATCTTATTTGGGGATATGTTAGTATAAGGAATATGCGAAGACGTGTTCTGCATTGGTGGATTCCGGTTTATGCTTTTTTGTTGATTCTGTGTGTCTTTTGCCGAATGTTTCAGGTATATGCTGAAGGCATGGTATTTTTGGCACTATCTTTGCTGTTCAGATATTCGTTTATGATTCTCCAATTTCATGTTAGGAAGCAATGAATAAATATATTTCTGCTTTTCTATTAGGTATAGTTTGTGTGACTCCTGTATGCGGACAAACACTTCAGCCAGCTCCTCGATTGGTCGTTAATATTATTATAGATCAACTTCGAACGGATTATATAGAACATTATTCACCTTTATATACAGAAAAAGGGTTTAGGAAACTACTTCAGGAAGGTCGTGTCTATGAAGCCGCTAGATATTCATTCTCTCCAGTTGACCATGCATCGGCTATCGCATCAATTGTGACAGGAACAACTCCGTTTTATAACGACATAGTTGGTGCTCAGTGGTTAGATAGAAATACTTTACGTACTGTAGGGTGTACAGATGATGAAAAAGCAGGGACATCTCCGCAGAAAATGAGTACATCTACTATTGGAGATGAATTAAAGGTGGCAACAAATGGTTCTGCAATAGTATATGCTATTGCAACAGAAAAAGATGCTGCTGTTCTTTTAGGAGGGCATGCTGCTGATGGTGCTTTTTGGAAGAATTCTCAAACAGGAAATTGGACAACGTCTGGTTATTATCCAGAAACATCTTTTCGGTATATTAAGGCCTATAATGTCTTACAAGGTGGTAGTTTGGGTAATGAAAGCGTGGTGAATTTGGCTATCAATTGCATAACCAACCATGCAATGGGTCGTGACGATGCCACTGATATGATGTCGATTGTGCTTTCTGCTACGGTTAATGAACAGGATGAGGGACATTCGGAAATGGAGAATGTTTATCTGCAACTTGACAAAATATTGGCAGAATTGGTTGAAAAAGTTGAGGAGAATGTAGGAAAAGAAAAAGTGTTATTCGTTTTGACTAGTACGGGGGCTACAGATTCAAAAACTGTAGATTACAGCAAATTCCGAATACCTACAGGTACGTTTTACATTAATCGTACAGCGAATTTACTGAATATGTATCTTGTAGCCATTTATGGTCAGGGTCAATATGTTGAAACATGCTATCATAATCAGATATATCTTAATCGCAAACTGATAGAACAGCGACATATAAGTTTGTCGGATGTTATTTCCAGATCCCAGGAATTGTTAATCCTGAATTCTGGTGTCAGGGGTGTTCATACTAGTCCATATAATCCGTCTGTTAGTGGAGATCTGCTGATAGAAGTGGCTCCGGGATGGAATTTATTCAATGAAGATACAGGTGAACAATATATGTGTCGGACATCATTCGTGCCTTTTCCCATTATTTTTTATGGAGCGAATGTTGAGTGTGGGCGCATAACGACTCCTGTCGCTGTTGATTGTATTGCACCGACTATAGCAAAGGCAATACGAATTAGGGCTCCTAATGCCTGTCCTGCAGAACCATTGCCATAATGGTTTGATGGGAGTATCGCTCAGAGTGAATATTATATTATTTAGCAGAAACAAATCATATTATATATGAATATCAATAAGTTTTTACAGGCGTTGTTTGGCAACAAGTCCACACGCGATATGAAATTAATTCAGCCTCTTGTAGAATCGGTTAAGGCAGTCTATCCTGAGATTCGCAAACTTTCAAATGATGAACTTAGGGCAAAGACCAGAGAAATTCGGAAATACGTTCAGGATTCTGCGAATCAGCAAAAGGAGAAAATCAAATTACTGAAGGAAACAATTGAGAATACTCCTATTGATGAACGAGAAACGATTTTCCGGGAAATTGATAAATTAGAGAAAGAGGTTCTCTCCATTTATGAGGGTGCTCTAAGTGAAGTCATGCCAGTTGCATTTAGTATTGTCAAAGATACTGCAAGGCGTTTTGCAGAAAACGAAGAAACTGTTGTTTCGGCAACAGATTTTGATAGAGAATTGGCTGCAGACCCTAAAAATGATTTTATTTTTATTAGGGATGACAAAGCTGTCTATCGAAATCATTGGACTGCGGGAGGAAATGACCTCAAGTGGGAAATGGTACATTATGATGTACAGCTTTTCGGAGGAATTGCTCTCCATCAAGGTAAAATTGCAGAAATGGCTACTGGAGAAGGTAAAACCCTTGTAGCTACTTTGCCGGTGTTTTTGAACGCTTTGACAGGAAATGGTGTTCATGTCGTAACAGTAAATGATTATCTTGCAAAACGTGACTCGGAGTGGATGGGCCCATTATATATGTTCAATGGGTTGTCTGTTGATTGTATAGATAAGCATCGTCCTAATTCGCCTGAGCGTCGTAAGGCGTATCAGGCTGATATTACTTTTGGAACAAATAATGAGTTCGGTTTTGACTATTTGCGTGATAATATGGCAATTTCACCAGCTGACCTTGTTCAGCGTGCACATAATTATGCAATAGTTGATGAGGTTGACTCTGTGCTTATTGATGATGCGCGTACCCCTCTTATTATTTCCGGTCCTGTTCCCAAAGGTGATGACCAGATGTTTGAAGAGTATCAGCCGCTTGTAGAGCGTCTTGTTGATGTACAGCGCAAATTGGCAACACAGTTACTTGCTGAAGCTAAACAGAAAATTGTAGAAGGCCAGGAAACTGGCAATCAGAAATTGACAGAAGAAGGATTTCTGGCGCTTTTCCGTTCACATAAGGCATTGCCTAAGAATAAACCGTTGATTAAATACCTGTCGGAGGAAGGTATAAAGACGGGTATGCTCAAGACAGAGGAATACTATATGGAAAATAACAACCGTCGAATGCCGTTGGCTGTTGAACCATTGTATTTTGTTGTGGATGAGAAGTTAAATTCATGCGATCTTACAGATAAGGGTACAGAATGGTTGGCAAGACAGACAGGAAATAGTGATCTTTTTGTTTTGCCGGATATTACATCGCAGTTATCAGAACTGGAAACTCAGAAAGATCTTAATGAGGAACAGCGGCTTGATAAAAAAGATGAATTACTGAATCATTATGCTGTTCAGAGTGAGCGTGTACATACTCTTCAGCAATTGTTGAAAGCATATTGTATGTTTAACAAGGATGACGAATATGTAGTCATCAATGGTGAAGTGAAAATTGTTGATGAGCAGACTGGACGCATTATGGAAGGGCGTCGATGGAGTGATGGACTTCACCAGGCTGTGGAGGCAAAAGAACACGTTAAAGTAGAAGCAGCGACACAGACTTTTGCGACAATCACCTTGCAGAACTATTTCCGTATGTACCATAAATTGTCTGGTATGACAGGTACGGCATCTACAGAGGCTGGTGAATTTTGGGATATTTATAAACTTGATGTTGTCGAGATTCCGACGAATAAACCGGTTATCAGGAAAGATCTTGATGACCGTGTCTATAAAACGGCGCGTGAGAAATATGCAGCAGTCATAGATGAAATTGTTGATATGCGTTGTGCAGGAAGACCAACACTAGTGGGAACAACATCTGTGGAGATTTCTGAACTTCTTTCAAAGATGCTTACCATGCGCAAGATACCACATCAAGTGCTCAATGCCAAGCTTCATCAGAAAGAGGCTGATATTGTTGCTCTTGCGGGACAGAGTTCTATGGGGACTGCATGGAAAACGTCTGATGGTCACTTTTTCTGTGACAAACCGTCGGCATTGCGTTATAAGGAAAGTGTAGATGCCGCGGCAATTGCTGAGGCTGAAAAGAAAAAACGTCCTGAACCGCAGCTTATAGAAATCGAACAGGAGGAGCGTTTACTTGGGGCTGTTACTATTGCCACCAATATGGCAGGGCGTGGTACTGATATTAAGCTTTCTGATCAGGTAAAACAAGCTGGTGGTTTGGCTATTATTGGTACAGAAAGACATGAAAGCCGACGGGTGGACAGACAGTTGAGAGGTCGTGCTGGTCGTCAGGGCGATCCAGGTAGTTCTGTTTTCTATGTTTCCCTTGAAGATAAACTCATGCGTCTTTTTGGTTCTGAACGCATTTCTGCCGTTATGGATCGTCTTGGATTCAAGGAAGGAGAACGTATTGAAAGTCCTATGATTACACGTCATATTGAGCGTGCCCAGAAGAAAGTGGAAGAAAACAATTTCGGTATCCGTAAACATCTTCTGGAGTATGATGATGTGATGAATAAACAGAGAACTGTTATTTACGAGAAACGTCATCATGCTCTGATGGGTGAGCGTATTGGTATGGATATCGCCAATACGATTTGGGATCGTACTGTTACAATCATTGAACGTAATGATTATCCTGGATGTCGTGAGCAGTTCCTCAAGATTCTTGCTATGGAATGTCCATTTACAGAGAGCCAGTTCGTGGAAATGCCTATGCCGGAATTACAGGAGTTAGCATTCCAGGCTGCAATGGAATCCTTTAAGCGTAGAACTGAGCGTATACAGTCTGTCGCATGGCCAGTGATTAAAGATGTCAGCGAGAATCAAGGACAGTTATATGAACGTATTATGGTGCCAATAACTGACGGAAAACGTATATATAATATCCCATGTAATCTCCAGACTGCTTATCAGACTGAAGCTCGTGAGGTTGTCAGGCAGTTTGAGCGTGTAATCATGCTTGGGGCTATAGACGAGTGCTGGAAAGAAAATTTACGCCAGCTTGATGAATTGCGCCATAGTGTGCAGAATGCGTCTTACGAACAAAAGGATCCGCTGCTTATTTTTAAGCTTGAAAGCGCGAAACTGTTTGATTCTATGGTTGATGATATGAACAACCGCATTTGTTCTACACTCACACGTGGGCAGATTCCACAGGCTCCACAGCAATTGCAGGAGGCTGCTCCAGAACAACACTCACAGCGTTATCAGGAAACGAAGAACGATCCGGAAACTCAGGCACAGGCTGCTGCTAATCATGATACTCGTCCACAGGCTGCCCGTCCAACATCTCCGGTAATCAAGGAAAAACTTCCTGGACGCAATGACCCCTGTCCGTGCGGAAGTGGCAAGAAGTTCAAGAACTGCCATGGAAGGGGATTGTAGGGTACAGTCAATCATATCCAGAACGTTGGATTATTAGATGGCTATTGTTTCTGATAAGATGAAATGATATGCCTTGATATGTATTGGATGTAGGATTTTATATTCCAATAAAAAGAGAGCTTTATCCAGCCCGAAGAGGGTGTGTAGAGTTCTCTTTTCTTTTTATATCGATTCTGCTGATTATCCTCCGAATTTTTACTGATAATCCTTTGGGCCGAATTCGGCATGGAAATAAACGCTGTCTGGTTGTAATGTAGAATGAAGTGTGTATGCAAACCGGAATCCAGCATCTTTATAGGCTTTGATGCTTGTGTCCTGGATGATGCTTTCTCTAAGACTGTTCATGATAGAATTCTGATTCGCCTTTATGACAGCAGCATTATCCATGCGTCCAGATACAGAACAGAAATAATGGTATGTTCGTGTGGAACGGTCAAAAACCACGCTGTCCGTGCGTGTGAAGTTGACTATTGGAGTCGGACAGCATTGTTCTGTATACTGTCGTGCCTCACGTTCTGCCCTTTCTTCAAGATTCTTGTGGCAGGAAACCGTGAAAAGAAGTACTATAAGTCCACCAGATACATGCGTCACAAACCTTTCAATACGGATAATCATGTCTTTTTATTTGCAAATCTATAGAAAAAAGCTGAATGTACAAAGGTCCTGATGGAAAAGAGACCGTTTGTTGGGTGCAGGGGTGGCTGAGAGCCGGTAAGGAGAATTCTGAAATGTTCCCCGTGTAAACCATCGTTAGCTGTAAACGGAAAGCGTCCGCTCCCATTTTAGGATGCGGACGCTTTTTGCTTATATCCATCATGCCTGATTATCTGGCAGCTGGGTTCTGTAGATTATTTCCATCCGGCATTGGGCGTGAGTGCACCATTGCGACCAAGTTCATCCTGCGGGATGGGCCAAAGAAGGACGTACTCCGGCAGTGCACCTTCCTTCACCTGACCGGCCGGCTTGTTCTGTATTTTTGCAGAAGCCAGTGCCACCCAGTTAAGTTTGCCTATGGTGCTTTCCTGCGGATAGAGTCGTGTACGGCGGATATCGTCCCATACCTTGAACTCCAGCGGGAATTCGTGGAGACGTTCTGTAAGGATGGCCTGGATCAGGTCATTGCCTGAAGCTGTCTCGTCTGCCAGACCTGCGCGCTTACGTACTTCATTGAGGTATTTCCTGGCGTTAGGCTCGTCGTTTGTACGTGCCAGACCCTCAGCTGCGATGAGGAGCACCTCAGAATAGCGCATGATAGGAATATTGAGGTCGCTTCCTGTTCCGTTGACCATAGCAGTCTCATCAAACCATGCCCAGTTGCCCACTGTGCTCATGGTGTGGCGTACTCCACTTGCATCCGTATATTCGCTGAAGAAGAACTGCTTCTCATGTCCACGGATATCTTCCGGAGCATAGCTGTTGATGATCATATCGCAGGGCAGATACATGTTGTCAACAACGGTGGTCTTGAACACGGAACCTCCTGTGGAATTCTTCCATTGTGTTACTTCTGTCGTCACAGAGCGGTTGTGATAAGAACTGCCGATGCTGCTGTTTGTGTAGTCGTACTCTTTTGCGTAGATGATTTCGTCAGAAGACTTGCTGGTCTTGATGGTGTTGAATGCAGATTTCAAGTCGTCGCTGCTGCCGTTGGGCTGTTCCAGCTGGTGAGGGCCGCTGATGACCTGCTTGGCCATGTTGGCGGCTTTGGTATAGTATTCATTTCCACCGTTTACAGGAGCACCAGCCCACTGCAGATAAACCTGCGCCAGAAGAGTCTGTGCCATTGATTTTGTCACACGTCCTTTGTTCTTGTAGAAGGTCGTGTTGGGCAGTGCGTTTCCATTGATGATGCCGAGCAGTTCAGCCTCTATGTTCTTGTAGATTTCAGCTGTTGCCAGGCGCTCTTTGTACATGTCGTTGGTGCTGGTGTAGGGTTGGTCGATATAGGGCACATCGCCGAATTCCTTGACCAGTGTGAAGTAGTTGAGTGCGCGGAAGAACTTGGCCTGTGCCACATAGTTGTCTATTTCTGACTGTGAGAGCACATTGGTCATCTTGGGTACATTGGCAATCACGTCGTTGGCTTTGGCTATACCGGAATAGAGCTGGTCCCAGATAGACTGTGCCTGGTTGGTGAATGCCTCGAGTGTGAAAGTACACCCTTCAGCTGCGCTGGTGAAGTTACGGTCTTTCTTGCGGTCCACGAATAGTCCGGAGATGATGCCGTCCCACATGGTGGCCTTTGGTGTCCATCCGCCGCTGATGTCCATGTTGTGCAGGGCAGGTGCTCCAGCGTTGTAGGTTGCGTTTACACCAGTCAGTGCATCGGCAGGTTTCTGCCAGTTCTGGTTCTGGGTTTTCATGTCTTCGGGCTTCTCCTCGAGGAAGCTGTCACACGATGTCAGGGTAAATGCGGTGGCCATCGCACCTACCATGAACAGATATACTGATTTTTTCATATTTTTCATTTGTTTTTGTTCTCTTTTCTATTATGCTTCAATCAATAGTCGTTGAATGTTAGAAAGCTACGTTCACACCGAAGGTGAATGTTCTTGCACGCGGATAGGAGAAGAACTGGCGGTTGGTACCCCAGTTGTTGTCGCCCAGACGTGTCGAGTTGTCAGGATCGTAGCCCTTGTAGTCATCGGAGCAGATCAGGAACAGGTTATTGGCGTTGGCATATACGCGGAGCGATGAGAGTCCGATCTTCTTCACGAGCTTGGTGTCGAAGGTATAGCCGAGCTGTATCATGTTGCAGCGCAGGTACGATCCGTCGCATACCCAGTCGTCATCGGCGTTCGGGTTAGAGCCCTGTCCGAAGTTGGCCAGACGGAGAGCCTGTTCGTTGCCGTTGGGGTTGAGGGTCGGATGCCATGCGTTGTCATATACGCAGTCAAGTCCGTTGGTCAGGAAACGGCCTACTGTGGAGTGATAGTATTCCTGCATGATGTCAGCACCGATAGAGAACTGGAAGTCAACCGTGAGGTCGAAGTTCTTGTAGCTGAAGGTGTTCACGAACGACCCCATCCAGTCGGGCAGACCGTTACCGATGATCTGACGCTGCTTGTAGGTCACTTTCTCGCCTACTACGGAAGGAATGTTCATGGTTTCTGCATCCCAGTTGGCGGGGTTGCCGTCGTAGATGCCGGCACGCTTGTAGCCATAGAAGGACGACAGTGACTCGCCTTCGCGGATGAGCATGTCATAGCCCACGAAACCGTCGAGCAGGATCTGGCGTTTGCCGCTGATGGGGTCAACAGAAGAGCTTTGGTCGAGTTTTTCCACGCGGTTCTTGTTGAAGCCCAGGTTCAGCGTTGACTGCCATGAGAAGTCGGCTGTCTGGATGGGGTAGGCGTTGATGAGGATGTCGATACCACGGTTGGATACCTCACCGATGTTGTCCATGATTGAGGAGAATCCTGTAGAGTGGGGGATAGGACGCTCGAGGAGCAAGTCAGAGGTGTATTTATAGTAGTAGGAGATATCGAAGTTCAGTCGGTTGTTGAACAGGCCGAGTTCGAATCCGAAGTCCCACTGTGCGGTCTTTTCCCATTTCAGGCTGGGGTTGGCCATGCGTCCGGGGTAGGTGGTGGTCACCAGGCCTCCGCCGATGATGGTGGACGACTGGCTGATGGAAGCCAGTGAGCGGTAGGTTCCGATTTCGGAGTTACCGGTCATACCGAAAGAGGTATGCAGTTTCAGCTTGCTGATGGTCTTGTTGTTGCGCAGGAACTCTTCATTGGAAGCGAGCCAGCCCAGACCTACAGAGGGGAAGAAGGCATATTTGTTGTCCTCACCGAACTTGGAAGAACCGTCGTAGCGTCCGGTCACTGTAGCCATATAGGTGTTGTCGTAGTTATAGGCCACGCGCAGGAAGTAGGAGTTCATGGCCCACTTGTCGAAGTCGCTGCCTACGCTCGGACGGTCGATGCCTTTACCCAGATTGTAGTAGCCATAGAAGTCGTCTGTGAAGTTCGACTGCGATGCGCTGAAGTAGGTGTACTTGCGTGCCTGCCAGGATGCACCGGCCATGGCGTTGATGTGGTGTTTCTGGATGTCGGTGATATAGGTCAGATAGGTCTCTTCCTGCCAGTAGAACGAGTTGGAGTTGCTGGCCGATGCCGAACCGTTGGAGCTGTGGTCCAGGATAGGACGCGGCTGGAACGGGGTATAGCCGGCATTGCGGTTGTTGTGGTAGTCTATACCGAACTGTGTCTTCAGGTCAAGTCCCTTCATCAGGTGGAAGGTGAGTGCTGCGTTTCCGAACACCTGTGTGCGGTACTGCATGTTCTTGATGTTCTTCAGCTGCTCCACGGGGTTACCCACGTTCTCGGGCGAGAAGCTCTGTGTGCCGCTGTTCGGGTTGTCCTTGTCGTTCAGAATGGGGTTGGTCTTCACGATGTTGTTCTGTGTATATACACCGTCGTATTTCACGGGGAGGAACGGCAGCTGCTCGATCATGGTGCGGAGTGCGCCCTGGTGATAGGGGTTGTCACTGGTCTTCTGTCCCCATGAGTGGTTCACCAGGAGGTTCACGGCTGTAGAGAGCCATTCTGTGGGCTTGTCGTCGTAGGCCAGCTTGGCGTTCACACGCTTCATGTAGGAGTTGAGCAGCACACCTTGCTGGTCGGTGTAGTTGATGAATGCGCCTACTGAAGAGTCCTTGCCTGCGCGCTGTATGCTCAGCTGGTGGTTGTGCGAGATGGCTGTGCGTGAAGCCTCGTCCTGCCAGTCGGTATCGTAGAGCGGGTTGCCGTTGGAATCGAAGAACCTTTCGTCCACGAAGATTTCAGAGAGGTCGGTGGTGAAGTTCTTGCCCTGGAACTGGTTGGCGTTCTCCAGACCTTGCTTGAAGGCGGCCATCCATTCCTTGGCGTTGAGCACATCCATCTTGCGGGCCATGCTGCTCACGGAGATAGAGCCGTCGTAGGACACTTTCACGCCCTCTCCGGCATTTCCGCGCTTGGTGGTCACCATGATCACACCGTTGGCACCGCGTGCACCGTAGATGGCGGCGGCAGAGGCGTCTTTCAGCACCTCGATAGACTCGATGTCGTTCGGGTTGAGCAGGTTGAAGTCGGACATCACCACACCGTCAACCACATACAGCGGGCTGGTGGTGGCGTTGATGGTGGAGATACCACGTATGATGACGCGCATTTCACCGCCCGGCTGGCCTGTATTGTTGAAGATGTTCACACCGGCTGCCTTGCCTTTCAGGCCTTCAAGGGCGTTGAACGACTGCGACTTGAGGATGTCCTTGCCTTTGGTGTTGGACACGGAACCTGTGAGGTCGGATTTGCGCATCACACCGTAACCCACCACAACCAGCTCGTCCAGCTCGTTGCTTTCCTGTTGCAGTTTGATGTTGAGTGCGCCTTTGACATCGGCCACATTCACTTCCTGTGGGGCAAAGCCCAGATAGGTAATCACGAGTGTCCCGTCTTCTGGAGCAGAGATCTTGAAGTTACCGTCCATGTCGGTAATGGTAACGGTCTGCGTACCTTTTACTTTCACCGTGGCACTGATGACCGGTTCGTCCATGTCGTCAACAACGGTTCCGGAGACGGTTTTCACATTCTGGGCCTGAACTGAAGACCCTCCACACAATAGGCCGAATAAGATGCCTATGAATGTGGCGAAATACATCTTCCTCATTTGTTTCATAGTTGTTTTGTTTTGATTAATAATATAAGTGAGTTAGTAATTAGTCGTTAATAGAATATAGCAGTATCTGTCACTCTGCAATCACTTCAGGTCACGTTCGGTTTTTTATGTATTTTAGCCGTTTTTTGTACAGTGACGGTGCAAATTTAAGTAAAAATAAAATCTATTTTACTATTTTTGTGTTAATTATCGTTAATACTGTAATTTTGTTTTTGTAGCACTTCTGTCATTTCCCGTCCGGGTTGTATGCGCTGTCGGTTCTGTATAATATAAAATGGTATAAAAGGTACATTACTTCATATCGTAGATGGTGGACCAGCACTCCGATGTCCCTCTATTTTGCTGAATATCAGTATCTAATGCGGATACTTTCCGGTTGTGTTCTCCTGCGAGTGAATGCAGTTGGCCGAATTTTACACATTGTCACCGTTTTGCCTGTTTTTCTGACACTTTGATTTTTCGGGGTCTTTTAAAAAAGACGATTTTGACATAATTTGCGTGTTAATAAGTGTGAATTGTCGGTTTTTTGCACAAAACGGAAAAATCAGTTAAGTGTTAGGGGGGAAACACTTAACTGTTTCCAGAAAATTAGTTAACTATTTTCGTCCTG